>JAIOJA010000008.1 GCA_019912315.1 Planctomycetota bacterium
TCTTCGGTCTTCGGCCCGCTGCGCGGGCTCGGCGTGGTTTCGCGGCTATTGCGTACTTTGCGAGAGGCAAAATCCAGCGCGACGACTGAAGAGCGATCTCGCACAGAAAACACAGAGCCCCCGGAGAGAACCGGGTAAAGCGGACACGTCATCAGGATGCCGCTGGGCTCAGTGCGTCTGATGCGCCCCTACCCGAGCAATTCCGCAACTTCCGAATCGGCGTAGGCGCCGCCTTCACCCGTCAGGTAACTGATGAGCTGGTTGTTTTCGTTGTATATGTCGCCGGCCAGCAGGCTGGTGATGCTCTTCTGAAGTAACGGGCGGCGGCGGCTCGTTACCATTCGGTTGAGAAAGTCCTTGTTGTAAAACGCGTCAATGAAGGCCCAAAACACTTTCGTCCCGCGCCGCACCATGCGCTCGTAATCCGCAAACGCCTTTTCACTGAGGTCGCCGGTATCGAATGCCTTAGCGATTTTCTCCGCCGCCATGTCCGCCGCCTTCACACTCAGGAATACGCCTGAGCTGAAGACCGGGTCAATGAACGCCCCCGCGTCGCCAATTTTGATCAGCCTGTCACCGACGTGCCGCTCGCTGGTATAGCTGAAGTCGGCCTCGCTGCGCAGTTCGCCGCATGGCTCGGCATTTTTCATTCTGGGGCCGATGGACCGGCTGGATGCAACACTCTGCCTGAAGAACTCCGTCGGCGACTTACCCGACTCGCGGAAGTAGGCGCTGTCGGCGACCACTCCGACGCTGGTCGTGCCGTCACTGAACGGAATCAGCCAGAACCAGCCCATCTTTGTCTCGCCGAAGCGCGCAATGATGATGTTACCGGGGTCCTGCTCACAGCGCGTGACGTTGCGAAAGTGCCCGAACACGGTGATCTTGCGATGGGACGGATGAATCCGCCGTTGCTTCTGCTGACTGCTCATGAAGGTCCAGCGCCCGGACACGTCACAAACGATCTGTGCTTCGATGTTCCCGCCCGTGGTGGCCAGCACGGCGCGATCCGGCTCGACCCGAAACCCGGTGGCGGCCAACGGCTGATACAGCTTCACGCCAAGTTCCACGGCATGGTCGAGCAGCAATTTGTCAAAGGGCGCCCGCTGCACCTGGTACGCCATCGGGTGCCCGTCATCGAGCCCGTTGCGAAACCAGAAGCACTCCTCTTCCAGAGTCTCGTCAACGACGAAGCGCGCGCCGTGCTTGTGCATGAAGCCGCCGGCCTCGATCTTCGGCAGCACGCCAGTCGCACCGAGCGTGTCCATACTGAAGGGCAGCAGTGACTCACCGATGCGGAAGCGTGGAAAGACATCGCGCTCGACAATGCACACGCTGCGTCCCTGCTTTCGCAGCAACGCTCCGAGAGTACTGCCGCCCGGGCCGCCGCCGACAATCGCGACATCGCATGTAGCAATCACGTCCGCCATGCGGTGATTGTGCGGGCGACTCGAACCACTGGCAAGCTGTCGATTGAAGGAAACATCGGGGGTAGCGGCGTTTGTTTCGTACCACTAAAGTGCCGCGCTTCTGCCGCTCGTTCAAACGGTGATTGGATCCAATGCTCGCCTTGCTCGAACACCCGAACATCGACCCGGTCATTTTCACCCTGCTGCGCAACGACGCCGGTGATCCCGTGCTTGCCTTGAGGTGGTACGGGCTCATGTACGTCGTCGCATTCGTGTTCGGTTTCCTGGTGTTTCGCTGGTTACAGAAAAGCGGATACCTGCGGATCAAGGCCGCGGAAGTCACCAACTACATCGTTGTCGGCGTGCTCGGCACGTTCATTGGCGGACGCCTGGGCTACCTGCTGTTTTACCAGTTCGACAGGCTGTTTTTGAATGACGCCGGCCTGAGTGCCGGTGAGCGCTTCGGCATGATCTTTCGCGTATGGGAAGGCGGCATGTCTTTCCACGGCGGGGTGATCGGTGTGTCTCTGGCGGTCCTGATCTACTCGCGCGTCAAGAAGCACAACTTCTGGAACATCATGGACGGTGCGTCCCATATCGTGCCCTTTGGCGTCGCCATGGTCCGAGTCGGCAACTTCATCAACGGTGAACTCTACGGGCGCTATATCACCGACGAAAACGGCAACCCGATCAAAGACCCGGACAAACTGCCCTGGTACGCCATGAAGTTTCCCACGGACCACGAAGCGTCCGCCGGTCAGCACGCCATGCAGCAGGCCATCCGGAGTGACTATATCGCCGCCAACCCGGGCGTGAGCGTCCAGGACATTCCCGACAGCATCTACCACGTACCGCCCGTGAAGCCCGAAATCTGGGACCAGGTCAGCCACCTGTTTCCCGGACGCTGGCCAAGCCAGATCGTGCAGTTTGCGCTTGAGGGAATGCTGGTGTTGCTGATCGTGTGGGTGCTGCGCCGGTACCTCAAACGCCCGGGGCAGGTAGCCGGCGTCTTTCTTGTCCTGTACGCCATCTTCCGTATACCCGCCGAGCTGATTCGTCAGCCCGACACGCAGATTGATCCGGCGCAGGCCGACCAGCTGGGCGGCACGGCGGCGTTCCTTGCGTCACTGGGCATGACAATGGGTCAGTTGCTGTCGGTGGGCATCTTTATCGTTGGCGCGCTGATGCTGGTGGGGTTTCAAATCAAGGCGATCAGCGGGCGGGAGTACGGTACGGGTGAGCGCCGCGGCGGATTCTTCCGTGACACCCTGAAAGACCTGCCGGAAATACTGGGACTGCGCAAAAAGAAGGCGCCGGCGGAAGAAGAAGCCGGCAGCTCGCCCGAATAGCGGGTCCCGAACCTACTGGAATGTGCACTGGTATAATTCGCCGGATCGTGTGCCCAGGTAAAAACGGCCGGGCTGCGTCGAGGGCCCGATTGCCATGATGGTGTCCTGGCGGTCAAGCACCGCGGTGGAGACCGGCTCAAGCGTTGCCGGGGCCAGGATGACGACCCCGCCGTCGCTCACGGCGACCAGATACAGATCGTCGTACGTCCGCGACAAGGAACGGAACCTCACGTCATACCCGCCTTCAACAGCGCCCTGAGGAGTGATGCGCCGTACTTGCTTTCCCACCACGCCGAAAATTGCCTCGCCGGCTTTGACCAGACTGTGCAACTCTTCTTCCAGGTTGGGATAGCTGGAGACTTCCACAAGTTCGCTGCCTTCGATCTGGTAGATGGCAATCGTATTGCCGGCCGCAACCCAGATTTCATGCCCATGCTGCAGAATGGCGTTGACCGCGCTGCCCTCAGGATCGACCTGTACTCTCTTGCTGGCGCCTTTCAGCGTCACACGGCCCAGGCTGTCACCGACGACAAGCTGCCCCAGACCGACCGACAGCACGGCGGTAACGCGCCCATCGACGCGGAGTTCCTGCCCGCTGTTGATGTCCAGCGTGTTCGCGTCCAGCAGCATCACGACGCCCTTCTCAGTGCCGACCACCAGCCTGTTGCCATCCTGGCGCAGGGCAAGTGACGTAATGATGCCGTTAGTCAACGCCACTTTGGCCGCGGGCTCTATCTGCCCCGGAATCCAGCGGGCGACCACGCCGTCTTCGCCGCCGGTGTAAAACCCTGGGCCACCGGTCTGCGGGACTACCACCGTGACACTCGTGCCTTTGCGATGCGCCTGGAACTTGCTGACGGTAATGCCCGTAACGGTCACGCCCTGGGAGCCGCCTCCCCCTTCGGTCGGGCGCAGATAGAAGTACCAGATGCCAACTGCGACACCCGCAATCACCAGCACGGCGATCAGCAGACTGAGCCCGGTGCTCGATGACTTCTTGCGCCGTGGCGCCTGCCAGTTGTCCAGGTCCGCCGGCGCCACCATCGGTTTGGAAAAATCGACTCCGGAGGAGCTGCCGGAGCGCAATCCCGAGCCTTCGCGCTCGGCCACGATCTCGCCCGGCACCGAGCCGTCCACGATCGACTTGCGCTCGAAGGTCGGAAACGACTTCGCCGCGTAGCTCTGCCAGGCCTCGTCGTCCAGCTCGGGGTTCTGGACAATGCGGCTGCGCCTCGATGACGAACTGCTGGTCGGGCGCGGCTCGCGGTGCGGCGACATGGCAGGATTGCTGGTACGGCGTGTTGACTTGTCAACATCCTGGGGCAGCGCCTTGATCTGACCGCTGGAGCGTCGGGCGCGGGCGCGGGCCTCACGTACCATGTCGCCGGTCAGGTCGGACATGTCACCGGGCACCGGCTTGGGCGCCACCGGCTTTTCCGGCAGCGCCGCGTGCATGCCCGAGCGCGCCTTCTCGGCGGCTTCGCGCAGCTTGTCCAGGTGCGGCGACTGCACGCGCCCTTTGTCCAGGGCATCCGCGGCCGCTTCCTCCTTGGCCTTGTTGATCGCTTCGGCGTCCATCTCAAAGCCCGCCGTCGCGTACAGGGTGGCGCCTTCGGACAGCAGCTTCGAAGTCCGCCGGTTCCCGCGTGCTATTTCCGCGAGACGCTTGGTGATTTGCTCAAGGTTACCGGGGCGCTGGCGCGGGTCCTTCTGCGTCAGTTCATGTATCAGTCGCGTAAGCTGGCGAGACGCCTCATCCACTACGATCGATTCCGGCACCACCACGCGGTTCGTCACGTGCTGCAAGGCCACGGCCATGGGCGAACTGCCCTGAAAAGGCGGGCGCCCCACCAGCAGGTGGTACAGCGTCGCCCCCAGGCTGTATACGTCGGCAAGCGGGCCAACCGACTCGCCCTGGGCTTGCTCCGGGGCCATATAGTCCGGCGTGCCCATGATCGCACCCGTCATGGTCAGACCGGATTCGCTTGACAGCGCCCGCGCCAGACCGAAGTCGGCCACTTTCACACCGCCGGATTTCGGCAGCATCAGGTTCGCGGGCTTGATATCCCGGTGGATTACGTTGTTCGCGTGAGCGTGCTCCAGGGCGCGCGCGGCGCCTGCTCCGACATCAGCTACGATCACGGCCTTCTGCTCGCCGTGGCGACGCACCAACTCGAGGGCGTCCGTGCCCTCGATGAATTCCATGATCAGGTAGTAATAGCCGGACTCTTCGCCGACGTCGTAGACCCGCACGGTATTGATGTGGTTCAGGCGGGCCGCGAGCTTGGCTTCACGCAGGAAGCGCTCCACCAGGTTCGAGTTGTTGGCCAGATGCGGCGGCAGAATCTTGACAGCGACCTCAATGTCGAGCCCGCTGTGCATCCCCTTGTACACGGTACCCATCGCGCCGCGCCCGCAGATGCGCAGCAGCTTGCACTTGCCGATGGAGTAGCCGACAAGGGATTTTTGCTCGGGTGCCGGAGGCTTCGACATTCGACAATGCTCCAGAACGCACGAAATGCACGCTCTTGAGCCCATTGTGCCCTAATGATCGGGCATCGTCGAGTGGTGTACAACCTTCCGTTTCTGTGATTGAAAGCGCGTGGGCGTTTCGCCATCCCCCGTCTCAATCCAGCGTAGCCAGCAGCATAGGCCCCGCCCGGAAGTACTGCGCAAAACTGGAATGCCGCATCGCGTCGTCGCCGATCACCGTGTCCAGAATGTTCGGCGTCTGCGCATCCAGCAGGTTATCCGCCGCCGTGATCCAGTTGGGGTCTCCGCTCTCCATGAACGCGCCGATGTAGCCCGCGCCGATCATCAGGTTCGGGCCGCCGAAGTCCGTACCGCCGCCCGGCACTTCAGCAAAAGCCCCGAACGTATTGGTCGGCGGGTGCCCCAGGTAAACCCCGGCGTTGAGACCGAGCAGCCAGTTCATGCCGTCCAGAATGTACGTGTCCACCAGCGGGTCATCGCGCGTCGTGCGCGTCCACTCCAGAGCCTCCATCAAGTGCCCCACCTCCCACGCCCGGAAGAAACCGGTGGAATCCGCGAACCCTCTGCCGTTCGGGTCATTCGGCGTGACCGTCGTCTGTCGGGTGCGCACGGCCGCCAGCACGTACTGGGTCATGGCGCTCGCGGTTGGGTCATTCGAGCCGTTGGCGCGCTCGTAGGCGGCGGCGATCAGCAGCGCGTTGCTGAGCCACGTGGTCGGCGCGCTCATGGTGCTGTCCGTGCCGCCGTTGCCGGCGTCAAAGAACCGCTTCCAGGTTCCGCGCAGGTAAGTGTAGATTTCCTTCAGTACGTCCAGGCTGGTCGCGTCGCCCGTAAGCAGCCAGTGCTCGGCCAGGAACGCGCCGTTGAACACATCCAGATGATGCGCGCCCAGGTGGTAGTTGCCCAGGTCATGCTGCTTGTTGTTGGGGAAGTAGCGCGTCTTGCCGCGCTGGCTGGCCTTGCCGCCACTTACGGCCGGATTGCCGGACTCGGTATAGTCAAAGCGCAACCCGATATCCGAATGCAGTACGTCCACGTCGCGGAAGTGACGGGCCGTGGTGTCGGCGAGGTAGAGCAACTCCAGGTTGCCGCTCATGGCGAACCACTGAAACGCGGCGCTGGAAATGCCCCAGGCGTTGTTCTCCCAGCCCGCAACCGGCGCGTCATGTTTGCTGTCGCCGAAGTTCCACATGCCGTACTCGTGCCCGGTTGCGCCGCCGTTACCGTTTGTCCGGTCGCCCAGCAGGTCGCCCATGTGATCGACAACTTCTCGCATGTAGTTCGCCGCGAAGGGCTGACTGACGGCGCGGAAAAAGTTGACGTCTGTCAGGGTTTCGTTGGTCCACGCGATTCGACCAAAGGCGCGGCTCGCCGCGTAGTGCTTCGGGTTACAGACCCCGCGAGGCGGATCGTTCAGAAAGTTGTAGCGCGCATCGGCATCCAGCGGGGTAATCGCGCCGCCCTGATCAAAGCTGAGCAACATGCGGTGCGTCTTCATGGCCCCCGCGAACACCTGCAACGGCGCCGCCGCGTCGGGCCAGATGCCTATGCGCATCAGCCCGTCGGCCTGCCCGCGTACCTGCTTCGGATAATGCTGCCAGAACTCGGCCAGCGCGGCCGTGACGTGCATGCCGCCGCCGGCCATCTGAATCCAGCCCGGTGCGTGGGCGACGGTGGTCGCGACCGAGCCGCTGGTATCAACGTCGTACTGGATGCTGACGTCTGTCTGGTCCGGCCAGGCGTCGGTCAACGGTTCGGAACTGCCGTCGCCGGTGCCCACGTTGAAACCCGGCGGCTGCGGGTTTTGCGGGTCAAGCGCGTCGTGCGTGCCGGCATAGTAATGATACAGGTCGATGTACTGCCCTGCCGTCATGGCGGTCGCCGTATGAGCGAAAGGGTTACCGCCAATGCGGGCGTTGGGGGGCGACGCGCCGAAATCGATCGGCAGATCCAGGTTGATAGAGTCCACCATTTCGACCTGCGCCAGTTGCGCCGCAGCGGCAGAGGCGCTTGCGGCCGGCACACCGTCACCGGTTCGGTTGATGAAACTGTAGGTAACGTGCACAAACGGCAACCCCGCGTAGGCGGTCAGGCGTACCGTGTAGTCGAGCTTGTTTACACCGAGCCCGCTGCGGTGAACGCCTTCCACCACGATCGTTACGCGGATCGGCCCGTTCTCTTCGATGGCGACGCGCGACGGCGCGATCGTCCCGGTCAGAAAGCTATCGGCCCCTTCGGTCATCACGACACCCTGCATGGCCGCGGTATTCAGGCATTCGTCCAGAGGCCCTGTGCCGTCGCGGTCAATTTTGACGCTGCTCAACAGGTTGAAACTGTTCTTGTTGACCGTGAACTCGAGCGGCCCCGTGCTGACCACGATATTCGCCGCGCCGTTGACCACGCTAAGCCCCGTGCCGGTCGCGTTGCCCGTGCCTCCGTTGTTGAGCTGGTACTGCCCCACGCCTCCGATTGCCGATGTGTCTGCCAGGAAATCCACCATCACCCAGCGGATCGATCCTCCGGGCCAGCGCGAGGTTACGCGAAACTGCGCGTCCGTATTGACGCCGCCGGCGACACGCTGCACCCGCAGGGTGTTCACATCTGTGTGAAGCCCGAGCGGCATGGGAATGCCGCAGGTAACCGGCGCCAGCAACGACTGCCAGCCGTTGCGACTGCGCACGTCAAACCGCACGGGAAAGGCGCCGTACACGGGCGCGGCGGTCAGGGTGACCGTGGCGTCGTCAAACACGCTTGGGTCGCTGGCGCTGGAGGCGCGGATTGTCATGACCGGGCTACCCGGCATGGCTGCAGGCGCCGAATACAGACCGAATGCGTCGATCGTCCCGTAGGCCGCGCCGCCGGTGGGAATGCTCCAGCTCACGGTGCCGGCGCTTACCGTGGCGGTGAACAGTCGGGTCGTGCCAAGCTGAATGGCCGTGGCCTTCGGCGAGATCGAAACGGCGATCGGCGCGGGCGCACCGCCGCCCCCACCGGGAGGCGCGCCGCCGCCGCCGCAGGCCGCAAAGGCGCCGGCTATGGCGATCAGTACCAGGCACGAGAGGAGAGTAGATGCCTTCATGTGTATCCCCAACAGCGAATCACGCGGGTCGTCCGCGGTCATGAACATCCCAAGCCATTAAGGGGTACGCGCCGTCATTGTGACAATCCGCGTCCGCCGTTCCAGCCTTGAACATGCGCCGGGCACCTGGGAAAGCTACATTGCGCCCATGGCGGTGCCGTCCGAAATCCGCAAGCTGATCGGCGATCGCCGGGTGAAGGCCCACGCCTCGCTGAGTTGCAGCTTTCAGGGGCCGATTGGCGAGACGCACTTCATCGTCGCCGATGGGCAACTGTTTGTCTTTGAGCGCGAATCCCTGATCGGTGACTTCCGGCCAGTCGCGCTTGACCCGTCGCACCCGCCCAGTATTGAGAAGGGCACCTTCGACGACACGCTGCACGTGACATTCGCTGACGGCGTCGCGCATCAGCTTCGGGTTTCGAGCTTCGACCGAGACGCCCTTGAGCATGTGCTGCTGGAGCACGCCAGCGCGCCGCCCGTGGAAACCATCCGCGAGTCGACCATACCGGCTGACAACCCGCCCGTCGCGACGCAAGAGACGCTCGACCAGGCCCCCGCTGAAGCGCTTCATCTGAAACCCGCGCCGCCGCGGTCGCGGGTGACGCCGCGAAGCCAGCCCCCCGCGCCGGACAGCGACACGGAAGCCGAAGCCAAGGCCGACGCCGAAGCTGAAAAAGCCGGCCGCGGAAAAAAGGACAAGGGCGTCTATCACGGCAGTGACCCGGGCTGCGCCGGCTGCCTGATCCAGGCGGCGCTGTTCTTTGGCGGCATTCTCGCGCTCTGGTTTCTGCATGAGCAGGCCATGCTGAACACCGGCGTCGTGCAGCCCGAAGACACCTATGACGACAGCGCGGTTTTCGTGATCACGAAGATCGTGGCCGTGATCGCCGGCATCTACCTGGGCGGCAAGTCGGCATCCCTGTTCGGCGCCCTGGCGGCGAAGCTCAACTGGACCGGGCATGTCGCCTTCGTGCAGGGGCGTGTGATTGTGACCGGGCAGCGCGGCAAGTGGCAGGTGAGCATTGACCGGTCAAGACCGTTTGAACTGGAGGGCGGCGCATTCTCGTCCATCGAGGCTTCGACGGACGACAAAGGACGCCCGAACAAGCGGACATTCCAGGTTTACGTCAGGCTTGCCCAGGACGGCCAGGACGGCCTGTTGAGAACCAGCTACTCGCGCGCGGCCCCGCCCGAGTCCATCGCGGGCGTGCAACTGCAACTCCTGAAAGGGGAGTGGGAACACCAGCGCATCCTGACCATGAACGAAAAGACTTTCCGCAACATCGTCAAGCGCGTCAGCGAATCCCGCTGACACACCGCTACACCGCGGCGCCGGCTTTCTTCGCACGCTTGCGGGCGGTCTCACTGAGTTCGCGTTTGCGGATGCGCCAGGCCTTGGGTGTTACCTCGAGCATTTCGTCGGGCTCGATCCATTCCATCGATTCTTCGAGGCTCATCTCGCGGCGCGACTTCAGCTTCGTGAAGGCTTCTTTGGTCGAGCTTCTGATGTTGTTCAACTGCTTGGTGCGGCAGGGGTTCACGTTGATGTCACCGTCGCGGCAATGCTCGCCGACGACCTGCCCCACGTAAACCGGCACGCCGACCTCCGTGAAGAAATCGCCGCGGTCGTTCAGCCCGTCCAGGGCGAAACTGGTGACGCGCCCGCTGTCCGTGGCGATCATTGCGCCACGCTGGCGGTGGGTAATTGCGCCTGCCATGCGCTTATATTCACGAAAACGGTGGCTAAAGATCGCTTCACCCTGTGTCGCCGTAAGAATGCGCGTGCGCATACCGATCAAGCCGCGCGATGGCACTTCGAAGTGAATCACCGTCCGGTTGCCGTGGTTTTCCATGTGGGTCATCTGCCCCTGGCGCGAACCCAGCAACTCAATGACCTTGCCCGCGTGCGTGGCCGGCACGTCGATCACGGCGTCTTCCCAGGGCTCTTCCTTGTGACCGTCCACCTCATGGATAATCACCTCCGGCGCGCCGATGGCAAATTCGTAACCTTCACGCCGCATATTCTCGACGAGAATCCCCAGGTGCAGAGTGCCGCGCCCCATCACTTTGAAGCTGTCCGCACTTTCACCGGAGTTGAAGCGCAAGGCCACGTCGGCCTCGGCCGCGCGCTCCAGGCGGTCGCGTACCTGCCGGCTTGTCACGAACTCACCTTCCTGGCCGGCGAACGGTGAGTCGTTGACGCGGAACTCCATGGTGATGGTCGGCTCGTCGATCGGCACGGGCGGAAGTTGCTCCGGGTGCTCGATGTCGGCCACGGTGTCGCCGATGTCGATATCTTCAAGACCGACAATCGCCACGATGTCGCCGGCGCTGACTTCGTCCACTTCAACGCGCGAAAGCCCGTCGAATACCTGCACCTGCTTGGCCTGGGCCTTGCGCACATCGCCCTCGCGCTTGACGACGGCGACCTGGTCACGCACGCGAAGTGTCCCGCGCATGATGCGACCGATGCCGACGCGCCCGACGAACTGGTCGAACAGGAAGTTCGTAATCTGCACCTGGAACGGCTTGTCCGGCTGCACTTCCGGGCCGGGAATCTTGTCGATCATGGCGTCCATCAGCGGCACCAGATTCTCGCCGCGGGTTGACGCGTCAAGGCTCGCCACACGGTCCTTGCCCGAGGCGTAAATCACCGGGAAATCCAGCTGCTCGTCGTCCGCGCCCAGGTCGATGAACAACTGAAACACCTCGTCCAGCACTTCCAGGGAACGCGCGTCCGGGCGGTCGATCTTGTTGATCACAACCAGCGGCTTCAGGTCATGGGCCAGCGCCTTGCGCAGCACGAACTTGGTCTGCGGCATGGGGCCTTCCGCCGCGTCCACCAGCAGGAAGCAGCCGTCGGCCATGCTCAGCACGCGCTCGACTTCACCGGCGAAGTCCGCGTGTCCCGGCGTATCGATCAGGTTTACTTTGACGCCCTTCCAGACGAATGAAACGTTCTTGGCAAGGATGGTGATGCCGCGCTCGCGCTCCAGAGGATTGCTGTCCATGAACGCGTCGACGTGGTCGGATTTGTGCCCGAAAAAGTTGGCGGCTTCGAGGAAGCCATCAACCAGTGTGGTCTTGCCATGATCAACGTGGGCAACAACTGCAATGTTTCGGATGTCTTCGCGGCGCATCGGTGTCCTGACAAAAGGTGCGACAGGGTAACGAAGCGCCGCCGCAGCACAATCCCGCGCGAGCACGCCGTCTGAGCCCGCGAAAACGTTCAGGTGCAGCCAGGCGACCCCCGCGCGAAAAGTGGTTGCGTGCATCAGGTCACAGGCGAGAGCGGGGTTCGGCGCCGCCCCGGAGCATTCGCGGGTCACGTTTTCGGGCGAAATCCGCCGCGCGCAGCAATGCACTTAACGCGCGAACGCCAGGTGCGGATCGCCCGGGTCTACGCCAATTCGGATGCTTCGATCCTTACGGCCTGCCCGGTCACAGCCCGGGCACTTTGATCGACCTCAGGTCTCGTACCAGCGCGTTTGATTCTTGCTGATCGAGAGTGCGTTTGTTGAACACGTTCGGGTACGTGGCGCGGGTGTTTTTTTCGAATAAGCGCGGCCTTGAGGATGCTTTCAATCAGCCCGAGCAAAGGGTGTTTCGCGCCGCGGGGGCGTTTGGCGGGCGGGGTGGTGTTATGGGGCTTGTCCTCTTCGGCGGGTTTCGCGGGGTGCAGGAAGTCGTCGACGGACTGCCCGGTTTCCCGAAGCCCGAACAGCAGCGCATCGGGCAGGCGCAGGTCAGGCCCGACGATGGCACGCAACTGCTTGACGTTAATCGTGCCCAGCACACTGCTGCCGATCATGACGATCTGCCACAGGGCGGTGCCGATGTCGTCGAGCATCCCGCGCACGGTGTCGTCGGTACAGCTCTGATCGCGCAGTTCACGCGCGGACGGGAGCCCCGTGCTGTGCCCGCGGCTGATTCCGTGCTGATTCGTGTACATCCGTGGCTGAGTGAAACCCGTGGCGTCGTCGCGTGAGGGGGCGATCGCGCGGAATCAAAAGCCTCGAATGCGTTTGCTGACGCGTACCAGGGCGTCGATGCCGCCCCGCCCCAGCAGTTCCTCGGCTTCAGACTGTGCCTCGCGCCAGGCGGGGATGGCCTCATTGAGCTTCTTGCGCCCGGCCTCCGTCAACCGCAGGGTGTGTGAGCGGGCATCAACCCCCGCGGCTTTGATCACCCAGCCGTTGCGCTCCATGCGATCCACGTTGCGGCTGAGAGTGCTCTTGTCGAGCTTCAGCGCCTCGCAGAGCGCGCCGGGCTGCACACCGCCGGTGTGTTCCAGGGCGACGAGGATCGTCATTTGCGGCGAAGTCAGCACTACGGTACGCAGCGCGTCATCGTAAATGGACGTCACGACGCGCCCAAGCAAACGTGTGCGACTGGCGAGACACGTCATGGCGATCTCGTCAGCCTTCGCTTTCAGTTGGTTGGCCATGCAACTTACTTTACCCGAAAGTGACCCGCGCACGCAACCAGGAAAACTGACCAATGGGTCAGCTCTTGTCTGTCATGGGGGCTCAGGCAACCTACACTAGTCACCCGATCGACCACGTGGTGGTCGATGTCAGTTCATTAGACAGAGGCGATAAGCATGGCTCGAACCTTTGACCTTGCCCCCGACGAGAAAATTGACTGGTTGCGCACGTTGCCGTTCTGGCTCGTACACCTGCTGCCCTTTGCCGCCATCTACACAGGCGTAGGGCACTGGTCGGCCTGGGTCGTCATGGTGGTGCTGTACTACGCGCGCGTGTTCTTCATCACCGGCGGCTACCATCGCTACTTTTCGCACCGCAGCTACCAGATGGGACGCGTAATGCAGTTCCTGATGGCCCTCGGTGGCACAAGCGCGTTTCAGCGCGGCGTGCTGTGGTGGGCAGCCCACCACCGCCACCATCACAAGTATTCCGACCAGCCCGAAGACGTACACTCGCCCAAGCGGGGCTTCATGTGGAGCCACATGCAATGGTTCCTGGCCAAGACGCACTTTGACGTCCAGTGGGACCTGATCCCCGACTTTCGCGACAACCCGGAGCTCAAGTGGCTCAACAAACATGAGTTCGTGCCCGGCACGCTGCTGGCCGTGATCGTGTTCTTTGTGGGCTACTTCATCTCGGGTACTTGGATCGGCGCCGCCGGCTACTGCATCATTGGTTTCTGGCTGTCCACGATCCTGCTGTGGCACGGGACTTTCACCGTCAACTCGCTGGCCCACGTATTCGGGCGGCGTCGTTTCGCCACCCGCGACACCAGTCGCAACAACCTGCTGATCGCATTGCTGACCGGCGGCGAGGGCTGGCACAACAATCACCACCACTATCAGGCCTCGTGCCGCCAGGGTTTCTACTGGTACGAGATTGACATGACCTATTACATCCTTGCCGCCTTCAGCAAGGTGGGTCTGGTCCGCAACCTGCGCCAGCCACCGGAGCGCATCCTGAACAAGCATCTGATCAAGCAGGGGCACGCCGACCTTGGCATGTTCCACGCCCAGTGGGAGCGCGCGGCCAAGGCACTTTCCACCGTCCAGTTCAAAACCGCGGAGCAGAAGAAGGCCCTCGAAGAGCTAATGTCCAGCACGCGCACCAGGATCGACGAAATCGTGCGCACGTCGCACGAAAAAGCCGAAGAGCTGATTGCTCGTTCCGGCGACGCCGACCCGGCCTAGGCGATTAAATAAAAGCGGGCCGCCTGAGGAGTGCGGCCCGCTCAAATCACCGGCGCCAAGGGAGGCACATTTCAACAGTCTTCGTCAACAGTTTGCGGGAACACGAGGTGTTTTCCGCAAAACGGCTGTCTAGCAACCTGTCGAAACCTTGGAGGAGGACAGTTTCCCCGGCTCCGGCTTACCTAGGGTATAACGAACGAAACTCCGGGGCAAGCTCCGCAAATTCCTGTTTTCTGAAAAATGCCTAGTCCATGGCGCAAGTTCCAGACATTCCATTCCTTACACTGATCGCACAGCGCGTGGGCGAAGTTCATTTGCGGTACTTCGACCAGTTGGAAGACGCACACATCCAGCACAAAGATGAACGCTCCCGCGACCTGCTGACCATCGCGGACTCTGAATCCGAGCGAGTGGTCATCGACACCATCCACGAGCGTTTTCCCGGGCACGGCATCCTGGGCGAAGAAACCGGCGCCGACCTGCGCGACGCCGACTACGTCTGGATCATCGACCCTGTGGACGGCACCACCAACTTCGCCCGCAGCTTCCCGTTTTTCGCCGCCAGTGTCGGGCTATGGCACAAGGGCGAGCCTGTGCTGGCGCTTGTGGAGGCACCCTACCTGCGCGAGCGCTTCACCGCCGAAAAGGGTGCAGGCGCCTGGCTGAACGGCAAGCGCTTGAGTGTCAGTGACACGCCGGACATCGCGCACTCGATTCTGGCCACCGGCTTTGCCTACGTGCGCAACGAAGTCGAGCGCAACAACGTGGACAACTTCGGGCGCCTGATCCTCAAGTGCCACGACATCCGCCGCCCCGGCGCCGCAAGCCTTGACCTGGCGTATGTCGCGGCCGGTCGCTTCGACGGCTACTGGGAGCCCTACCTGAAACCGTGGGACGTGGCGGCGGGCTGCCTGCTTGTGACCGAGGCCGGGGGACATGTGACGGACTTTTCAGGCGGCGATGACTGGCTGTTCGGCGCGAACCTGGTAGCCAGCAACAGGCGCATCCATGAGGAGTTGCGCGGCGAGTTGTCGGGCAAGGACCCGGTCCATCAACCCTGGGGACGCAACATCGAGCGGATGATTCGTCGCGGGCGGATTTGACCGACGCTGCGTCATTGCAGTTTGAGCATTGAACATTGATCATCGAGCCCATGGACACCCTCGTCATCGTCCGCAAGATCCGGGAAGCGGAAGCCCTGGCCGACGCCGGCAAGCACGGCGACGCGCGCCGGTTGCTTGAACCGTTGCTGGGCGACGGCGGGCTGACCGATTCCCACAAGAAGCTGGTAGGCAAAAAGCTGGACCTGTTCACCAAGCAGCAGGAACGCATGACGCGCATAATCTCGCGGCGCGCCACCAGCGTGGGTGCTCGCGCCGACGAATCGGACACATCGTCGGCCCGTACCGCCATTCGTGAGCCCGTTGAGGGGCGTGAGAAATCGGAACGCCCGACGGACCTGACCATCGAAAAGGAGGTCCGCGGGCAGCCGACCGAAGTTGTGCCGCGGGCCCGTGACGTGGACACGGAAGTGCCCGAAAGCCGGGGACACAAGCTGAGGGTCGATGCGCGCGCGCACCAGAGCAGCGGCATGTGGAACGCGATCTCCGACCGGCGTGAAGTCGTGCGACCGCCGGACCCGTCGGATTCACAGGAACTCGCACCCGTGTCCGATGAAAGCATCCACGACACAGATGAAGACGACGACATGATGAAGACCGACATCTTCGTCGCGCCGCCCGACCCGCCAAAGGTCTCCGACAGCAAAGTACAGGTCGCGACTGACGAAGAAAGCGCGCCAACCATCAGTCGCTACAACGTGGACAGACCCGTGTACGCCGCAGGCAACGATACCCCGGCGCCGACTTGGAACGACACGCCGGTTCCGCAGTCAAACACGCCGGCGCCCCGCGGGCGCGGCGGCTCGACCGTGATCCCCGGCAAAGAGCCATTGCCGGTTCGCGACAGCATCGTGGTGCCGCCGCACGAGGACCTGCCGGACAAACGTGACGACTCGACCTATCTGATGGCCGAGGAATACTTCAGCAAGCGCGTCTCGCAGCGGCAGCGTGAACGCAGCAACCCGGAGCTCAAGGCGCTGGCCGACCGCCTGCCCGACGATGACCTGCGCCGCGAGCTCGCCCTCGAGGTCGTGAAGTTGCGCGAAGAACTCAAAGACGCCAGAAGCGACCGACGGGAGGCCACGCGCTCGGGCTCAAAGAAAATCCAGCGCGAGGACCGCCCCGAAAGCGGATCGTTCCACATCCCGGCCAGCCAGGTGAACACGATTGTTCGCCGCGCAGCCGGCACGGACCAGATTGAAGTACACATGCCCGGGCGCGACGACGACGCCGCCGAGTTGCAGGTGTTGCGTCGCGACAGCGTACGGGGGCAGAAAGTAACCAACACGCCGACCGATCGGATCGCGCTGGCCCAGGACTACATCGACGCGGCCCAGATCGACAAACCCGGGCTGCTGAAACCCCTGGCGACGTACCTGGGCGTCGCCGTCGTCATCGCGGTGATCGCCTGGGCAGTCTACCTGGGTTCGCGGGCTCTGGGCGGCGACGATCTCGAGCAGCTCCTCCTGACCGACCAGGGCGTCGCCGACTTCCGCCTTGGCGACAGGCCCAAAGACCGGCCGGACGTGCAGGGATTCGCCGGCGAGCCCGTTGTCCAAAGCCAGGCGGCCGGCTTGATCATCCAGCTCGACGACAACGACAACGCCATCGCCATCGTTGTGCCCGGCCCGGAGTACTCGCCACACGCCGCCCGCAGACTCGATGGGCTGGTGATTCGTTTTGACGACAAAAGCCTGGAGGTGGGAACCACGGGTGCGGGCATGACGACAGTACGAAAGGCACTCGGCGAGCCGACGCCGCCGTTTTCGCCGTCTCTGTGGGCGGAGACCGGTTTCTACACCCTGCGCTACGTCAACAAGGCGGGCAACCGGGCCCTGGAATTCCACTATCGCGCAGGTGACGACACACGCCCGCAATGGATTCGACTGCTGGACGAAGGCGCGACGCCCGCGCCATTCGACCTCGCAAAGTATGCGCCCGCGCGGGGCGCCGACGAGTGACTGGCACGAACACTGGCACGAACATGGATAAGCCTGCTATCCTTCGCCCGAGAAAGGACTGAATGAAGATCCGCTTCTGGGGAGTACGCGGCAGCCTGCCAACGCCCGGGCCCGACACAGCCCGCTACGGCGGCAACACCACGTGCATTCAAGTCATCCGGGATACCGGCCCGCTGATCATCATTGATGCCGGCACCGGCTTGCGGATGCTCGGCGAAGAGCTGATGAAAACGCGCAAGCCGCCCTTCGACATCAAGCTGCTGGTAACCCACACCCACTGGGATCACATACACGGTTTCCCGTTTTTCGTGCCGATCTACACGCCTGGCAGCAAGGTTGAGGTAATGGGCATCGGGCCGCTGCGCGAAGGCAAAAGCTTTGAACAGGTCATGCGCGACCAGATGACCTACAGCTACTTTCCGGTCGAAAACACCATGCTTGATAACGTCGTCAGCTACCAGGATTTCAACCAGAAGTTTCCCGACGGCGTGGAAAAGAGCTTCGACCTGACGGACGGCGTGAAGGTCACCCTGAAACTGACCAACCACCCCGTCTACTGCATCGCATACAAGATCGAGGCTGACGACAAGACCTTCATCTTCACCGGCGACCACGAACCCTGGAGCAAGACCACAACCGAGGACCGCCCCGGCGACACGCGCGAGCTGTTCCGCATCATGAACCACCGTATGCAGGAGTTCTGCCGCGGAGCCGACCTGATCGCCATTGACACAACCTACACACAGGGCGACTACGAAAGCACCGGCAACCCCGCGCTCAGCAAGCGCGGCTGGGGACACAGCTACTTCGAGTTCAACATCCAGCTTGCCAAGGCCGCCGCCGTGAAACGCATGGCCTTTACCCATCACGACCCGTCCCGAACCGACGACGCGCTCGACCGTTTAATGGAAGACACATACCTGCCCATGGGCGCGAAAGAGGCCCCGGAAACCGAGTTCTTCGCCGCGCGCGAGGGCATGGAAGTCGAACTGTAACGAGTCCGGGTTCAGACGCATCGGACCCGAGACTCGGACGTTTCTGATGGCCAAGAAAAAACTCGACAAGAAACTCGACCTGAATTCACTCAGTATTCCTGACGAGAAGAAGCGTCGCGGTTCGTTTATCGTACGCATCGCCACCCGTCGCATGACCCTGCGCCAGAATCGCGCCGCCCTGAAGGCCGCGTCACGCATGGTGCTCGTACTGCCCCTGATCCAGGTGGCCCTGCTGGTCGGCGTGCTGAAGGGCGAAACCTGGATGCTGCTGCTGGGGCTGGAAGGACTGATGATCGCCTGGCTTGCGACCGGGCAACTGTCACGACCGAACCCGGAGAGCAAGTTACTTGGCTACGGGCTTGCCGTGCTGAACACCGGGTTGCTTGGCGCGGTCGGGCTGTTTCTAGGCAGTCATGTGTTCTGGGTGGTCGGGCTGCTGGGGCTGCTGCCCGTCACGGCGCTCGTGTTCCGCGCGACAGGCGCCAGAACGATCCGGCACGCGTGGCTGGCATACGTGGCGCCGCTGCTGCTGCTTGCGCTGTTCTGCGGGGCGGGACGCGCCACCCTGATCCATTCCGAGACACTGGAGGACCCGCATTCGCGACGTGTGCATCTCGACATCGCGTGGTACGCGCTTCAGTTGCGCGGGGCGAACGGCACCGAACGCGCACTGATGCGCCTGCGTCAGGCGCAGGCCGCCTTCGCCGAACAGGACTACGAAAGCGCCTACCGGTACGCGGACGACGGCGCCTTTGACGGCGGGCGGTTCATTCGACCCATTCCGGTTTCGCTGATCGGGCAGGACCTGCTGGACAGTCTGCTGCGGGTGAAAGCGCAGTCCCACTACAACCGGCGCTGGGGCAAGCACGGCACGATCTTCACGCCGATCGCCCCGGACCCGCTGCCCGCAGAGATCCTGGCCGATCCCAAGGCCGCCGTCCGCTGGGGATGGTGAAAAGCCTCATCCCTTTGCACCGGCAACACGACCAAACAACTCCAGCAGTCTGGCGGCGCGCTCCTGGTATGTGTACGCCTGTGCGTCCAGCACCGCGCGCTGCGAAAGCCGCTGCGCCAGCGCGGCGTCACCCGCCAGTTCCGTGAGCGCGCCCGCCAGGGAGGCGGCGTTGCCGCCCTGGCAAAGGCGGGCGTTTTCGCCGTCGCGCAATACCTCGCGGATACTGGGCACGTCCGCCGCGACGATCGGCAGCCCCATCGCCATGTACTCGAACACTTTCAGGGGCGACGTGAACCGCGCGCTGATGGCGTGCTCCGGCGGCGAAGAGTGTACGGCGCACGCCGCACTCTTGACGTGTAAAGGAATGTCTTTCTGCGGGACGCGCCCCACAAGATCAACGCGATCGCCAATGCCAAGGCGCGCAATATCCGCCTTCAGGCGTTGCTGCTCTTCCGCCTTGCCGCCGCCAACGACCTTCAGGCGCAGCCCGGGCGCAGCGGCAAGGGCTTCCAGCAGGGTGGACAGACCCTTCCAGAACTGAAGCGTCCCGACCCACAGCACGGTCCGCCCGTCGCCGCCCTCCCACACGGGTGCGAACGTTGACGTATCAACACCACTCGGGACAACACCCGCCGGGCCGTGATAGCCAAACCGCGCACGGATTTCGTCCAGCAGCCCCGCCGTAATCGCCGCAACACCCGCGGCCTTGTCATAGATGCGCTGCTCAAGCTCGTGCAGGCGGCGTGACCGCTGCGGGGTATCACCGCGATCTTCCGCCCACAGCTCGCCGATCAGGTGGGCTTCATACACCAGCGGAATATCCGTCCCCTTGCGTGCGAAATACGCTGCCAGCTTGTCGCCGCGCAGCCACAACACGTCGGCCTGGCTTCCGTGCAGCGCCTTGCGGAACGCCCGAAAGAACACGCGGTTCAGCGTCAGCCCGGCGCGCTTGTGGACACTGGGCAGAGTGCGGATGGACAGTCCCGCCGGAAGCGTAAGTCCCAATTGCCCGACCGCGTACTCCTGAACGCGCCCTTGCGTGTCCGGCGTGTACCAGGTTACTGCCGCGCGCTCCGCGACCGCCGCCAATGTCCGCACGATCGCGCCCCAGCGGGCGCGTCCGGCGTCGATCGGTTCATGGTGGGCAAAAACGACGTGCATGCGCCCATTGGAGCGACCGGCTAGAATCACCGCAAGCTCGTGGATCATTGGTCGCCAGGCGATTTCGATTTCTCACCGAACCTTTTGGGGGCCCGCCGGCTCCTGTAGATGCCCATGGACGCCGAACTTATCGAGCAGCTTGAAAAGGCACGGCAAGGCGACGTCCAGGCCTTCAGCTACGTCGCAACCGCATTTCGGACGCAACTGATCGCCTGGGCACATGAGCTGACACGCGACGCCGAAGATGCGGCACAGGAGGCGCTGATCACGGCCTACACGCATCTTGGTGACCTGCGTGAGCTTGAGGCACTTCCCGGCTGGTTGCGCACGCTAACCCGCACGGCCGCATTGAGGCAGGGGCGCAGAAAACGCCCGGACGCGATTGCCGAGCCCGAGGCGACTGCGGCGCACGAGGACCCGGTCGGGGACGCGGAAGTCCGCCAGGCCGTAAGGGGCGCGGTGAGAGAACTGAGTGAAGCCCAGCAGCAGGTGATCGAGCAGTATTACCTGGAAGGGCGGAAAATAGGCGAGATCGCACGCGCGATGTCGCTGCCGGAAGGAACCGTCAAGCGTCGCCTGCACGACGCGCGGGAAAAACTGAGGGTGCGACTTGCCGGCTTCGGCCCGGGTCGCAACGACGACGAATGGAAAGGGTAGCCATGTCCGACCACACGAAAGCCTGGGAAAAGTTCGATGACTGGATCAAGCAGGGCATCGAGATGCGCGCCAGCGACCTGCACCTCGTGCCGGGCTACAAGCCCAGCCTGCGCGTTGACGGAACGCTGAAGCCGATCGACGACATGATACTTAACAGCGAGCAGACGCACTGGATCGGCGTATGCCTGTTCGGCAACAGCGTCAGCTACGAGTTGGCCGGCGCGGGCGCGCGACACCTGGCCCGTACCCACGGCGACATCATTGTAGACATCACCGTCGCCAGCGCGGGTGGAAACAAAACCGTGTGCGTGCGCATGCACGGCGGCGAGATTCCGTCGTTCGAGAAAGTCGACCTGCCGGAGCGCACCATCGAGTTACTGAAGGCGCCGAACGGAATCATCCTGGTCGCCGGGCCCAACGGCAGCGGCAAAACCACGACCCTGTACTCCATGACCGACTGGATCAATGCCAACCGCGCGGTGCACATCTGCACCGTTGAGCAGCCGCGCCACTACGTGTTCAAGCGCAAACAGGCGATCGTGCAGCAGCGCGAGGTCGGCCTGGACGGCCCCAGCGCCGCGACGCTGGTTGAAGTCTCGATGAAGCAGGACCCGGACGTAATCATGGTCGGCGACGTCGAAGACTTTGAGACACTGGCCGGCATCCTGCACGCCGCCGAGACCGGGCACCTGGTGCTGGTGCAGGTGCACGCCAAGGACGCCCGCGACGCCGTCGAGCGCATTATTGACGCCGCGCCGCAATCCATGCACACGCAGGTGAAACGGCAACTCGGCGAGTGCCTGCGCGGCATCACCATCCAGCGTCTGGCGAAGTTCGCGGATGGCAAAGTGCGTCGCGCCGTCTACGACGTGATGAACGAGAGCGCCCGCAAACTCGTGAACGGGGCCACCCCCGATGCGGGCTACTACCTGGCGCGTGCTGTCGATCAGGTGGGCACCCACGAGAAGGCCGGCTCAATCACCCGCGAAGAGGGCGAGCGGCTGCGCCACGAGTTCGGGGCGTGACTATCGATACAGCGCAGTGTCGTTGTTCTGGACGACCGTTTCCGGCTAAACTGGAAACGGAGAGCCAATGACCGAAACGACGACACACCCGCGACACCCCGAACGCAAAGCGGCCCACCAGAAACTTGGCGAGATACTGATCGCCAAGGGAAAGCTGCGCACCGACCAGCTTGATCACGCGCTGAAGATGCAGCAGACAATGGGGGGACTGATCGGCAGCGTGCTTGTTGAGCTAGGTCTGATCAGCGACAGCGACCTGTCCGCGACACTGGCGGAATCCTTGGGGCTGGAGTTGATTGACCTCAACCACCTCGGCGCCGTTGATCCCGACGCCGCGCATTTCATTCCGGAAAGCATCGCCCGGCGGCACAAGCTGATCGGCGTGCGGTTCGACAAAAGCCGCCCCGAACGCAAGCTGCCCGACCGCGTAGTGGTCGCCATGTTCGATCCCTGTGATTTCATGGCCCTCGACAGTATTCGCGCCGCCACCAACATGGAGCCCATCGCCGCCGTGGCCGCGCGCGCGCAGATCATGGACGCGCTCCAAACCGCCTATCTGGAAAGCCCGCTCAGCCTTGAAGAAGCCGTCGGCGAGCTCAAGGACTTCAAGGTCGAGACGACCTCCGAGAAGATCGGTGATGACGACTTCTCGCGCCTGAAGTCAGAGGCCGGACTGGCCCCCGTCGTGCGGTTCGTGAACTCCATGCTGTTCGAGGCCGCACGCCAGAAAGCCAGCGACATTCATATTGAGCCGCAGGAGCACCACCTGCGCTGCCGCTTCCGAATCGACGGCGAATTGCGCGTGGTTGCACCACCGCCCAAGGAGTTGCAGGCCGCGATCATCAGCCGCATCAAGATCGTCAGCGCGCTGGACATCGCCGAGCGTCGCCTGCCGCAGGACGGGCGCCTCAAGATTCGCTTTCTCGGACGAAACATCGACGTTCGCGTCAGCACCATGCCCACCGTCTACGGCGAAAAGGTTGTGCTGCGCCTGCTGGACCAGAGCGCCACGACGCTGAACCTGGAAGACCTGGGATTCGAGGAGGATGTCGTCGCGTCCATGCGTCGGATTATCACGTCGCCCCACGGCATCGTGCTGCTGTGCGGACCTACCGGCTGCGGCAAAAGCACAACGCTGTACAGCTTCGTCCGCGAGTTGAACCTGACCAACGTCAATATCGTTACGGTCGAAGACCCCGTCGAATACCGCATTGAAGGTGTGAACCAGACCCACGTGCGCCCGCAGATCGGGCTGAGCTTCGCGAACATTCTGCGCACGATTCTGCGTCAGGACCCGGACATCGTCATGGTCGGCGAAATCCGCGACCTTGAAACACTTGAAGTCGCCGTGCAGGCCAGCCTGACCGGACACCTGGTGTTCAGCACCCTGCACACCAACACCTCGATCAGCGCCGTGACGCGCATGGTCAACATGGGGCTGCCGGCCTATCTGATTTCCGCCACGCTCAACGCCGCGCTCAGCCAGCGCCTGGTGCGCAAGGTGTGCAAAAGCTGCGCCCGGCGTGAAGGACTGAAGCCCATGGCGCGTGAAGCCATTGAGCGCGTGCTGGGCCAGTCCGTCGATTTCGAAGTGATGCAGCGGGTGGGCTGTCCGGAGTGCGGCTACACCGGCTACAAAGGGCGCCTGGCGGTGAACGAATTGTTCGAGCCAAACGACGAGATCCGTGAGCTGATTTCGCACGGCATCGACGAGTACAAGCTTGAGGACGCGGCGAAGAAGGCGGGTATGCAGTTCCTGATCGACAACGCCTGGCGCAAACTGAAGGCCGGAACCACCACTGTCGAGGAAGTGCTGAGCCTTGGTTTCCAGAAGGCGGAAGACGCCGCTTCACTTACCCGCGCCCGGAAGGCGCAAGGCAGCGAAGAGATTGTCTTCAAGCACGGCGAAGGCGAAACGATAGACCTGGACTCGAATCCGCCGGCCGCCAGCACCTGACCAGTCACGACCCGTCCGTCTTCTTGCCGGTGGAAGTCTTGGCCGGGAATGGTGGATGTACGTCCAGTGAAAATGCGCGGGCGGGAATCACCTGGCGCGGAACGAGTTCTTCCAGCACCTCCCCTTCGCCACGCGTGGCGCGCCACTCAAGTACGCACACCTCGTGCTGGTTGTTCTCAAAATACTGCATACGGAAGCGGTAGGTGCCGGGGACCAGATGAACTGTCGCCTTGTTCTCGGCCGGCGACTGGCGGTGGTTGGCATCGATCACCACGTTGTCGTCGAGCCAGAGTTTCATGCCGTCATCGCTGCGGCAGATGAATTCGTAGTCGCCTTCTTCCTCAATGATAAGCCCGCCAAGCCACTCAATCACAAAGGTCTCAGCCGGGAAGGGCAGATCAAAATCCGCCGCCGACTCAAAGTTGATCTGCCGATCCTTGCGAACCTTGAAACAATGCAAAGGCGCCAAATCCGGCAACTCATCCAGCCCACTACCCTCAGGCAGGTCGTAGAGGTAAGTCGCCAAACCCTGTATCGCTAGATTGAAATAGTAGGGCTCGCTCTCCACGATTGTGCCGTCTTCGCAGGTAATGCGAATGATCGCGACACCTTCCCGGACTCCCTCTGGAATCACGCCGTAGTCCTTCGATACCAGCCACGGGTACTCAGCGGGCGGCGGATCGCCGCCAGTCGTTTCGACAACGATGCCGTCAATCAGCAGCTCGAAATTGTCCGCTTCCCAGTCGTAGTCCGGCTTGTGACTCCAGATCATGGTGAACCCGCCACCTACCGAGATGGCCTCGCCGTCCTCTCCTGTATCGTAAACAAAGTCCGGGCCCGGCGGTTGTTCGCCACGCCAGCCAATCGCGTCAATGCGCGGCGGCTCTGGAGCTTCAGCCGGCAAGTAGAAATATCTGGGATGCAGGCCATCGTAGCTCTCGTCGTCCGAGTAGTCTGTTTCAAGCTGGGCTCCGAGAAACAAGAGCCGATCCGCAACCGTATAGCTAACCCACTCGACGACAATGTTGGCGAAATTGTCCGCCGTACAGGGCAGAGAAAACTTAAGCGAACGCAATCGACCGGGGGCGGAATAGGGAGGCTCAATCACCTCGCCGTTGACCGTCGCACGAATAGGCGAGTTCGAGATTAGCCCATACGCATGAACTGATTTCCCGGGATGCACCGGAACACCGAGACGAAACTCGAAACGAGCGCCCACAACCTCTTTCTGGAACGGGACGTCAATTTGCGGGCCATGCAAATCTTCCATGCTCGAGAAATACACCGATTCACAGTTCGAAAGGAAGTCGGGCTCCCGGTCATCCAGCACGCTGATACCGAAATTTTCCCAACCCTCAAAATCATGCCACTTGGCGCGAACTCCAAACTGCGTCGTAACGGAAAACCGGAGACTGTTGCTCGGGATGTCGTACGGGCCGGGTTTTCGACCGGCCTTCAATGCGGAGAGCGGTAGCGAACTGATGCGGCGTACTTTGTAAACCACAACATCGCCGGTTTGTGCTCCCACCGGCACCCGCACTCTCAACTCGCCCGCTGACCTGTCGAGCAACTGAGCAGGCTGGCCCGCAAACGTGACCTTGGGATAGGCGTCCTGCGTTCCGTCACCATTGTCGAATTCGTCGAATAGCGCCTGCCCGTAGACTGTGATCTCGTCGCCGATTTCGCCTTCGGTCTTGCTGAGGCTCGTGATGATGGGCGCGTTGTCGGTCCACATCCATTCGGGGACCATCAGCATTTCGGGTGGGACGGGGACCGGTTTGCTTTCGCCTTCGGGCACGTACATGAATGCCGCTGCGCACTTGGCCCAGTCGGCTACGTTGTTGTGTGACTGCGCGAACTCGATCTTGAGCGGGTGCAGGCCGGGCTCGAGCGTGAGCACGGTGCTGACCTCGACGTAGCGCACCATGCCGTCCTGCAACAGCACCGTTTCGCCGTCGAGCTCGACGCGGCCGCCGTTGTCCGCGCCCCAGAACAGCCAGTAGTCGCCCGGCTCGTCGATTACGAGAAAGCCGGTCCACTCGGCCGCGAAGTTGTTGAGCGAGATAGGCAGGTCGGAAAAGGCCTCGCGGTCCGGGAAGTAAACCTGCCGGTCGATGCGCACCATGTCCGGGTCGGACTTGTCGAGCTTGGTTAAATCCGCGTCGCTGAGTCCAAAATACTGGGCGTACAGGCCGCGCCGGTCCTGCATCAGCTTGGGCGTCACCTCTTCCAGCCTCTTCACACCGGAAGGCTGCGCGATCCGGCGCGAGCGCGGACGCACGTTCCCCAAATTCTGCCCGGCCGGCGGTGTGTGTCCCTTGATGAACGGCTCGGGTTTGAGTGGTGGCACGGGCGTCTCGCCCGCATCTGTTGAAGCGGGCATCTTGCCCGCTTCAGGCTTTGCAGATTCGCCCGGCGGCGTAGATGTCGTGCGCTCTGTGTCGACGCCGGGCTTTGACTCAGCGCCGGGTGTGTCCGACACACGGCCTGGCCCCGGCCTGCCGGCATCCCGTTCGTGCTCAACACCAATCGGGCTGTCGGCTTCGTCCGGGTTGGCGGCATCAGCAGTGACGCCCGGTGAATCCAGCGGCTGCAAATCCATCGGCCCAGCCAGATTGTTCACGGTCAACGTCCTGGCGTCCGCTGACAGCACCATCCAGGCGGCGACAAAACCGCCGATCAGAATCAGTACGCCCAGGATGACGCCCGCCTTGCGCATGGCACAAGTCTAGCACAACCGGGTCCCAGGCCAACCCGCCGTGACGCGCATCACCCCCCGGATACGGGGTTTATGCCGATGCGCGCTTTTTTGCGTGAGAACGGGCCGCAACCTCTGACTAGGGGCGTACACAGACGATCAGCTTTCCGCAGGTAGATGGAAAGCACTACGGAGGATTCACATGAAGCGTTTGATTATGGGTCTATTGAGCGTGATGGCTCTGGCGCTGCTGCTTTCGCCCAGCGTACTCACACAGGCACAGGACGCGCCGGCGCCCAAGACCGGCGGCGAAGAAGAAGACAAGACCACCGAGTCCGAACCCGCGGACACGAACCAGGTCGCCGTCGATTTCGAAACCATCGGCGGGTTGATGTTCGTCAAGGTCAAGGTCAACGACAAAGGCCCCTACGACTTTCTGTTCGACAGCGGCGCGCAGATCAGCGTGATCAGCCAGCGCCTCGCCACCGAACTCGACCTCGAAATGTCCGACATGCCCGGCGGCGGGATGCAGGGCGTCGGCAAGGCCGAAGCCAAGGCCTGCGTTGTCGACGAGTTCCAGATCGGCAGCTTCAAGCGCGGCAAGACGGGCGCGGGCAGCCTCGATATGGACCACGTCTCGGGCGGGCTGGGTCGCCACATGATGGGCATCATCGGGCAGAACGTCATCAAGCAGATGAAGCACATCGAAATTGACTTCTCGACCGGCAAGCTGACCTTCAAGCTGTTCCCGGAAGACGAAATGCCGGTTGACCAGACCGAGCAGGTGATCATCCAGACGGCCGAGGGCGGCGCGATGCCGGGCATTCCGGGACTTCCGGGGCTGCCGGGCGGGCCCGGTCCTGACAAGCCGAAAAAGAAGCCGGGCAAGGAAGATGAAGACGAATTTTCCTTCCCACCGATCATCCCCAACGGCAACTTCTTCTTTCAGGACGAAGGCAAGACCGAAGCCACCAAGGCACGCCGCGAGCCCAAGGACGGCATGACGCTCACCTACACCACCGGCGAGCTCACCATCCCGTTCCTGAACCAGACGCTGGAGATCACGCCGTTCTGGCACGTGGACGCGGTCATCAACGGCAAGTCACGCCGCATGATGTTCGACACCGGCGCCAGCGCGCTGCTGGTGCTGGCCGACAGCTTCATTGACGAGCTTGCCATTCCGACATCGTTCTCGTTCACCGTGAAGGGCGTCGCCGAGGGTGAAGCCCGCGCCGGTCTGGTTGACTCCTTCGAGCTTGGCTCGGTCAAGGACGAAGACGTGGCCTTCATGAGCAACGCCCTGTTCAAAGTTTCCGACCAGGTCAAAGAACAGCTTGGGCCCTTGGGCAACATGCTGCAGGGGCTCGACAAGCTCGACTTCGACGGAATTGTCGGCATCAGCTTCTGCCACCGCTTCAAGAAGACCATCATCAACAACGCCGAACGCACCCTGCGCTTCGAGCCCTATGAAGAGGCCGAAGATAACGGCAGCTCACCCTACGAGGGCGAGGACATGATGAAGGAAGCCGTCATCCGCACCTGGAACGGCAAAGCCGGCGAGTTCGGACTGAGCGGCGACGGTGTGCCGCTTCATGAGTGGGAAAAGAACGGGCTGGAGACCGGTGGGCTGGTCGTCGAAGAAGTGACCGAGGGCAGCGCCGCCGCCAAGGCCGGCATCAAGGTCGGCGACATCCTCACCCACGTGGTCGACAAGGTTGAAGGCGAGTCGCCCCTGGCTGACGGCCCGTCGCTGGTCATCTACGGCTGCATGAATGATCCAGGTACGGAAGTGACAGTTCGGGTCAAGCGCGGTGAAGAACTGCTCGACCTGAAGGTTGTCCTGAGCAAGTACATCTGGGAAGGCACATTCCCGGAACGCTTCCAGCGCAAGTAGCATCGCGATACCACAAACCAGGCGGGCTTCGGCCCGCCTGGTTCGGTTAATTGCCCGATCAGGAAAGGCGCGTCAGTTGCTTCACATGCGCCTCAATGTGCAGGGACAGAAACATCGCGACGTCGCCGGCCGTGACGTCGTGTCCGTGGGGGTGCCTGCCCTTGCGAGTGAGTTGTGCCGGTTGCAGCACCTCGACCGTGGCCGCGTTGAGGGCGCTGCTGCCGGCAAGCGCATCAAGCGCGAGGCTGCGGTCCGCGCGGATGCGGCGAAACTGCTCGACATTGCTGTGGGTGTTGATCCCCGCGATATCCGGGTGTTCGTCGCCCAGAATCCGCCGCAAACGCAGCCCCAGAAGTTGATCCACGTCGGCCACGTGAAAGGCGATATCGCGCGGCGACCACGACGCGGGCGTTTCCCGCAGGTCCATGCGGTCGGCGGGAATGGCGCGCAACGCCTCGGCGAACGCATCGACGGCGTTCAGGTATCTTTCGGCCAGTTGTTCCGGGTCCACCATGCGGGCGTTATAGCATCAGGCCGGTTCGTTCGCGGGAATTCGTGCCTTGCCGCGCAGTGTGTTGATCCACGCCCAGAAGGTCGGAATCACTACCAGCGTCAGCAGGGTACTTAAGGACAGCCCGGCGATCACGGTGATGGCCAGCGGCTTGCGAACTTCGGCCCCCTCACCGCCCCCCACAAGGAAGCCCAGCCCGCGCGCCAGCGAGAAATTCCAGCCGCCGACCATGGGCCATGTTTCCGGCGCGGTCATGGAGCGCCCCATGCCTTCCACGACGGCCGTGACGCCGCTGTCGATCCAGCCCGCCACGCCCTGCACGGCGGGAATCACAGGGTCAAGCCAGCCGGTCATGGGCAGCAGTCCCAACAGGGTCGTCAGGGTGGTGATGGCAATCGGGCGCAGCCGAATGCGGCTGGCGTTCATGGCCGCCTCGGCGGCGCTTTGTCCGCGTCCCCGCAACTGGTTGGCGTAGCTGACAAGCACGATCGCGTTGTTCACCACAATGCCCGCCAGCACGATGCCGCCAAGCAGCACCATCACACTTACCGGCAGGTTGAAGAACCACAGCGCGAACACCACCCCCACCGCGGCGAATGGCACGGCGAACATGATCACCAGCGGGTCCACAAGGCTTTCGAACTGCACGGCCATCACGACGTACACCAGAAACACCGCCAGGGCGAGCGCCAGAATCAGGCTCGTGATGCTCGACTGCATTTCTTCGACCTGCCCGCTGAAGCCCGCCCGGGCGTCCTCAAGGTCCACGGCCCCGGAGCTCAAGAGCTGCTCTACCTCGTCCCGGGCGGCACTGAGAGCAACGTCGTTCGTCTCGGCCGTGATCACGACGGCGCGCTCGTTGCCGACACGCCGGATCTCGCTGGGCCCTTCCGTGACATGCAATCCGTTGCCGCCGCCCAGCAGCACATCGCGCAAGCGTACGCCGGGCGCGACTTCGAGATCACGGACCTTGTCAAGGCTGGCCTTGTCGGTGCTGATCAGCTCCACGAACACTTCAAGGTCGTCACCGCCGCTGCTGAACTGCGTGCTGACAGCGCCGCCGATCTTGTTGCGCACTTCACTGGTGACGTTCTCCGCGCTGAGCTCAAAGCGCTGAAGGCGCTGCCGGTCGAACGAAAGCTGTACCTGCGGGCGCCCGGCACTGAGGCTGCTGCGCACGTCCGTCAGCATGGGCGCGCCGTCCTGCCGCTTCAGCGTCTTCAGTACGCGCACCAGACGCTCTGCCACCCGCCCCAGGCGGATGTAGTCGTCGCCGCGCACTTCGATTTCCAGCCCGCTTTCCACTTTCACCAGCGCCGGCGCGCTGAACTCGCTCGTACCCTGAAACAGGGTGCTGTCATCCGATGCTTCGCGCAGAACTGTCTCTGCCATCGGGACCGACTCGCGGGCTTCTGTGCCGCGTTTCACCGTAACCACCATGCGCACGCGGTGGGGCCCGGCCGGTCGAGAATCGCCCGCCTGCTCGTCGCCGCCGACTTCGTAAGTCACGCGCGATACGCCGGCTTTGAAGTCCTCGTCCTCGAACGCCTGCCGCAGCAGGTTGGTGGCCTCACGATCCGTGTCGGCGATCTGGGTGCCTTCGGGCGCGCTGATGTCGGCGTAAAACTCATCCTGCTGAAAGCGCGGCAGCAACTCGGTCTGAAGCGTCCCGCCAAGCAGAAATGCGACGACCGCCGTCAGCAGGGTCAGCGCGGCCACGATCGCCGGTTGCGCCAGTGCGCCCTTCAGCAGCAGCGGGTAAGTGTTCTCGATGCCTTTCCAGACAAGCTCGAAGGCCAACGCGAACGGCTTGAAGATCAAGGTCGCTACGAAAGCCGTGCCGCGCCAGACCCAACGGACCACCCAGACCAGCGCGTCGACCACCGCCACGCCAGCCAGCGCGATTACCCAGAACGGCAGCTGCGGAATCCGGTTCGCCCAGAAGGCAACCTTGCGCCAGCGGGAGACATCACGTGGTGGGCGCATGTAGCCGATCACCGCCCTCGTAACCTGAAACTTACCCAGCTGCGCGGCGCCGTGGAAGCCGATGCCGAACATGGCCGGCACGACGAACTGCGCAACGATCAGGCTGGCGATCAGGCTGAACACGACGGTCAGGCTGAGGTCGCGGAAGATCTGCCCGGCGACGCCTTCCACGAAAACAATCGGGAAGAACACGGCGACGGTCGTCATGGTACTGGCGAAGATCGCGCCGCCGACTTCGCTGATGCCGCGAATGGCGGCATCCAGGGGCGGGTCGCCTTCTTCGCGGCAACGGGCGATGCTTTCGATAACGACAACGCTGTTGTCCACCAGCATGCCGACGCCGAGCGCCAGCCCGCCCAGAGACATCAGGTTGATCGTCACTTCACTTAGCTGCATCGGAATGAACGTGGTCATGATCGACAGTGGAATCGAGGCCGCGATCAACAGCGTGGCTTTCACGCTGCGCAGAAAGAAGAACAGCACCAGCACCGCCAGCATCGCCCCGAGGATGGCGCTGGCCGTGACGTCCTCGACGGCGTCTTCAATGAAGTAGCTCTGGTCGGAAACGACCTTCAGCCCGAAACCGTCCGGCAACTGGTCGATCAACGAGCGCTTGCCGGTAAAGAAGCCGCCGCCGCCGCCCATTCCGCCGCGACGGAACCCGCCGCGACGCCCGCCTTCCTTGACCTGTACCGTCCCGCCCTTGGCCCCACCTTCGGGCTCCTCGCCGCGGGCCTCGCGAATGGCCTTGTATTTCGATTCACCGTACAGGGCGACCCACACGCGGTTGGCGACTTCCACAATGTTGGCGTCGCCTTCTTTCAGTACTTCAAGCAGCACCCCTTCACGTGCGCGGAAGCCGGTCTCGGCGCCGCTGAAGCGCGTGATGGTGTCGCGCTCTTTGGGGACAAGCTCGATCAGTGCTACGTCGCTGAGTGTCACGCGCCCTTGATCGCCGGTGGTGATCTCAAGGTCCTGCAAGACACTCAATGACTCGTAGGTGCTGACCACACGCAGAATCACATCGCGTCCCGCAAGCTCGATCACGCCGGCGGAAGCATCCACCCGCGCGCCGCGTATCCGGTTGCTGACCTGCGCCGCCGACAGCCCGTACTGGTTCAGTTTGGCTTCGCGCAGACTGATGCGAATCTGCCGCTCTTCGCCGCCGCTGACGCGCACCGCGGCGACGCCCTCGATCTTGGACAGCTCGGGTTTCAGAATGTCTTCGGCGAAGGTGCGCAGGTCCAGCAGATCCACATCGCGCCCGGTGGCAAACAACGTGAGGCGCATGGTCGGGTCCTGCGCCGGGTCGTAGCGCAGAATCTGGGGGCGCTCGATCTCGTCGTCGTCGAAGCCGATGCGGTCAAGACGGTCGCGCACGTCGGCGGTGGCTTCCAGCATGTCCGTACCCCAGGCGAACTTCAGGATCACGTCGCTGGTTTCGGCCCGGCTGATGCTGCTGCGGTCAACCAGCCCGGGCACGTTGCCCAGACGCTCTTCGATCGTCTGGCTGACTTTTTCTTCGACTTCGCTTGGCGCGGCGGCCGGGTAGCCCGTGCGGATGACGAGCTGCGGATACTCCAGGTCCGGCATCAGAGTTGTCTGCAACTTTGAAAGTGAGACGAAGCCAAACACCAGGAACGCGGCGACCACGCACAGCACCGCCACGGGGCGCGTAGTCACTATGGTAAAGAACCGGCTTTGCCGGGGTTTTGAGGGTGTGTCGGGCAATGCAGTCTCCGCACCCTGTTTTACGCGCTAACAGGTGGTTTCGGGAGTAGTAAAGCCGTTCAACCGTCCGGCGGCTTTTGTTCATGCCGCTTCATCTTTGGCACCAGGTAGAGCCAGAAGAATGCTGTATGAACGAAGCCTGGTATACAACCCCAGTCAATCAGCAGGGGTATCCACGCCCATACCCATAGGCCGTCGACGGGTGCAATGATCACTGCGCACGCACCTGCAAAGCCGCCAAACAGTGGTATCCAGGAGGGCGCCTTCTTTCTCAACACGATCTGTTGAAAGGCAATCCAGCCATTGCCGTACGCCAGCATCAGGAAGAAAGCACCGAGTACGCCTGCAATGGTCCAGCGAAGCACGAGCAAGTGTTACCCTCGACGGGAACTACTAACGTCACTTCCCCACAGCACCTTTCATATGGGCTGCGGAAGCCACTAACACATGGTACTCGCTTAACTTGTGCGGGTCCGAATATTCAGGTAAATAGGCCGCCATGGCTGAACTCGTCAACATCACTGTCGATGGCAAGCAGTACCAGGCGCCGAAGGGTGCCAATCTGCTGCGCACACTGTTGAGCCTTGGCGAGGGCACCGACGAAAGCTATCCCGACCAGAACGAGGGCGGCGAGCATTACGTCCCCCACTTCTGCTACCACCCGGGGCTGACCGTCAGCGGAAATTGCCGCATGTGCTTCGTGAAAACCAGGCAGATGGTCAAGCGCGGCGACCAGGTCGTCCCCATGGAAATGATGACCACGGCCTGCACCAACGTCGTGGCCGACGGGCTCGAAGTCTTCACCAAAACGCCCGACGTGCAGAAGGTCCGCGCCGGCATCATGGATCTTGAGCTGATCAACCACCCGCTTGACTGCCCCGAGTGCGACAAGGCCGGCGAGTGCAGTCTTCAGGACTACGCCTTTGACCACGGGCACGCGGCCAGCAAGTTTGATTTCGAAAAAGTCGCCGCGCACATCAAGCCGCTGGGCGACAAGATCACCATCTGGGGCACGCGCTGCATTCAGTGTTCGCGCTGCATTCGCGTCGCCGATGAGATCAGCGGCACCAGTGAGCTGGCCTTCGTGAACCGCGGCGATCACACGGTCATTGACATCTTCCCGGGCAAGCCGATCGACAACGACCTGGCCCTGAACACGGTGGAAGTCTGCCCTGTGGGCGCGCTGAAGAACCGCGACTTTCTGTACACCGCGCGCGTCTGGAACCTGGACGAAATGCCCGGCCAGTGCGGGCTCTGCGCCAAGGGTTGCAGCACCCGCGTGGATGCCCTCAAGGGCAAGGTCGCGCGCGTGATGGCGCGCGAGAACCCCAACGTCAACGACTTCTGGGTCTGCGACCGTGGACGCCTGGATTTCAAGTGGATCAACAGCCCGAAACGCATGGACCTGCCGCACACCAAGGACGGCACGGTCTCCTGGCACAAGGGCTATGAGCTCGCCGCCGCGGGGCTGAAAGCCGCGGGCGAAAATGCAGGCAAGTCATGGGGCGTTGCCCACGCGAACATGACGAACGAGGAACTGTTCCTGTTCAAGAAGCTCGCGGCCAAGTTGAGCATCACGAACATCGCCGTCATGAGCGAGCCTGACGTAGCCCCGCTCGACTTCCCGGGCTTCAAGGCGCCCGCAGACGGCAACGCCAACCGCCACGGTGTTCAAATCGTGCTTGGCGTGACCGACTGCGAAGCCAGCGTGCAGAAGTTTGCAGACGCATGCGGCAAGGGCGAAGTCGAGAACGTCTTCGTGTGGGGCGGGCTGCCGCACGGAACACCGGAAGCAGTCACGCGCGCCCTCGGCGCCGAAAAGGTGAGCAACATCGTCGCTGTCGACTTCCAGACCAGCATGTTGTCGGAGCTGGCGAACGTAACCCTGCCGGTCGCGACATACGTTGAGACCGCAGGCAGCTGGGTGAATCACGAGATGCACCTGCAGGCCTTCCGTGCAGCCATGCGCCACCCGGTAGAAGGTCGCGTCGGTACGGAGCTGTTGCAGGAACTGCTGTACGCGCTGGATGAAGGGGGCGAAGAAGATGCCGCCGTCACAAGCCCGGGCACGCCGCAGGGTGTGGGCGACCACGACTCATACCTGACCACCGCCCGGCAGCGCGGCTGGGAAGGCAATGCGACCATCCCCGTGTTCGCCGGCAGCGGTGAAGTCGCGGTCCAGTCAAAGAAGACCATCGTCGGCCCAGCCGCGGTCTTCAACCAGATGGCCGAAGAGATCCCACAGTTCGGCGGCCACACGCACCTGACACTAATCAAGTCCCACGGCGCCAAGCTGGTGTAACGTGGTGCGGGCATCCTGCCTGCATTGCCGCCGGGGCATCCTGCCCGGCGGAGCGTCGCCCCTACTCGTCGAAAAACCTCGCCAGCTTTTCTCGCAGTGTCTCACGGGCGCGTGAGGTCAGGCTTTTTACGGCGGCGACGGTCGTGTCCAGAATCTCGGCGACTTCCTCGTAACTCTTGTCTTCGTAGCGGCTGAGGATCAGTGCCATGCGCTGGTTTTCGGGCAGCTCGGCGATTGCTTCCTGCACCATCCTTACTCGCTCCTCGGCGTCCAGTGAATCGTGGTCCGGCTCCACCGCCTGGGCCAATTGCTCCAGCGGGTTGCCGCCTTCGTCATCGTTGCCGCTGACCAGGCGCAGACGGTCTCTTGCCTTGTCGCGCTTGTAGTTCAGGCACAGGTTGGTGACGACCGTGTACAGCCAGGTGCTGAATTTTGCAGTCGGCTCGTACTTCGGCGCGGCCTTGTACACCCGCAGAAATGCTTCCTGCACGAGATCCTCGGCCTGGGTCTGCACGCCGATGTGCCGGTAGATGACGCTGTATGCGAGGCGGTAGTGACGGTCAAAAAGCATCCGGAACGCCTCGTCGTCGCCCTTGGCCACGCGCTTCATCAGCTCGTTGTCGGGCTCGATGATTTTTCCGGGGTTCTTGGCCATGGTTTCAGGGATCAGGAGTCAGGGAACTTTCTGCCGCCTGCTCCGGTCAGTGCCCAAGGGGGTCAGGCACCTTTTTGTTCCGCGTTGCTCCACAAAACGGAGCCAGACCCCTATCCGCCATAACGCTTCAGCAGACTCTCAACGAACGGGTCGGTTTCGCCCCGTGCGCGCCACGTTGCCGCCAGTTGCCGCGCCTTGTTGCTCAGCCCGTTCACGGATAACTCGCAGATCAACTCCAGGCGTTGCAGGGCGGGCTCACCGGACGTGATGTCGTTGTTGTCCGTCAGACGCTCCAGCGCCCAATCCGTCCGTCCGAGCGATACACACATCAGCACTGCATTCTGCAAATCCAGCGCGTCGAAATCGCCCAGCGCAATCAACTCATCCAGTATCTTCAATGACAACAGATCGTGCCTCTGCTCGGCGGCGGCCGTCGCGAACACACGCAAGAACCCCGCACTCCGCTCACCGCGCGTGTAGGCTTCGCGGCACAGCTCAAAGCGCACCTGCCCCTGTCGGCGCAGGGCAAGCCGCACCACCGGGCGCGGGTCTTCCGGGTGTTCATCCATGGCGCGGTAAAACCACTTGTCCGCCTCGTCCTGTTTGCCTTGCGACACAAGCAGGTCAGCCACGACCAGGGGCAGCGGCTGCCCATCCAGCAGGGCGCCCTTGGCGGCGCGCTCGCCCAGTACCAGCAGGGCGCGGTTGGCGCGCTCGGCGTCGTTGACCACGGAGGCCAGACGGTACACGGCCAGGGCTTCATTCGAATCGCCGTTGGCGACGGGCTTCAGCAGCGTCTCGCAAATCACGGGCTGCATGGTCAATGCCACCTGGTGCAGCAGAAGCTCTCGCGCCGGCGCGTCTTCCGCCGGTGCCGTAAGCCATTCGACGTTGAAATCCGCCAGGGCCTCGCGGGCCTGCTCGACCGTAAACAGCGTGGCGTGGCGGTGCGTCACGGCGCTGCACAGCAGGCGGGCTTCGGACGTGTCCAGCGTCGGGCGCAGTTGGCGCGACAGCTCTACCAGCATCTCCGCCAGCAGCAGCACCGGCTGCCGGCCGTCGCGTAAACCGAAAGTCTGCCCGTTGTAAGTCGCCATGCCGGCGCCTGTATGCACGCCCAACAGGGGGCGATCCGGGCCCAGTGGCGCGATCAGGCGAATCGGCGCGTTGCATGACTGAGCCAGTACTTCCAGCGTAATCACCAGCGAGAACTGCCCGCCGCCAACTGAATATAGCACGTCCGAGACAAGCACCTTGGTTCCGGCGGTCTCCGGCGGGTAAAGCGCAAGCTGCTGCTCCCGGGCGACGTGAGCCGCGAACGCGTCAAGCAGCGGCTGCCGCTGCTCGATCCATTGGTCCTGGGCCGCGACCGCGCTGTCGCCGAACTTGCGCAGGCGCCGGCGTGTTTCCTCGGGCGGGAACTTCAGGCGCTTCGGCTCGAGAGTATGAATCAGTTCTTCGTAGCCGAGCAGCAGCCAGATCAACTCACCAGGCGGCATGTTCTTCGGGTCGGCCTCGAGCGGGTTCAGCGACGTCGCCAGCGACCCCGGGGTGAGGCGGCTTGTGTACCCCGCGCCTTCCGCGTCAAAGGGCGTGTCGGGATCGATCACCGGCTCATTGCCGGGTGGAGTGCCGGTCCGGTTGCCGCCGGTGTTGCCCGCGATGAGGTTCCCGCCATCGTCGTAGTCCGTGCTGCTCGACCAGGGCCCCGCCAGATATCCCGCCGTGAGGGCAACGAGCGCAAGCACACCGATCAGCACGATCGCGATCAGGGGACGCCGCAGCCCGCCGGATCGCGGTGCCGGCGCTGATGGTGTGATTGCCGCCGCCGCGAACATGCGGTCGGGGGCGGCATCATCAAAGTCGGGTTTGATGTCGTCATCCGAGAAGCGCACTTTTCCCAGCTCATCGGTAAGGGTGAGCGGGCCGTCGCCCTGGATCATCAACTGATTCAGCGCACTGCGGGCTTTCTTCGACAGCGCGTTGGCGTTGACCTCGATCTGCTTGGCGGTGATGTTCTTCGTGACTTGGATCAGCTCACGCAGCAGCTTCTGGAGTTTTTCATCCAGCTGGTCGAAGACGAATACGAACGCCTTTTCAATATCCTTGCGCGCTTCACTAAAATCCTCGACCAGACCGGGCGGGATTTCGCCGCTTTCCCGCAGCAGCTTGCGCGCAAAGTTCAGTACGGAATCCAGGCGGCGCAACGGCTCACGCAGGGAGGCAAACTTCTCGGAACCCTGCAAATCGCCCATGCCTTAGCCCTTCAACTTCTCCGCCAGGCGCTTGTCCTTTTCCAGCACCTTGGCTGTCTGTGAGGCGCGCCACTCTACCACTTTCTTTGCCACAGCATCGTCACCGGTACCGATGATTTGTGCGGCAAGCACGGCGGCGTTGACCGCGCCGTCAATTCCCACCGTCGCAACCGGCACACCGGGCGGCATCTGGGCTGTACTGAGCAGGGCATCCAGACCCTTCAGAGCTCCGGAATCAACCGGGATGCCGATCACCGGGCGCGAGCTGTGGGCCGCCACGGCGCCGGCCAGGTGCGCGGCCATGCCCGCAGCGCAGATGAACACCTTGGTGCCCCCGGCCTCGCACTTTGCCACGAATTCGCGAGTGGCGTCCGGCGTGCGGTGGGCCGACAAGACTCGCCCTTCTACGCTGATGCCGAGTTCCTTGAGTGCCTTGAACCCCGCCTCCAGCTTGGGGTAGTCGCTGTCCGAGCCCATCATCCATGCAACTTGTGGCATTGCGTTCTCCTTAACCCTTCAAGCGGTCAATCACTTCGCGGTACTTGGCAGCGGTCTTGTTGACGATTTCATCCGGCAGGTCCGGCGGGGGCGGGGTCTTGCCCCAGGGCTGGGTTTCCAGCCAGTCGCGCACGATCTGCTTGTCGAAGCTGTCCGGGTTCTTGCCGACTTCGTACGTCCTCGCGTCCCAGAAGCGGCTGCTGTCCGGTGTCAGCATTTCGTCGCAGATTGCAAGCTCGCCGTTGATCATGCCGAATTCGAACTTGGTGTCGGCGATGATGATTCCTTTTTCGCGCGCGTAGTCGCCGGCACGTGAAAAGACATCCAGGGTCAGGTCACGCAGCTTGGTCGCCATCTCAACGCCGACGATCTGCGAGGCGCGCTCGAAATCGATGTTCTCGTCGTGCTCGCCCTGCTCAGCCTTGGTGGCCGGCGTAAACAGCGGCTTGTCGAGCTTCTGTGCGAGCTGCATGCCCTCGGGCAGCTTGTGCCCGCAGACCGTGCCCGTCTTCTGGTAGTCCTTCCAGCCGCTGCCGACGATGTAGCCGCGCGCGACGCACTCGACCAGCAGCATCTCGGCCTTGCGGACGTACATGCTGCGCCCCTCGACCTGGTCGCGGTACCTGTGAACGGCGGTCGGCATTTCATCGACATTCGCCGTAATCAAATGGTTCCCGATGGTGTCTTTAAAATAGTCAAACCAGAACAGGCTGATTTCCGTCAGCATCTTGCCGCGGTCCGGAATGCCCCGCGACATCACCACGTCGAACGCGCTGAGACGGTCTGTGGTGACCATCAGGTAGTTGCCTTCGACTTCATAAATGTCGCGAACCTTGCCGCTGTATACGCGGTTCAGGTTCGGCATGTCCGTCTTCAGTAGCTCACCCATGTTGGCCTCCGGGCGATTTATTCGCTTGCCAAACCCGCTTCGTCAAGCGGAATCGGGGCGTTGGGCAATTACTACCTGTCGGTTTGATGTGGAAGTCTCAAACGGGCTGCCGTCGAGGTCGCCATATCTGGCCACCACCGCAAAACCGGCCTGTGTGAGAAACTCGTCGAGCTCATGGGGCGTAAACAGACGTACGCTCTCGTGCCAGTGGCGCGTCGGCAGCCCATCAGGGGTGTACTGGATGTCCTTGAGCACCCGCCTTTTTTCGGCGTCGTAGCGGCGTATCTGCTTGAGCGTCAGCCCGTCGCGCCTGTCCGTCGTTTCCGGTTTCAGATCGCGGATGACGACCTCGGCGTTCATGTGGTCGATCACCAGGCGCCCGCCAGGCCTCAGCACCCGCCGGATCTCCGCCAGCACGCGGCGATGGGCCGCGTCGTCCGGGAAGTACCCGAACGACGAAAACAGGTTGGTGACGACGTCAAACCGCGCGTCGCCAAAGGGGACGTAGCGGGCGTCCGCCTGTACCGCCGTGCCGCCCAGACGACCCGCGGCCAGCAGGTCCATCGACAGGTCCAGCCCGAAAGCGACCAGCCCTGCGTCGCGCATGGGGCGCAGATGGCGCCCCGCCCCGCAGCACAGGTCAAGTACGCACCCGCGCAGCAGCCCCGCCGCGAGCATCTGGTTCACCTGCTGCTGTCCCTGAACCGGCGACCGGTGGCGGTACAGCTCGAGGTACTCCCGGGCGAAAGCGCGTTTGTACCAGGGCTCGTCCATGGGGCTGTTTTACCTTCCCTGAGTGTTGCTACCATGCACCCGTGAAAAACAGACTCCTACGCATCGGACTGCCGTTCGCGCTTTACGCGTGCGCGATTCTAACCTTGCCTTCGTGCAGCAGCGTGGACGAAGTCTGGGAACCCGAAGCGCTGGTGGAGGAAACCCACCTTGGACCCATGCACTTCAAGGAAACCGCCGCACCCGGCAAGCTGAACCTGACCGTAACCCAGAAAACCCGCACCCGCGAGACGCCCATGGAGCGCCTGGTGCTGGTCCACGAGGAAACGTTCGCTGATTTCGACTGGGACAGTTTCGGGCTGGTGTTCTGGTCTGTGCTCGGCGGGATTGCCAGCGTCGGGCTGTACTTCCTGTTCGCATTCGTCATCTTCGACACGACGGACAATGAGAAAGACTAGCCTGCTGATCCTGCTGCTTGTCGCTTCCGGGTGCGCGACGCGCGTCTGGACCGAAACAACGGACACGGTCCGCACGACAGGCGGCATGGTTGAAACAACCGAGGATGTAGCCCTGGACGGCGAGTTCTTTGAGTTGCGCACCGAAGTCGAAGTTGACGGCTACGGCATCAGCGACACCATCAGCACCAACGAGCACGGGGTCATGCAGGTGGACACGCTTTCGGCAGGCTTGCAGGTGCTGGCCTACGGACACGACGTAACGCTGGAGTTGCTGTCGTACACCGAAGACAAAGTCGTGTGGTCGCGCGTGATCACCGACGCCAATGCCCGCGAGACCGTCCGCGAAGTCGCCGTGCAGGCCAAGCTTGGCGCGGAAGTACGCATGCGGACGGCCCAGGCCGACCTGCTTGACCGGGCCATTGAAAAAATCACCGAGCCGGAAGTGCGCGACAACTTGGAGTCAATCCGGCTGAAAGTGACGATCCGCCCCGACTGGGAATGACCTGCAACCCGTCCGCGTTGAGCAAGCGATGGAACTCTATTTCGCATACGGCTCAAACCTGTGGACGAAACAGATGCGCGGCCGCTGCCCCAGCACGCGGGTCGAAGGCCTCGCGACGCTACGCAATCACCGCCTGTGGTTCCCGCTGAAATCACAACGCTGGGGAGACGGCGTGGCAAGCATCCGTCCGGATGAATCTGCCAGGGTGGAAGGCGTACTCTACTCGATCAGCTGGGGCGACCTGAAAGCCATGGACGTCTTCGAAGGCGTGCCCGTAAACCTGTATCAGCGCATCGAAGTCCCCGTGCTCTGTGACGGCGAAATTCGCCTGGCCTGGACCTACATGGGGCGCATCGAGCAAGGCGCCCCCTTCCCCACCACGCGGGCGTACATTGACACAATCCTGCGTGGCGCTGTTGACCACGGGCTCGACAAAGACTGGATCGGCTTCCTAAGGGACTTCCCGGTTAGCGACTAGAACCTCTGGACTAGCCTGTCCAACCCTATAAATACCGTCCAGTTATCGGACCTATCTGCCGATCAGATGCCCGGGAAACCATGGGCGGAATGCTCGAAATTGAAGTCGTGCGCGACCCGCGCAACAGCCCCGAATTCATCGGGCTGCCGTGGGTTGTTAACCAGGGCGACCCGGACTTCGTGCCGCCGCTGCGCATGGCCGTGAAGAAGCTGCTGAATCGCCGCAAGTACCCCTTCTTCAACCACGGTGACGCGGTGTTCTTTCTTGCGCGCCGTGATGGCAAACCTGTCGGTCGCATCGCCGCCATCGAGAACAAACTTCACGCAAAGACCTACAACGACGGCGTCGGTTTCTTCGGATTCTTCGAATGCGAGGACGACGCACAAGCCTGCCGCACACTGTTGTCCCGCGCCACCGTCTGGCTGAAAGACCGCGGCTACAGCAGAGTCCGCGGCCCATTGAACTACAGCGTAAACGACGAGAACCCGGGCGTTCTGTACGAAGGCTTCAACGGCCCCCCATTAATCCTGATGTCCTACAACCCGCCCTACTACAACCGCCTGCTGGGCGACTGCGGCATGGGCAAGGCGAAAGACCTGTACGCGTACCTGGTTACCCGTGCGACCTTCGCCAGCGAGCGCTTCCAGCGAGTCATGAAGGCCGTCCGCCGCCGGGCGCCCGCCCTCGACCTGCGCGAGGCACGCCTCGACGGCAAGGGGTTCAGGCAGGATATCGAAACCATGCTGCGCATTTTCAACGGCGCGTGGCACGAAAACTGGGGATTCGTCGAAGTCACGCCGCCCGAAGTGGATGCCATCGCCGAAGACCTGCGCCCGATTACTGACCCGCGAATCACCGCCATCGCCGAAGTGGACGGCAAGCCCGTCGGCATGATCGTCTGCGTCCCCAACGTGAACGAGATCCTGCGCAAGCTTCCCGACGGGCGGCTCTTTCCAACGGGCTGGTACAAGCTGCTTACCGGGCTCAAGCGCATCAAGGGCTTCCGCACGATGCTCATGGGCGTAGTCCCCGAATACCGTGGACGCGGCGTGGACGCGCTTTTGATCGACAAAGTCATGCAGGACGGCGAGACCGCCGGCTACAACTACTGTGAACTGTCATGGGTGCTTGAGGACAACGAAGCCATGAACTCGCTGGCCGACAAGGCCGGTGGGTTCCTCTATCGCAAATACCGCATTTATGAGGCTGACACCGATGCGCTTATCCTCCCGTAGTATTTTGCTGGTTGCGCTGCTGATTGGCGTCGTCGCGCCGGTCATTGCTATTGACAAGTCAAGCCGAAGTGAGATCACCGCGAGGCTCACCAAGGCCGAAGGCAAGCGTGGCACGGCCGGCTGCGTGATCATCGATCTGGACAGCGGCGAGACTATTCTCAGTCAGAACGCGGACAAGGCACTCACACCCGCCAGCAACATGAAGCTGCTGACGACGATCGCGGCGCTCGATCAGCTTGGACCGGACTTCGAATTCGTGACCCGGGTAATGAGCAAGGGCACGGTCAAGGAGGGCACGCTCACGGGCGACCTCTGCATCATGGGCGGCGGCGACCCGAACATCAGCGGGCGTTTCTACGAGGACGACCCGACGGCGCTGTTCAAGCAGTGGGCGGGCAAGCTCAAGTCCGCGGGCATCACGAAGGTCACGGGCAATCTTGAATACGACAGCACGCTGTTTGGCGGGGATGCTTACTGCGACGGCTGGCCCCAGGACGAGCAGTACATCAAGTGGTACTGCGCCGAAGTCAGCGCGCTCGCCTTCAACGACAACTGCATCGGCATCCGCGTGCTGCCGACAAAGCCCGGCCAGGCGGCGAAGATCGAGGTCATCCCGGAAACCGCCTACGTCACCATCGTGAACGAGACCAGGACGGCGGCGGGCCGCAAGGGCGCCGAGATCGGCATCGTACGCCCCCACGGGACAAACACGATCACCGTGAAGGGTACGGTTTACGAGCAAGCCACCTGGGGCTATTTCACGGACGTCACGGTCACGGACCCGGCGGGCTACGCGGCCACGGTGTTCAAGGAAACGCTGGCGCGCGAAGGCGTCACCGTGCAAGGCGGCATCAAGGCGACCACACTTACCAACGAGGCTATGCAAGGCTACGACGTGCGTGTCGAGCACCGCGCGCCGCTGATCCAGGCGCTTACACCGATCAACACCAACAGTCAGAACCTTCACGCGGAGATGCTGTTCCGCCAGCTCGGCGTGCGCTACGCCGGCAAGGGAACATTCAAAACCGGTCGCGCGGCGATGGAGGCATTCCTTAATGAGCACGGGCTGCTGACGGACGGCGTGCATATCACGGACGGCAGCGGGCTGGCCCGCGGCAATGACGTGTCCGCGAACCTGATTGTGAAGCTGCTCCAACTCGCGGCTGCGGGCGAGTACTTTGCCGCGTTCAAGGACAGCCTCGCTGTCGGCGGCGAAACCGGCACGCTTGAAAAGCGCCTGGGCGACAAGTCCGTGGCCGGCAAGGTTTACGCCAAGACGGGCTACATCAACAACGTGCGCAGTCTCAGCGGCTACCTGATCACCGACAACCGCAGGCTTGCCTTCAGTATGCTGATGAACGACTGCGTCTACACCAAACAGATGCAGGACGAGATTCTTGAAGTGCTTGCCAAGGCCGCCAAGTGAATCGTCTTCGCCAGTGGCTAACACAGGGCCGCCCGCTACTCGGCGCGGCCTTGCTGCTGGTATCCGCCTTGAGCATCGCCATGCTGCTCTTCGAAGGCTCCCGCCCGCCGGCTGCCGCCGGGCTGCCCGGCTTTCGCGGCGCGGACAAAATGCTGCACTTCGGCGCGCACTTCTGGGTGTCGGCACTGATGTTCTGGGGGCTCGCATTCCAGCGCAGACCGAGAAAGCGGCGATCGCGTATGATTGCAGCGGCCACGATCGTTCTCGCACTGGACCTCGCGGCCGGCATCGCCGTTGAATACATCCAGTTGTTCATTGGCGGTGCCTACGGGCGAGTATTCGACTGGAACGATGTCGCGGCCAATGTCCTCGGCGCGTCGGTCGCCCTGGCCCTGTGCGCGGCGATCGCGCAGCGGATGTTCCGCACGCCTGTAATCCAGCCGGAATTACGGTAACCTGCAAGCCTGCGCTGCGTACTAAGCGCAAGGTATTGCAGGAGATGGGATGCGTAAGTTCGCGACGGTTATCGGTCTGCTGGTTGTCGGCTTGACTGCGTCGGCACAGTTTCCGCCCCGTGCCCTTTTCCCTGAGACAGACCCCAACGCCTTCAAAATCACCACCCAGGCGAACCTTGAAGAGGCGATGAAGCGCATCGCCCGCCTGAAATCCGAGCTAGCCGCCACCAGCGACGCGGACGAGCGTGACTTTCTGCTGAACGCCATCCTTGAGCTGTGCCAGGGTCAATTGAATGAAGGGCGCAACGATTCCGGCGTGATTGTCGTCGAGCGCTCCAACGTCCACCGCCAGACACCCGACCTTCCGATCCGCTGGCAGGGCGCCTTCCCAGCCATTGAGGACGAAATTCGTTCACTGGGCGAGGAAGGGCTAACGAAGTACGAAGCCACCTACGGCGGGCGGGCCGCCAGCCTGCTGGAGCAGGCCGCCGCGACCAATCAGCGCGAGCGCATCCAGGACCTGAACCGGCGGTTCGGGCTGACTGCCGCGGGCATCCGCGCCGGCTTGCTGCTGGCAACGATGTGGTGGGAAGAAGGCGAGATCAACCAATCCGCGCGCGCCCTTGAGCGCGTGCTTGAACTGCAAGAGCTACTGAGCGCCGGGCAGCGCGCGACGTGCAGCGCGTGGCTCGGCAATTGCTATCACAAGCTCGGCGAGCGTGCCAACCTGCAACGCCTGATGGAAACAACTCTGCGCATCCGGGAGCACGAGGTGGACGCCGGCGGCAGCAGCGTGAAACTCGGTGAGTTGCTTGCCGGGCTGCTGCAAACCACGCGCGACGCCACGCTCGACACGACTGACGGGCTGGGCGTCGAGTGGCCGGGCGGCAACTACACCAACACCGGGCTTCACGAATCCCCCAGCGGCTACAGCGAAGTCGCCTGGACGAAGAATCTGCCCGCGCTTTCGGCGAATCCCACCTGGTCGCGCTTCATGCGCTATCCGACGCCAATTGTGCCCCCCTACCTGCCCGTCTTCGACGGCGACATGTTCTATATGAACGTGGGCGACAAGCTGGTCGCCTACAGCCTGATCGATTCCGGCAAGGACGCCCCGGCCTGGACATGCAAGCCGTTTGACACATTCGAGCGCACCAACTGGCGAACCATCGAGCCAGACCCGGGGATGATTCTGCCCGTCAGCGTCTACCGCGGCACGGTATTCGCCTCGCTCGAGAACCCCCTGTCCACGACCTACCACGACCCGAACCCGGACCCGAACTTCAACCTCTACAGCCACTACCCGAAGGTACGCCGCGCGCTCTGCGCCGTGGACGGCGCCAGCGGGCGCCTGAAATGGAAGATCGGCGGGCTGTATGAAGGTGACCGCGACCAGCAGACAAACTTCCTGTCCGCAGTCGTGCACGAGGGCACCCTCTACGCCATTGCCAGCCGCGTGCCCAGCATGGCCGAGATTTTTCTGTACGCCATCAATCCCGACACCGGCGAAATCAAGTGGGACCTGCGCCTATGCTACGGACAGCAGGAAACCACCATGTTCGGACGCCCCGCCCGCGAGCCGCACCCAAGCCTGCCCTGCATCGCGGCCGGGCGCCTGTATCTCACGACCAACATCGGCGGCGTCGTGTGCGTTGAGCTTGCGACGCGCAGCATCAACTGGATATCCCGCTATGACTACATCCCCCGCCCGATCACCAAGTACATCGACACCTACTACCGCGAGGTCACCTGGTACAACAGCCCAACCATCTACACCGAGCACGAGGGCAAGAGCTACATCCTGGCCGCGCCCACGGACTCGCGAAAGCTGTTCGCCCTGGACGCCCGCACCGGACAGATCATCTGGGACCTGAATCAGGAGAATCACCTGAACGGCGGGCGGGCACTGGTCGGCGCGCGCGACGGCATCTGTTACGTGGCGGGCGATGGCGGTGATTCCGGCGGCGGCGGCAGCCTGCTGCACAGGATCGACATCAGCAAAGGGCGCGTCACAAAGTCGCTCAAAGTCACGCCCCACGGGCGCGGCAACATTCTGGCGCTGGTGGGGCGACCGTCCCTCGCCGCCAACCGCCTGCTGTGGCCGGGACAACAGTACGGCAACTCTTACTGCATGATCAGCGAAGTTGACCTCGACAGCTTCCGCGTGGTGAATTCGGAAACCGTCAGCAGCAGCTACGCCGGACAGGGCTACAGCGTGTTCGCGCAGCACGGCGTCGTCTTCACGACTTCCGGGCGCGATTACAGCCGCGGCAACGCCCAGTTGCAGGCGCGCTTCAGCTCGGGGTCGCTGCTGGCCGGCGCGCGCAAGGACTACGCCGAACACCCGCAAAGCGCCGAAGCCGCCGTGCGTTACGGGCTGCTTACGCTGCGTCTCGGCGACCGTGACGAAGGCATGAAGGCGCTCAAGAAGGGCTTCGAGCTGGCAGACGCGCCGCCGGGCAACCCCGCCGTGCGCGACCAGGCGGGGCGCGCCCTGGTGGATTACTACCTGGCGCTCGCGGACAAGGCTCTGGGGGCACGCAAGCACACGGAGGCCCTGGGCTTCGTGCGCGACGCGCGGGAGTTCGCGACGGGGCGCAACCAGATGACGGACTGCTTCGTGCGAGAAGAACAGGCGCTGCTGGGCCAGGGCGACGCGAACGATATTGAAGCGTTCTATCGCGATACGATTCGCTCGGACCCTGACTTCGGCATGGGTGAGAACCCGGAAATTCCGGTCGGGTATTACTGCCGTATCCGCCTGGCCGGGAGCCTGGAAGCGGGTGGCAAGGCGACCGAGGCGGTAGCATGGTGGCAGGAGATTCAGGAGAGCCCGCCGCGCTATGAATGGCGAGGTGTGCCCTTGCGGGCGCTGGCCATTGAACACATACGCGAGGCCGTCCGCGCGCACGGGCGCGAGGTCTACTCCACCCAGGAGGCGAACGCGCGGGCGCTGGTGGAAACAGGCAACCCGGAGGCGCTCCGCAAGTGCCTGCTGCTTTATCCGCTGTCACACGCCTCGGATACCGCGGCCCTTGAGCTGGCCTGGGAGAAGCGCACGGCCTGGGCCCCGCGCGAAGGCTCGGATCTTCTACGCCGCGCGGTTGACGAGTACGCGGACCGTCCCCGCCTGTCCGAGATCAACGCGCTGCTTGCGCTGTGTTACAGGGACGCGGGTGAGCGCCTGCGTGCCCGCCTGCTGGCAACTCGTGTTCTGCGCGAGCACCCGAAAGGGTCCCTGAACGTCGGTGGCGAATCCCTGTTCTTTGCGTCGATCCTCAAACCCCTGACCGAAGGCGACGCTGCGGAAAGCGCTAAGCAGGCCCTGCCGCAGCTTCCCGCCCAACTCAGCGAGTTGTGGGCGCGCAAGTGGGACGTCTCCGGCTTCACCCGTCTCCCCGCGCAGATTGTGTCGCAGCCGGAACCCCGTATCTACGTCGGCGAAACCAACCGCGCGGGCAATCACATCGTCTCCCTTGACGCGGCAACAGGCAACCCGGCCTGGGATCGCCAGGTCAACATCGCGATCATGGAAACGTACCGCACACCGCGCGGGGTGCTGTTCGTGCAGGGCAACGGTTTCGCCCTTTACGATGACGAAGGCGGATTGCAGTGGGAGACGCCGTCCGGCGGCACACCCCAGCCGGTCAGCCTTGACGGCGCGCTGCTGGTGTATGGCACGCGATCGTTCAACACCGGCACGCGCAAGAACATGGTGCATATTACCGCTCGTGACGCCGACTCCGGCAGCGAGTTGTGGGAAACCGAACTGGAAGGCAACTCGGTGCACTGGATCGGCCAGACAGCCGCGGGCATTGTTGTTGTGACGCTCGGTGACGAGGTCGCCATGTACCGACTTGAGCCCGAGTTCGGGGAGGTGCAGGCCCAGCGCATCCTCGACACACAGGGGCGCATCACGGTCACGCCCGCCGTTGTGGAAGGACAGGTGCTTGTCGCTGACCGCGACGGCAAAATGCACGTGCTGGACCTGGACAAGCTTACGACCGTACGGACGTTCGAAACCCGGGTGCGCTACCCCACCATGCTTGAGCCCACCAAGGCGGGCGTGCTGGTTGTGGGGATGAACAACACGGCGGTGTTCGACATTGACAAGGGCGCCGAGGTCTGGGGCGCCGCCTACGGCGACAACGCATCCGTCACGGCGCAGGTACTGCTGAAGGATTCCATCGTGATCGCAACTCGCACCCCGGGTGCGCCGGGCCGGATTATCGGGTTCAACCTCGCTGACGGCAAACGCGCCTTTAGCTACGACATTCCACGCGCCAATGAATCCGACCGTGTGGACCTGCAACGAGCCGCCCCCTTTGACGGCGGGCTGGTTGTGGCCTTCACGGACAACCGCATCACGAACGGACGCATGAACCTGTGGGGCTTTCGTCTCGTGGCTTTGAACGCCGACGGCACCGAGCGGTTCAAGTGGGAGCACCAGGTGGATGGCGCCGCGTTGTTTACGCAGCTCGCGCTGATCGACAACCACATCGCCTTTACCTGTGACAGCACAACGTTCTGCTTCGGACGCCGGGAGTAGGGTCGAGGCATTGGACTCTGAACTCAACCCTGCCGCCTGTCGTGGCGAGGGCAACGGCATTTCGATATAACATGGCCATGACAGACATCCGTGAATTCGGCAAATCCGTGTTGCAGCGCGAATCCGAAGGGATCACGCGCCTGGCGGGGCTGCTCGACGAGAACTTCGATCGTGCCGTTGACGCCATGCTGAAGTGCACCGGACACGTCGTCGTTTCCGGCGTCGGCAAGCCTTGGCTGATCGGGCAGAAGATCAGCGCGACCCTCGCCAGCACGGGCACGCCGAGCTTCGCCCTTCACCCCAGCGAAGCCATGCACGGCGATCTCGGGCGCTTGCGCAAGCACGACGTCGTCATCGCCCTTTCCAACAGCGGCACAAGCGAAGAGATCACACGGCTGCTGCCCGTCGTAAAACGCATCGGCTGCCTGTGCATCGGGCTGACCAGCAATGTCGATTCGCCGCTCGCGTCCAACAGCGATATCGTCATCAACATGGGCAAAGTCAGCGAGGCCTGTCCAATCGGCATGGCGCCCAGCGTCAGCACGACGGTGATGCTCGCCCTGGGTGACGCGCTGGCGCTTGTGGTAATGAAAGCGCGCGAGTTCACGAAGGAGGATTACGCCCGCTTTCACCCCGGCGGCGCACTCGGACGCAGCCTCATGAAGGTCGGCGATATCATGCGCCCCATTGAGGAAACCGCCGTGGTGGGCGTGACCGCAATGGTGGTGGACGCGCTTCACGCCATCACGCTGCACAAGACCGGCGCCGCGTTCATCGTGGACAAGGGCGTGGTAAAGGGCGTGTTCACGGATGGCGACCTGCGCCGCCACGTGGATGACGAAAACCTGCTCAGCCAGCCCATTGTGGACGTGATGACCAGCCCCTGCCTGACGATCCATGAGGACAAGCTGGCCCCCGAGGCCGTGCGCATGATGCAACGGGACAAGCGCCTGGTGATCGGTGAGTTACCGGTGGTGGACGCCGCTCGCAAGCTGCGCGGTCACGTGGCTCTCAAGGATCTCGTGGTCATGCACTTCATGTAGGTCAGCGCGCCGCGTAAACCTACAATGCGCGTCATGCCCGGTAACTTCACCTTTGACGTTGAGTTCGATGCACCCGTCGCCGATGTATGGCGCGTCGTATCGGATACGGACATGATCGACGCCGCCGGCGGGATGCCGGCCGTGGACTACCGCGACGAGCCCCAACCGGATGGCACCACGCGACGCTTCTGCAGCTACAAGGTTCACGGCTTCGTTTTCGAGTACGAAGAGTTGCCCTTCACGTGGATCCACGAGCGGCACTACGACGTGCGGCGCATCTACAGTAAGGGCGCGTTCAAAACATTCCGGCACTCCTGCGAAATCATCCCGCGCGAAGGCGGCTGCACCGTGCGCACGACTTTCGAGTGGGAAAAGGCCGGGGGCTTTCTCGGGTTCTTTGCAAAATCCGGCACCCGCAACAACGGACTGATCCCCTACCAGAAACTGTTCCGGGATGCGGCCCGGCGCCTCAAGCAGAATACGACCACAGAGAAGCGCCATAGCGTGATCCTGAAACGCCCCGTGGAGATTGACTCGCTGGGTGACAAGCCGCCCGAGGTAAACACCGAACAGTTGGGCAAGTTAAAGGAACGCACCCGCGCGCTCTATGATACTCCGCTGGTAGACAAACTGGCCGAGGCCGTGCGTGACCTTCCGGGCGAAAGGCTGCGACGTATGCAGCCCTACGCCTTCGCGCGCCGCTGGACCGCAGACAGACAGCAGACCTTGAACCAGTTCCTGGCCGCGACGCGCGCCGGGCTGCTGAAGATGCGCTGGGACGTGATCTGCCCCCACTGCCGCGGCGACAAGCTGAACCTGGGCTCCCTGTCCGAGGTTCAGCAGAAGGCCTTCTGCCCAAGCTGCAACATCGACTTCGACGTTGACCTCGACCGCAGTCTCGAGGCCGTTTTTACCCCGCACCCGCAGGTACGCGACGTGCCGAACGCGCAATACTGCCTCGGCGGCCCGGGAACAACGCCGCATATTGTTTACCAGCAAGTGCTGGAGCCGGGAAGCGAGCACGCGTTCACATTCCAGCTTGCCGAGGGGCGCTATCGCATTCGCATCACCGGCGCGGACGAGTACCGCTGGCTGGACGTCAAGGCCGACTCCAACGCGTCGAATGAAGTGGCGTTCACGATCAGTGACACCGGCATCGACGGCGCGGACGCCGCCCCGCGCGAATCGCAGCCCATCGCTGTGACGTTCCGGAACGCCAGCCAACGCCGCGTCGTGGTCGTGATTGAAAGCGTCGAGTGGGCCCGCGACGCGCTAAGCGCCGGTGAACTCGTGGCCGACCAGCGCTTCCGCGACCTGTTCAGCAATGAAGTGCTCGCGCCCGGCATCAGTCTCGCGGTCGAAGACGCCACCATCCTGTTCACCGATGTCGTTGGAAGCACGGCCATGTACAACACACTGGGCGATGCCAAGGCCTTCAGTCTTGTGCGAACGCACTTCGACGTGCTGCATGAGATTGTCGAAAAGCACCGGGGGGCCATCGTCAAGACCATCGGCGACGCGATCATGGGCGTCTTCACCAGCCCGGAAACAGCGCTGCTGGCCGCCAACGACCTGCACCGCAAGGTTGACAGGTACGTGCGCGAACGCGGACACACCGACGGCATCCGGTTGAAAATCGGGCTGCACGCCGGCGCATGCATTGCCGTCACCCTGAACGAGCGTCTGGATTACTTCGGGACGACGGTGAACCTGGCCGCGCGCGTTGAGGGCATGAGCCAAGGTGGCGATATCATGGTAACGCGAATGCTGGCGGAGCGCACCAACGACTGCGAAAGCCTGCGGGCCGCGGGCTGGCAAAGCAGCCTGGAGCACGCCCACGCCAAAGGGTTCGCCGAGCCCGTGCCGGTCCTGCGTTTCACATGCGCTGATTAAAGAGGACGGGCCCGACAGGAATATCGGGCCCGTCCCGATTGCCATACCCCGCTACTCGCCGGACAGATCGCGGTCGGATTCTCGGTACCAGAACGTGCGCACCCGCTTGATCAGATCACGGTAGTTCTCGAACTCGTCGCCCAAGCGCTCGAACCTCGTACGATACACCCACTCCTCGGCCACGTAGCGCGGATTGAAGAACGCTTTGCTGACCTTCGTGCCGCCGCCGTCGGCCGGGCTGGGCATGTCCGGCACGGTGGCGTCGATCTCAAGCCCCGCGTTGCTGACCTGCCCGCGCAAGCCGCGGACGTAGACGTTGGCGAAGTCCCACTCGCGCCCGACATCCTCAAAGATCGCGACACCCCACATCTCGCTGATGTAGCGGGTCAGGAAGCGCGGCGCATCCGTGCCGTCCCAGCGGTTGGCCGGGCCGATCTTGTCCGCCAGGCGCGTCAGCACTTCCCACTGCCCGTCGTCATTCCGGAACACCAGCGGGGGCGGTACGGTCCAGCGACTCCAGGTCTGGTAGGTCTGGTCCTGGTCAATGCCGTTGTCCACTTCGTCGGTCTTGCCGAACTCGCCCGAGCGCGGCCCGGTGCCCGTGAAGTCCTGGTTGCCTTCCTTTACGACCTGCTCGTTGCGGAAACGGTCCACGTACTCGATGACCTCGCGGTCTTCCACGGTTACGTTCGGGTTGATCTCACCCTGCACGCGATTACCGCTCTCGTCCCATGTGTCGGGCAGGTGCGTGGCGCGGCGCTCGGCCTCGGCCCAGTCTTCGCCGCGCTGGTTGTCCTCAAGGCGCTTGCTGCCGTCCCACACGCCGACAACCACTTCCGTAGGAACCATCTTCGAGGTCACGATCTTGACCTTGACCACGTCGTCGCCCGGCGCGGCACCCTTGATTTCGGCGTACTCGTCGGCGGTCACGTAGCGGACCTTGCCGTTGCCGTCCACGACCTCGTAGCCGTCAACAACGACGGGCTCGGAGACCGTGCGCTCTTCCCAGATCAGGCGCACCAACGGCAGAACAATCTCAACGTCTTCCTCTACAAGACTGCCGCTCCTCATGCGCTGGACCTTCTGCCGCGTACGGGTGAACTTGATGCTCTTCTTCTGCAACTCGAAGCGATCGCCGCCGTACTGACCCTTGAAACCCTCATCCTGCTGCGGCAGCGGCTCATACTCATAAAGGTAGACGTACTCGTACTCGAACTCCTTGAGGTACAGGATCTGGTCCAGCGAGTCGCGCACAAGGTTGCCCTGACTGTCCGTGAGCGGAATGCGCGCGCCCGACAACTCGTCGTAATAATCGCGCCAGGCCCCGTATTGGTCGAAAGCCGGCACCGGCACCGCATCATCCTGGGCCGTGCCAAGCGGCGCATAGACATACTCTTCGCCGTCGTGCAGGTTCGCGCCCGAGGGCACGGGGGCCACACGGTGTGTGCTGAATTCACCTTCAGGGTCACGGGCGAAGTCTTCCGGGTCAACCAGTTTGGGGCTGTAGCGACGCCCGGTCGTGTAATCCTGAACTTCCAGGATCACTTCCCCCTGCGGGCCGCGGCGCCCTGTGTCGATGCCGCGCTGGATCACTTCGGGCTCGGAGTCGCCGGCTTCGCCGCCGATAAAGCGCCCCATCTTGATCTTCGGCAGACCGATCAGCGGGTCGTCCGCCGTCAGGGCGCGCCCCACGATGTCGCCCGTGTTTGAATAACGCGACAGCAACCCCTCACCAAGGCGCGCGCGCCAGATGTCCCACTCGCCCTGGCTGACTACGTCGCCGGCTTCGTAGGTCACCAGATAGCGGCGAACCGCCCGCCCGCGTTTGTCCACCACCTTGACCGGACGCCCCTCCACGTCGCCGCCGAACATCTCCAGCCCGCCAGCTTCCTGGGCGTCGCCATAGCGCGCGTCGGCCGGGCCGACGATCTTGCCGCTGATGCGGTAGGTGGTGTTCGGAATTTCGGCGTGCTTGACGCCGGTGTCCCAGCCGACCAGCACGCGGTCATGTGATTTGTACAGGCGGTAATGCGGGATCAGCACGGGCTGGTCAACCAGCGGATGCTCTGCGCCCAGCACGCCGAAGTTGCCGCTGTTCGGGTCGCGTCCGCCGGCGATGCGGGCGTTAAGATAGCCCGGGTCGTTGGCGCGCAGGGGGCGTCCCCAGCGGTCAACGCAATCGCCTGCCATATAGCGGCGCTGGGTCAGCTTGCCCCACAGGTCGTCGCCTGAATCCTTGATCAACCGCGCACCGTCGGGCAGCGGGTCGCCTTCGCCGTACAGTCCGGCAAAGGTGTCGTCGCCGTAGACGGCTACATAGCGGGTGGCTTCCACGCGGTCGCCGTCCTTGACGGTGACGGTGCGATACGGCAGGCAGCGCAGCCCGGACAGGTCCGGCGCGTCAAGGTTATGCGCGGGACCGATCTGACGCTGGAAGTCGGACAGGGGGTGCAGCAACATGACCGCTTCGTTGATGTAGCCGTAGTTGCCCATCCACTCGTACAGCCCTTCCTTTTCGGCGATCTTCTGCAGCACGAAATGGTTGCTGACCGGCTTGTGAATGTGCTTCATGTTGGAGCGCCGCAGCTCGCGGGCTTCGTCGTTGATAACCTCGTCCTCAGGGTCCACGGGCCAGGCCGTGTCGCCGGGGTACTTTTCCATATCCTGACTGAAGGTGTGGAACTCGAAATCCAGGTGGGCGCTGACGGGCACGCCTTCCAGGTCGTCTGTCGTGCCACCCTCTACTTTGCGCGGCCCAGGCGGACGATCGAGATTAACTTCGCTTGTGTCGATGCCCGGCAGAGTCGTTGATTTGATGTTCCGGGTGTTGTCGTTGATGACGCGGAACAGCACGTACCAGTACTCCTGCGCGCTGCCGTCCGCATGGTTGATGACGATGCGCTGCGGGTCCGCCATGTCGAGCTTGAGCTGCCATTGCGGATCGTTCAGCTTGCGCTCGGCCTTTTCAATGAAGTCCTGATAAGTTTCACCGGAGTATGGGTCGGGCCCGCGGTTGCCCTGCTGCGGGTTGTCCGCACCCTGGTGGGCCTCGCGGTCGCCGTCCTTGGTAAGGTCATCGCCGGCGCCATCCGGGATTTCCTTCAGGGACTTCTGCGCGAGACTCAAGGTAAAGAGGAACCCCAGCACCAGCAAAATTGTGGTCGCACGAAAAACATAACGCATGCGAAACTCCAGGTTTCGAAGCTTGTACAGCCTGTTGGGGGGAGCCTGAATCTTAGATGAAGCCCCCCAAGGGTCAAGGCTTGCACCTGTCACGGTTCGGTCAGCCTGCCATCCGTGAAACTCCGCCTATTGCGTGATTACAGTCACTCATCTGGGTGAGATTGCCGGGAGCCGTAACCGAGAAGAAGCGGCCGTCGCCACCAAATCAGGGAACAGCATACACTATTGGCGTTGCTCTGGGCTTGGCGGAGGTGTTGATCCAGGCGCGGCGTGCGCGATTTTCGACCATCAACCATCGATGATCCCCACGCCCGGCTATTCGTAGAGGTTTTCCACGTCCACGTTTTCGTTCTCGATGAAACTGCCAAGCATGTAGTTGTGCGGGCTGGGCAGCAGGCTCATCTGATCGCCGTGGTAGTTCTCAACGTGGCGCAGCATGTCGCGCGGTGTGCGAAACGCCAGATAAATGAAGAACGTGCGGTCGCGGTCCTTGATGCCGAAGCCGCTCGGCGTTTCGCCGCCCGGATGCGCTTCCGGCTGGACGTAGCTGCCGTGAACGAAACCGGGGTTCAGCTTCGCGGCCTTGATGTAGCGGTCAAGGGCGAGCCTGGTGCCGTCCTCTTCGCCCGGCTGGCAGATCACTTTGATCCACTGGGTGTACATGCCCATTTCCTACCACTCCGCCAGGTCCAGTACAACTTTGCCGAACGCCTGCCGCGATTCCACGTACTCGTGAGCCTTGCCGACCTCGCGCACCGGGAACACGCGGTCCACAACCGGGCGCAGCTTCTTTTGACTCAGCAGCTTCCACACCGCCAACTGGTCAGCCTTCGGGCCCATGGTGCTGCCGATGATGCTCACGCGCTTGAAAAACACAGCGCGCAGATTCAACGGCACCTCGCCACCCGTGGTGCTGCCGCACATGACAATGCGCCCGCCCCACTTGATCACCTTCATGTTACCGGCGAAGGTATCCGGGCCCACATGGTCGAAGACCACATCCACGCCCGCCCGCCCGGTGATCTTCTTTGTCTCTTCGACAAAGTCGTGCGTCCTGTAGTTAACCATGTAGTCGGCGCCAAGAGCTTTCGCTTTCACTAGTTTTTCGTCACTGCCCGCGGTGGTTATCACCGTCGCGCCAAGCAGCTTCGCGATCTGGATGCCCGCGCTCGTGACTCCGCTGCCGGCGGCGTGCATCAGCACCGTTTCGCCCGGCTGGAGGTCCGCCTTGCGCACCATGGTGTAAGCCGTCAAGAACACCAGCGGGCAGGCCGCGGCATCCGTGAACGACATGTCGTCCGGCATGGGCATCAGGTTGACCGCGGGCGCGTCCATGTATTCCGCGCAGCCACCGTTGCGAGTCTCGCCAAAAATGCCGTAGTCGCGCGCGAGGTGGATGTTGCCGCTCATTGCTTCTTCGGACGTGGGTCTGGCAAAACCGGGCATGACGGCCACGCGGTCGCCGATCTTTACGTTGTCAACCAACTCGCCCTTGGCGGCGACCACGCCCGCGATGTCGGTACCCAGGATCATAGGCAGGGGAAACTTGTGCCCCGGCACGCCCTTGCGCACCCACAGGTCCAGGTGATTAATCCCCGCAGCCTTGACGCTGATCAGCACTTCGTCCGGCTTAATTGCGGGCTTCGGCGCGTCTTCGATCAGCAGTTTGTCGATGCCGCCGTGCTCACGGACCAGTACGGCTTTCATGGTTTCAGTCATGGTCGCGCATCCTAGCGGTGATCACCCCGCGCACAACGAATCGGCTAGCTTGCCTGTTCGCGGGCCCAACGGTCGGCTTCCAGCACTTGCTCCAGGCTGGGTTGGGCGATGTTGTCGTGTTTGTCTACGACTGTCCGGACGGTCTTGTAGATGTCGAGGTAGGCGATCTTTTCGTTGAGGAACTTGTCCACGGCTACCTCGTTGGCAGCGTTGAACACGGCGCCAAGTGTGCCGCCCGCGTCGGCAACAGCAAAGCCGAGTTCGAGGGCCGGGAATTTTTCATAATCCACGGGCTCGAACGTGAGCGTGGCCATTCTCTCCCAGGGCCAGGTCGGCACCGGCTGCTCGATACGATCCGGGTAGCTAAGCGCAAACTGGATCGGAATCTTCATGTCCGTCGGGCCCAGGTGCGCGATGATGCTGGCGTCCACGTATTCGACCATGGAGTGAATCACGCTCTGCGGATGAATCACCGCATCGAGGCGCGAGCGCGGCACGTCGAACAGCCAGCGCGCCTCGATAACTTCCAGCGCCTTGTTAAACAGCGTGCTGGAGTCGATCGTAATCTTGGGCCCCATGTCCCAAGTCGGATGCTTTAAAGCCTGCTGCAGGGTGACTTCCTTCAACTCGACAAGCGGCGTGGTTCGGAACGGTCCGCCGCTCGCTGTCAGGATGATGCGTTTGACTTCGGAATTCTTCTCGCCCCGCAGGCACTGGAAGATGGCGCTGTGCTCACTGTCCACAGGCAACAGCTCCGCGCCTGTTTCCTTGCAGATGGCCGTGAGCAACGGCCCTGTCATCACCAGCGATTCCTTGTTGGCAAGGGCGATGCGCTTGCCTCGCCTGGCCGCTTCCAGCACGCTGGGCAGACCCGCCGCGCCGGTGACACTCGCAAGCAGCACGTCGTAATCCAGCTCGCGCGCCATGTCGGACATGTGCCCGTCGCCGCCCAGCAGCCACTCCGTCTTGGTGTCGAGTGCCTTGATTGCTTCAGCCGCATCTTTGGCGGCCGCGCCGTTGGTGAGGCAGGCAACTTGCGGGCGAAACTGTTTCACACATTCGATCAGTTCAGCGTGTCGCTTGCCGGCCGCGACGCCGACCAACTCGAAGCGGTCTGCGTGCTTGCGCAGAACGTCGAGAGTGCTCGCGCCGATGCTGCCGGATGCGCCAAGTAGCAGAACTTTGGTTCGTGCCATGCGCTACTCCTAGCGCCTGACGACGCAAACGTAAAGACTTCGTGTGCCAAATGAAAAGAGCCCCGGACTTCCGTCCGGGGCTCTGGTTCAGTGTCCTAACGTTCGCCGATTGGTTTGAATTTCTTGTCGACATCGCCGATGTAATGCGCCTTCGGACGGATCAGCTTGTTGTTCGCCTGCTGCTCGATCACGTGGGCGGCCCAGCCTGAAACGCGGCTGACGGCAAAGATCGGCGTGAAGATTTCCGGCGGCAGTCCCATCATGTAATAGGTACTGGCGCTGTAGAAATCGACGTTCGGGTACAGCGGCTTTTCCCGCGCGAGCATGGCCTTCTCAATCGCGTCGGACATCTCATACCACTTGGTGGTGCCGTACTCTTCGCCAGTCTTCTTGCTCCAGGCCTTCAGGATGGCCGCGCGCGGGTCCAGCACCTTGTAGACGCGGTGCCCGAAGCCCATCAGGCGGAAGCCCTTCTCCGCGAACTTCTCATCCAGCCAGCCATCGATCTTGGCGGGCTCACCGATATCGAGCAGGGTCTTGATCACCCCTTCATTCGCGCCGCCATGCAGGGGGCCCTTCAGCGCGCCGACCGCGCCCGTGATGGCGCTGTACATGTCGCTGAGAGTCGCCGCGATCACGCGGGCCGTGAAAGTGCTGGCGTTAAAACTGTGCTCGGCGTGCAGGACCAGTGCAACGTCCATGGTGCGCGCGGCGGCGTCACCCGGCTTTTCGCCGTGGAGCAGGTACAGGAAGTTGGCCGCATGGCCCAGGTTGTTGTCCGGGGCGATGGGCTCTTCGCCCCGGCGGAAACGATAGTCCGCCGCGACGATTTCAGGAAACTGGGCGATCAGACGGATGGCCTTTTTGTAGCGCCCGGCCTCGGTGTTGTCGTTGGGTGCGGAATCGGTAAGGGCCAGTGCGCTGGCGGCCGTGCGCAGCACGTCCATGGGGCCGCTGGTCTTGGGCGCGCTCTTGATGACATCGCGAACTCCGTAGGGCAACCCGCGTGCAGCGACAAGTTCTTTTTTCAAGGCGCCAAGCTGCTCGGCGTTCGGCAGCTCGCCCTTCAGCAGCAGGTAGACGACTTCTTCGTAGCTGCAGTGTTGCGCCAGATCCTCAATACCGTAGCCGTAGTAGTAGAGCTTGCCGACTTCGCCATCGATCTTGCAGATATGCGTGTCGTCAATGACCACGCCCTGAAGCCCGTAAGCGATCTGGGGTTTGCCGTCTTCTGCCATGTCCGGAGCCTTATGAAATGCGGTTTTTTTCTCGTAAGTGGCGTGATTCTAACCCCGCCCCCCGGAGGCGCAAGCGGGACGGAATGCTTGAACCATAAGGGTTTCCGGGAACGAACAGGGTTAAAGGTCAAAGGCTCAAAGTCCAGGTTCAGCAGTCGCCACGACTTCGACCCTCAACCTTGAACTTTCAACTTTTCCACGTGCACCACACGCCTTGCGGTCGGGCGCACGATTTGCAAAAACCGGGCCATGACGAACGCCAGGTTCAAGCGCCCGCTGCTGAAACTGTCAGGCGAGGCTTTTTCGCCGTCCAAAGGCATGGGCATTGACGGTGAGCGGATGCTCGCCATTGCGCGCACCATCAAGGACATTCTCGCGATTCCCGTTGAACTTGCGGTGGTCGTCGGCGGCGGCAATTTCGTGCGCGGGGCGCAGTTGAACATACCCAGCATCCAGCGCGCCACGGCCGACTACATGGGCATGATGGCAACGGTAATGAACGCCGTTGCGCTGCAGGACACCTGCGAGAGTATCGGCGTGCAGACCCGCGTACTCAGCAGCATTGACGTGCCCCGCGTCGCGGAAAAGTGGGTGCGCCGCCGCGCCATGCGCCACATGGAAAAGGGGCGGGTCGTGATTATCGCCGCCGGCACGGGCAACCCCCACTTCACGACGGACACCGCCGCGGCCCAGCGCGCAATCGAGATCGGCTGCGACGTGATTGTCAAAGCCACCAAGGTGGACGGCGTGTACGACAAGGACCCCGTCACCAACAAGGACGCCAAACGCTTCCAGAAACTCACGTATCAGGAAGCCCTGGAGAAAAACCTGCGCTTCATGGATCAGACCGCCATCGCGCTCTGCCGCGAGCACAGGATGCCCGTGTTCGTCACGGACATGAACGTGCCCGGCAACATCGAGGCCGCCATCCGCGGCGAAGACGTGGGCACGTTGATCGAAAGCTGAGCGTTATGCCCGCTTTCCCGCCTCCTGAAATGCGGTTTACCCGTACAGCCTGCAACCTATAACCTAAAGCCTCTTGAAGGAGCGGACCATGTCGCGCGATTACGAAACCATCATGCTGGAAACCGAAGAGGCCATGGACAAGGTGGTCAAACACCTTCACGACGAGTTCGTCGGCATCAGCGCCGGCAAGGCCAGCCCGGCCATGGTCGAGAACATCAAGTTCGACTACTACGGCTCGCCGACGCCCCTGAAGCAGGCCGCGACCATCAACACACCGGACGCCGCCACCATCACGCTGAAGCCCTTTGACGCCAGCCAGGCCAAGAGCATTACCAAGGCGATCCTTGAGGCCAACATCGGGCTGACACCAAGCGACGATGGCAAGGTGATCATCTGCCGCATCCCGCCCATGACGCAGGAGAACCGCGAGAGGCTGGTGAAGCAGTTGAAGGAGATCGCCGAGAAGTCAAAGGTCGGCATCCGCAACGCTCGCCACGAAGGCATCAAGCACGCCGACGCCAGCCTGAAGGAGAGCGTCCTGACCGAAGACGACCACCGCCAGGCCAAGGAAGAAATCCAGAAGCTGACGGACAAGCACAACAAGGACATCGACGACACGCTCGATAAGAAAACCAAGGATGTAATGAAGGTCTGAACAAACGTGCAGGCGCGACTTTCAGGTACTAGAATCACGCCCCGGAAAGGAGTGCCCATGCGATATCTGCTGCTGGTGGCGGCGCTGCTGTGCGCGCCCGCACTGATTGCCAAGGAAGTTGACGGCAAGCTCGGAGAATCCGGGCTGCGCTGGGAAACCGGCGACGGCAGCTTTGCCCTGAGCATCCACACCGCGACCATGTTTCGCCTCACCTACCACGACACCCGCGCCGAAGGCAACGACGGCGACAACGGGCGCGACTTCACGAACTTCACGTTCCCAGGAATCCGCACGTTCATCCATGGGCACCTGTTTGACCGCTCCTTCCAGTATCGCCTGTGGCTGGTCTACAGCTGGCCCACGGGTGGCGTGCGCATTGAAGACGCTTTCTTCCGCTGGGCGCCGGAGCCGTACTTCAACCTGACCGTCGGCCAGATGCGCGTGCCGGCAAGCTGGGAATACCTGGTCGATCACGAAAACCAGGGGCTGGCCGACCGCGCCATCGCGGACGAAGCCTTCAGCCAGGGATGGGGCAAGGGGGTTAGCGTTTCCGGGCGTCTGGGGCTCTACGACACGCCCTACGACGAAGGGTTGCTGCTATGGGAAGTCGGTGTGTTCAACGGCGTGATCGCCGGCGAAGACGGCGCCCAGGGACGCGGCAGCATTGGAACGAACGGCATCAACGTATCTGACCAGCGCAAGACCGAGCACTTCGAGGGCGGCTTCCGCAACAGTGACTGGCGCGTAAACGCGGAGAACTTCAGCCAGCTTGTAGATGCACAGTTGATGGTAGCCGGGCGTCTTGAGTTTCACCCCATGGGCGAGGTGTTTCGCCACATGGTGGACTTGGATTCGATCGACGATGCGGCGGCCTGGTTCTTCATTGTCGGCATCGCCGCAAACTACATGAGCGCACGGGTGGATGGATTCACGACTTTCCTCGACAACATCTACTTCAACAACGACGCCGGCGCGTCAGCGGCCCCACCGGCCAGCGGCCGCAAGCGAGTTGACGCGCAGATATTCCACGCGACGGCGGACGGGCATTTCCGCTGGATCGGGCTCAGTGTGAACTGGGCGCTGCACATGCGCAGCGTGAATTTCTCGCCCAAAGGAAATCTGAAAGAACAAAACCCGGCGGCGGACCAGTACCTGGCGAAAGCGGTTACCGACTTCGGCGCGACGATCGACGTAGGCTACTTCGTGCTGGCCAACGAGTTGCTCATCGCCGCGCGATTCAGCTACGTGGACTTCGATGAGTTCAAGTCACGCCAGATCGGAACCAACGCTGAAATTGACGGCGACAGCTTCGGCGCCGACAGCTACGAATACGGCGGCGGCCTCGCGTACTACTTCCACGGCGACAATCTCAAGCTGCAACTGGACTACCGCTACGTCACACAGCAGTTGCCTCACGGGACATCACGCAGCGGCGCGACGTCACGAACTGTGCGCGTCAGCGACTGGCGCAATTTCCAGGAGATCCGCCTGCAGCTGCAGTGGATTTTCTAGCCCAGCAGGCGCCAGGCACGAACTGACATTTCGTTTTCTAGGAAGCCTCGCCGCATCTCCGCGTTCTGTGCTCCGTTGCGGATCAACTCCACTGCGTCGTTGAGACGGTTCTCGGCGTCGATCTTTTCCAGTCCCGACGCGCGCTCATGTACGCCTGCAATGCGCGCAGTCTGGGCTTCCGCACGATCCCAATCCCTTTGGGCACACGCAGCGCGCACGGCCAGCGTCAGTAGCGTGCAGCTTGTCTCGTCGTCCGAGCGCTCGGACAACTGCTCCGCAAGTTCGTGCACCCGGTCAAAGTCGCCGTCGAACAGCGCCACGCGGGCTAGCGCGACACTCGCCATCTGGGACATAAGATCCTGATTTGCCAGCTCGTTCATTCGTGTTGCACTGGCCCGCGCCTTCTCAAACTCGCCCGCGCCCAATGCAATCTCCACGTGATTCAGGTATGCCTGCACGACATAGCCGCGATGCATCTCCAGCGGCACCGCGTCGATGGCCTGTGAGGCGACAGACTCGGCCTCGTCCCAGCGCCCGAGAATCCGCAGCGCACCCGACCGCACAATAAGGGACATGCCGATGGTGTAGGGGTTTGCGCCCTCTTTCGCGATCTCGTGGGCCTCCGCCGCCAGGGCTTCCGCCTCCGATGCGCGCTCCAGGTCGACCTGTATCATCGCCGCACTAGCCAGCGCCTGCGACAAGTAGAAACGCTCGCCAAGGGGACGCAGAATCTCGGCGGCAGACTGCAGCGACTGCAACGCCTCGTCCATTCTCCCCAGTCGCCGGTACGCCAGCCCGCGATTGGACAGCGTGTTGCCGATGGCGGTCTTGTCGTCGGCCCGCTCCAGCGCTTCGAGCGCGGAGTCATACGCCTGCAAGGCTTCGTCGTAACGGTCCAGGCGTTGCAGCGCGTAGGCGATGTTCGCCTGCATAAGCCCGACTCCCGCGTGGTTTTCGCCCCGCGCGTGCATCGCCTGTGCCTCGCGAAACTCTTCCAGTGCCTGTTCGAACTCCCAACTGTCGCACGAAAGGATCGCGCGATTGCACAGGATGTTCCCCAGGGTGACGTGGTCACCAAGCTCACGGGCGGCCTCAGCGGCGCGGTCATAGGCCGCGCGTGTTTTCTCCGGCTGGCGAGACAGGTAGTTGAAGTCGGCCTCATACAGCAGGAACACCGGAAGCGTGGCGCTGCCGCGTGGAGTTTTCGGCAGATACTCGTCGAGCAACTGGCGCAGGCGTTCAAGGCGCGACGCGTTCAGCAGGTATTTGCCGAGCCCCTGTGCCAACGTCAGGCGCTGATCGGCACTGAGCCCCGGAAGTTTCAGCGCGCGCTCCAGGTGTTCGATGGCCTCGTTGTTTCGGTACAGTTTGCCGGCGTGCGCGGCCGCGAGTCTACGGAGGCGTAGTTGCTTCTCGTTCAGTCCGGCGTGCTGGGCGTGATCGGCGAGTTCCGACGCGAACGGCTCAAGGGCCGAGTCTTCGCCGCCGAGCACGAATTCCATGATCTCCAGCGCGAGCGCATGCAGCGATGTCCGCCCGTCCGGCGTGAACAGCTGGTAGGCGGCGTCACGCAACAGGGCATGGCGAAACAGGTAGGCGCGCTCTGCATGCATGGGCGCATCATAGGGATGTTGGTGACGGAAAAGAAACCGGGCCGCGTTGGCGGCCCGGTTAGCTATTCTTTGGTTTCTTCGGCGGGTGGTTCTGTGTTGGGTGCTTCTTCGGATTCTTCGGTGGAATCCGGTTCGGGCCCGTCTGCCTCAGGCTCCGCTGAGGCTTCTGAAGACTCGGGCTCATCAGATTCTTCAGGCTCGGGCTTGTCCGCCTTGGGTATGGTCTTTGTGTCACGCGAGGCGATGGCGTCTTTTTCCTCTTCGAGGGTCATGCCGAACTTGAGCTTCAGTTGCAGGAAGCCGTCCTTGATCCCCTTCACCTGGTTCAGTGACTCTTCCACTGTGCCGGTCGTGCGGTTCACATAGTCGAAGAACGGGCCGAAGCTTTCGCGAATCTTGTCCACGGCCTCGCGCGCTTCCTTCTTGATCTGCTCATCCAGCACCTGCGTCAAAGCAGCCTTCAGCTCAGTAACACTGTTGCTGAACTCGGCTTTGATTTTGCGACGCTGAAAGGGCAGGACCGCCAAAGACAGGCCGGTCAGCACGATACCGGCAGTAACACCTGTGATATCCACAGCCAATGTTGTAGCGGCACCGGCAGCAAGAACGGCCACTGCACCACCAATTCCTATGAGAGTTCCGCCGATTGCCGTGTTGATTCCGGTAGCACAACGTCCCATGAACTTTCTGAGCTGCTCTTCATAGTCGAACTTGTTGATGCGATCCTTCGCGTCGGCCCGCACGAGGTCGTAGATCTTCTCCCGATTGTACTCAAACTTCTTGCCGACTTTCCCGACCATGCCATCGTGCGGACGCTTGGCGGCCTGGTCGCTGAAGTACTCCGTCGTGTCCTGCCAGATCTTCAGATACTTCTTCATGAACCAATCGACGGCCTTACTTAGGATCAGGTCGATCTTGCCCTCATAGTCCTTGATCACGTCTTCCTTGAAGCGCGCCCTGAAGCGCTCTGAGCTGCGCAGCATGCCCATGTTCGTCAGCTTGACGTTGTCGTCGACCCAGTTGCGCCCCCGCTTTTCCATCTCGAGAATGACGTTGTCGATCTCGAGTATGAACCGCCCGAAGTTCTCGGACATGTCCTTCTCGGACTGCTCAAGCTGCGACTTGATGTTCTCGAGAACCTTCTTGTCGTCTTTCAGGTTCGACATCCGCGCCGTGAAGGCCTGCAACGTGCGGTCGCAAATGCTGATCGAGCTGTTGATCGGGCTTTCGAGCTTCAGCTTCAGCTTTTCGCCGGCGCTGAGTTGCTCGAACAGGTACTCTTCAAGCGCCTTGAAGCCAGAGGATTCATACAGCCCGTCGTTCTGCTCATTCTTCGCCTTGCGCGCTTCCTTGGCGCTGACCATGAAAATCTGCGGGTCGAAATCGAAGAACTTCTTCACGCTGTCGCCCACGAACTTGTGGATGTCCTCAAGTTCGTGCGGCTCTTTCTGGTCCTTCTTGGTGATGATGAAGATGATTTTGCGCGCCCAGCCTTCGACGATATATTCCAGGAACTCGCGCTCCGTCTCGCTGAACGGGCGGTCAACGCTGGTCGTGAACAGCACCAGGTCGCAGCGCGGGATAAAACTTTCGGTGATCTCGCCGTGGCGCTTGACGATGCTGTTGGTGCCCGGCGTGTCGACGATGTTGATGGTCTTCAGTGGCTCGTGCGGGCTCAGGTTTTCGACGAGAAATTCTTCAATCACCCGCTCTTTGACCGTGTCGCCGTACTTCAGCACGTGAATCTTGTCGGTGGTCGGAATCGCGCCGACCTTGCAGATGTCGCTGTTCAACAGGCTGTTGATGAACGTGCTCTTGCCGGCCTTGACTTCACCGACGATCACGAGCAGGAACAACTCCTCGAGGTGCCCGACCAGCCCGGTGACCTGGTCAATGACGGCGTCCTCGAAGTCTTGTTTGATCAACAGATCGCGCAGGGATTTAAGAAGCTCTCGCTCCTCGCTCATGCCCTCGGCGATCTTCTCATCCAGCCTTTGGGTAAGGGTGTGTGGCTGGGGATCGTTCATCGCGTTCCTCGGTCAGGTCTCAGGTTACAGGTTTCAGGTGTCAGGGAATAGCGACTTGCCATGTGATGTCCAGCATGGATTCCCTGTTACCTGAAACCTGATCCCTGTAACCTGTTCCAGTATGCGACGTAGCCATCTGGTTGCCACCCTGCTGATACTCGCCTTCCTGTTGTTGGCAGGCGCCTGGGCAATCTTGCGCCCGGAGGGCAGCGGATTCATTCCTTTCATCGGCGGCGAAGACACCAAGCCTGCGGACAAAGTCGCCGACGACGCCCTGGATCTCGAGCCGCCGCGCCTTGACGACAGCGGCACGCCGGTCGTGAAGCCGCCCGCCAACGCGGAAACAGCGGGCATCCTCGACAACATCGACGAGGAAGAACGCAAACGCATCGAAGCTGCCCGGGAGGAAGCCCGAATCGAAGCCGAGCGCGAAGCGGCAGCAAACGGCACCAAACCTCGCCCGGAAGGCGGGGGGAAATCACCCCAGACGGACGACGCAAACCAGCCGGACAACCGCACCCCCGAGCAGAAAGCCCTCGACGCGGAACGCCAGCGCCGCATCGACGCCCTGAAAGCCATCAAACGCCCGCCTAACCAGAGCCTCGGCAACGCCCGCCCGCGCACGCGCAAACTGGCCAAGGAGACGGGCAAGAAGAACCTCGACGAGGTGAACCCGAAGCTGCTGCAGGATAGGCGCGGGCTGTACGCGAAGTACTACGCTTTCAGCGGCAACCCGCTTGCGGGCATACTGGACCCGAATCAACCGGAGCTGAACGACCGCACACCGGACATCACGCGCATCGACTCGCAGGTGTACTTCCCGAGTAAAGACGCCTGGGCCGACCTGCCCTTCGATAAGCGCAATTTCATGGGCGTGTGGGAAGGCTTTCTCGTCATCGCAGAGGACGCCGACTACTGGCTGTATCTCGGGGCCGACTACACCGGCGTGGTGACGCTGGACGGCGAGACGATCCTGTTCAACGACATGCGCGACTACACCGAGGTCAGCACCGTCCTCACGCTCAGCAGCGGGCTGCACCCCATCCGCATCGACTACATGGAAGGCGAAAACGGCAGCCCGGTCGACCCCCTCGCGGCCTGCAACTTCATGCACGTGCCGGAAGGCCAAAGCAAGCCGGTGCCTGTCCCGCCCGAAATGCTGATGCTCCCGGAAGCGCTCTGGAGCAACAATGCACCGATTATCACAAGGCTTAACAAGTACGAAGGCGAGATCGGTGAAGAGATCACGATTTACGGACAGAACATCACGCCATACGGTAACGAGGAAGGCTCGCGCGAAGTGCGAGTGACGTTCTCTGGCCAGCAAGCGTCGGTACTGAAGCAGGATTCGGGTAGCGTGACGGTGCGCGTGCCGATCGGCGCAACTAGTGGCAAAGTAATTGTCTTCGCACAGGATTTCGCCAATTGGGTGTTGGATGGTGAGACTGTGGCCAGCCCGATGGGTGAGTATCCATCCAATTCGGTCGAATTCTCAGTCACCACCCAGTTCGGGCTATTCGCTTCTTGGCACAACCTGCAAGGCTGGTCGAACTACGACTTTGTGGACGAATCGCTGCATGAGCCTGATGTTGTGCGTCTTGAGCGCGAGTTCATGTTCGAGACTCGCGACCAGATCGACCTGCCCTTCCGCAACAACCCGCTCGCCTGCCACTGGGAAGGCAAAGTCGGCATCCCGGCCGGCTGGGTGGCCGAGGGCGAATTGGCGCTGGTGCGCTTTCAAACCTACGGGCGCCTGCGCGTGAAACTCGGCGAAGTGCTGAAGGAAACCACCGCGCCGACACAGGAACAGTTCAACCTGACCACACTCGACTTCGAAGTCCGCAACCACGAAGAACACTACCTCACACTCAGCATCGACTGGACGAGTGAATCCGGGCCGGCTGGGCTGAGCGTGGTCAAGATGCACAACGGTGATCCGTCGTTACCTTCCGTGCCGCCGATGGGTCTCCAACCGAGCTGGCAGGTTGTTGAGACGCTTCAGAACCACCTCTTTTTCCCGCCCGTAGTGCCGCCGAAGCCGCCACAAATCTTGAGCGCGAAGCCGGTGTTTGCCGAAGGTGAGCAGCCCCCGCAGTTGCCCTTTGACGTGACGTCCACGCTGCCCTCAATCCGCGAAGGACAGACCTGCGAGATCACTTTGCGTGCCTTCGGCAAGGTTAACGAGGAAATGTTCGAGTCCTTGTCGCTGACGATCGACGGCATCCCCATGGCGTGGGACACCCCGGACGACGGCATGGACGTCGTGCCCGACGCGGGCGGTTTCAAGTTCACGGTCACGTGCGTACTTCCAACGGGGCTTGGCGAAGGTCGCATTGTCCCACGACAATCGATCGTGACCGGCGAGCCATACTTCATCGACGTGCTGAACAAGGGTCTAGTGGCCTACCTGTATGACCTGCCCAACCCGGGTGGCTACACCAAGATGCCGGACCCTGAGCCGCTGAACTGCTTCCAGGTGCGCAAGATGCCCTGGGTAAACTACGAGAACGCTAACCAGCTTGATCTGCCCTTTCCCGCAGAGACCTTCGCCATTGAATGGCTCGGGGCGCTGATTATCGAGACTGAGGGCGACTACCGCTTCACCTGCCGCAGCGACGACGGGATTCTGGTCTGGCTGGATGACAACATCGTGCTGGCCGACGACAACCTGCACTACCAGCGGGAAAAGACCGGCGACTGGGTGCACCTGGTGCCGGGCACGTACAAGTTCCGCATGCAGTTTTTCGAGAACAACGTGCACGAAGTCTGCGTGCTGAGCTGGGATGCGCGCACAGACAAGCAGGACGACAAGACCGAGTTCCTGCCAAGACAGATCATCGGCAAGCGCCACTTCACATGGGACGAACACCCGCCCCTGCCCGGCAAAACCAGCACCTACAAGCGCGCCGATGGCAGCGACCCGGATTAGCCCAGATCGCGCAGAATGGCCTGCGTGTGCGGCCCGTAGAAAGGGTCATCCTTCAGGTCTGTGGCGCGGGCCTTCACGTCAAAGACTGTGCCTTCGTGCTCAAGGTGCGTCACACCCTCATGCGGCGGCAACTCCAGGCCTTTCAGGTAGACGGGAATGTCGTCCGTGGTGATTAAGTACTCGCCCAGGCCGCGCAGGTGCTGCACGATCTTGGTCGCATAAACGTCCGCGCCTTCAGTGCTGGTGGCGCTGGCCCAATGCTGCACACCCTGGCAGGTAATGCGCCCGGCTTCCCATTCGCCGAAAACGCGGCGGATTTCCTTGCGCAATTTGTCGCTCATGGCCGAAAGTATAAACATAGCCCCCAGGGCTGCTAGGCTGGTGTCATGGAAGAACTCGCCCGACTGCTGGAAAGCGCCGAACCCTACACGAGCTATCGCTACGTGCTGGGGCTGGTGTTGACCGGCCTGTTCATCTACTTCCTGGTGACGTCGATTCTGTCGCTGCGCAACCTGCAAGGGCTGCTGCACGACATGAACCGGCAGGTGAACGATAAGCGCTTTTTCGATGATGTCCGCCTGCGCCTCGACCCGGATTGGGATGTGTCCGGCGAGCGCCCCCTGAAAGCCAAACCCGGGCGCATCATCAAGCTGTCCATCGTCTCGGCCTGCCTGCGCCTACTGAGCTTCCGCACAATGCTCTACGTGTTGCCCGAGCTGATCGGCGTCACGGTATTAGGCAGCGCCGCAGCCGTGGCCTACTGGTACGTGTTTACGCTGAAGATGTGACGTGGTGTGGACATCCTGTCCGCATCTGAGCCGCGGGCTTCCAGCCCGCGGGAATCACCACGAAACCCTCGCCCCTTGCAAAACGTTCTCTGACTGGTAGCTAGACGCGCAGCCCGTGTGTGCCGGATTGTTGTTCACCACAGAGAGCACAGAGCACACAGAGGGAAGGGCTCGGCAGTTCTCCGTGTCCTCTGTGCGCTCTGTGGTGAAAATGCAGTTCAGTCGGAGTCATCATGCCCGCCAAGAGTCTTGAGCAAGTTGTAAATCTCTGCAAGACGCGAGGATTCGTCTTTCCGGGCAGTGCCGCCTACGGCGGCGTGGCGAGCTTCTGGGACTACGGCCCCCTGGGCGTGGAAATGTTGAACCACGTTAAGCGAATCTGGTGGCAAGAGTCGGTGTACGCCCGAGACGACATGGAAGGGCTGGATGCAGCAATTCTGATGAGCCGAAAAGTCTGGCAACACTCCGGCCACGAGGCAACGTTCACGGACCCTCTCGTCGACAACAGAGAGACCAAGCGCCGCTATCGATTGGATCATCTACTCAAGCGACAGAGCGCAGAAGTCCTCGAGGCGATCTGCGACATACTTAAGCCCGCACCTACATTTACGGCACCCAGTCGACAGGCCACTATCTCGCCAGACCCCGAAGCACTTGCGTCTGCCTTGATCTACCACTACCGCGAAGTGCAGACTCACTTCTCGGCGTCCACGGATCAGATGAAGTCTGAAAATGCGGCGATTCTGATGGACGTATTCGGCCTTACCGAAGATGAAGTCCGACGGGCATCCGCCGACAGCCCCGTGCCGCGGGCCGATTCCAAGATGTTCGAGCCGGAACAGCGAGATCCGCTTACCGCGGCTGCGGTGCTGGATCCGGCAGACGGCAAGCCGGGCAAATGGACGGCTCCGAGACAGTTTAACCTTATGTTTGTCACCCATGTGGGACCGGTTGAGGCAGCGCCAAATACTCCTGAGGAGATCGCCGCACGGGCCTACCTGCGCCCTGAAACGGCACAAGGCATCTTCCTCAATTTCAAGAATGTGCAGCGTTCGATGGCGCGCAAGGTTCCTTTCGGCATTGCCCAGATGGGCAAGGCGTTTCGGAACGAGATTACGCCGGGCAACTTCATCTTCCGTACTCGTGAGTTTGAGCAGATGGAGATTGAGTTCTTCATCAAGCCGCCGCAGTTCACTGGCGAAGGCGAAAAGACTGACGAGCAGTGGCACGAGGAATGGATCGATCAGCGTTATCGCTGGTGGCTGCGTTACGCCACGCCTCCGACTGCGGGCAACGTTGAGATGGAAGAGATTGAGGAACGCTTCCGCAAGCGCGCCCAGGCGGCGGACGAGCTGGCCCATTACGCGAAGGCCACCACGGACATCGAGTACAAGTTCCCGGGCTCGCTTAGCTGGGGCGAGATCGAGGGCGTGGCCAACCGCACGGACTTCGATCTGACCGCCCACAGCGGTGACGTGCCCGAAGAAGACTTGAAGCGCCTGAAGCTGGAGCCGAACAAGGACAGCAACCAGACCTTCGACTACTTCGACCCCGACGCCAAGCAACGCTACGTGCCCTGGGTGATCGAGCCGTCGGCCGGCGTCACGCGCGCCATGCTGACCTTCCTGTGCGAGGCCTACGACGAGGAGGTCGTCAAGGAGCCCACCAAACAGGAGATCGACCAGATCAAATCCGACGCGGCCATGATCAAGAACAACGCGGAAAAGAAAATCAAAGCCGCCGAAAAAGACGCCGCCGCCGGCAAGGAAACCAAACACGACCCGGTGCAGGTGCGCGCGTTCCTGGATCAGCTTGAAGACGTGGTCAACCGCCTGCCGGAATCGCTCGATGAAGTGCTGCTCACGCTTGACCACCCGGGCGCGGAGAACCTGGAGCCGGTGAAGAAATTCCGCGTCCCGACCGAGAAGTTCATGGAGGAAGTCAGCCGCACGGTGCTGCGCCTGCACCCGGCCTTGGCGCCGATCAAGCTGGCCGTGTTTCCGCTGAAGAAAAACAAGCCTGAGATCGTGGAGATGGCCAAGGGCATCAAACGCATGTTCCAGAAGCACTTCCGCACGGTGTATGACGACAGCGCCGGCATCGGCCGCCTGTACCGGCGCCAGGACGAAATCGGCACGCCCTACTGCATCACGGTGGACTTCGAAAGTCTTGAGGATCGCACCGTCACCGTACGCGAACGCGACACCATGGAGCAGGAACGGGTAGCCATCGACGATTTGAAGGACTACCTCTTCACCCGCCTCGATATCTGACGTGTCAGATTTTCTGGAGCCCGCGCGTCACGCATTCGCGGGTCGCGAACGCCCCGCCGGGTCATCACACATAATGAACGACTTTCTAAGTTATTGCGACAAAAGAACTTGCCCGAAATCACTATGGGTAATGTGACAGGTTCGCGCATGGCGACTTCGCTCTCTGCAATACATTGTGTGCGAGTCATGCGATCCTAGTATATTACATGACAATTCGTACGGCTTTGTGTGGTCACAACGTACTAGAAGTTGTATTATCGTGCGTCGCACGGTTTGCGCCTCAGGTGCGGTGAAATATGGATATGTACACGCCATGGAATTACGGGAACCAGGTCATCTGTCAGGCTCTCGACGACAGGGCGGGTAGCGACCCGAACTGGCAACTGCACGACAGACGGGGAGGCGGCGCGCTCGCCCAAGCGCGAAGCAGCGACAGCACGATCTGAGAAAGCAAGTAGTTGATGATGGTGAGGCGCAACCTGTCGCATCAGTGTCATCAAGTGGGGTCAAAAAAGCATATTCGAGAAATTGAAGGGATGTCGATATAATGCCATTCCATGGAAGACCATCAGACACAGATTCGTTTCTTTGCGACTAAGCAGTGCGCGTGGCTTGTGACCCGTGTTCGTCAGACAAGCCTATCCAGTGATCCACGCGCCGAACAACGTGTAGTTGATATTCAGGGCAATTTGCGTCACTCGCACACTTGAAGGCGTGCGAGTCGGGTTGCACTTCTGTTGTGCGGAAAGCTGCCAAGTGAGCACCCAGGAACACCACCTGAAGCAGGAACTGTTGGAGCGCCTGGGCTCCGATCCGCTTGTGTTTCGATACCTCGAATCGGGCGCACTGGACGGCATGTGGTATTGGGATGTTCAGCAGCCGAAGCACGTATGGCTGAGCCCTGGTTACAAGGCGTTGTTCGGCTATACGGACGACGAAGTGCCCAATGATTCCGACTGGTGGCAACAAAACATCCATCCGGATGACTTGCCCTTGGTGCTCGATAATTTCAAACGCCACTTCAAGGACCCGGGCTGCCCGTTCGATCAGGTCGTCCGATACCGCCACAAGCAAGGGCACCTGGTATCGGTGCGTTGCAGAGGTGTAGCCACTCGCGATGAATCCGGACGCGCGGTGAGGATGCTCGGCACCCACACGGAAGTGTCGGAGCTGAATCGACTTGTCGAGGAGCTGCAGCATCGCAAGGATCACCTCACGAATCTGGTCAAAAGCATTCCCGACGCCGTGATCACCGTCGGCGTTGACGGCGTCATAGAAGACGCGAACCCGGCGTCAGGCGACGTGTTCCGCACCGACGCCAAAACGCTGATCGGCAAACCTGTGCTGTCCCTGTTTCCGCCTGAGGTCGCCAGGGCCATCGACATCGACCGACGCAACACCGGGGGCATGGACTTCCTTAAAGGTGCGGTGCTGGCGATCGACGCGCTGCGCAGCGATGGTGAAGACTTCCGCGCGGCCGTGTCGATCAACGCCTTCCGCACAGCGGAGGGTCACAAGTTTGTCTGGTTGCTGAAGGACGTGTCTCCGGAGTTGCGGCATGAAAAGGAGCGCCAGAGCCTGACCCGCGCGCTTGAAGAAAAAAACCGCGAACTCGAGAGCATCATCTACGCCTCTTCGCATGACTTGCGCTCACCACTGGTGAACCTACAGGGGTTCGGGCGCGAGTTGCGGCACGCGTGCGAAGAGATCCGCGGCGCGCTGAACGGCGTCGAACTCACCGACCAACAACAGCAGAAGCTGCACTCGATTCTGGAAGCACGCATTCCGGAAGCGCTCGGATTCATCGACGCGAGTTCGCGCAAGATGGACCAGTTGATCCGCGGCCTGCTGAAGTTGTCCCGCCTGGGGCGTGAAGAACTGCACCTGAAGGTGCTGGACATGAACAAACTGGTGCAGGACGTGAAGAACGCGCTTGAATTCTCGCTGCGTGAGAGGGAAGTCGAGTTCGAAGTTGGTGACTTGCCCTGCTGCATCGGCGACGAAGCCCTGCTGAACCAGGTCATCACGAACCTCATCGACAACGCGATCAAGTACCTCGACCCCGCGCGCAGGGGACACATCAAGGTCTACGGGCGCGCACGCGGCCGCCAGAGCGAATACACGATCGAAGACAACGGGATCGGCATCCCGCACGGAATGCTTGAGAAGATATTCGAGGTGTTTCACCGCTTGAACCCTCAAAGCGACGTCAAGGGCGAAGGTCTGGGGCTCAGCATCGTCCGGCGCATCCTTGATCGTCACAACGGCAGCATTCGCGCGGAAACCAGCGACGGTATCGGCATCAAGTTCATCGTCACGGTGCCGGCGCCAAGACCATCCGAGATGAACAACTCAACCAAGAAGGTCCACCATGCTGGAATTTGAGCGCAACCCCCATTGTCCGCCTCCAACGGTCCTTCTCGCGGAAGATGACCCGGGGCATGCCCGTCTGATACAGAGCAACCTGCGTGAATCCGGAATCAAGAACCCGATCCAGCACTTTGAAGATGGGGCTGCACTGCTGGATTTCCTGCACGCGAAGTCGGATGCAGCCCCGGCGCTGGACTTCACGAACGCCTACGTACTGCTCCTCGATATTCGCATGCCCAAAGTCAGTGGCGACGAAGCGCTGGCCAAAATCAAGGAACACTCGCAACTGAGGCTGATTCCGGTAGTCATGCTGACCACGACGGACGACCCCAAAGAGATACGACGCTGCTTCGAGCTTGGCTGCAACCAGTACGTAACGAAGCCGGTCGATTACGACCAGTTCGTGACCGTTATCCAGCGCCTGGGGGCGTTCCTGCAGATTACCTGCGTTCCCGTGCTGGGAGGATAAGGCATGGCTGCGGAAAAAATGCGGGTTCTGATCGTGGAAGATGACGCAGGCGTTGCGATGCTCGTCGGTCGCGCCGTTGAAGAGCTCGGCTGCGGTGCCACCATTGCCGGCAATTGCGCACAGGCCCAGGAGCGAATCCGGGAGCGGCGCCCCGATCTCATCTTGCTCGACAATGCACTGCCCGACATGCAGGCCGCGGAGTTTCTTGATCTGCTTGAGGAGCAGGACCTGGCGGCTCCGTTCATCGTCACAACCGGGCATGGCAATGAAGACTTCGCGGTCCAGATGATGAAACGAGGGGCGATCGACTACCTGGTCAAAGACGTTGATTTCCTTGATAAGCTGATCCCTACTATCACCCGCGCCGTTGAGCAGATTAAGACCCGTCGCCGACTGCGCGAGGCGGAAGGCTCGTTGCAGCAGTACAAGGTCGAGATGGAAGCCATCGTCGAGGCCGCCGCGGACGGCATCGTCACTTTCGACGGCGCCGGGCACATCGTCACCGCCAACAGCGCTCTTTGCGAAATGTACGGCTATTCGTTCAACGAAATCGCGGGCAAGCACATCGGCAGCCTGTTTCCCAACGAAGAAGGCGTGACGGTGTTTCCGCTGCCAGGCAAAGCCGGTACCGGCGAGGTGAGAAAGCAGTTACAGGCGCCGCGCGAGTTCATCGCGACGCGGGCGGATGGTTCGCCCTTCGACGCGGAAGTAACCATGAACGATGTCGCGGGTAGCAGCCGACGCCTTTACTTGGCGGTCATCCGGGACATCTCCGAAAAAAAGCGCATCGAGCGCCAGCTTCTGCATGATGCGTTCCACGACAAACTGACGGGTCTGCCGAACCGCGCGCTTGCCATGAACCGAATCAACCACGCGCTTGCGCGTCGCGATCACCACGCCGGCCATCGCTGCGCCGTCATGTTCGTCGACCTTGACCGCTTCAAGATGGTCAACGACACCATGGGGCACGCGGCTGGCGACGCGATGCTTGTTGAAGTCGCCAGTCGACTGCAAGAAGTTATGCGCCCTTCAGATACCATCGCGCGCCTGGGCGGCGACGAGTTCGCTGTGGTGCTGGAAGACATCGTCGACATGCGCAACGCGATCCATGTCGCGGAGCGCGTGCTGAAATCGCTGGAGGAAGACGTAAACGTGCGCGGCACACCTCTCAAAACCAACGCCAGCCTCGGCATTGCCCTGAGCCAGGATGACACGGACGACGGCGAAGAACTGCTGCGCCGTGCCGACATCGCCATGTACCGCGCCAAGGAAAAGGGGCGCGGGCGCTTTGAAATTTTCGATATCGAGATGCACAGCAGCACCGTCATGATGATGCGCCTCGAAACCGACCTGCGTCGCGCCATCGGCAGCACCGAGATCACCCTGCACTACCAGCCTGTGGTCGACCTGGAAAAACGCGTCGTCGCCGGCTTCGAAGCACTGGTGCGCTGGAACCGCCCCGGCGAAGGGCTTGTGTCGCCGGCGAAGTTCGTACCCCTGGCCGAAGAGACCGGGCTGATCTGCGACCTCGGGCGCCAGGTGCTGCACATGGCCTGCAAACAGAACCGCGAATGGAAAGACCGCATCGGCGATTTCACCACCATCTCGGTCAACCTGTCGGCCTACCAGTTGCAGCGCGAAGATGTCGTCAGCCTGGTGCGCGACGTGCTGAAAGATACCGGTATGCCGACGGCGTCCCTGAAGCTGGAACTGACGGAAGGCGCGTTCATCGATTATGCCAAGGGCGAAATGACGGCCTTGGACGAGTTAAAGAAAATGGGCGTGGGGCTGGCGATTGACGACTTCGGCACCGGCTACTCTTCGTTCGGGTATTTGGGCAAGTTGCCGATCGAGACCATTAAACTGGACCGCTCGTTCATCATGGGGCTGCCCCAGGATCACGACCACATCGCGATCAGCACCGCCATTCTGGCCATGGCCAAAGCGATGAAACTCAACGTGATCGCCGAGGGCATTGAGCACACAGGCCAGCTCAAGTTCCTATACGATAACGGCTGCCGCTGGGCCCAGGGCTACCTGTTCAGCCGACCCGTACCGGCCGAGCAAGCGGAAGACCTGCTGTTCTCGACGATTGAAATGAATATCTAGGCGCCCGTTTCCCGCATTCGTCCCACAAACGTCCAACAAGCTGTGAGCCCTTCACATAGAGGGTTTTCGGGCGATCCATCATCCGTCTTGCGGCTTGTTTTGGTGCTCCGATCCGGGTAGAGTTCGCCTCTTCTGCGGGTTTGCGAGGCATTCATGGCTAAGAAGGACGCTGCACCACCACCATCCGACGGGCGCATTGAGCCGTTGAACATCGCCGACGAAATGCGCGAGTCGTACCTGACTTACGCCATGTCCGTGATTGTCAGCCGCGCCCTGCCCGACGTCCGCGACGGCTTGAAGCCATCACAGCGGCGCGTACTGGTGGCCATGAACGACCTGAATCTCGGGCCGACCACCAAGTTCCGCAAGTGCGCCAAGATCTGCGGCGATACTTCGGGCAACTATCACCCGCACGGCGAATCGGTCGTCTACCCGACGCTGGTTCGCATGGGCCAGGACTTCGCCACCCGCTACCTGATGGTCGACCCGCAGGGAAACTTCGGGACCATCGACGGCGACCCGCCGGCCGCCATGCGCTACACCGAGGCGCGCCTGACCCGCGCCGCCACGGACATGCTGGAAGATCTCGACAAAGACACGGTCGACTACGTCGACAACTTTGAAGGCACGCGCAAAGAGCCGACGGTACTGCCGGGCAAATTCCCGAACCTGTTGTGTAACGGCACAGGTGGCATCGCCGTGGGCATGGCCACATCCATGCCGCCGCACAACGTGAATGAAGTCTGCGACGCGATCACCCACCTAGTTGACAAGCCGGAGTGCACGGTCGAAGACCTGATGAAGCACGTCAAGGCGCCGGACTTTCCCACCGGCGGCGTGATCCACGGGCGCAAGGCCATCGCCGACGCCTACCGCACCGGGCGGGGCATTCTGACCGTACGCGGCAAAATCGAAATCGAAGACGGCGATCACGGCAAGACCAACATCACCATCACCGAAATCCCGTATCAGGTGAACAAGACCACGCTGATCGACCGCATTGCGGCGCTTGTACGCGCGGGCAGCATTACCGGCGTGCATGACATCCGCGACTACAGCAAGAAAGACATTCGCATTGTCGTTGAGGTCAAGCGCGGCGACGACCCGAACATTGTGGTCAACCAGCTGTACAAGCACACGCAACTGCAAAGCAGCTTCAGCATCATCAACATTGCGATCGTCGAAGGACGCCCGCATACGCTGAACCTGAAACAGATCTGTGAGCATTACCGTGACCACCGAAAAGAAGTCATCCTGCGCCGCACCCGCTGGCTGCTGAACAAGGCCCGCGCGCGCCAGCACATCGTCATAGGCCTGCTGCTCGCCCTCACCAAGATGGACGAGATCATCAAGCTGATTCGCGCCTCAAAAGACGTCAACGAAGCGCGCGAAAAGCTGATGGCCCTGAAGTTCGCCAAAAAGGTGAAGACCGAAGGCGGTCACAGTATCGAGGGCAACGAGACGCTGACCCGCGCCCAGGCCGACGCGATTCTGGCCATGACGCTCAGCAAGCTCACCGGCCTTGAGCGCGACAAACTCGAAGAGGAATACGCCGCGCTGGTGGCCGAAATCGCGGACCTGATGGACATTCTTGCGCGCGAAGAGCGCGTCATGGGGATGATCAAGGACGACCTGGCCGACATCAAGAAGCGCCACGGCGACAAGCGCCGCACGGAAATCGTGACGGACGGAGTCGAGGATTTCGACATCACGAAGCTTGTTCCCGATGAGCAGATGGTCGTCACCATCAGCGCCGAGGGCTACATCAAACGCGTGCCGCTGGATGCCTACCGCCGCCAGAACCGCGGCGGCATGGGCAGCACAGGCAGCAAGGCCAAAGAAGGCGATTACGTTGAGCACTTCTTCATCGCCAGCACGCACGACTACCTGCTCGTGTTCACGAGTTTAGGCAAACTGCTGTGGCTGAAGGTGTACGACGTGCCCGAGTACAGCAAGACGGCCAAGGGTCGCCCGCTGATTAATTTGCTGAACATCAGCAACGTTGAGAAGGTCAGCGCCTGCATCAAGGTGCGCGAATTCGACACCGGGCAGAACCTCGTGTTTGTCACGTTAAAGGGGCAGATCAAGAAGACCGAGCTCAGCGCCTACAGCAACGTCACCAAGAAGGGCATACGCGCAATCAAGCTGAAGGAAGGTGATCGTCTGATCGACGTGATGCTCACGCGCGGGCAGGACGAGCTGGTGATCGCGACGCGCAAGGGTTACGCGATTCGCTTCAACGAAACCGACTGCCGCAAGATGGGTCGCGTCGCCGCGGGTGTGCGCGGAGTCAGCCTGCGCAAGGGGGACGAGGTCGTGGACGCCGCGGTCGTCAACCGCAACGCCAGCCTGCTGACCGTGACCCAGAAGGGCTACGGCAAGCGAACCGTTTACGACGAATACCGCCTGCAGAGCCGCGGCGGCAAGGGGATCATTAATCTGAAAGTCACCGAGAAGAACGGTGAAGTCGTCGCCGCCAAGAGCATTTTCGAGGGCGACGAAATCATGCTCATGACCAAGGGCGGCGTCGTGCTGCGGACAGCAGTCACCGAAGACAGCATGCGCGAAATCGGCCGCGCCACGCAGGGCGTGCGACTCATGCGCGTCGAAAGCGACGACGAAATCACCAGCGTCGTGAAGATCATGAGCGAAGACCAGGCCTTCGAGCAGGCTGAGGCCGAAGTAGAAGAAGAAAAGAAGGAAGAAGCCACAGCCCACGCCGACGACGTAGTGAAAACCCTCATGGAAGAAGGCCTGGAAGGCCACGCCAAAAAGGTGAGCGGCGACAGGAAGCCCAAAGAGAAGAAGGGCAAGAAAAAGAAGCCCAGCGACGAAGAGTAGGCGAGCAATCAGTATGTCGCGGGGTCGGGTATCTTGTGACCGGCCCAGCTTTCATTTGGAGCGTCGCTATGCACACTCACGCCAGCTTGTTCGACATCCACACCCGTTCTCACCAGAGTCTGGTGAAGTTGATGGATCATTGCGCGGGGTTTTCGGACGACGAGCTGGCGCGGGAAGTTGAGGGGTTTGGCTATCCCTGCATTCGCCTGCAGCTTCATCACGTGATCGGGGCCGAGCAATACTGGGTCGGCGTGCTGCACGGCCTGATGCTGGTGGATGAGCTTGAGGAAGACTACGCAAGCATCGATGCCCTGCGCGCATTTCGCGAGCGCGTGGCGGGCGTCACGCACGCGTATCTGCAAACCGCCGACGAGGCCGAGCTCAACACAGCGCGCAAAATGACGACTTTTGGCGGACACGAGCGCGAGCTGGTCCCGGCCCACATCATCCTGCGCACCCAGACCCACATCTTCCAGCACCAGGGCCAGGTCGGGGCAATGTGCCGCCTGCTTGGCAGACCCATCCCGCCTGGGCTCGATTTTCCTGTCCAGTGATTCGCAAACTGCACAGCAAGTACATCGCAAAGCGCTGAAGTGCGCGCAAGTTTCTACTTTTGATTTGGACATGCCCGTGTGTTTCGTCATAGTCGATCCGCTCACACATCAACAACACGAGGCGCACTCATGAACAACCTGAACCTCTGCATTTTCGCGCTGGCTCTCGCCCTGGTGGCCGGCAGCTTGAACGCCCAACCCGATCTCCTGAACGAAACCTTTGAAGGCGTCTCCAACTCGCCCACCGAAGTCGACACAGCCACCGGGTTGAACCTTCCCGCCAGTGGCTGGACTTCCGACCCGCAGTTTACCCCGGCGCAGGCCGGCGCGACCGCGACGGCGGCGGAGTGGAGTATCAACGACGGCTCGGCCGGTACGCCGGGCGGGGCAACCAGCGCGCCGAGCCATTTCGGATCAATCTTCTTGCGCTTCGACGCCTACCAGGGAGTCTCGTCAATCAGCGACTACTCGAAGGCTGCGATCACCCCCAGCCTGGATGCCAGCGGTTTCTCGACCAATCTGTACCTGAACTTCAACCTGGTCAACGACGGCTTTACGGGAGCTGGTGGGCCGAACAATGCATTCGAAATCTGGTACATCGACAACGACGCCGGCGTGCCTGCCTGGACACAGATTTTCACGGTCCAGGAAAGCGGGCCTGGGACGCGCGTAGTTACCTCGGAGTCGATCGACCTGAGTGTTCTGCTCGGCTCCAGCGATTTTCAACTCGCGTTCGTCGTGGAAGGTGCGAGCACGCTGGGCATCGACGAATGGATCGTGGACAACATTTCCGTAGCCGACGAGATCCGAACCAACAACGGCGACGGCGGTGGGGGCGGAGGCGGTGGCGACGACGGCGGTTGCTCGACTGACACCGGCCGCGGACTTCACATCCTGACCCTGCTGGGTGCAATAAGCCTGCTCGCGCTCGGTACTCGCCTGCGCCGCAGCGGGCAATAACCGACCGACTTTCCATTGACCTGACGCCGTTCATCAACGGTGATGGCCTTATTGCGGGAGAAACCGAGAAATCGACGACTCAGTTCGTAGCGATGATTGCCGCGCTGTTAGGCGAACGTGGCATTGTCAGCATCGCTTGGGGCAGCAAGTAGCCCGACGTCAAGTCCGGATGCGCGTAAGTGGCAACCAGGGCGCGTTGGTCTTGCGATTCGGCGGCAGGGGCTGCCACGCGAATTGCCCGTTGCAGATCATGCCCATGCGCTGGTTGTCGAAGACAATTCGCTCTTTGCAAGTTTCGAAGCTCTGAATGGGGTAGATGCGGATTCCACCTGGCTTGCGCCGCCGAAACAGACTCCGCTTCTTGCTGACCTCCGCTGCCATTGATGTGCCTCAAGATGATGCGGGTCCCGCGCGGCCTCGCGGATGACGCCCACCAAGGAAACCGATCCGGGCCGTTCAGACACAAGACCGGTTGTCCCCCGAGTGATGAGCGTCATCCAGGTCGGGCGAGTCAGCTCGGCATGAGACCTGATTTCGCCCTGCCAACCCTGCGAGGCAGCTTGCCGGCCGGTACGCTCGGGCCAGCACAGCCCTAAATTTCGCGCTTCCGCTTGTGATCGGAGGGGCTGATCACCTTGACACCAGACCGGGATCGCACTGCGCGCAACACAACGTGGGGCATCAGGCCACACGTTGGCGGAAGTGCTCTCCGATTTCCTGGTGCCCGGACTCACGACGAAGCCTGTGCTCTGCTGCGAGATGGCGCTCTAATTTCCTGCCTGACCACAGGACCGTCGGGACGTGCCCGCGTCTTGCTTGAGATGCCTGTGCGCTGCTGCGACCGGCGTCTTCACAACTAATGTTGCGGCAGGTGCATCCGGGTGCAGAAAAGTTTCGAGACTGGCCGGATTTTCAGTCGTCCTGGAGAACGCCAAACCAGTACAGGTCGCTTTCCATCACGTATCCCGTGGCGGGATCGTATACGACCGCCAGGCCATGCTTCAGGCCGTTGAAGTAGCTGGTTTCCTTGCGCGGGCGGCGCGTGGCCGGGTCGTACTCGATCTCCTGCCCATTTTTGCGGTTGTCCGCAAAGGCCGTATCAAGGATCAGCCGCCCGGCGCCGTCGTAGCGCCGCCGCCAGCCGTTGCGTGCATTGTGCTGCCACACGGTGGTTTCGCAGATGTTGCCGCTGGCGAAATAGCCCGTCCATGTGCCGTTTTTTTCGCCGCGGAAGCACTCTCCTCTAACCAGCAGGCTGCCATCGGGGCGGAAGTACTCCCACAACCCGTGCTTCTGGTCGTCCACGAAAGTCCCTTGTGAGGCGCACACGGTGTTCTGGTGGTACTTCTTCCAGGTACCCTGCTTGCTGCCGCGGATGTATTCACCTTCGTCCTGAAGAGTTCCATCGCGGTAATAGTACTTCCAGTGCCCATGCACGAAGTAACCATCGGCGGTCTTCAGAACCGTGCCCTCTGAGCGCAACTCGCCGGAGGGATATTTGTCCGACATGTACAGCAGTTGGTCGGATTCCTCCGGCTTGACGGGCACGGCAGTTTCGTCGGGCGCATCAGGATGGCTGTCTGGGAACGTGTGGCCGGCGCCACCGGCGGCAATATCGACAGCTTCCTGATTCGCACCGGGACGGGCGGGCTGGTGCGGCCCGTCCGGGGCGGCCGTTTGCTGGTCGGGTTGATCGGGCGGTTCGGGAAGCGGTTCGATCAGCTCTGCCCCGGTGACCTTCTCGGTTTCGCTGTCTGCGCCAGGCGGGTTCAGCGCCAGAACGACTACCGCGACGATGAATGCGACCAGCAGGCAGCCTGCGACCGCAAGTTGCGGAATCGTGAGGCGCGGCAGGTACGAGATCGGCCCGCCGTTCTTGGCAACGGAGACCCATCGCGACACGGCGCGTTCCAGTCCGCCCGAGGGCAGGGGAAACGCCGGAAGGGCGAGGAACGCCTCGACGCCGCTCGGGCGGTGCTTCAGCTTTTCGCGCAGGCGCTCTGTGCCACGCCTGACCCGTGCTTTAACGGTGTTGATGTTCACACCGGTCGCCTTGCTTGCCTCCTGTTGCGTCAAGCCGCCGAGGACACAAAGCGCAACAACCTCGTGTTCTTCAGGGCTCAGCTCGGAAATCGCCGCCTGTAATTCAGCCCTGAGCTCGTCCGCCTGCAACGCGCGAGCGGGATGAGCGGCGGAATCGCTTCTTGAATCCGGGTCGATGTACGGCATGGGTTTAACTCGCGCGTTCTTTCGCTGGTGGTTGCGGGCGCAGTTCGTGATTACGGCACAGAACCAGGGCCATGGTTCCGGTGGAATCATGGCCCTCTTGGTCCATGCGACCACGAGTGCGTCCTGCATGACGTCGTCCGCATCGGCGCTGCATGTCGTCAAACGAGACGCCATGCCCCATGCCTGGCCGATATGAACGCCGCACAACTCCTCAAAAGGACTGTCGGCGGAACTTCCGCGGACACCCGGGTTGTCGCGCATTCCTACGTTCCGTCTTTCGCTCATCTATGTGCTCGGCGTTTCGCCGCTGCAACGGCACCTGAAGTAGCAACTCTCATCGCTTTTAGGCTGCTGATCCTCCGTGATGTCGAGGTACACCTCATCATTCAGCGAGTACTGAAGAATGCACCCTTCGGGCCCATCGCACGAGATACCGTCGCAAGTGTAAACCTGCCTCAACTCCCCGTCGGCGGTGACTTCGGACTTCCACGCCAGGTCGCAGCGAGGCTGCCCAGTGTCGTCTTGCAGAAACGCCTCGAAAACTATGACGCCAGTCGGTTGCCCGTCACCATCAAGCTCAACGTCCCGATACCACTTGGTGATAATGGCGCCTTGTTGTCCCTCACTTAGCCGGTAGCGCGCCTCGCGCACCGTGTTGCTGTATGCCATTTCAGTCCTCTTTTCAGATTTCATGCCAATCTGGGGGACCTGCCTTAAGTGATGTCGCATCATGACCCACTGGGTGCACAAATCAAAAAAAACCCACGCACCGCACCGTACGCACCCGCGTCATACTGTCTCGCACGCCGCGCGTGTCTCTCGATTCACCTTTGACCAGATGCGATCGATTGATTTTGATAGTCTGACTGTTTGGAGGCTGCCATGAAGACCACAACTGTACTTGCTGCTGTGATTGCTGCGCTGGTTGGCGGCGTCGTGGGCGCGCTCGTGTTCAGCCAGCTTGCCCCCGTCGCGCCTGCGCCTGTCCCCACGCCTGTGGCCGCTGAAGCGGACAGCTACGACGACTCGGCCGTGCGAAGCGAAACCCGGCGCAACAGCGACGCCATCGCCAACCTGCAAGGCGACTTGCTGCGCCTACAAGTCCGCCTCAAGGACGCCGACGACGAACGCGCGATCCTAGTGAACGAAAACCGGAAGCTAAAAGAAGCCGCCGCCAGCACCGAGCCGGAGGGAGTCACCGCCAAGCCGGACGGCAGCACCGTAGAGCCGGCCAGTCCGGAGCTGGAGGCCAAGGTCGAACGCGCCCTCGCCAATGCGCTGGAGAAGGCCGCCGAAAAGGAGCGCGCCGAAAAGGAAGCGGCCACACGCAAGCAAACCGCCGGCTGGATGGGCGAAGCCGGCGAGACCATCACGAAGAAGCTCGACGCCAGGCTGGCCCTGACTCAGTATCAACGCGACCGCATCACCGAGATCATGGCCGACACCACGGACCGCATCGCCGACCTGATGGTTGCCGGGCAGGGCAAAAGCGAAGACGGGCGCGAGCAATGGGACACCATCTGGCGCGAAACCAGCGAAGCCATCCGCAACGAAATGGGCTCGGCCCAGCAAACAACCTACGACGAGCTGGTTGGCGAACGCGGTGTCGTCAGCATCGCCTGGGGCGGCAAGTAAGCGCCCGCCGGCTGGTGCTGTGTATTCCTGCCCTTTGAAAGGCCGAAGGGCCGTCCAGCTACGCCGCCCGATATTTCAGAAACACGCTAGAAGCGCTCTTCCTTGTGTTTGGAAGGCTGCGCAAGTTCGCGGTCTTTCTCTTTGACCTTCTTGGCCGGGATGCCTACGTACACGGCGTGTTCGCGAGCGTCCTTGGTCAGCAGCCCGCTTGCGCCCAACATGCTGTTTTCCCCCATCTTCGTGCCGGCCAGCACGGTGGCGTGATACGTCACGCGGCAGCGCGGGCCGATGACCGTCTTCTTGTTGTCCACGAACTGCTGCAGGTTGATGTCGTGGGTATGGCTGTAGACGTTCACAAAGTCGGCGCAGCTTGATTTGTCGCCAAGCTCGATGCCGCCGCGGTCATCCAGCATTACCCAGCGGTGGATCACCACGTTGTCGCCGACTTCCATGTTGTAGCCGAAGGTGAACTCCACGAACGGGAAGCATTTGAAATTCCTGCCGACGCGCTTGAAGATGTGAGCGGCAAGCATACGCCGCACGCGAAAGCCGAGTTCGATGTTCATGCCGGCGGGGCTGCGATCAAACATGTACCACAGCCACAGCAGCGGCTTTACCTTGTAGTAGCGCTCGGGGTCGCAGTCGCCGTAGTACTCGGGCTCCAGGGTCACATTGCGCGGGTCGAACTGCAGTCGCGCCAGCGTCGAGGACTGCTCGCCAAAGACCTCTACCAGCGCGTCGCGGCAGATGTCGTTGCGGTCGTCGCCCTTGCGAATGCGGGCGTCAATGTGATCCACATAGTCCTGGTAGGCCTTGTCAACGTCGCCCGGCAGCTCGACCTTGCGCAGCTTCATCTCTACGCCGATCGGTTGTGCCGGCGGTGGAATATCGGTCATGGGTTTCGCCTCACTCGATGTTGGCAATGCGTAGTTTGTAGTAACTACCAACTACTAACTATCAACTACAAACTAGCCAAGCACAGGCGAGCTTGACGGGTCAAGTGGCTTCAAATCCGGTGCGTTATTCAGTACCGGGCTCAGCACGGCCTCGTACTTGTGTAGATAGCCTTTCAGATCCACGCCGTGCATGGTTGCCGGCAGGTCGGCGAAGCGCGAGATCGCAGATTTCGCCAGTTGCCGCGCGCCCGCGAAGTTCCCGTTCCCGAAGTGGTAAAGGCTGACCGCGGCCTGCAACAGGGCCTGATAGAACTCGGCGTCCCGGCCCGTGCTGCGCTTCCACAGTACCTCCAGCGCCTCGTGTACCATGAACCAGTCGCGCTGCTCATACAGTTTCAGCGCGCGCCGCCAGAGCAAGCTGTCGGGCAGGCTCATAAATTCGGCGTGGTCGCCCATTACGCATATCCCGGCGGCTTCTTCGGCCCGGGTCTGGGCACGGCGCGCAGGTTGTTGGAGGACTGGTTCGCGAAGCGCCCGCTTTCGCGCTGGATGGCGGCAGGGGGCACTAGGCGCACATCGAGCACGGGCTCCGTAAACTGGAACTGCCACGCGGGCCAGTCGGGGCGATTCTCGCGCCAGGCAAAAATCCTCATGCGGTCACGGCTCAGGCCAATGACGGTTCCGTTCAACACGTCGCAGGTGCGCACGGGCTCGGGCGCCGTGAACTCCAGCGCCGTGCTGCCGTCGCGGAACAGCATCGGCACCACCGGGCGCTTGATCGCAACCAGCAGGCAGCGACGATCGCCACTGAGCGCCGAGGCCGCGAGGTCGCTGATCGCCGTGCCGGCGTAGAACGCCAGCACCGGCGGCTCGCTTGATGCGGGGTCCCACACATACACGTCGCCCGCGGTGTCCGCGATCAGCACGTACTTTTCGTCGCTTGCGAGCGCCGTCACCTCATGGCGTGTGCCCCGATAGCGCGCCGCAACGCGCAGGGTGCTGCCGGAGTCGTTGGTCGCCTCGAGCAACAGCACGGACGGCCCGTTGGCGAACAGCAGGCGGTCATTGAAGATCTGCAGGTTTCGCGTGGTGCTGAACTTGCTGATCAGCTCGGGCATGACCTGCACCGCGCTGCTGTAGGGCTGCAACTTGGGCCAGCGCAACAGACCGAACTCACTGTGGGTCGCGTAAATGAAGCCGTGATACACCACGGCGGCGTTGATGCCGGTGCGGGCGTCCACGCCGGGGCCGATGGGGTATTCGCGGTGAGCCTTCTGGTGCTGCACCAGCGTGGTGTAGACGCCGTTGCGCGCACCGGCGAGAACCTGCCGGTCGGCGCCCTGGCCGAAAATCCGGACGGACCGCAGGCTGCCGAGGTTGCCGCTGTCGTAATCAAGCGACAGCAGCGGCTCGTTCAGATTGGTCTGCGTAAGCGGATCAATGCCGAACACGCGCCGGCCCGATGTCACCAGTGCAACGCAGTCGATCTCGGAGCCGGCTTCGGATTCCTTCTCCGCCTGTTGCTCCGGGTCGCTGACCATCTGTTCCAGTTCCTCGGTTTCGATCTCGTCCGTTCGGGTCTCTTCGTCCGGCACGTGAACCGTTGCGGCGCGAGTGACCTCTGACAGGGCCGTACCCAGTGCCTCATTCATCGCGGTCGCGGCCACGCTGGCAACATCCTCATCATCAAGCTCGGCTTCGCGCCGAGTGGCCTGCGTGTCGGTTTCGGCGATCTTGACCGAGTCGCCTTCCTTCACCTTTCCGGTGTCCTGCTCGTTGTGCTCTTCGCGCACGGGCTCGAGGCGCGGGCGCGAAATGCCAAGTTCCACCTGCCGCGTGCGGTGCGCCTCGATCTCCGCCATCGCTGATATCTGCTCAGGCGACATGTTTTTCATCATCAGGCGGTGCAGCAGGTCGGCCTTCAACTGCTCGTCGCGTATCAGATTGATGTAGACTTCAATTCGATCTTCCGACAACTCGCCGCGGAGTTTCTTCACCACCTCGATGTGCTTGTCGAACAGGATCGAGTCCATCTCGAGCTTGTCCTCCAACACCATCGAGCGCAGCGCCTTCTCAAGGTTGTGCTGCTGTTCGCGGTACAGGGTTTCCAGCTTGTCCAACTCGGACTGTCGTTCCTTTTTTGCCTTCTGGCGCTCGTGCTCCTTGATCAGCCCTTCTTCGCGCGCGCTTACCAGGAACTCCTCGAGTTCCTGGCGTGAAAGCTCCTGCCCCATCTGGTCGCGCAGCATGGCGGCCTGCACCTCCTGCTTGGCGCGCTCGCGCTCGCCCTGCTGCTGCATGTTCGCGAGTTCCTGCTTGTGCTGCTCAAAGCCCTCACTGCGGATACGCCCGAGGTCCAGGGTGGTTTCCGCAATGCCCTTCGCCTGCAACTCGCTGCCGCAGCGGGCCAGGATCTTTTCGCGGATTTCTGCCAGCAGGGCCTCATCGTTCACCTGCTCGACGGTGTATTCCTTCAGCACCGACTTCACGGCCGCCGTCACCTGCTCCTGCATTTCGGCCTTGAGAAGGGGCCAGTCGAAGTGGCGGCGTCCCTCCACATTGTGCTCAATGAAGGCGTCTATGCTTTCGCGCTGGGTGACATCCGGGGTTACGCTGAGCTCGAAGTTGACGCTGGCGTCAAAACCGTCGCTGGTAACACCCTGCTGTGCATTGAACGGGATGCGCACGTCGCGGTCGCGCAGCAGGTGTGCCGTGAACTCGCCGCCCGCTTCTTCGCCGGGCATAAGCACTTTGTTCTTGCCGTCCTTTTCCTGAACAAGCCCCACAAAGCCCTGTGGCACAGCGTACTTGCTGCCAAGGATGCCCTTGACCTGCTCTGATTTGACCTTCAGGTAGACGGTGTTCGCGGTCGGCGTAACAGGGTCGCGCTGGAAGCGCTCCGTCTCGCCATATTGTTTTTCGACAAACTCTTCCATCGCAATCCATTCTACAGCGCCGGACGCCCTTTGAAACGGGGCTTTGCGGCATGTTATTCCGATCTGTCGGCTGCGGATTGCGCGCAAGGCGGGATTAGCATTCGGGGGTAAAGTCACGTAGAATGGCCGCCCCGAACGGAGGTTCTATGCGAGTTGCGTTTGCATATTTGCTGCTGTTGTTGCTGGCGACGCCGTTGGTCGCACAGGACAACAACCCGGATGAACAGAAGCCGGTGGACCTCGCGGTGGCCTTCCCCAGTACCACGATGGTCTACCTGCGCGCGGACACCAGCGACTACTTTGAATCCCTGAACCCCGAGGAAATATTCGCCGGGCTGGAGGGTCAGTTCGACCTGCCTGACCTCGGAAACATTGCCCGCGACCGCCTGGAACTCGAGCTGTCGGACGAAGAAGTCAGCGCGCTTGCCAAGGGCGTTGAGGGCACGGCCTTGGGGCTGCTTGACGTGGCTGTCAGCGGACCGAAGTTTCAGGTGGTGTTCCAGCACCGGGATCTGTCATCGCTGGCCCGCGCGCTGAAGGATGCCGAGAAAGAAGGCGCCATGACGGTGCCGGGCGTGGACGACTATTACGGAACGCTGATCTACGAAGTCTATCTTCCGCTGCTGCCGACCGAGTCCCGCGACGACTTCGCCCCGGACATGAACCCGTTCAGCAGCCTCATGACAATCCAGGACCTGTGGATCAGCGTTTTCAAGGACAAGTACCTGGTGATCGCGACCAGCGAGAACGCCGTCAAGGATGCCGTCGATTACATTTCCTTCCCTGAGGACCCGATCGACACGTTGCTTGGCAACGCCCGCTACAAGGAAGCGATTGCCCCATTTGACGCGCCGCAATCCGTGTTCTTCGTGAACGTGCAGGCCGTCATCAACACCATGGAGCGCCTGGCGGGCGACAAGGGCAGTTCGGGCCCGATGCAGGAGATGCTGCTGTACATGCTGGGCGTGAACGATGAGCAGGTGCGTTTCTTCTTCAACCTGGTTCAGTATGAGCAGTTCAAGAGTTTCGCTGCCGGTTTCTGGCTGGATGAAACGGCCCTTACCTTGCGCATGGACGCCAACCTGGTGTTCCACAACCCGCCCGGCTGGTTCGACACGCTCCGCGTAAAGCCGCAACCAATGCCGTTCACCAGCTTCATCCCCGGCGACGCCATGTTTGCCATGACCGATTGCGTGCAGGATGTCGGCGGCATGTACGACCGCATCAAGGCATTCTTCACGGAACGCGCGAACGCCGCCGGGCAGCCGGAACTGGTCAAGGCCTGGGATGATCTTGAGGCGAGCATCAAGGACGAGAACTGCTCGCTGAAGGACACGCTTGACCAACTTGGCGTGGGTCAGGCCGGGGTAGTACTGCCGGGCAAGCAAGGCGGGTCCGGCAATGCGTCCGTTGCCGCGATTCTCGGGCTGAAGAACCGCAAGCAAGCAGAGGATTTCTTTTTCAGTCGGTTCATCGATTCGGTGCTGGGCAAGCCGTTCAAACAGGCCGAAGGGGAAATCACGCCGATCACCATAGTCAACGGCGTGGAAATTCATCACGACCAGGACAACGAGCTGGCATTTGCGTTCATGGACTTCGAAGGTGACACCGGCGTCCTGCTGCTGGGCGAACTTGACGCCGTGCGGCGAATCGTGCTGGCACGCACCGGCAACATGAACCTGCACGCGATGAAGTCCTGGCAGGCGGCCAACGGGCTGCTGTGGGGCGAAGGCAGCCTGCACATGTACATCAACTTCGGCTCGATGCTGGAAACCATGGGCGGGCTCACCAGCCGCGCCTGGATGTGGGAATCAGAAGACGACCAGGGCATTGACCGCGACGATACGGAAAAAGACGAGGACCCAACGCCGTTTCTGGCGAATTTCTTTCGCCAGACGGTGCTCATAGGCAGCGCCCGCAGCAATGAATCCAGCGTCAACGTACGCTTCGCGGCGGCCGGCTGGCCTAGCCGCGAGGAAATGCGCGGCATGGCGCTGCACTTCCGCGACGTGGAGCGCAACCGGCAGATACGGGACGATTTCGTGCGGGTACGGGACGCCGCGCGCGCTTACTACGCGATCAAAGGAGCGCCAGCCGCGAAGGTTGCGCAACTGCTTGGCACGGGGTTGCTGGTAAACGAGGAGTGGTCCATTGACCCTTTCGGCGCCGACGACGAGACACCCCGCGAGTACGCAATCGCTGAAGTCCCCGAAGACGTTGACATCCGGCAGCCGATCCTCTGCGCCTACCAGGCGAAGCCGGGGCTGCGGGGCAATCACCTGGCGGTACTCTGGAACGGGCACATCGTCGCGTTGACACCGGAGGCGCTGACGAACGCGCTGGCGCTGGCGAAAGAAGGCAAGCCCCTGCCCCGTGATGGCGACTGGTATCGCGACGCCCTGCGCCCCCTGTACGAGATGGACGACCCGCGCACGACACCCAGCTACGATCGCTGGGTGGAAGAGGATAAGGTCGAAGTCGTAATCATCGACGACGAGGGCAATGAGCAGGAGGTCAAGCTTGACCAAGAAGGGCTGATGGAAACCACCGAGGAAATACTCGACCAGCAGAAAACCGACGAAGAGTAACAACAAGACAGGCATACGGAGACAAACATGATTCGATTCCAACTGACAATGCTCGCGGTCATCGCATCTCTGGCGACCGCGGTCGCCGCACAACAGGCCCCCGGACCCGGCGACCTGATCCCGCGCAGCGGCACCATCGCTTACATGACCAGCGACCGCCCTGACGCCCTGTACCGCCTGTTCGGGCGCGACACGAAGGGCGGCTGGAAACTCAAGAGCTTCACACGCGGCATGATGGACAAGCAGCACGCGGATGACCCGGATTCTGAAGAAGCCCTGCGTGACAAACAGATCTTCGATTACATTTTCGGCAGCTATGAAGCCGTTGAGCGCGTCGAAGTAGGCCTGGTTGACGTGACCCTCGACGGGCCGAAGTACCTCGTGCATCTCAAGACACGCGAGGGCGCGAGCATCAACCCGCAGCCGGAATTCCTGAAAGAGTTTCTTGAGGAAACCAAGGAAGTCGGCGGGGTGAAGTACCATCTGTACCGTGTGCCGACCGACAAGCCGGAGGCGCCCGACGACTCCAGTGACGGCGAAGAACGTCGCGAAGAGCCTCGCAACGCCCTTGGCGACAACATGTACGGCATGGACCGCTACTATATCGCAAGCACGCCCAGAGGGTTGCTGGTGGCGAACTTCGAAACCACCATGCGCGAAGCCCTGACACGCCTGTCCACCGGCGACTACAGCGACGCCCTGTCCGGTCGCGAAGAGTTCTCCGAATGGGTCAAGACCCGCACGCCGCACGACTTCAGCGTTTTCATCATCGGGCGCGAAATCCAGAACGCCGTTGAGCGTCTGCTGCCCAGCGAGGACCAGGCTGGCGTTGACGCCGAAGGGATTTATCGCGGCGTGGACAAGTGGCTGCAGTTCCGCGAATACAAATACATTGTGTTCGACCTCGACTACGACGACGCCGCGCGCGGCATTACCGTGGCCGCCAGTTTCAAGACACGCCGCCCCACCCGACTGCTCGAAAAATTGGCCATCGAGCCGGCCGAATTCAAACTGCTCAAGTACGTGCCGGACGGCGCCATCCTGACCGCCGGTCTCCAGATCGGCGACGCGAAGCAGACGTTCGAGAACCTCCGCGAACTCGGCTACGACGTAGAGGAATGGGCGAACGAAATCAACGAGGCCATGCGCGGCGGAGGCTCCGGCCCTGACATGCCGCCCGAGGACGGCGACATCGAGCCCAAAAGCCTCGGCCCCATCGACATTCTGAAGTCCTTGCAGGATATGGAAGGCGAGTCCGAGCCCGGCTCTGAGGGTTCCGAAGGCGAGGGTGAAGAAGGCGGCGAAAGCGAAATCGACAAGGCCATGCGCGAGCTTGACGAGATGCTTGCAGAATACGGCACCTCCCGCGACGCAATTCTCGGTGCTCTCGGCACGGAAGCGGTGGTCTTCGCCCTGCCGAACGTCGAGCGCGCGCGCGCGATGTCCAGCGGGCAGGTCGGCTTCGACGACCTGTTCAGCACCAGCGACCTCGGGGTAGCCATCGCCATCAAGGATGTCGCGAAGGCGAAGGCGATCCTGGCGACGGCCCGCGAAAACGACAAGGAAGGCGCATTCCGGGGCTTCACCGACGTCGGCTACCAAGGACGCACGTTCTCTGTCAGCCCGGAACAGCCTTACGGCTGGTGCTTCACTGACGACGCGCTGCTGGTTGTCGTCGCCATGGGCGTATACGAGGAGGACGCTACCACACCGGTGATCGCCGGGCTCAAGGCCATGGCCGACTCCGCCACGCATACCACCACGGGCGGAAGCAGCTTCCTGAAGGAAGGCAGCAAGTTTCTTGAGCTCGACTTCGGGGCAATCACCCGTCTCACGAACCAACTGAACGAAGACCTGTCGAAGCGTCTTGACCGCTACTCTCGTCCACCTCTGGACGCCAACCCGGTTGACGCGGCCACGGACCTGACCTTTGCCCTGCGCCTCAAGGAGTACAAGGACGGCGTGGAGGTGGCGGTACGCATCGCGGGGCTGCCGGATTTCGGCCAGTTTCTTGACGGCGAGCTCAGCCCGTTCAACAGCGGGGGCAACGCCAAACGCAACGCCTACAACTACACGGAAGATAACCTGCGCACCCTGAGCGGCGCCCTGCACCGGCGCGTGGATTCCGGCGAGGCACCTGACCTTGACGCGATGCTCAAGCTGGAGGACTTCCGCAAGGGCGTCCTGCAGGTCCCGTTCGATGCCCGCTGGCAGGGCGACATCAGCCTGATCGGGTGGACCACACTTGACCAGGTCGTGCGCGACGGCGAAGGCAAGCTGCCCGAATGGGTTGAAAAGGAAGCCGCCGACATGATCGAAAAGAACGAACAGCAGGACTACCGTTCGATCGTGCTGGCCAAGGGCAACATCAAGACGTGGCTCGAAAACTGGGAGTCAGGCTTCATTGTCGCCTACCAGGAAACGCCGGACACACTGGGCGGGCACGTTGTGCTCTACGCCGACGGCGTCACCGGCTGGCTATCCAGCGACGTGCTGCAACTCGCGTTGGACCTGAATGCGAAGGGTGAGCCCGTCCCCGCAGAAGAACGCTGGGACGAAAAGGGCGGCTGGGATGATGAGCCCCGCAAGGGCCCACCCCCAGGCAGCGGTCCACGTATCAAGGAAGACGATCCGTGGTTCCCGGGCCCCAAATAAGGAATAGACAACGGCAAAACGAACAGGACCCCGCGACATCGCGGGGTCCTGTCACTTCTGGCGGGGCTACAGCACAACCGTTGTCTTGATTTCGTTGCGCTTGAAGTGCGCGATCTCGTTGGCCGGCACGCCCTCAATCAGCAGCTGGTTCACCAGGCGTTCGGCACGCTTGCGCGATTTGAAGGCCTGCGAGTGCATCAGCCCCTCGTGAGTCCGGTACACGACCAGATGGTTGTCGAAGGCGTTCATGACAATCTTGTCGCGGTCGATGTCGCGGCGTCCCTTCAGCAGGGTCTTGCGCCTGCGCTCGCCGCGCGACTTCTTCTTCGGCGCGGTCTTCTCGCTGCGCTTCAGATCTGCTTCGGTCGCGAACATTTCAGACCACAGCCGATCGAACGAGCCGTCCGCGTGGCCCTCGCGCAACTTGCGCACGTGCACGAAACTGAGCCCCTTGCCGAATTTCTCGCGCACTGCACGCGAAAGTTCCAACTGGTTGATATTCGGGTCGCCTTCGAACAGGGAAGCGACAAAAGCTTTTTTGTCAGACATGCTGCTCCTTTCATTCGCGCAAGCGCGCGCAGAGAGTCGATACAAGCGCCCGGGACACCCGGGCTTCTCTCCATTCGGAAGGAATGGGTTGCACGCTTTAGGGAGACTTCATACGCGTGATCGACCGCAACGAACGCACTGCTTTCCGACCCGGTGTGAACCAACCCTCCGCTTTCCGCACGAACAAGGGAGGCGCCCCAAATCGCCCAGGATTTATCCACACGTTATGGGTTTGCACCTGTACCATGACCCGTTGACTTACGCGGTCACTACGCCTTTGATTTGTGGACGCAAGGCAATACATACAGAAGGATGCACAATGGTTGAGCCGACACAGCAGCCCAAGCGACGCAAGCGCATCGCCATGGTACACCCCAAATTCCCGCCCTCGTTCTGGAGCTTCGGCTTCATTAAGGAAATCGGCGGCTTCAAGACCGTCATGCCGCCTCTCGGGCTTGCGACCCTGGCGGCGCTTACACCGCCTGAGTACGACGTCGTCATTGTCGATGAGAACGTCGAAGACCTGGATTTCGAGATCAACGCCGACTTGATCGTGCTGAGTTCCATGGCCATTCAGGAAGAGCGCATGTTCGAGGTCGCCGACGAGTTCCGTCGCCGCGGCTATTTCGTGTGCATGGGCGGGCCGATCTGCAACGTGCTTCCAGGCCGCGCGCGCCCCCACTGCGATGTACTGTTCGAGGGCGAAGGCGAATACACCTGGAAGCAGTTCCTCTCCGAATGGGAAAAGGGCGAGCACAAGGACAACTACGTCCAGGAAGAAAAGGTTGACCTGCGCGATACACCCCCGCCCCGCATCGACCTGCTTCAAACCAGCGCATACCGCGTCGGCTGCATCCAGACCACGCGCGGCTGCCCGTTCAACTGCGAATTCTGCGACATCATCGTGACTTACGGGCGCAAGGTGCGCGCCAAGCCCATTGAGAACGTCATCACCGAACTTCAGACCTGGGCCGACGCCGGCGTCGACTTCGTGACCATCGCGGACGATAACCTTGTCGGCGACCGCATCTACGCCAAGAAGATGCTCAAGGCCGTCGGCGACTGGAACCGCGCTCGCAAGTATCCGCTCGCGTTCTACGTTGAAATGAGCGTAGACGCCGCCCGCGACGTCGAATTCCTTGAGCTGCTGCGCTGGGCCAACGTGGTCGAAACATTCCTTGGTATCGAGTCGCCAAAAGCTGAGCAGCTGAAGGAAACCAAAAAGTTCCAGAACGCCGCCACTCCGCTGCTGGACGCGATCAAGATTATCCAGAGCTACGGCGTCGTGATTGCCGCTGGCATGATCGTCGGGTTTGACAACGACGACATCGGCATCTTCGAAGACCAGTACACATTCCTGCAAATGGCGGGCATCCCGATTGCGATGCTCGGCATTTTGCAGGCGATTCCACGCACGCCGCTCTATGAGCGCATTGAGAAGGCTGGGCGTCTGCGCAGTGCCGCACAGGGCAACAACACACTCAGCGTCACGAATATCGAGCCGCTGAAGATGACCTACGAAGAGCTGGTCACCGGCTATCGCGACCTGTTCCTGCGCTCGTACACGTTGGATGCGATCGGCGAACGCTGGCTGACCAACGTCAAGCAGTGGGGCAAGCATCGGGATGTTCCGCCGTTCCCCGGCAAGAAGGACGACGAGCCCAACCCGGCCGACAATCCGACGCGCAAGTGGATCCAGAAGCCGCTGGGGCGCCCACGCATCCACCTGCTGTTTGCGACCATGCTGATCCTGAAATACTATTTCGCGGGCGGCAAAGAGAAGCGCAACTTCGCGCTTAAGATGATGTGGGGCACGCTGAAGTACCAGCCCAGCGCGTTCATGCAGACCATGAACTATCTGGCCTACTTCATTCACCTGCGCGAGTACGCCGACAAGGTGGTTGCCCACGACGCCAAGTTCAACTACGTCTTCGACGACAAGAACCTCAGCGCCAAGAGCTTGGGCGAAGATGGGCACATCAATATGGTAAAGAACGAGAAGTCCAAGAAGACCAAGATCAACGTCAACGACGCCTACGACGGCGCCGAAGTCAGTGCGGACGTTGCGGCCGACCTGGAAGTCGCGGCCAAGTAGTCCTGATTGTTCAGAAAACCGGGACGCCTCGGCGTCCCGGTTTTCATTTGTTCAGGTTGCCCTTGGGCGTGCCGATAAACACAATAGGCGGAACATGAACCAGTCCCGGTTGTTGATCATCCTGTTCGCCGCGCTATTGATTGGCGCCGCAAGCGCGTGGTTCGTCTTCAGCGACGACGACGGGCAGGCAAACCCTGTTGCAACGGCATTGGGCGAGCTCGGCGGCCCCGCCGCCGCCGAGCTCGCACCCCTGGATGTCGATCAACCTGATAATCCCACAGCGCCCAAGCCAGGCAACCATCCCCCACCGCTGGAGATCGACGGGTCTGTTGAAACCGGCGAAAGGACGGCAACCGACCATGATGAAAGCACCCCCGGGCGCACGGATGGGAGCCGCCAAGGTCAGCCGGGGTCAACGCCCGGCAGCAATCCGACACCGGGCGACAGCGGCGGCAAACCCGCGGGCAAAGGCACTCCGCCCCCGCCGCGCAAGCCTACACGCGCCGAACAGGAGGAGCAGCGCCGCGTTGACAGCGGGCGGCCCGCCTTGCAGCGCAAATTGAAGCGCACACCCGCGGGTATCGGCAGCGCCGGTGACTTGGCCAAGTCGCCCGACCAGGAGAAATGGACCGAGCAGTGGCACGCGGAGGGCTTTACACCGCCTGAAATGACCTCCACGCCCGTCCACGGAAAAATTATGAGCGAGGATGCCCGCGAAGGGCTTGCGGAAGCGACCGTCGGGCTCATCAGTTTCTTCCCCCTCGACGGCATCGCCGGCGGCACGTTGCTGCCGGTGATCACGGAGTTCAAAACCGACGCCAACGGCTTCTTCGGCGGCGACATTCCCGCCAGCAAACTGGCGCCGCACAACTATCCGCGCGTTGCTATTTCCGTTACGTGGTCGGGCTACCGCGTGATTGCGGGTTCGCCGCTTGCGTCATTGGAAGTCGGCAAGCAGAACGAGTTCGGAATCATATGGGCGCCGCAAACGCCGTTCGTGCTTAACGCCGACGCCACGCAGTTCAACGGGGAACTGCGCGTGGTCAGCACCGGCGAGTTGGACCCGCAGCGCTGGCACATTGAAAAGCGCGCGCAGACTTTCGCGTACTTTCCCGGGTTCAACGTGGCAAAAGAGGTCCCCGGGGAAGGCGAGACCAGTGCCGAGCAAGGCTTCGCCGAAGTCATCGGAACCTGGGATGGTAAAAACACTCCATATGTTTCACTGCTGGGCGGCAACGAGTTACTTCAGACACGGCGCCCCCTGCCCGCGACGATCGTGTCAAACAACTCCGGCGGCGCACCGGCCCTGCCCTTCGAAACCCTGGTGTTTGAAAACGACGGCTTCACGCCGATCAGCGGGCAGGTCGTTGACAGCCAAGGGGGCGCGATTGCCGGCGCGACGGTTTCCACTGTAGGCGGTGACCTGTCCCAGACGCTTGTGAGCGACGCCGGCGGCTGGTTCGTGTTCAACGACCCGCCCGAGAAAACCACGGCCCTGCACTGCGTGCATGAGGATTACGTCGAGAATCGCCTGACGCCGGTAGTGCCGGGCGATTCCAACATGACCATCGTACTCGATACGCCGCGCCCGCGCATTCACCTGTTCGTGACCGACAAGTACACACAGGCGCCGATTCTTGATCTCAGCGTCAAGGTAATCGGGCTCGCCGCCTGGGGCCCGAAGAAGGGCAAGGCTCTGCCTGAGGCATTCACAACACTGACCTCTGCGGACGGGCACTTCCTGTTGGAGTGGGAGTTCGCGATCAAGAACATCACCCTGGAAAAGATCGGCTACTTCCCGAAGGTCTACACCAACCCCGATGCGATCCAGCAACAATCCAGCGGACAGATTGACGTGCAGTTCGCGCCGAGCAGAAAGCTCGAAATCAATCCGCGTGATTACACCGGCGTCGAGGACGCCAACCGCTGGTTCAAGGATCCGAACAACGGACCCGGCATCTACACGGCCTGGTCGCATCACTGGATTGAATATGAAGTGGATTTCGGTGACGAGGTAGAAGAAGGCGAACAGGGCGGCAAGTTCGACATCATGCTTGGCTGCACGAACCACGGCATCGTGGACAACGACTACGAGTTCAGCGTGGACGTTTACGTTGATGGTGTGAAACAGAAGAGCGCGCTGAAAATGCTGGCCGACAGCCTGAACGAACGCACGGACCGCATGGCGCTCGGGGCGCTGTCGGGTGTACACACGGTTCGACTGGTGTGGACCAACGACAAGTGGATCCCCGATCAACTCGACGCCAACATCCGCTACGGCAGTCTCAAATTCATCGAGCAGCCGTGACCGGTCTATTGACCAACATCACCATTACAAAACGGGCCGGAATTTGGCCCGTTTTGTAATGGCGGAGGAGGAGGGATTCGAACCCCCGGATACCTTGCGGCATCTTCGGTTTTCAAAACCGACGCAATCGACCACTCTGCCACTCCTCCGCGAGTGCGCCTCCTGGTACTGCCGGCAAGCGTCGAGATTGTATACCTTATGCCAACGCACGGATTACCGCCACTGGGCGTCGCGACGCCGCCTGGGGCCTCGCTTGTCCGGCGTTTCGTGCGGGCGCAAATCCCTATGACCGCACGTTGACAGCCCCCACCGCGACCAATACACTCCCCGCCCTAGATTTGGCGGGTTATCGCCTCGCGTGTGCGCGGCGCCCCGTCACGACTGCTGAATGAAGCCAACGCCGGGGTTGTCGTTGTAACGACCCCACCAGGGCCGCGGCTTCCACGAGAAGACATGAGCGACGAAAGCATTAACGCCATTCTGGACGAGAAGGCGCCGGCCACATGGTCGGACAGCGTCCCGGCCGTTTCGCCGGAAACCCTGATTGAATCCGGCTTCCATTTCGGACACCGCGCGGCGCGCTGGAACCCGAAGATGAAGCCGTTCATCAAGGACAAGCGCAACGGTATTCACATCATCAACCTGAAAGAGAGTCTGCGCGGCGTGATTACCGCCCGGCACTTTCTGCGCAACCTGACAAGCACGGGTGCCAAAGTGCTGTTCGTCGGCACCAAGCGCCAGGCCAAAGATATCATCCGCAACCAGGCTCAGCGCGCGGGCCAGGCGTTCATGTGTGAGCGCTGGCTGGGCGGCACGCTAACCAACTTCGCCACGATCCGTCGTCGCCTGTCGCGCCTTGAAATCCTCGAGAAGCTGCACACCAGCGGCAAACTCGCGGCCATGCCCAAGAAGATGCAGTCGGTACTCAACCGCGAAAAGGGCAAAATCGAGAACAACCTCGACGGTCTGCGCAATCTGGACCGCCTGCCGGCCGCCATGGTTGTGGTAGACGCCGGGCAAGAGGAAATCGCGATCCTTGAGGCCAACAAGCTCGAGATTCCGATCATCGCAATCGTGGACACAAACAGCAGCCCGGACCTGATCGACATCGTGATCCCCGGCAACGACGACAGCGTGCGCGGCCTGCAGATCGTGCTGAAGTCGCTGGCCGACTCGTGCATTGAAGGGCGCAAGCTTCATGAATCGGGCCAGGGCATGCAGTCCAAGCTCGATATCCGCGCGTTTGACGACGCGCCGGCGGCCAAAAAGCCCGAACGCGGTCAGCGCCGCCCGCAGCGCGACCGCGGCGGACGCACCCGTCACGCCCGCACCGCCGAGCAAAAAGCGGCCGTTGACCAGAGCGCCGAGGAAGCAGCCAAGCAGGCCGAGGCCCAGAGCAAAGAAGCTCCGCCTCCGACCGTGCGCCGCAAGCCGCCGGCCAAAAAGCCTGACGCGAAACCTGAAGCACCGAAGGCGGAAGCCGCACCGGCACCGAAGGCTGACAGCTAGACCGCAACTATTGAGCGTTTAGACAACACGGGGCGCTCGCTTTGAGCGCCCCAGCACTTACGAGACTATCAGACGAGGACAGCCATGGCCGAGATTACCGTTGCCCTGATCAAGGAACTCCGCGAGCGCACAGGCTGCGGAATGATGGACGCCAAGCGCGCATTGCAGGAAAGCGGCGGCGACGTCCAGAAAGCCATCGACGACCTGCGCAAGAAGGGTGAAGTCAAGGCCGACAATAAGGCCGGTCGCGCCACAACGGAGGGTCGCGTCGGCATCGAGATCGGCGGCAAGGCGGCTGCGGTCGTCGCGGTACAAAGCGAAACTGACTTCACAGCCAACAATGATGAATTCCAAGTGCTCGTCGGCAGCATCGCCAAGGCCATTCATGCCTCGGAAGGTGAGCCCTCGGAGTTGAAAGTCGCGAGCGGCGGCACCGTGGGCGAGGCGATCAAAGCCCTCGTTGCCAAAACCGGCGAGAACATGCAGATCGGCAAGCACGCCCGCCTGACCGTCGACAACGGCTACTTCGGGCACTACCTGCACAGCGACAGCAAACTCGGCGTGATTGTGAAGATCGAAGGCGGCGACGGAGGCAGCGACGCTGAGAAGGCTCTCGCCAAAGACATCGCCATGCACGCGGCGGCCACGAACCCCCTCGGACTTACAAAGGAAGACGTACCTGCGGACGTGATCGCCAAGGAGCGGGAAATCGCGCTCGATCAGGCCAGGCAGAGCGGCAAGCCGGAGAACATCCAGGAGAAGATCGCCGAAGGCAAGGTAAACGCGTTCTTCAAAGAGCAGACCCTGCTGGCGCAGCCGTTCGTGAAGGACACGTCGGTGACCGTGGAGCAGCACGTGGCAAACGTGGCCAAGGAATCCGGCAAGCCCCTGAAGCTGACGGGCTACGCCCGCATCAAGGTAGGCGGATAGACGCGGCCGGAACGCGGATTAAACATGAAGGGCCGGCTCGGGAGGGCCGGCCCTTCTTAGTCGGGCAGCGCTGGGCACCACTGCCTGACCACCTTTTGATGGCGACTACTCGCCGCCTTTGCTTACCGAGTTGCCTTCGCCTTCATCCAGACCGCCGAAATTCTGCGTCCAGATCGTCTGCCACTTGCCGCTGCCTAGCACGCGCCAGCCCGGCGTCAGAATATTCCGGTGGTGACCACTGCTGTGGCACCAGGAGTTGTGGCTGCTGAGTGCCGTCGGCCCGCCGCTGTTCATGTGAATGTTTTCGCCGCCGCCGCCGGGGTAGCCCTCATGCCTCATGCGATCACCGGGGCCCTCGCCCTTTGGCTCGCCGGCGATTTCGTGGGCGATCTGACCGCCGTTGTGTTCCACGCAATAGCGCGAGTGGTGCTTGGCCGCCCAATACAGCTTGTCGTTGATCTTCAGGGCCATGCGCCCGAACATGATGCGGTACTCGTTGGTGATTTTGACCTGTTCGCGTGAATCCGCGTCGGCGTGACCGTCGCCCGTCGGGAAATTCTCGTTGTACTCCATGATCTTGACGTTGGCGTTGTACAGGGCCTGCTTGCCGGTGTTGTCGCCCGTGTAGTTGCGGATCGACAGGTCGTCGTTCGCGATGTTCGAAATGTAGTCAACCGTCTCTTCGGGCGTCTGCTTGAAGTACTGCTGCCCCGGGTCGATGGTCGCCATGCGCTCGGCGATGGCGCGAATCTTTTCCATGATCGCGTCAAAGGCCGGGTTGGTCTGCCCCGCGAACTTCACCGGGTTGTTCCAGATTTCGCGCACACTGGCCACGCGCACGTCAACTTCGGCCTGGATTTCCGCCTGGTTCGGCGCATACGGGTACGGGTAGGCAACCGGGTCCATGATCAGCTCAAGGGCGAACTCGCGGCGCCGGTCGAGCTCGGCCAGCAGTTCCTTCAGCTTCGCGTCGTCGGCCAGCAGGCCCGTGGCCTTCTTGGCGTTGATCATTTCCTTATCAAGCACACCCTGAAGAATCTCGATGGCCGGCTTTACGGCGCGGTCCCCCATCTCGATCAGCTCATCAAAGGCCTTCTCGGCTTCTTCGGCTTTGCGCTTGTCCTTGTTGCCGATACCTTTCTCGAAGCGCTCCAGCACGGCGCGCAGGTTTGCATAAAAGATCGCGTCATCTTTTTCGACCGGCGTGACCAGCATGCCGTCGTGCTCAACGAAGCCGCCTTCAGGAATGTTGATCCTGCGCTTGCTGGCGACGAGATTGTCGATGCCTTCCTTCCAGTCGTTGCGCGCCTTGAACAGTTGCAGCGCCCGCCGGGACGCGTCGTCGGTGAAGCCGTTGTCGTAGCAGTAAATGACAAGCGCGAACTTGTCCTCATCGGTTTTGCCCGGCGTGACGTCGTACAGACCCAGCATGTCCGCCGAGTCGATCTTGTCCCAGGTCGTGGATGAAGGCACGACCAGCTCTTCGCCGCTTTTCTTGTCAACATACGCGTACAGGTACTTCAGGCGCCCCGTAGCAGACAGCCCCTCGATCTCCGCGTCGTTGCCACGAATCTTGAAGCGCGTGCCCTTCAGCGTGCCGTCCTTGACGGCCGCCACCAGGCGGCTCTGCACGGCCGCCAGCAGCTTCACCTCGCTGCGCGTGCCATCCGGCAGCAGAGGGTTTTTGCCCGGCAGGCGACTATCGTCCTTCTTTACCTTGTCCAGAATCGACGGCTTCTTGACCTCGACGTCGGGCGTAACCTCGGGCGGGACGATGCTGGCCTTGAGGGCCTCAATCTTGCGGCGCTCGGTCTCATAGACGTCGCGGTCGTCAGCGGTCAGGTAAGCGCGGGTCAGCAACTCGTCGCAAACGGCAAGTGCCTCGTCATAGCGCATTTGCTCTGCGAGGCTCCACATCTGGGTGTAGCTCAGGGCAAGGAACCCCTTGTTGAACTCTTCGACTTCCTTGCGCTTGCGGTCAATCTTGATGTGGTGCGCCTTGGCCATGCCAGCCAGGTACAGATTCGAATTCAGGTAGCCATCGAGTTCGTCCAGCTTGTCCATGGCCAGGGCAAAGTTGCCTTCTTCGGCGCTCAGCCCGGCTGCCGCCAGTTCCGTGTCCACATACAGACTGACTTCGCGGTCAAGCTCGCGGGCAAGGCTCGACTTCATGTCGGAAATGTCCGACAGGGCCTTGCTGCCACGCTTGCCCTTCAGGCGCTCCTGGATGCGCTCAAGCTCATGCAGCTTCTCGATCGCGCTGCCTTCGCCGTCCAGAACACCCTGGGCGAGGGCCAGCGCGGCCTTGTCGTCGTCCGAAAGCTCGGCCTGGCGCGGGCCGTCGGGTCCCTTGTCGGCAACCTTGTCGTTGTCAACGGGCTTGGAGCCGATTGAGCTGATGACAAAGAAGCCTCCCGCGCCAAGCACAAGAATGATGACGGCCGCCGCGACCAGGGCGGGTACTGGGCTTTTCGCCCTGGGTACGGGGCCGACAAATGGCTGATTCTCACCCTCACCTGCGATTTCACCCGCAGGCGCAGCGCGTCTGGGCGCGCTTCGCGGTACATCCGCCCGCCGGGGAGGACGGGCGGCTGTACCTTGAGCCCCGGGAGTGGGGTTAAGTCCTGTAATCTGGATCCTGGTAGCACCGATCTCAATGACGTCGCCATCCTTAATGAAGGCGAAATTCATCTTCTCGCCGTTGAGCCCGGTGCCGTTGGCCGACATCTGATCGACCATCTTCCAGCCATCGACGGTTCGCTCGAGCGTCAGGTGCTGGCGAGACGCGCCCTTTTCACCGTTCAGGCACACATCGTTCGTGTCGGCCCGCCCGATGGTGATAATTCCGAGATTGGGGTCGGGTGTGAACTCCTTCACTTCCCCGTTGAGGCTGATGAGTAACTTCATCAGAGGCAACTCCGTTCGCATTGATGTAAACAACGTTTCCTACGCAGTTTCCAGCAACGCCGGTACGTGGTGTTCTGCCCGACAGGATGCATAAGCCGTGCCAAAATCAGTCGTATGGCACGATGCCCGCCAGTCGGGCATGCGTCGCCACACCCGACTTCATCGCCATCGACAATGCGGGTAAATAGTATACAGTATGGAATGTAGGTGATCGCGGTTACCAGGTTCCCAGCAGGGTCATTTGGATGGAAACATTGATTTCAATATGGTTTCCAAACGCCGGGCGCGTCCGACTTGCGTGCAATATTTACACGTCAATTCGTCTCTCGCAATTTGCTATCTATCACTCGCCAGTGTCCACCAGATGCACAATCAGCAGGCGAACGCGATGGCCCTCTTCGTACCCGGCCCGCGACAGAAAGAAGCACGCGGAGTGCCCCGGCCTGATCGTCTCAACTGCCACTCGGTCCGCCGCCACAATTTCCGGAGTCAATGTCCGGGTGTGCGGAATCACCTTGTGCGCGGCGCTGAACTCGATCAGAGGGCGTATGCAATGCTCGCTGTGGCTTTCGACGGTTAGGCCGTGCCACCCATCCGCTGTCGCATCCACTCGGACTGTCGCCCGGACGCCTTCCTGCCACGAATCAATAAAGCACGGCACCAGCCGGTCGCCACTAACGCCCGTTTGCCCGATAAAGAACTGCTGCCGCCGAAACTCGATTTCGAGCGACTCACCCCCGACCCAGGCGCTGGGGCGCCGAAGCACTTCGCCGCGCTTCTCCGCCAGGGCCCGCAATGCCAGTAATTCGCCGACCGCGTGAGTCCTGGCAACCGGCACAATGCCGTGATCTGCCGGGTAATCAAGGACTTCCATGGCGAGTTCTTCCTCTACATCCAGCAAGGTCATATCAAGACGCAAGCGCGCCCCGGCCTGAGGCTCGGCAACGGCATCGCCGCGCAATCCGGCATAGTCCGAGACTGCATACTCGTATTCGTACACAGTATCGGGCTGGCTGGCGGCGCAGCCTGTCAGTACGGCCAACACCACAACGCAGAGTCCACGCATGGCGGCTCTCCTTAGGGGGAGTTCCGGGGCTATTTGCCTTCTGGTGTTGACTCGTCAATGCTGGTGCGGCGCCCGCTGATCAGCACCGTGTAGATCGCGTTGTCGCGTCCGATGATCCCGGTCAGCACAAGCACCCGGTCTTCGGAAATCTCGCCTGAGGCCGATATCTGCTGGGTGTAGGTCACGGGCACCTGAATCTCCATTTCCGCACCGTACACGCGAACCCGCTGCGACTGAATCGGACGCACGATCTCGCTCATGGCCACGCCCACCGAAAGTGACAACTTCGACTCGCCGGCCGCCACCACGCTCAACTCAACCAGCAGCCCTTCGTGGGCGATGTCCACAATCGGGTCGGCCACGCGGCGGGCGCTTTCGCCCTGAATGGCGAAGCCGCTTACGTAGGCGATCTCGTTGCTGACGCGGACCGTGCCGGACTGATTTTCAAACACGCTCAGGCGGGGCGCGCTGACCAGAGTGCCCTGTGCCAGCAGTTCCTCTGTGACGTGCGACGCGGGCAGGCTGGACGCCCCAATCTCGATGGCCCGGTCGCCGAACATGCGCCGCGCGCCTTCGGGACCTGCCCGCAGAAAGCGCACTTCCACGGCGTACACGACGTCCGGGTTGCTCTGGGTGCTTTCACGAACGGGCAGGTCGTCCAGCAACTGCCGGGCGCTCAGACCACCGCTGTAGGAAAGAACAAAGTCGGATTCCGGTGCCAACTCAGCCATTGGCTCAAAGGCCTCTGGTCGGCTGGCGCAGCCTGTGGCCAGGCACAACACGACCGCCACGATCATCGCGGTAAGGAATTTCATGAGTCACTTTCAGCGGGGAAATTACGGGGCAGGCGTCCACAGGTTAGTGGCACCAATCCCCCGGTCCAGTGAGAAAAACCTGCCCAAGGCCTGACCACCACCAGTAGTACCCCGATTTGTCGGATTTTTCTTGGCAGCATTGTTGGCCGATGACATGGTGACTATGCGCTCAAAAATACATTCGTGGGGATGTGCTGCGCTCGACACATCGTTGTTGACGCCGACCGCTCCCACACAAATTGATACGTTGCCGCGCTGGCTGCGGCTGTTGCTACATCGGAGAAGTTCATGCGATATGTGATTTCAGGTTTGATTGTCGCCATTGCCGCGTTGGTTGGGACGCAACTGAGCGGGCAGTACGCGTTCGCGCCGTTTACCGTCAACAATCTGACGACCGTAGCTCAGGATTTCCCCATGAGTGTCGGCTCCGTCCCCGCCGGCACATACACCAGCTTCACAGTAACGGCCGACTGGTCCGCCGGCATGGGTGACCCCTACTCGAACGAGGCACGACTGACGCTGACAGATGGCGCAGCCACCACCTACTATGCGGAGGCGGCTCCTACATCGGGCGCACAGGCGACAGTGAATCCCGTAACCATCACTTGGTCAGGAACGCTCAGCGGCGGCTACACCGGTGGCGGCCCGCTGACACTGCGAGCAAGGCAGACATATGATATCGGCTCGTTCTCGGTCTGGTCGAACGTAGTACTCACCATCAACACGACTACCCCGCCCTATGGCCCGCCGACTTTCACCAATCCGGGGCTGACTGGCGACTATTGCGCGGGCATCCAGATCAACACCAGCCCGGCCTTCAACCAGACCATCACCGAAAGCGCCACCGACTACAATTACCACAGCGGCATCAGTGCCACCTTCGCGGCCGGGCAGAGCTACACAATCACGCTTACCAACAACGCGCTCTACGATGGCGGCATCGCTGTGTGGCTCGACTACAACGGCGACGGCGACTACGCCGACGCGAATGAGTTGCTGGGGCAGACGGCCATTCTTGCCGCCAGCGCAATCGGCACGATCAATTTCACCGTACCGCCCGCGATCACGCCGCAAGCGGGGACACGCTTCCGCCTGATTCAGGTTTACAATGCTGTTCCGGCCGACCCCGTGGGCAGCTACGCCTACGGCCAGTGTGATGAATACGATGCAGTCACGACACCGCCGCCTGCCGGCCCGGAAATCAACATCCAGGACCCCAGCAGCGTGTCCGTCGCGTCGGCCGGCACTTACATCCACGCCACCCCGCTGGTCGGCGGCACCACCGGCCCTGCCCTTACATTCACCATCCAGAATTTCGGCACCGTCGCCCTCACGATCAACAGCGCGCTGCTGACCGGCACGCCGGCCGGCTGCGCCCCCACAATCCAGACGCCGCCGGTTTCGCCGGTGCCACCGACGACGGGCTCTACGCCATTTATCATCAACGTCAATCCCGACCCGGGTTTCGGCGCATGGAGTTTCCAGTTCACCGTGGACAACGACGACGTGGACGAAGCCCTGTATGTCGTCAACGTGCAAGGCAGTCGCGGAATGACCGGTACCTATACGGTCAACAGCGCCGGCGGTGCCGACTACATGGACGTTGGCGATGCTTTTGAAGCGCTGGAGGATTTCGGCGTCGTCGGTGCCGTGACCTTCGAAGTTACCGGAACATTCACCTCCAACACGAACTATGAGCTCGGTCGTGACGATGCCACCGTGGACCTGGTCGAGGGCGTCAGCGCCAGCAACACCGTTACCTTCCGCGGCATGGGCGCCAGTAAGCCGGTCATTTCCGGCTCAGCGGCCCTTGGGCCATACGCCGGGCTGCCGTTCATTTCAACCATGATCATCATGACGCCTTATGTAACGCTGGAAAACCTGGAGGTCACAGGCGGCTTTGACGCGGGGATTGTCGTGATCAGCCACGACACGATTCACCTGATCACGGGTGTCAACATCCTCAAGTGCTCCGTGCATGGTGTAACCGGCGGACCTGGCATCTTCTTTGTGAATGGTACCGGGCCTCTGCTCGCCACGAACTGCACGGTGCAGAACTGCCTGATCTATGCCTGTGTGGGCAGTGGCACGCTGAACGGGTTCGGCGACGGAGCTCTCAGTTTTCACAACATCGGTACCGGGTTCACAGTCGATCACAACACCATCCTGCACAACAACGGCGCCGCTGCGTCCGGCGCAGTACACCTCAACACCCCGTATGCCGTGGCCAACTCGTCCGCGGTGTCGGTGTTCACGAACAACATCATTGTGAATTCCACCAATGCCACACCGCTGATCCTTGACGGTGGTTCCGTCGCCCCCACAACGGATCCGCTGACATGCGACTACAACTACTGGTACGCAACCAACGGCGCGACCTTTCATTCCGCTGTGGGAACATACGTCGACTTCCTGGCGTGGCAGACCACCGGCGGCAAGGACACCAACGGCTCCAGCGCCGACCCGCTGCTGCAGAACACCGGCGTGGGTACCGAGGACCTGCACCTGCAGCCCACCTCGCCGGCCATCGATGACGCTGATCCGCTTTCCAGCGTGGCTGAGGACTTCGAAGGCGACGCCCGCCCGCAGGGTCCTGCCAAGGACGCCGGCGCCGATGAAGCGATTCCGTCAGCGACTGCGCCGCTGCTTGAAGTATCGCGCCTCGCGCCGATTCTTCGCACCAACACCGACACGGTGACCGGCACGACGGTCGGCATCACCGGCTCGATCAGCTGGGACATCGACAACACCGGCACAGCCAACCTGGACGTAACGGCCATTGCCATCTCGAACAGCACGAACGTGAATGCCGCTATCACCAGCGGCACGGTGTTTACCATCACCCCCAGCGGAACGACCGTGGCCCTGGACATTGACATCCAGCCGACCGCGACAAACTGGTCCTTCGATGTCACCATCACCAGCAACGACCCGGGTGGCCCGTTCACCTTCACGGTGAACGGCACGGCCGCCCCGGGCAACGCCCCGGCAGAGGCCAACCCGACCACGGCGCCCGTTTCGAGCTTCGCCGGGCCAACCAACGGTCCGCTGACGCAGACCGTCGCCCCGGGCGCAACCCTGGCCGACGCCAGCATCATCCTGACCGACGCCGAGAACG
>JAIOJA010000044.1 GCA_019912315.1 Planctomycetota bacterium
CTTCACCATTCGGAACTTCAACAGACCGTTCTTGCCGACCCGCGGCGTCTCGTAATGCCCGGGGTAATCCGGGTCGCCCACCTCACCCGGGTAGTCGCGCTCCGACAGCACGTGTCTTGACGCGGGCGTTGCTCCATCCAGCGCCTGGTGCGGCCTTTCGGACCGCGTGGCACTGCATCACCTAGCCAAACGCGAGACTTTTCCGGTGGGAGGGCAGGCTTCACCGGATTGGTCGTCGACCGTTGGTACATTGTTACACTGTTTCATCGCGATGCTGACAACCGGATTCTAGGCCAGTACATCATCAACAACGTCAGATTGACCATCCAGCAGTCTGCCCTGGAGTACACAATCGACTTGGCCGACTTCAGACGCGACTGACAGGGCCGGTCTTCAAGTGCCGTAAAAGAATGATCGCCCCTTGGGGGACGCCCGCGTCAGTGGTTGGTGGCGAATTCGGTGGTCATCAGCAGCGCGTACAATAGATCTTCGGCCGCGCGGGTCGGCTCGTCCGCTTCGCGCAGATAATCCTCGATCCGCTTGCGCTCACGCGCGTCCGGGCGACGCGACAGCACAATCAGGTACAGTGCCTCAACACGATCGGCATAGCTGTCAAAGTTCTTGCCAATGCGCTCCAGCAGGCTGTCCTTGCCGCTTCCCGCCAGCGAGTTCGTGAACTCGCCGTTCATCACCGCCAGGGCCTGGTTGATCGACATCGTGAAGTTATCACCCTGGTTCATCTCGTCGTCCTGGCTAAGGCTGGCGTAGCGACCGGCCGCCCAGCGCGCGATGAACCAGCGCCCATCGATACGCCGGAACAACTCGCCGTAGCGTTCCATGGTCGAGTAGTCGAAGGTGTAGTATTCGCCGCCGGTCTTCTTCTGCTCGGCCTCCTGCTGCTTCAGCTGCTTCAGGGCCTGCTCGATGGCGGCTTCGCGGTTGCCCGCCACCAGCGCGTCGATCTGTTTGTCATCAAGCAGGCGCAGCAGTGTGGCCAGGAACTGCTCCGCGTTCATGGGGCGCACGGGATAGCTCGCGTAATGCCATTTTTCGGCGTCCGGGTCGCCGTGTTTGCCGGAAAGCTGGTAGGTCCGACTGTTCAGGATGGCCCGGTACAGGCGCTTGATGCTCCATTTGTTGTCGCGCAGGTCGTTCGCCAGGGCTTCCAGCAGCGCCGGGTGGCTGGGCTCATTGAACGGGTTGAAATCGTCCACGGGGTTCACCAGCCCGGTGCCCATGGCGATGCTCCAGACGCGGTTGGCGACGTAGCGGCGAGTACGGGCGTTGTCGGCGCCGGTCATCCAGTTTGCGAGCTCGGTGCGCCAGGCACCCGGGTTGCGGGTGTCTATGGCGTCGCCATCCAGGGTTACCGGGCGCACGTAATCAATGTACTGGTCCACCTGGGAACGCTGGTCCGGCTTGAGCTTTTCGTACATGTCAAAGGCGCGCAGAATCCGGTTCGGGCCGTCCGGGTTTGTCCGCACATGAATGCGGCGCGGCACGACGCGGTTGTCCTGTAGGGGCTGCGTGGCCGTCAGGAACGAGGCCATGCCCTGAAAACTCTTCTGTGTAAGCGCGTCGTCGTACGGGTGATCGTGGCACTCCGCGCACTGCACCTGCACGCCCATCAGGTTCTTGCTGAGCTTGCCGATCATGTCCGTGAAGCGCACGCCCTCGCCATCCGCGAACCACGGCACAATGGCGGGGTTGTCCACGAGTTCGCCTTCGGCCGTGACAATATCGCGGATGATCACGTTAAAGCCGATGTTGTTGTTGAATTCGTCGGCAAGCCACTGGGCCAGCAGGTGCGAGCCTGAGAGGGCGTTGGCGTTGCGCGGCGTCAACAGGACGGTCCACTGGTCGCCCATGTGTTGCCCCCAGCGCGGGTCGTCAATCAGGCGCTGAATCAGTTTGGCGCGCTTGTCCGGCGCGTCGCTGTCAAGGAACGCCACGGCCTCGCTCATTGTTGGCGGCTCGCCGACGGTGTCAAGGTACACGCGGCGCAGGAACTCAGCGTCGTCGGATGTGGCGGCGGGCTTGATGCCGTCGCGCTTCCATACTTTGGCGATTTCGGCATCGATGGCAGCCGTCAGGTCCGCTTCGGCGCCGCCGGTCGTGGTCTTCTTGTCCACTTCCTGGGCGGCCGGGCGGGTCGAAAATGCAATCAGCGCGCAGCAAAGCGCGGCGGCTGGAAGCGCGAACAGTGCGAGCTTGCGCATGGGAGACTCCGGAAGGGTTCTCGTGATTCTTACCATAGTACGACGCGGGCTTTCATGGTGCGCCAAAAAACACCGGGCGCCCGAAGGCGCCCGGCTGGAATGACGTTGGCAGGCGGCTTAGCCGTCCATGCCGCCTTCTTCTTCCTCTTCTTCTTCCTCGGCCTTGCTGGGCTCGCGGTCCTTGTCGCCGACTTTGCCGTAGGCCGCCTCGATCGCGAGCGTACCTTCGATCGCAATGGCCAGCTTGCCAAGCTCCGGGTGCTCGTCCTCAAGCGCAGCGCCCATCTCCATTTCAACGAGGGCCACGCGGCCTTCCTTAATGTTGAAGTAGTAGTTGCCCTTGCTGGTGGCATCCAGATCTTTGCCCATGTTGTCGAGCGTCAGGACAATTTCAAAGGAAACGCGCAGGTACTCAGCGCCCTCTTCTTCGACAATTTCTTCAGCCTTGAGCTTGCCGGTAGCCTTGGTCACCTTCGGGGCGTCCGGTGAGCCAAAGAAGTCCTTCAGTCCTTGCTCGTCCGCGTCCCATTTGTCGCCGACCTTGACCTCGCGGTTGGGAATCAGCGGGTTGGCAAGCGGGTCCTTCTTCGTGAGCTGCTTTTTGACTTTGCTGGCTTCCTTGTCGCCCTTCTCAAGGGTGTTTTCCCAGGCCTTCTTTTCGGCGTTCCAGGTGTGCAGGACGCTGGCGCCCTTGTGCGGGCTTGCTTCGGTGACGGGCTCGCCTTCGACCAGTTGGCCCTGCTGGTTCATTTGGGACCGAATGGTCTCGGTCGTGCCGTGAGTCCAGCGCACACGCACTTTGGTGGCCGAGCCGTCTTCGGCGACTTCCAGAATCTCTGTGACCTGGAGTTGGCTTTCCGTCTCGGTCTGGGTCTGGACGACCATTCCGTTTGTCAGCGTGACTGTCTGGGTTGTGACGTCGGTTGACTCGTCGGTGATCTTCAATTCCTTGGTCAGCTTCTGCTTCAGCATGACTGTGCGGGCTTCCGGCTTGGCCTCCTGGGCAAGCCCGGGAACCGTCAGCGTCAACGCCAGCAGTCCCGCGATCGACAATGCAGTCCATTTCATATTCAACTCTCCTTGGTTTGCGGCCCCTTCATGAGCGGTCACATAGTCCGCGCCGGGGGCGAAATCTCACGAATCCGGGGCGCGACTTTGCCCCGTCCGGTGATGAAAGCAAGCTCGACATTGTCCCGAACGCACCGGGCTAGCGTAAGTCATCTGTTTGCAACGTGTTACGCGCGTCGCTGAGTGGCAGAAATTTGTGAATAGCGCATAAAAAAACAGCCCCATGCTTCCGCACGGGGCTGTTTTCGGGCAACCCGTTAGTGGTTGGTGGCAAACTCGGTGGTCGCCAGCAGGGCGAACATGATGTCTTCCCAGCCTGCGGTCTTGTCCTTCGAGTCCTTCAGGTGCGCTTTCATGGTGCGCGCTTCGTCAGCGGTCGGGCGGCGGCTCAGCACCGTAAGGTACAGGCGCTCAAGGCGCACGTCGTCGTCCTTCAATTCGTTCACCAGCTTCCAGATCAGCGTACCGCGCTTTGAGCCGGACAGGTTGTTCGTCACTTCGCCGTTCATCACCAGCAGCGCCTGGTCGATCGTCAGACTGAACCCGTCGGCCTCGTTCATTTCGTCGTCGTTGCCAATACTGGCATAGCCCTGCGCCATGCTGCGACGCATGTACCACGTTGCGCCCATCTTCTCAAACCAGCCAACGAAACGGTTGAGCGACTCCTCGTTGTATCCATACTCGCGCTGGTTGGGGTCGTCCGGGTTGTTTTGCATCCGCTTCAACCTGTCCTCGACCCTGCGCTTGAGCTGGTCGCCTGGACTGCCGCTGCGCATGCGGTAGGCGCGTGCGATATCGTCGCCACCGGCGATCTCAACGAATGTCCCGAAGAACTGCTCCGGTGAAAGCTGGCGCACGGGCGCGCTGGCGAAGTGCCACAGCTCGGCCTTTGCCGGCCCGCCGCTGCTGCTGAGCTGATAGGTCTTGCTGTTCAAAATCGCGCGGTAGAGGCGCTTGATGTCGTAGTCGTTGTCGATCAGGTCCTGCCCGAGGATCTCCAGCAGTTCCGGGTGGCTGGCCTCATTGAAGCTGTTGAAGTCGTCGATCGGGTTCAGGATGCCTGAACCAAACGCGAAGCTCCAGAATCGGTTGGCGATGTACTTGGCGGTCTGCTTGTTCTCGTCACTGACCATCCACTTCGCCATGGCCGGGCGCCAGAAGCGGCGATCATCGGTCTTGATCGCGGTACCGTCCAGCGTAACCGGCTTGTTGTAGCGCATGGCGGCCTTGAGGGCCTTGCGCCGTTCTGCGGACACGCGCTCAAGCTGGTCTTCACTGAAGTTTGGCGAACGGGCCGTGTCGGTTACCTCAGGATCAATCGGCAGGACGCGGTTGTTCAGGCGCATCTGAATCGGCGACCAGAAGCTGGCCACACCGTTGAAAGTCGCTTCCGTCCAGGCTTCTTCATAGGGGTGGTCGTGGCATTCGGCGCACTGAATCTGTACGCCGGTCAGGTTCTTGGTGACCAGCCCTGCCGCGTTCGCCGTACTGATCGGATTTTCGCGAGTGTAGACGCCGACGGCCGGGTTTTCGCTGAGTTTGCCCTCAGCGACGACGAGGTCATAGATGATGTCGCTGAATTTGCGATCGGCGTTGATCTGCTCGGCGAACCAGATCGCAAACAGGTGAGTTGATCCCCCGTAGTTGCGCCCGGTACGCCCTATCATGATGTCAGTCCAGAGGTCGCCCAAGTGCTCACCGAAGCGGTCATCGTCGACCAGCTTGGCGATCAGCTTGCGACGCTTTTCCTTGTCTTTGTCGCCCAGGAAGGCAACCACTTCGTCAGCAGTAGGAGGCAGCCCGACACTGTCCAGGTAGACGCGGCGCACGAATTCTTCGTCGCCGCATTCGCCCGCGCCCTTGATGCCGTCGCGCTCCCAGACCTTGCGGATCTCGGCGTCGATGCGATTGCTTACTTCGCGCTCAGGCAGCGTCGCGGTAGTGGTTTTGTCCGGCGGAGTCTCCTGAGCCCCGGCCGGCGCCGAAGAGACGCCAAGCACACCACAAATCACCGCGCCACACAGGGCTGCCGCAAGGAAGAAGCGAGGATTCATCAGATATCTCCTAAGTCCGGGCATTTAACCCGACGCGATGGTTGAAGTAGCGAGCGAATTGTTGGCGAATACGCGCTGCAATTTCCGGCACCAACCCGACGCGGGTGAAGGAGCAACCATAAGCTATGGTTTTGTAATAGGTTATGTAAACTACTCCCGGTTGATGTGAACGACATTCGGCACGTACGAGAAATGTCGTAAGCGTGTCACGCAGCCGTCTACTACCTTTATTGCTGCGTACGTGCGCGGCAATAAATGCAAATCGGGAGAATACACATGTTTAGGTCAACGAGAGTGCAGAAGAATCTGCTGATCGCGCTCCTGGCCGTTGCGATGGCTCCGGTCATGTTCGCCCAGGAAAACCAGGTCGGGCAGGACGCACCGGACTTCAGCGCGACGGTGTGCGTGAATCAGCCGGAGGCGATTACACTGGAGCAGTGCAAGGGCGAAGTGGTACTGATCAAATACTGGGGTACCAAGTGAGGGCCTTGTGTGAAGGCGTTGCCTTCAAACCAAGCGTTGTGGGAAAAGAACAAGGACCGCGGTCTGCACGTCTTCCTGGTCGAAAGCCAGGGCGGCACGCTGGAAGACATCACCCAGTACGCCAAGGATCGCAAACTTACGCTGCCGCTGGTAATCCGTAACGGCAGCAACTTCGACGGCTACAAGGGCGGCAACGGTCTGCCCTACGCATTCGTGGTCGGGCCGGACGGCAAGGTCGTATGGCAGGGTCGCAGCGGCTACGAAGCCATCATCGAGCAGCAGCTTGAACGCATCAAGTACCCGGGACTCGGCAAGCTGGAAGTCGCGCCGGAATGCACCAAGGCCGCGGAAAAGTTCGGCAGCGGTGATTTCGCCGGCGCTCGCGACGAGGCCGTCAAGGTACAGGAGAAAGAAGCGGACAACGAAGCGGCCCTCGCGGACGCGGACTACATCATCAAGCGCGTTGACGGCCTGATCGACACCATGCGCGCCAAGATTGAAGATGCGAAGTCCAAGCGTCGCTACCACGACGCCGTGCGTCTGCTGGATGAGTTGAGCGGCAAGGGATTCAAAGGCATGGAAGTGGCCGACAAGGCGAAGGACGAGGCCAAGGAACTCAAGAAGGAACAGAAGGACGAACTCAAGGCCTGGGAGCAGTTTGAGAAGACGCTTGAGGTAAATGAAAAGGCCAAGAGCGACGGCGACAAGAAGAAGAACCTGGTCAAGTTTTATGAAAAATATGAGGGCACAGCGGCCGCCGATGAAGCAAAGGCGATGGCCGACGGGCTTTCCGACTAGGACGACACCGAGCGACTGTGGACGACCCGGCGAATTCCGCCGGGTCGTTTGCGTGATTGCCCGCACGGAATCCTCGTGAAACAGACGCGCAGACGCCCTATCCTGCGCCCGGAGGAAGAATCATGCCTACCCGCGTGTGTCTCGCGTTTCTGTGCGTGCTTGCCGCCACGGCGTTGCAGGCCGACCCGCCGACGGTGGGCGCCGATGCCCCGAACTTCAAGGCGAAGGGCAAACTGATCAACCCGCCCGAGTTCGCCCGCGAACTCAAGGACTGCAAGGGCGACGTCATCCTGATTTACGAGTGGCACATTCGGGACGGCACGGCGGAGGGGCTGGCGCACATCCAGACGAAGTGGGCGAAATACGCCGGCAAAGGTCTGCACGTGTTCGCCATTCACCGCCTGGATTTCGAGAAGTGGCCGCAGGTGGAGCCCTACTGCCGGGACAAGAAGTATACATTCTGCGTGCCGATGGGCGGGTTCTACGACGAAAGCAACGACTTCTTTGGCTACAAGGACGGGAAGAATTTCCGGGCGGGTGTTGTCGGCGTTGACGGCAAGGTCGCCTGGTACGGCAAGGACGATGGCTGGAAGACGGCCCTGGACGCGGAGCTGGCGAAGCTTGTGTACCCGAACCTGGGCAAGCACGAGGTGCATGAGGACGCCAAGAGCGCCGCCGAGGAACTGGGCAAGCGCGAGTTCGGCAAAGCACTGACAGAGGCGGAAAAGCTGCTGGCAGGCGAGGTAAACCCGGAAGCCAGGCCGGATCTAGAGCTGATTGTCGAGCGCGCGAAGGGGATCGCGAACGCGCGCCAGGAGCGGATCACCGCCTGGACCGACGAGAAGCGCTACGACCTGGTGATGAAAACGCACGAGCTGATGAAGGCGGAGTTCCGTCTGCACCAGCTTGGCGAGGACGCCGAAGAGGCCATCAAGGCCCTGAAGAAGGACAAGGTCATCAAGAAAGAGCTGAAGTCCTTCGAGTACCTCGACGCGCTGATCGAAAAGGAAAGCACGGGCGGCTGGCGGGAGTATGCGAACGCGCTGCACGCCTTCGCGAAGGCGCAGTCTCAATTCAAGGCAGCCGAAGTGGCCGAAGCCATGGCCAAGAGCCTTGAGTTCGAAATGGAAGAGTAGCCTCGTGCGTTCTACCGGCATGACGAAGCACCCTGATTACGAACACATGGTGCGCAGCCAGATTGCGGGTCGCGGCATTCGCGACCCGCGCGTTCTGTCTGCCATGCGCGAGATTCGGCGTCACGAATTTGTCGCCGCGGAACAACAGGCGCACGCCTGCGACGACGGGCCCCTGCCCATCGGGTACGGCCAGACCATCAGCCAGCCGTACGTTGTCGCGTGGATGAGCGAGCTGCTGGATTTAGAGAGCGACATGAAAGTGCTGGAGATCGGCACGGGCTGCGGCTACCAGACCGCGGTGCTGGCAAAGCTGTGCGCTCACGTGTACAGCATCGAGCGCGTCGAGGCACTGTCGCGGCAGGCCGCCATCAACCTGCGCCGGGCGGGCATCAGGAACGTAACGCTGAAGGTGGGCGACGGCTACGATGGTTGGCCCGAGTACGCGCCGTTCCCGCGTATTCTGGCCGGGGCGGCACCGGACGAAATCCCGCCTGCCCTGCTGGGCCAGCTTGCGCCGGGCGGAATTCTGGTGGCGCCCGTGGGCCCGCCGAGAATGCAGCAGATGGTCCGTGTCAGGAAGCGCGACGACGGCACGCTTCAGCACGAAAGCCTGGGTGCGGTTGCGTTCGTGCCTCTCGTTCCGGGCGAGCAGCGCGGCTCGGGGTAGATCTACGCGCGCAAGAGGGCGGCAGGCCAGGCTACCCGACCCGCAGCCCGTCCTTGTCCACGCCGGGCGTCAGCGCCCTGGCGGTCATGCCGTGGCGCTCGTAGGCTTCCTTCATGGCGCTCGCGACGGGCGTCATGTCCCCGGTGCCGATCGCGATCATGGCACCGCCGGCCCCGCTGATCGTCACCCCGTAAGCCCCGGCCTCGACAGCCGACGCCACGATATCTTCGTAGCCCGCGATCACGGATTTGCGGTGCGGCACGTGCAGGCGATCCTCAAAGCCCGCGGCGATGGCCTGCTTCTGCCCGGTCTTCAAGCCATACAGCAGCGTCAGCAGAGCGCGCTGATTGCTGACAGCTTCCGTGCGCTTCAGTTGCTCGGGCAGCCATTTGCGCGTGGCGCTGGTGTTTTCTTTAAGCGTTTCTTCAGGCACGGCCATGGCGACCCGCAGATCCTCATGCATCTTCAGGGGCGTGGCCTGAGTGGCCTTGCCGAGCGCCAGTGCCGCCTGCAAGCCGCCGAAAGTTGCGGCCGCGGCGTTGTCGGCGTGCCCCTCGATCTCGATGGCGTCTTCAAACACCGCCTGCTTGTCGGCCTTGCCTTTGCGCCAGATTTCGGCGATGGCCGCGCCGGCGACGGTCGCCGCGGCGCTGCTGCCCAGCCCCTGGGCAATGGGAATGTCGCTTGTGATTTTGGCTTTCAGCAGCTTGGGCAGGCGGTACTCGGGTCCGCCGCGCAGGATGGCTTTGACAAACGCGGTGGCAAGCAGGTTGGGCTCGCCGGAATGCTCGATGCTGAAGGCCAGCAACGTGCCGCCGTAGTTTGTGTTGGGCTCAACGGCGTCGCGCCACCAGTCAAGCGGGTCATCGAAGTCGTGCAGCTTGACCTTTTCGTCAGACCACTCGACTTCAGCGGTCAGGCGAATATCCAGCGCGAGGGCCAGCGTGTCAAACCCCGGGCCCAGATTCGCGCTTGAGGCTGGAACCGAAATACGTGCTTTGTTCGCGCTCGACGATGTCACGGTAGTTGTCCTTGTCGAGGCGGATCAGTTGCACCGCCCCGTTCACGCCCTTGATTCGACTGATCTCAGGAAGCGTCGCCATCATACGACGTTCCTCGATCACGTCCGTAATCACTCCGAGGAAATTCTCCCCGCCGTGCTCGATCGTCGCGTGGGACAGCACATCGATACCCTCGCCCGCCAGGGCCGAAAGCGCGTCGTTGACGTCGGCCCCCGCCATACCCATGCGCAGGAAGTAGCACAGTTTCAGCTCGCTCGTGTCGGCCATGGGCAGGTCCGCCGCCGCGCGCCTGAAGCCGGGCAGACTGCCGGAGCCCGGCTGGCGCACCAACTTGACAATGTCGTTCAGCACCGCGCTGGCGGTCGGCAACTCACCGGCGCCTTTGCCCAGGAACGTCAGCTCCTTGAAACCGGGACCCTCAATGATGATCGCGTTGAACTCGGAGTCGACGTCAGCCAGCAACTCGCCGCGATGCACCAGCGCCGGGTGTACGCGCAGACTCAGCCCATCATCGGTGCGGCGCGCGGCAGCGACCAGCTTGATGCGATGATTCAGCGCCAGCGCGAGCCGTATGTCCGCCTGCGAGATTCGCGTGATGCCTTCCGTGTGCACGCTGTCGGGCGCCACGTAGGCGCCGAACGCCTTCAGGGCAAGCAGAGTCAGCTTCTCGGCGGCGTCGATGCCCTCGACGTCGAGGCTCGGGTCCGCTTCCGTGAAACCCTTGGAGGCCGCGTCGGCGAGCGCGTCTTCGTACTCGCAGCCCGCGCGCTCCATGAACGTCAGGATGTAATTCGTGCTGCCGTTGATGACGCCCTTGATCAGCGTCAACTCCTCGCAGGCCAGCGAGCGATCCAGTACTTCGATAATCGGAATGTGCGCGGCGGCGGCGCTTTCGAAGCCGATACCCGCGCCCGACTGCTTGGCCGACTCAATGTAGCGCCCCAGACTGCGCGAGAGCGCGGACTTGTTGGCGCTGATCAACGGGATGCCGCGTGACAGTGCGGCGCAGCCCGCGTCGACGGCGATGGTGTTGCCGCCCATGACCTCGACCAGCATGTCGATGTCGGGATCATTGGCGACGGCCATCGGGTCCGTCGTGACTTTCAGGCTTGACAGGTCAACACCGCGCTTCTTGCTGGCGTCGCGTACGCCCACATGGGTAATGCGCAACTCAAAGCCGTTGGCACGGAAGTCGTCGCGGTGCTTGTCCACCAGCTTGACCAGCCCGCCGCCAACCACGCCGCAGCCCAGCAGACCCAGGTTGATCGTGCGGATGGAAGACTGGTCAGTCACGGAGGCTCCCGTCGGGCGGGAAAGGGGTCAGGCACCTTTTCCGCTCGCGCTGTTGAAGGCTATCTGCCGCCGGCGATCGCCGGGATAATGGAAAGGTGGTCGCCGTCCTTGAGGGGCGTATTGAGGTTATCCAGGAACCGGATGTCCTCGTCATTGAGGAAGACATTCACGAACCGACGCACATTGCCCTGCTCGTCGCAGATGCGGGCCTTGATGCCCGTGTGCGCCTGCTCCAGTTGGTCAAGCGCTTCGCCAACGCTGGTTGCGTTGACAGTTACTTCGGGTTCGTTGCCCGTCAGATTACGCAAAGGCGTGGGGATTCGAATCAGGTTTCCCATGGCAGTCTTCCGCTTCTGTTCAGGCCCGTGAGGCGCGGAGAATAGGCTTTTCAACCCAACCTTCAATGGGAGTTCCCGCCGGTTTTCGGCAACGGAAAATCGGGAACCGGCGGGCCGGTTCCCGATTCCTGACCGCGTTAGTTCAAGCCGGCTCGCGCGTACATGCGGTAAAGCGTTGCGCGGCTGACACCGAGTTTTTCCGCCATCTCTTCCTTCGAGAAGCCTCGCTCCTCAAAGAAGATCAGTACGTCCTTGTTGAACATCGTTTCCATGGTGTGGTGCAGACCACGGTACAGCCCCTGATCAAGCGCCCGACGCATATATTCGTCCACGACTGCGTTGCGGGCCGGCGCGACATCCTGCTTGTCCGACAACGGCGCCGTCGGGCTGGTGTCGGTCAACAGGAACTGAATGATGGCGTCTTCGCGGGCATCGGCGTCGCTGGTCGGGTGGTATACGACCATGTCGCTGCCGTCCGTGCGCGTCAGAACAATGGCACGGATCTCGTCCGGCTCGCCGCACCATGCCAGGCGGGTTACGTTGCCGTCGGCGTCGGCGTCGTACACGTTCAGGGCGTCGGTCATGTCGCCCGTGTCCTCGCCCAGGTATTCGGTGCTCGTACCCCTGCGGCGCACCCAGCGCGTTACATTGAAGCGGGTCTCCAGAATTTCAAACAGCTGCGACGCGCCCGTCGAGCGCGGCGTCGCGATATCCGAAACGGCGGGCGTGCGCGGGCGGGCGCCACGAGCGCCGGCCGGCGGCGCCATGCGCGGCAGTTGACGGGGGCGGTCCTTGGCCAGGGTGCGCAGGAACTCGGCGGCGTCCGTCACGGTCTGCAACTGCGCCGAACGCATTCCGAAGTGCAACGAGCTGGCGGCGTAGCGTTGGGCGGCTTCGTTGTCCCTGAAGTGCGCGCGGCAGCGGGCCATCAACAGAAAGGCGCGCCCGCGACGCTCGTCCGTGGTGGGCAGCGCGGCCAGACGGCGCAGGCGTTTGAACGCACCCTTGTATTCGCCCTTGCTGAACATGCGTGTGGCAATTTCATCGAGATAGGCGACCAGTGTCTTGTCAGAAACCTTGTCCAGAATCTTGTTGCTGACGTGGCTCAACAGCCAGTCCGCCCGTTCCTCAAGGTGAAATGCTTTGCTGCGCAGCAACTCGACGCGCAACAGGCGCAGGCGCACCGCGTGGTCCGTGTCGTGCCGGTACAGGCGAATGGCGCGGCGCATCAGGCTGTCGGCCGTGCGGGGCTCAATGTTCGCGTCGATGGCCAGACGGCGGGCGGCGAGGGCCAGCCATTCAATAAAAGGCGCGATGCCGTACAGATCACGACGACGGGCAAAGTTGCGCACAATGCCATCGGCCTCGGTGTGGTGTCCGGTTTCCGCAAGCATGGCCGCAAGTGCCGCCAGATCGACGAACTCGGCGTGCTTGCTGGTATCCAGCGTAATGCCGAGAGTGTTCGCCGCGCGCTGGATGCGCAAAGCCTCTTCATACTGTTCGTTGTCCACGTGCTCGTCAAAGTGCTTGCGTGCAAGCTTGATGGCGCGGCGCGAGTCCCCGGCGTACAGCAGCACTTCCACGGCGGCGTCCGGAATGTCCGGCAACTCCCGCTGCACCAGCGCGAGCATTCGCTCCGCGCCGGCCTTCAGTTCTTCGGCGCTGAAGGCATCGCGCAGAACACGAATCACCTGGGCGTTCACCGGCATCACCTGGTCGCCGACAACCCGGAACAGGCTGCCGCCGGTCAGCGCGCCGATGTCGCCCCGCGCCAGCCCCTCAAGCGCCTCAACACTCAGCGGGCAGGGCATCAGCGCCAGTGACGCCAGAGTCTCCCCGTATTTGTCGCGCAGGGCGCGTACTTCGTTGTCCATCGCGCTTTCGGTCGGGTCACCGGGGCGCCCGGCGATACGCTCTTCGCGACTGCCGAGCAATTTCAGGCGCGACAGGAACTCGCCTACCTTCGGCGCGGACTCCGAGCCGTTAGGCGCCAGCACTACCAATTGCGGCATCGGCGGCGTGGCCGCCAGGTCGCTCGCTGCGTCCGCGCACGCAAGCAACTCGCCCAGCCAGTGCAGACTGGACGGATCGGCTGAGCCCGGGTCGGCAATGATCAGGATGTCGGCCGCGCCGGACAGCAGGGTCGGGGCATCCTCGGGGGCGGAGTCGCCGAGTGTGCGGCGGGCCAGGGACAGCACCCAGCTGCGCATGCTGACGGCGCCACGCAGGGCGTGGCAGGGGACGTATATGACCCTTTTTCCGGCACCCATTTCCTCCTGGGCCGTCTCGGCGGACCACACGAGCAGCGTGTCCAGACTGCGGTTTGTCGCAATACGATGCTTTACACGCGTGTCGGTTCCTTCGATGGTGATGCTCATCCCGGCTGTCTTTCTCGAGCGCCTCGGTTGCGCCCGGTCGGGGGCAAATCCAGCCCACCTTGTCACACTTTTTTGTTCGTTGCAGTGCGCCGTTAGAGGCGCCGTTCACCCATATGAATGCTACGGTCTCGATAGTGAATAGCTCTTTCTATCCGCGTAGTTAGAAACTTAGCGATATTCTGTCGCATTGGAACAGGTAATTTGGCCCCAAGTATGCAATTGATACTGCTTCTTGAAGACGAAGTGACCAACGGCATTTCCGTCCAGGCTATCTGCAATCTCTTCGCTTACTCGCGCATGGATTTCAACAGCATATCAACTTTTTTGAAGACGTGATGCCTGCCCCGTGCGCTACTTAACCAATGACCGCAGGCACCGAAACAGAAAAACATGACCTTGCCCGCATCGTCCGCGAACATCAGCGCGATATCTGGCGCTTTCTGATGGCCCTCGGCTGCCAGCCCGCAGAGGCCGAAGACCTGACCCAGGAAACGTTCGTCGCCGTCTTTCGCGGCGGCTTCGAGTACCGAGGCCCGAATGAGACGGCGAGCTACCTGCGCAAGGCAGCCAAGCACAGATTCATCAGCAGCGTCCGGCGGCGCAGGCGCTCGCCCGTGGTGCGCAACCTCGATGACGTGGACGTCGAATGGGGGCGCTTCGAAAGCCGCTGCGATGGTGACCGGCGCGTCGAGTTGCTGCAACGCTGCCTGGAAACCCTTGGCGACCGCGCCCGGGATGCGCTTGCCATGCGGTATCGCGACGACCTCAGTCGCGCCGACATCGCGGCGAAACTGGACATGAAAGACGCCGGCGTGCGCACGCTGCTGGATCGCGCCCGCACAGCCCTGCGCGAATGCGTCGAAAGGAAGCTCAAGGGCCATGATTAACGAAGAGCGATTCTGGGAAACCTCCATCGCCGAGGCCGTGAGCGACCGGACGCCGCCGGATGTGACGGCCCGGGTTTTCGCGGAACTCGCGGGCGAAGTGCAGGCGCCGGAAACGCGCAAGCGACCGCGCCTGTCGCGTCTGGCACTGGAGCTGGTCGCCGTCGCGGCGGTGGTTGTCGCAATCGGGCTGGCGACCGGCATTCTGAAACTGCCGGGCAAGGACGCAGACGGCGGCGAATTGCTGCCGCCAAAGGAAGTGGCGGCCGCGCCCGGCGCGGAGTACGCGTACAAAGAAGGAATCTTCGAGCTGAAGAGCGGCTGGATGCTGGTGACGACCGGCGCGCCGACCGTGGTTTGTGAAGGCTCGGAACTCACAAAGGTAGACGGGCGAGTGCTGATTCACGCGGGGAGCATGCCCCCGGGTGAACGGCCCGAGCCCGTCAATAACTGGCTGAATGCCAACAGCGTGGAGACAGACATGGTGAACAATTTCAAACACTGGGTGAAGGGCGTGGGGCTGGCGGCGCTTGTCCTGAGCGGCAGCGCGATACTTGATGGGCAGGAAGTGAAGGCCCCCGAGCCCGAGCCGCAATCAACAGCCGAATGGCATGTCGTGCGTAGCGTGATGGACATCGACAACCTGCCGGCCGGCGCGAAGTATGTGAACGCCGACGGCGAAAGCGCGGCGCTGCTGGATTTCCTGGCGGAAGTGGAGTCGATCGAAGCCATCAGCCTGCGCGGCGCGATCGGCATCCGTCCCGATCATCTGGAGTCGCTGAAAGCGTTGAAGTCTCTCAAGTGGCTTGATATCCGGGGGGCGCTCTGGGAGCCACAGGCGGACGACACATTCGATGCCTCGACGGATCTTTCCATCGCGGCCTTGGAGGCGATGCCCGCCCTGACGCGCGTCGGTGCCGACCTGATCCCTGTGGTACTCGGAATCCAACAGGATGATGTGCCTCTGGATGCGACCCTGCCGGTGCTCACGCGCCTTTCGGCAAAGGGCGTCGCGATTGAACTGGGAAGCTGGAACCCCGACAGCCTTGAATTGCTGGGTCGCGTACTCAAGCAACTGCCCACCTTGAGCGGCATTGAGATCAGCTATGCCACAAAGGGGGAAATGAAATTACTCGCGGCGCACGAGAACCTTCGGCGCCTTCGTCTGACCGACTATTCGGCCGGAGATATCGGGCTGGCGTACGTGGCGCGAAACATCACTCTCGACGAATTGTCGCTGCACGCCAGCAACATTACGCTTGATGAAATCCACCAGGTCAGCCGCATGTCGTCGCTGCGCCTGTTGCACCTCAACGGAGAACTGGCCGGTTCGCCCGACCGGTGTTTCGAAACGCTGGCCGGCATGAAACAGTTGCGCGAACTTGAGCTTGTGAATCTTGAGTTGAACGAAGACGCCCTGCCCGCATTCGCCCGGTTTGCCGGGCGCGAACCGCTGGATCGCCTGCGCGTCGTCCATGACGTCTTGGTGGCCGGAGCGGAGGGCATGGACCTAATGCTTGCGCAGCAGATCCCAACGCGCAGGCTTGAAGTAGGCGATTACTGGCCGCACTTTGAGTCCCTGTCAGATCTGTCGAGTGTAGATGAAAGCCTGCGCAAGGGTGACGCGGCGACACAACTGACGGTCCTGTGTCTGGAAGACGGCAAGACATTCGACGCGGGGGACCTCGAAACGTCGCACGCGGACCTGTTCAAGGCCTACCCCAACCTGAAGCGCATTGAAATACGCCGCGGTGCGTTTGAGGTGCCTGTAATGGAAGACCAGTTCGTGCGCTGGTTGAAAGAGAGTCTGCCCGACGTCGAAGTGGTCGTGACGCCGTAAGCACTCCGGGGGACTCTTACTTCCAGAACATCAGGCGGTACAGAATGCGCCGGGGCCAGGGCATGGCGGCGATCCTGGCCCGGCGCAGGTGCTTGCGATCGTACAGTTTCAGCGCCTGCTCGGTGGATTCGATCAGCCTGAGCCACGCCGCGTCGCCCGTCTGCTCATGCAGCTTGCGGTACTCCTCCAGGTTGCGCCGAGCGGCGCGTTCGTTGCCCTTGCGCCAGTCGTCGAACTGCTGGTCTATTTCCTGCTGTTTGCGCCTGTGTGCCGCTTCCTCTTCTTTCGCCTTCTCGGCATTCCGGGCATACTGCGCCTCCTGCTGCTGCCGGCGGGCGACTCGTTCGCGCTCGTAGGCCGCGTCGTCCTCGGACTTGATGCGCTCGCGCATGGCGGCAAATCGCCTGAAGTTCGCTTCGTGCTCTTCCTCCTGCTCCTGGTACAGGGTGCTGAACCTCTCCTGCCACTCACCCAGTTCGCGTTCCAGGGGCGTCGGGTCGCGCTGGTCGCTCTCATACAGATTTCCGGGACGGAAACTCTTGATCAGGTCCGTATCGGGGCGCACGCTCAGGTAGCGATAACGAATGTGCGGCGGAAGCGCTTCACCGTGCTGTTTGATGAACGCGTCAATCGGCGGCAAATCCTGGCGTTCAAGCTGCCCGATAAACCGCTCGATCTGCCTGCGCACAACCTTGTGAAACAGCGGGTCATCGAGGCGCGGGCCAAGCCAGTTGAGGATATACGCCAGGTCATCCACACCCGGGTCGGCCTTGCCGCGGTCGGGGTGGTAGCTGTACTTGTCGAGCGCGAACTGCTGCGCCAGAGGCGACAACAGGCTGTCTATCCTGTCCAGAAGGGCACGGTACTGCGTAAAATTGGTCGGCGACATCGGCCCGCCCAGCTTCCCGTGAATGACCGGCGCGAGTTCCGGGCGTTCGAAGGCGCAGTCGTCAACGAACTGGACGACCTGCCAGTAGTCTTCAACCTGCCAGTCGTGAATCGACTGATGAATCACCCAGGCCAGGATCGGCGGCTCCAGATACAGCAGCCGGTACAGAATTACCTCGCCCACTTCAAAGCGCATACCGTAGTCACGCATGGCCATGGCCGCGCCGTGCAGGGCATGTCCGGCGTCGTCCAGGCGGTCATGCTTCAACTGGTACTCCGCCAGCTCAAGCATCAGCTTTAGCGTCGCGCCGTCAAAGGCCAGCCCCAGCTCACGGATCAGCGGCCGGCTCAACCCCGGCCGAAACAGGGACCTGCCTGCCGCGCGGAACACGGCGCGCTTGTTGGCGTCGCTCGCGGCGTTGCCGAACAGGAGGTTGTTGATGATCTCGGATGCAATGCAGTATTGCAGCTCAGGGGGCGCGTCGCAGCACAGGGTCATGACCCGTGCCAGCAGGCGCTCGCGCCGCGGGGTCATTTCGCCCCAGCCCTGAAAGTTCTTGGCAGCGCGAAACTGGCGGTCAAGATCGGTAGCGGTCAGCAGTGTGAGAACCCGTTCGTCGTCGAGTTCGTCACTCCATTGGGTTTTGGCTTCCTCACTCAAGCGCGAGTAGCCGTCCGGATAGGCCGGGTCCAGCACGACTGGGTCGCGTGCCGCGAAGGCCTTTAAATCTGCGTCGTCGCCGTAGGCGCTCCAGTCTTCTTCGGTCCTGGGCACCAGGCGCCGCTCCACTTTCGCGCCGCTGCCGCAGTGCGGACAGGTGGTGGTGTCCTGCGAACTGGAAATCTCGATCGTCCCGCCGCAGCCGGGGCAGGCGGTTTCGGCGCTCGCGGCCGCACCGATGGAGTGTGCCGGGATGAAACGGGTTTTGTGTTCGATCTGCGAGGGCTCAAGCCCGTTGCGCAACTCGCTTTCGATGGTGCGCAAGCGGCGCTCGACGTAGCTGACGCTGCTACAGAAGCGGCAGGCGATTTCACTTTGGCCGGGCTCAAGTTGCAGTGCAGCCCCACACCCCGGGCACAAGGCCCGGCGCGTGAGAAACAGCGAAACCGGAACCGCATCGGACATGCCGGGGTTATACCACGGATCGTTCGTCAGGCCGTGACGGCCATTTCGGAAATGGCTTTGAACTTGCCGGGCTCGGTGTCTGTCATGCAGCGTTTGTGAGTGACGTGGTAGTCGAATTCCTCGCGGAACTTTTCGACGTAGCTGACCACCGGCATCACCAGTGAGTCCGCCAGGAAGCAGATCGTGCGACCTTTGATCATGCCGCATACTTCGTTCAGCATGTCGACGTCGCCTTCTTTGCCATGGCCGAACTCCAGACGGTGAGTCAGCTTTTCAAGCCAGCCGAGCCCTTCGCGGCAGGGTGTGCACTGGCCGCAGGATTCATGGTGGTAGAAACGGGCCAGGTTCAGCAGGGCGTTCACAATGCAGGTCTGGTCGTTGAACACGATCATGCCGGCGCTGCCGAGATAGCTGCCGGCCGCGCGAATGCTGTCGAAATCCGCGGGGGTATCGATCTGGTCCGGTGTCATGATCGGCATGGAACTGCCGCCCGGGATAATTCCTTTGATGGTCCCGATCGGCCCGCCGGCCATGTCGATGATCTCGCGCAGCGTGGTCCCGAGCGCGACTTCATACAGCCCCGGCTTCTGAACGTGTCCGCTGACGCAGAATAGCTTCGGCCCCGGGCCTGACTCCGGGCCGATGTTGCGGAACCAGTCCGCGCCGTGGGCCAGGATGTGCATCACGCACTGGATGGTCTCGACGTTGTTGATGATGGTCGGGTAGCGGAAGTAGCCTTCCACGGCCGGAAACGGCGGCTTGATTTTCGGGTAAGCGCGCTTGCCTTCGGCGGCGGACAAAAGCCCGGTTTCTTCCCCGCAGATGTAGGCGCCGGCACCGGTGATGACGGTGACGTCGAGCTTGAAGTTCTTGCCAAGCTTCAAAACGTCGTCGCCGAGAATGCCTTCAGCGTAGCACTCGTCGATGGCCGCCTGCAGGCGCTTGGCCTCGCGGGTGAACTCGCCGCGGATGAACACGTAGGCGTGGTGCGACTGGATGGCCCAGCAGGCGCAGATGATGCTCTCGATCAGGTTGTGCGGGTCTTTGGCTATGATCTCGCGGTCTTTGAACGTGCCAGGCTCGGACTCATCCGCGTTGACCGCCAGATAGCGCGGCTTGCCGTTGTCGGGCAGGAAGGACCACTTCACGCCGGCCGGGAAGCCCGCGCCGCCGCGCCCGCGCAGGTTGGATTTCTTGACCTCTTCGGTAACGGCCTTCGGCTCCATGGTGGAGATGACCTTCTTGGCCGTCTCATAGCCGTATGGCGCGCCTCGCATGCGGTATTGCCGCAGCAGCCACGACTCAGGCGTATTGAAATACTTGCTCAAAACCGGTTCAAACTTGGCCATAGCAGTGCCCTGTATCAAGTCGCCGGCACGTTACCACGGCCCCCCGGGCGTGCAACCTACTCGGTTTCGCCCGGCACATCGAAAGGCTCAATGCCCGCCTTGGCGCAGGCTTCGCGCATAGCGGTTGTCTTGCTTTCGAGTTCGGTGTTGTCGCCCAATTCGCGCAGGATTGCCGCGCCCTGTTGCCACTGGCGGGCAGCGTCGGCTTCCCGTCCGAGGGCCAGCAGACACCGGGCGAAGTCACAATTATGTACACCCTCGAAGCGCCGGTTGCCAACTTCACGGTGGATGGCCAGCGCCTGCTCATAGGTCGCCTCGGCCTGCTGCATGCGCCCGGTGTCCTGATAGACAATCGCCAGATTTCCCAGCGTGTTGCCCTCGACCCGCCGGTCGCCTACCTCGCGATAGACGGCCAAGGCCTGAGTATAAGTCGATTCTGCCTGCTCCGTGCGTCCGGTGTCGTTGTATACGAGGCCCAGGTTTGCCAGTGCCGCGGCCGACGCCTGCACGGTGGCCAGGGCAATGTGGCGGACTACGACGGGCCGAACAGTGTGTGGTGCATCGACTACAAGGGGCAGTTCCGGCTCGGCGACGGGAGCCAGTGCTACCCGCTGCAAGCATGAAGAGACAGCAGCAGCACTTCGACCGCTGGATCGAAGAATTCAACTTCGAAAGGCCGCACCAGGCACTGGATGGAGCAACGCCCGCGTCAAGACACGTGCTGTCGGAGCGCGACTACCCGGGTGAGGTGGGCGACCCGGATTACCCCGGGCATTACGAGACGCCGCGGGTCGGCAAGAACGGTCTGTTGAAGTTCCGAATGGTGAAG
>JAIOJA010000045.1 GCA_019912315.1 Planctomycetota bacterium
TTGCGGAAGCAGGTGACCGTCCGGCAGCACCAGCGAAACAAGGAAGTCCGGGCAGTGGACTGGCGCTTCACAACCAAGGACGCCAGAATCAAGCTGAAGCACCTATACCCGATACTTCAAACCTGAGCGCTCACTAGGCACGTCACCAAAGTCGCTGGCTTTCTCAGCCCTCGGAGTTAGGCGCCGGCACGGGTACCATCGTGCCCGTGAGCGCGTCGCGTCTATAGGCATAGCGGCAATGACCATCCTGGAAGAACAGCACTGCGTTTACTTCTCCTGTTCGCTTGTCGAACAAGGTCTCAGTCCCGTGTCTTCTGTTTTTCCGATACTCGGTAGAGCGTCTACATCTTCCATTTTCGGCGTCGTAGATGATCTCAATGCCATGTTTGTCGTCGTTGTCGAAATCGCACTCGCGTGCCAACTGGCCGAGTTCGTCGTAAAAGACGGCTCGACCGTGCGCTCCCACATTCGAGAAGGGCACCTGGGCTTTCAACGTTCCTGCGTCGTCATCCCAAAAGAACTCCCAGAGCCCAGTGCGGCTCCCCTTCTGGTACACTCCGTGCCACCTGTCCCTGCCGGATGGCCAGAATTTCCGCCACGGGCCGTCCATCTCATTGTCGGCGTAGGAACCCTCATACTCAACCGGACCAAGGGTCTCCTCTGCGGGGTCCAGGAGGCGGTATCGTAAGATCCATGGACCGTGTCGCATGCCACGCCTCAAGCTGCCCTGCTCCTTGACAGCCCCCCCGCGATAATACTCGGTGTAGGGGCCTTCAAGAATCCAGCCTGCTTCTGTGTAGGTAAGGGTTACCGTCAGCTTCACCTCTTTTGGTTCACCCGATTCAGGTAGGTAGTACTCGGACTTTAGCCTGGTGTCCCCTGGTGATGGCACATCCGCGGGAAGTGAAGGAGGGGCGTCGGGCGCCGCATCCGGCATCCCTTCCCGAGCGGTCTTTTCGCCCGCACCTGCGGAGCCCTCCAGATTGCTTGGCTGGCCAGGAGACGGGGACTCGCTGTTGACGGACCCCGTACGTGGCTCGTCGACGTCCAGGCTCGGATTGTCCGCAGTCTCTGGCAGAGCAGTCGCTGAAGACCCCTCGGAATGGGGCTCCGGGTCAATCACGAGTTCGTGAATCGCCATCCAGAGCAAGAGCAGGATCACGGCCAGTCCCGTCACGAACATCGGGTGGGTCATGCGAGCGGACGCTGCGATGGGTGAAGGACCCGCCTGTGACTGATGTTTGGCGTAGGCGTCCCAGGATTCAAACCGAAGCTCCAACTCAACACCCGACCGGGGAAACGCCGGGAGCGTGAACAGTGCGTCATACCAACGAGGCTGGTTCGCGAATCTCTGTCGCAAAGATTCAAGCCCGCGCTTGATGCGACTCTTCACCGTCCCAAGCGGAACACCAATGGTAGAACTGGCTTCCGTGTGCGACAGGCCACCTAGAATGCAGAGCTGGATGACCTGCTGCTCTGCCTCTGGCAGTTCCATCAAGGCGTTGACCAAGGCGAGCCGGACTTCCGCGGAGACAAAGTCCGGCTCGCCGTCGGTTTGAGCGACCAAATCATGTTCGATCGTGTCCACCATGACACTGCGGCGGTGCTTTCGATTGTGGTTTCGTGCGCAGAATGAGACGACTGTGCAGAACCAGGGCCAGACATGATCCGGTATCTCCTTGCGTTTCTTCCATGCAACCAGCAAAGCCTCCTGCAAGATGTCGTCGGCGTCAGATGAGCAGGTCGTCAATCGTGACGCAACGCGCCAAGCGCTTCCCCGATGGTTGCGGCAGATCTCCTCGAATCGGCTTGTCAACTCTTGTCAGCCTCCGCATGACTGCCTGGCGGACTCGATACGTAAGTCACTACCGTGCCCGCCTTCCAACGGTTTTCTTCGGCTTTTCGGGTTTGCGTTTCGACTTGTTTGGCTTTGCCGTCTTGTTTGAACTGTGCTGCGTGGCCGTCTTTTTCGCTGCCGAACGCGTTCTCTTACTGGGCTTGCGGGCAACCTGCCGCTCACCAACTGGCATGCACCAACATTCGAGTTCAGGATTCTCTAGTTGAAGGCCGCCATCGTAATTGTGCCAATTTTCTAGTGGATTGTCATCATTGCTGTCAGGATCGCGATACTTCAGCACGCATGCTCGCGCCGAAGGACCCTCGGAGCAGGTCGTGGGCACGCAACGAGTCGTTACGGAGAGTTCATCGTTTTCGCTTTCGTAATGTAAGCCCAAGGTCTTCATGCACCCTCGGTACTCGTCGGTCATCCCCGGAACTTCCTGAATCTGAACCTCTAGCAGATCTTCAACGGCCGAGTCATCTAGACCGGCTTCGTCGGCTGACACCTTGGCTTTCTTGTCACCTAGAAACCACACCGAAGTCCCACCGAGCAATTGCAGGGTTGCTTCAAGAACGACTCTCGCTTCTACATCTCTGTCAAACGTGAGTAGCAAACGCCTGCAGGTGCTAGTGAATTTTGGGGGTGGCTCGTCCCTGCGCCCTGTTCTCTTGTGCTTTGCCATGCAATACAGCCTCCTCACCATCCGACGACACTTGGGGGTACTACTAATGTTGGCTGCTACACTGCCGGATTTGCAATTCTGAAGATTTCAGACAGCCATCGGAAGTTGGACTCACAACACTCCCTTGACTCCATTCGGGCTGGCTGACCCTTGCGCGGCCTCTCAATGCAAGTCGCATCGCGTGACTGGGCCCCTTTCGCCTTGTTTGGCTCAACAACGGCTCGATTTTCGAATCCGGTCGGGACGATACCGACGTCCTTTGTTGACGCTCCGCGACACGCAGGACGTGCGTGTCGCGGAGCGTTCGCAAATCAACCGTGAGGAGAACGCATGACTAAACTACGTATGTTGCTGTTGGCAGCCCTGATGGTTTGTGTCGCCGCATCCGGTTGCGACGACGCCTACACCTACACCGATGGCGACGGGACCGGGGGAGGCAGCAGCGGAGGAAATGGCGGATCAAGTCCGACCGGTTCGCCACTGTCCGGCGTGAATCAATCCTATACCACGCAACAGGCCCTGGACTTCTTTGGGATGCAGCACATCCCGATCGTGCCCGGCCCCGTGCCGAACTTCAGTGCCGCCATGACGCCATCGGGTCCGGTCATCTACTACAACCCGGGGTTCGTGGTATCTCCCGCAATGCGAGACTGGTTCATTGCACATGAGTATGGTCATCATTTCCTCAATCAGACCATGACCAGCCCGCCGGGCTACCCGGCGAATCATCAGTGGGAACTCGCCGCGGATCGCTACGCTGCCCGCGTGTGCCACCACCTTTGCCCGCCCTGCAATTCGGAGGCGATCCAGTTCTGGATGGCTCAGCCTCAAACGACGCCGACGCATCCGTCAGGCATCGACCGGGCACAGACCATCCAGTTCGCGATCAACGAGCAGCAGACGGTGACTACCTCAGATGTTCTGAACCCGTAACTTGCACCTCTGCCCGCACGAGAAACGCAGTCACCAGGGTGGATTTGCCGACTATGACTGAACCCCGCCCGGCGTTGTACTCGGGCGGGGTTCGTCTGATGGGATTGGGACGGCTACTCCTTGAAGTAGAAGTTCAGAGGAATGTGCTTCGGGTACGTTTCCCCTTCCGGGCCGCCCTTAATAACTTCGTAGTAGCCTTCGGTCTGAAGGTCCTTGAACTTGCCGTACCCCAGATTCGGCACAAGTATGCCGTGTTCAACTGGCTCGCCGATACCGTTGTGCTGTTCGACAAACTTGGCCGTGTGCGTGTGCTTCCCGACATTGCTTCCGTGCAGAGAACCCAATGCATCGTCGGGGCCAGCAATCTTCGGGAAGTGGCCTTCGGCGCCCGGAAACCGTTCACTCAATAGAACCCAGCCATCGCCGAACTCTTTCTCGAACGTCGCAGGACTCAACGTTGACATCATGATTGTCCCCGGCGGGAACTCATATCGGGGTTCGGGCTCCGGTGCAGGTCTCGTGGACTCACATCCAGCAGCAAGGACAAGCAGTCCAACCATCACGAACGGCAGCATATGTTGTGAAAGCTTCATTGCGTTTCCTCCAACTTGGAAAAAAGTAGGCCGCCATAAGTTGGCGCCCCCGTCCGAGTTGTCACAGACGACAGTGGTGGATTTGAAAAAGCGAAACATGTCGGCTCAGACATACGAGGTCGCTAATAGCCGATGAAGTTCACCCGACGTAAGGCGGCCCTTCTGACGCGTCTCGCGGTCAGTCAGGCGCGCAGACCTTCACAATCGCCTAGCAAATGTGGCCAGGGAGCCGTTCCCACTCCTTGATGGCGAGGTTCAATTAGGATTGTGCCGGTGGATCTTGCACCAAGCTCGACGCCAAGTCTTGCAGGTCGCTTGCTATAATCTCTGGCGTTTGCTGCACTTCCGAGTGATCAGCGACGGATTGCAAATCCATCTGCTCACGCCCACACTTGTCCGTGACGGCAAGCCCTACTGCAAGCCCCGGCACGCAATGCCAGAAGCCCCCATTTCTGGGGGCTCCAAATACAAACGGGGAGGGCTACACACCCTCCCCGCTCCCGGGGCGGGGGGAAACCGAGGCGCTTCCCCCCTAACTGCAATTTGTCGCTAATTGTCTGCTCAAGTGCAGGGTGAGGGTGAGAGCCATGCATGGACTCACCTACACCGCGAACTCGTCGCGCGGCAATGCTCAGGATTTGTTGGTTGGGTTCTGTCGACGGGACTGGGCGTGGGCGTTCGCTTGAATGCCTGCGCCCCGGCCTCGCGTTTTGATCCCCCCTCTCAGGTGCAACCGTGCTGCCTCGGTTCGGACGTGCCGTCCCCCGGTGGATCTCTCCACCTAAGGCTTCGCAGTTGTACCCGGGAGTGTGGCAATTCAGGCTTTGCGGCGCGCCGTGCTCGGGAGCTGCTTTGCCATCCTTGCTACACCACTACAAACGGCAGGGGTGATTGCGGGTTCAGGGCTCTGACAAGAATTTTGGTGTTTTTATGACGGGCGCGTGACCTGACCCTTCCCCGCTCGGCCAGTCGATGCAACATCTACCCATGCACCAAGTGACGTTCAGAGGCGCGGACCGCACCGTCGAAGCCCATGAGGGCGAGACACTATTGCAAGCCGCCCAGCGCAACGGGCTGCACATCGACAGCTCCTGCGGCGGCAACGGCAGTTGCCACCAGTGCCGCGTCGTCATCCACGAGGGCAAAGCGATACGCCAGGGCAGACCCGCCGTGCCGCGCCACAAACGCGGGAATGAGCCCGTCTACCTCGCCTGCCAGTGTGAAGTACGGGGCGACATGATCGTCGAGCCCGCGCCGGTTGCCGGTGTGCGCAGCGATCACCCGGTGGCGTCGCTGCTGGGCTGGAATGTGGCAGAGCCGGGCACGCAGGGGCCGGCTTTGGCCGTGTATCATCAGGACGGATTCACGAGTGGGGCGTTGTTCATCGCGCATGACGGGCGTGTCGAGCGTGAGCAAGGCTTCGTCGCTCCTTTCTCCGCGCCGGGCACGGCTGCGCCGATGCCGGAAGGACGCGAAGTCGTTGTCGTGGGCGAAATGATTCCCTATGTCGATTGCGTCATCGCAGGCTGCTCCCACCTGAAATCGCAACCGGTTGCCGTGCTGGACTTTTCAGGGGAGATCACCGACCCGGCCGCGAGACGTGCTGAGAAGGTCGCAACCAATGCCTTCCTGGGAAGCCGGGAGCATCTGGCCGGCGCGATTGACTATGTGGAATGGTCGCCCCTGAAAACCCGCACAGTTATCAGCACGGTCGGGAATGCCGTGCCAACGGGGCTCTCGGCCTCGGGCGTGATGGCATGCGTGCTGGCACTGCTGCGGGCGGGCATGTGCTCGCCGGAACTGCAGCTTTACGAATCACGCTTCACGCGCGAGATAGACGGGCAGCGCGTCGCCATGATTGTCGGGCCTGAAGACGAGGCACAGACACCTGCGGGCGTAGTTCACACCAGTAAAGAACCCGTCGTGGTCGGGCAAGGCCAACTCAACGCGATTCGTGACGCTTCGAAGGTGATCGCTGAACGGCTGTCAGATCTTGCGGGCGTGCTGGTAACAACCGGCGAGTTTGGGACCTGCGTGCCGGATGACTTGATCCGCGCGTTGGGGACCTGGAATGGCGAAATTGAATTCGTTCCGCATGCGGCGGCCCTCGGTGCTGCTCGATTAGCGTTCGCCCAGGAACGCCTAGATTAGGCGGCCCCTTCGGGGCGCCACTTCCTGTGCGCGCGACCACCGGGGGCTCACGCCCCCGGCTGCCATCGTGGACCCCTTCGGGGTCATCAAAAGCTGGGCAATGGGGTGCGCAAGACGCACTACTGCGCGGTGAGTCCGCCGTCTACCTGCAGGATCACGCCCGTCAGCCAGTCGGCGTCGGCGCTGCTCAGGTAAAGGGCCGCCGTAGCAACGTCTTTCGGCACGCCGATCGCCTTGAGCGGGTGAATGTGCTCCATGGCCGTGCGCCATTCCTGGTAGCCGAGCTCACCCTTGTTGTGGTCCTGCATGGGCGTATCCACCACTCCGGGGGAGATCGCGTTGAAACGGATGCCCGCCTCGCCGTAGTCGATCGCGCAGCAGCGGGTGAACGTCTCAAGCCCGGCCTTGCTGACGGCATATGGCAGGGTGTGCTGCTCGATCTGGCTGGCCATGCTGCTGGAGATGTTAAGCACGCTGCTGCCGCGCCCCGCGTTCTTCAGGTGCGGCAGGCACAACTTGGTTGTCAGAAACGCGCCGCGCAGATTCACGGCCATGGAGAGGTCCCAGCCTTTCAGGCTGGCGGTCTCAATGTTGCCGCCTTCGTAAATGCCGGCGTTGTTGACCAGAATATCGAGCCCACTCAGCAGCCCGATGGTCTTCTCGACCATGGTCTGCACGTCGGTGGGGTCGCTGATGTCGCACTCGATGAAGTGAATCATACGACCGTCAACGGCGAGTTCATCGACGGTTTCCTTCAACGGCCCGTGGCGACGCCCGCAGATCACCACGCGCGCGCCCTCGCTCAAAAACACCTGCGCAATTTCGCGCCCTATGCCGGTGCCGCCGCCGGTGACCAGTACGCGCTTATCTTTGAGTTTGCCCGCCATGGCCATCTACTAAATCAAAGGCCCGGACGAATGCGAGAGCTACTGTGCTTTGTGTTCCACTGTCACGGTCGTGGTGATACCCCCGTGAGCATGGAATGCCCCGACGAGCTTGAGGTAACGCGGCCGCAGGCGGGCTATCAGATCTTCGGCAATGCGGTTGGTGACGGCCTCGTGGAAGATGCCGACGTTGCGCCAGGCGTGCATGTACAGCTTGTAGGCCTTGAGCTCGACGCAGTGCTTGTCGGGAACGTACGTCAGAATCATATTCGCGAAATCCGGGTGCCCGGTTTTCGGGCAGACGCAGGTGAACTCCGGTGCCTCGATACGGATTTCGAAATCGCGGCTCGGGTTCGGGTTGTCGAAAACTTCAATCGACTCGGCTTTGGGTGCGTCGGACATGGCTACTTTTTATTCTTATCGCGGAAAGCCGGAAAGGCGCCGGTTGAATCGAGTTTCAGCGGACCGACGCCGTCTACGCGGATATCGCCGGGGCTTACGAAGCCGACCCGTCTGAAGCCGTCCTGATGGTTCTGGGGGCGGCTGGCGTACTTGACACCGCGATTCCAGACCTCCTCGGTGAAGCGGTTCACGTTGTCCACGCTGACCTCAAGATGCATCCCGCGGGTGCGGTCCATGTCGCCGGCGGCCCGGGTAATGCGCAGCACAAAGCTGCCGGTATCAAGCTGGCGGGTCTGCTCGTCAACGACCATGGCGGCCGCGTCGAAGATGCGCGAGAAGAAGTCAGCGTCGTCTGCCGGTGCGGGTACACGAATGACGACGTATTGTTTTCCGGTCGGGGCTGCCATCTGGGAATCCGTTCGGGGGGCGCTTATTATCAAGGTCTGCCGTTCATTTCCATTGCGGATTGGGTGAAAACGGGCAGATTCAAGCGTGTTGCAGCGTTACACTAAACCATGGTGACACAGAACACTCCTATTCCAGAGCCCCAGGACACGCGGCAGCGCCGCCTGCGCGATCTGCGTATCTCTATCACCGATCGCTGCAACCTGCGTTGTACGTACTGTATGCCCGCGGATGTGTTCGGCCCGGGCTACAAGTTCCTGCCACGCAGCGAGATTCTTGATTACGAGGAACTGGCCCGCCTGGCGCGGATTTCCGCGACGCTCGGCGTCACCAAGCTGCGCATCACCGGCGGCGAGCCGTTGCTGCGGCGCGACCTGGGCGATTTCATTCGTATGCTGCGCCGCATAGACGGTATTGAAGACATCGCCCTGACCACCAACGGCATTCTGCTTCCGAAGCTGGCCGGCGAGTTGAAAGCCGCGGGGCTGGACCGCGTGACGGTCAGCCTGGACAGCCTGGACAACGAGACATTCGGGCAACTCAACGGGCGCGGTGTCAGTGTGAAGCCGGTGCTTGAAGGCATCGCAGCCGCCGAGGCTGCGGGGCTGGGCCCGGTCAAGGTCAACATGGTCGTGCAGCGCGGGGTGAACGACAAGGACATCCTGCCCATGACCGAGCATTTTCGCGGTCGCCCCACCCGGATCCTGCGCTTCATTGAGTTCATGGACGTCGGCAACAGCAACGGCTGGCGCATGGAGAAGGTTGTGCCCTCGCGCGAGATCAAGCAGATGATTCACGAGCGCTGGCCGGTGGAGAGTGCCGAGCCCAACTACCCGGGCGAGGTTGCGCGCCGCTGGATCTTCCGCGATGGCCAGGGCGAAGTCGGTTTCATATCCAGCGTGACGAACACCTTTTGCGGCGACTGCACCCGCGCGCGCCTGAGCGCGAGGGGCGAGTTTTATACATGCCTGTTCGCAGCCAACGGGACCGACCTGCGCAGGCCTCTGCGCGCGGGCCAGAGTGACGACGAGTTGCGTGCGCTGATTGAAAACATCTGGCGCAAACGCGGCGACCGGTACTCGGAAATCCGCAATCAGAACACGGCCGGCATCAAGAAGGCCGAAATGTCGTACCTGGGCGGGTAGGGAGCGCGATTGCGACGCCTGCGCTCCCGGCTTCCTGACATTCGCACATCAAACCGCTATGATCTGCCGCCTATGGCGGGTACTCGGGATGATCCGGAAAATCTGAAGGGGCTGACCCTGGGCAAATGCAAGCTGCTCGAGCGCATCGGGCAGGGCGGCATGGGGCACGTCTACCGTGCGCGGCACACCGGCCTCGACAAGGATGTCGCCGTAAAGGTCCTCCCGCGCGAGCTTGCCAACAACGCCGTCCTGCGCGAGCGTTTCATGAATGAAGCCCGCATGGCGGGCCAGCTCGAACACCCGAACATCACGCCCGTCTACGCCGTCGAGGAACATGAGGGGCAGCCGTTTATTGTCATGCAACTGGTCGACGGGGTGCCGGTTTCACGGCTTGTCTCGCGCCAGGGCGTTGACCCATTGCTGGCAGTGCGCATCGCCTCTCAGTGCGCGCGGGGGCTGAGCTACGCCCACAAGCGCAAGCTGGTCCATCGCGATATCAAGCCCGACAATCTGCTGATCCTGAACAACGGGCGCGTGAAGATTTCCGACTTCGGCGTGGCGGCTGCCATGGGCAGCGAATCCAGCGGCGGGCACTCCGGCAGCCCGCCCTACATGAGCCCCGAGCAGTGCCGGGGCGAGCCCGTGGACGGGCGCAGCGACATCTACAGCCTGGGTGTGACGCTATATCTGCTGTTGACCGGGCGCCGCCCCTTTTTGGGTGAAACCGCGCAGGCGCTCATATTGATGCACCAACAGGACGAGTACCCGCCGGTCAGTGAACTACGCCACGGGCTTCCCCGCGAGCTGGAGCGCATCATCAACCGGATGCTGGCCAAGAACCCCGACGCGCGATACCAGGAAGCGGACGAGTTGGCCGACGACCTGGAAGCCGCGGCGGAGTTGATCCGCAGCCAGCGTCGGCGCACGGTCAGCGTTCCGCGCGGAGGCGAAAGCGGCATCTACCGTATGGCCCGCCAGGCTGCGGAAGCCGCCGAGGAAGAGCTTGAGCACGGCGAGACGATTGAGCTCGCGATCCTGAGCATGACGACCCAGGTCGAGAACTCGGTGACCGACGCCCAGACCGCCATGAAGCGCGCGCGCTACGACGACGCCTTGAAGCAGATCGAACAGGCCATGCGCCTGAAGTCAAATGACGCGCGCCTGTTTCTGCTGCGCGGGCACGTCTACCGCAAACAGCGCAAGATGAAGGAGGCGCTGGCGGATTACGAAAAGGCCGTGACGCTGAACCCAGATGACCCTCGCGCGCGCAGCTTCCTTGGCAGCCTGCAACGCATGGCGGGCGATTTGTCCGGCGCCCGCGAGAACCTGACCTACGCATTGAAACTGAACGCCCACAATGTTGAAGCGCGCATCAGCCTCGGAAAAATCTTCGAAAAGGGGCGCGCCTGGAAGGCCGCAGAGCGCGAGTACGAAAAGTGCATCGAGATGGTGCCGGCCGACGAGCGCGGCTACGTGGCACTGGCGGTGCTGCTGGTCCAGCGCGATCAGAAGGACCGCGCAAAACAGATGCTGGAAAAGGCGCTCGAGATCAACCCGAGCTTCGCGGAGACGCTGTACTGGCTGGCCGTGCTGGTTACTCCGACGGACGCCAACGAAGGGCTGCGCCTGCTGGAACGCGCCGTCAAGAACGGTTTTCGCGATCGCAAGCGCCTGCTGGAGCCCGCGTTCGCGCCCCTGGAGGCCGTGCCCGCATTCCGCAACCTGATGAAGGTGTTCGGCACCAGCAAGATCCTTCCGAAGACTACGTAGCGCGGATCACGGCAGATACCCGGTGAAATCCTCAACGATGGCCCGGGCGATGCAGATGGGGTTGTCGTCGCGCCTGCCACCCGCGTCGTTATAAGCCCCCTGCAAGTCGAGTTGCGCCTCGTACAGGCCGGTCTGGCTCTCAATCAGGTCAGGGTCTTCGATCGCTTCGCCGTCGGCGAAATTCAACTCGCAGGCGAGCACGCGATCCGGCTGATCGGGGTTGAAAATCGGCACGCCGAACTTGCGGCACATGATTGGGCGGGCCTCGTACATGCCGCAGGCGCCGTTCTCATCCAGCGCCGCGCATGGCGTGCCCTGCCCTCGCTGGACCATGCTACCCCACTGTTCGCCCTCCGGAAACAGCTTCGCGCGCTCCACCAGGTTCAGACGCGCCTTGGCCTGCAACTCTCTGCGCTGATCGTCCGGCAGAGTCTTCACCCACGCGGAAATCCGCGCAGCCTCGACTTCCGTAATCTGAAAAATCTGCGAGCAACAAGAGCTGCACCCGGGCGCGCATTTGATGCGGTCGCCATGCACACGCGCACCCCGGTCGAACTCAGTGTTCGCTTGATCGCTGACTCGTTTCAGGTGTTCGATCAACGGGTGCATGGCATTATCTTCGCGCGCGGTACAGAATGCGCAACCGGAGAAGCCGATGACTCAAGCCAAAAAGGCCGGTGCGAGCGAAAGCCGCCTCACCTGGATCGTGAACCCTTCCGACCTGAACCGCCACGGAACCCTGTTCGGCGGGCAGTTGCTGGCGCTGGCCGACCGGGTCGCCGCCATGGCGGCGCTGCGGCATTCACGTCTGGATACGGTCACGGTCAGCATTGACAAAGTGGACTTCGTCGCACCTGTGCGTCACGGCTACATCCTGGACATGACGGCCCGCGTGCATTTCACTGCGCGCACCAGCATGGAAATCTACGTCGAGGCCATCGCGGAAGAGCCGCGTACGGGCAAGCGTGAGCTGGTCTGCGAAGCCTTCTTTAGTTTCGTTGCAGTGGACGAGAAGGGAAAGCCAATACCGATCCCGCCCGTCGAGCTCGAAACCGAGCGCGACAAACGCCTTAATAAAGAAGCAAAGGCTCGCTACGATGCCCGAAAGGCCGGTCGCGCCCAGACCCGCACCGCCCGCGAAGCCAAATCGGACTAGCGCTTTTCGTTTTGATCACGAACAACCGCCGCGTAGATTGTGGACTCTCACGGAGGACATTCATGCGCGTTTTCCTGTTGATCGCGGCGATGATCTGCGCCGGTGTCTGCTGCGCCGCGGACTTCTATGTGGACCCGGTCAAGGGCGACCCCAAGGGCAACGGCAGCAAGGCCGCGCCCTGGCGGATTCTGCAGGAAGTCATCGAGAGCGGCCAGCTACGTGAGGTCAAGCCGGGCGATACAATTTACCTGCGCACCGGCTTTCACGGGCGCGTCATAATCAGCGGCAACAACGACGAAGTTGTAACGATCGCCGCTGAGGCTGGTCACAAGCCGCGGCTCAGCTACTTCGAAATTCCGAGCGGCAAGAAGTGGCACATCAAAGGGCTGACCATCAGCGCCAGCTTCGGCGAGCCTTACGATGGCGCGATGCTCAAGTTTGCCGACAGCGGCGACAGCGCGGAGATCACGGTCGAAGATTGCTTTGTCCACTCAGCTCTTGACACGTCAAGCTGGAGTGCGCAGGACTGGATGAAGTGCAACAGCGGTATCACCATGGGACGGCACGGCAGCGGACATATGCTGCGCAACAACTACGTGCTGAACACACGCTTCGGAATCAACCTGTGCGCCGAAAACTCGGTCTGTGAGGGCAACGTGGTCTCACACTTTTCCGGCGACGGGATTCGCGTTACCCGCGATGGCCAGGTCGTTCAGCACAACGTGATCCGCAACATCTACGTGGGCGACAAAGATGGGGACGACAACCACGACGACGCCATCCAGTGCTTTCTGTTCAACAAGGGGACAGGGCTGGTCCGCGACGTGACCATTCGCGAAAACCTGGTCATCATGCGCGAGGACGAAAGCCAGCGATGGCCTGCAAACATGCAAGCCATAGGCTTCTTCGACGGCCCGCTGCAGAACTTCCACGTCGAAGGCAACGTGATCAACACCAGCCACTGGCACGGTGTTTCCCTGTACGACGCCCAGGATTGCAAGATCCTGAACAACGTGGCCTACACACAATGGACCAGCGAAAAGCTGCGCCCATGGGTCGAGCTTGGCAGCAAGGGTAAAGGCGAGATCAAGGGCAACGAAGTCAAAGGCAACTACGCCTACTCATTCAAACTGTCGAACGACAAAGCCGTCGTGGCGGAAGACAACAAACCACCCACGGAAGAAATCTACAACGACCGCAAACAGAAACTGCTTGAGCTGATCAACGAAAAATACGGCGCGAAACACCCGGCTGCAGGCTTCAAACGTGTCGGGCTGGAGAAACCCCGCTGGCTGCGCGGCACTGTCGTCGACGGCGCGATTGACGCAATCGAGGCCGCCAAGGGGCAAGGCAAGCTGATCTTGATCTACGGGCTGAGCGACGAGGACGACCCGCGCTGCGCCGAGTTTGAGCGCGAGGTGCTTGATGACGAAGTCGTCGGAAAATTGCTCGATCAGTGCATCACCGTCGGCATAGCGCTTGATGACAAGCTGGATCGTGATTTGCGTAAACGCTACGGGCTCAGCAGCAAGGCCCCGCAGATCGTGATACTCAACCCGGACGGCAGCGAGGCCTGGGAAGGCAAGCCCAGCAGCGCAAAGGCGCTGATCAAGAAACTCGAGGACGCGCTGGGGAAACTGGAGGAGGACTAGCATGCGTGCACTCGAGTTCGCCCTGCTCGCCGTTTGCGCCGCATCACTCAACGCCGCAGATTTCTATGTGGACCCGATCAACGGCAGCGCCGCAGGCACCGGCACAGCGGGCGACCCGTGGCTGACGATTCAGCAGGTCGTCAGCGACAATCTGATAGAATCGCGCGACTGGGACACGCACCCGTACAGCACCGGTGCAAGTCTGCAGACCAGGAACCCCGCCGCACCCGTCAAGGCGGGCGACACAATCTGGCTGCGCGACGGCTACCACGGCGAGCTGATCCTCAACGGCTGGTACAACAGCAGCGCGATCACAATCGCCGCGCAGGCGGGACACACGCCGCAGCTCAGCCGCGTCAGCATCATCGGCGCGCAGAACTGGACGCTCGACGGCTTGTCCGTCAGCCTGGAGCACGCACCAAGCTACACCCAGCAAACGATCATCACCCTGCGCGACGATAGCTTCTGGGGGCCGGCCAGCCACCTGACGGTGCGCAACTGCGACGTCTACTGCGTGAATGACACGAGCGCGTTCACCGCGCAGGACTGGCTCGACAATCACGCGACCGCGTTCGACATGCGCAGCGCCGACAGCCAGTTGATCGACAACACGATCCGCAACACACGCTACGCCATCGCCTGCTCAGGCCCGGACTGCATCGTGCGCGGCAACGTGATCGAGAACTTCAGCGGCGACGGCATTCGCGGGCTCGGCGACTACGGGCTGTACGAATACAACGTGGTCAAGAACGCCATCGACGTCGGCGACGCGCACCACGACGATGGCTTCCAAAGCTGGACGGTTGGCAGCGGCGGCGTCGGCACAGGCGCGGTCACCGGCATCATCCTGCGCGGAAACCTCTTCATTAATCACGAGAATCCTACGCACCCATTGCGAACAACCATGCAGGGCATCGGTTGCTTTGACGGCTTCTTCGACGACTGGGTGATCGAAAACAACGTCGTCATCACTGACCACTGGCACGGCATCACGCTGCTCGGTGCGCGCAACTGCCGCATCGTGAACAACACCGTGATCGACCTGTACACAGGCACACCCGGCCCTTCATGGATTGAGATCGGGCACCACAAGACCCTCGGCCCCAGCGAAAACTGCGTGATCCGCAACAACCTCGCCAACACGATCAGCATCCCGAGCGGCCAGACCAACGTCATTGAGGATCACAACATCACCGTCACAAACCCGGCCCTGCACTTTGTTGACCCTTTGAGCTTCGACATGCGACTGCTGGATACGTCGAGTGCCCGCGATGCAGGCAGCAACTCGCTCTCACCGAGCCTCGACGCGGACCAGATTGGTCGCCCGTACAACAGCACGGTCGATGTCGGCGCCTATGAATGGCACCCGCCCGGCTGGACCGGCCCGCCCGGCGGCGGCGGCGGCGGCGGTGACGGAGGCAGCGGGGGCGACGGCGGGTGTTCAACAATGCCCCGGCAAGAATATTTCTGGGTGGGCGTTCTACTGCTCTGCGTAGTCATTCTGGGGCAGCGCCTGATTATCAGACGAACTAATTTTTGATTCGACCGTTGAAACCGGAGTCCACTTCGGGTTTAGATTGGTGACCATGTTGAAGCTGCTGAACATTCTCATCGTGGCATACCTGGCCATAGCGCCGGGCATGAACGTTGAGGCATTCATTCACAGCGTCAACCTGTGTCGGGTTACGGCGCCAAAGGTAATGCAGGAACCTGTACCAGCCGCCTGCGCCCATGCTCACTGTCCGACTTCGCAATCTGACGACACGCGCGAGCAAAGCCCACAAGACCAGGAACCCGATTCCTGTCCGCACCTTGGCTCCAATGTCGCGCCCGTGAATGCCATGCCGGCCGCGGTTGTGCAGTCCTTTGACATGCAAGCGTGCCCTGTCCTGGTGGATTACTCACCTCTGTCGCCCCCGCGGGCAGCAGTCAGCCGTCCCATTAACAACGACGCGCACCCACCGCCGACCGCGACACTCAAAGGTATCACCATCCTGCTTGTCTAGCGGACGCTGAATGACCTGGCGCCCCGGCGCCTCGTTTTTCGCGTCTGTACAGGATGAGCCACCATGCGTCTGTTCACGATCACCGCCTGCGCAATGCTGTTGGCCGCGTGCCAGGGCTATGACCCGATGCCGCTCGATAGCGGCGAGCATCTGAAAGCCTGGGCAAAACGCGACCCGCGCGACGCGTCTGTCGTTGAGTACGCGAAACAGCTCGCGAAAGTCGATACGCAAAAACGCGCGCCCTATGACCTTGGCGACGGGATCAGTCTCCATGAAGCCGAAGTCGTGGCGCTGTTCTTCAACCCCGACCTGCGCGTCGCCCGCCTGCACGCAGACGTCGAGCTTGCGGGGGCTCGCGAAGCCGGCTACTGGGACAACCCGGAACTTGAAATCGACGCCACTCGCATCCTTGCCAGCGTCGACAACCCCTGGATTCTCGGCGCCGGTATATCGTTCACGCTGCCCTTGTCCGGGCGCAAAGGTGTTGAGGAAGACCTGGCATGGGCAGAGCACGATGTTACCCGCGCGCAGGTCATAGAGCGCGAGTGGGAGATACTGGTCGAGTTGCGGCAATTGTGGCGCGAGCGCTCGGGGCTGATCGAACAGCAGCGTCTGACCGAGGAGTTCATCGCGGATGTGCGCGTCGTGCAGGAGATCGCCAACGCACTGGTCAATGCGGGTGAGTTGATCGCGCTGGATGCGCGCCTGTTTGAGCTGGAGATCGCGTCGCAGCGCGCCTCGGTCGCACGATTGAACACGCAGCAACGCGACAGCGAGCTTCGTATTCGTGAGTTGATGGGGCTCCGGCACGACGCGCCACTGGCACTCAGTGACACGATCGAGCCTGTGGCGGCGCTTCCCGGAAAACGCGAAGACGAGCTGCTGGCGCGGAACCCGTTGCTTGAGGTCAAGCGCGCCGAGTACGCCGTGTCCGAGCAGCACCTGCGCCTCGAAGTGCGTAAACAGTACCCGGACCTGACCATCGGCGGCGGCTATGAGCTTGAAGAGGGGCAGTCGCGCATCAGCGTCATGTTCGGGCTGCCAATCCCGATTCTCAACCTGAACCGCGAAGGCATCGCCCGCGCAAAGGGCGCCAGACTGGCATCACGCGCGGAGTTCGAAGGCGCCACAGAGCATCTGCTGCATCGTCTGGCACGCGCCGAGCTGCGCATGAACGCCGCCCGCGAGCAGCGGGCTTTCATTGAACGCGAGATCGCGCCCCTGGCAGACCAGCAGGTCGTGGACGCGAGACGCCTTGCCGAACTCGGCGAGTTTGAAGCCCTTACACAACTGGAAGCGCTTGCGCGACGCTTTGAAGCGCGCTTGCAGGTCCTTGAAGCCGCGCAGGAAGAAGCGCTGGCCGGCGATGAAACGCTCGCGCTGCTGGGTCCCACGTGGCGCTTCGCGGACAAGGAGAATGACGATGAATAACGATACGATTCGCGGTGCGGGCAGGCAGACTTGGAGCCCTGTGCGGAAGCGCCGCGCGCCGACTGACACGGTTCCAGGAATCGCCCCCCTGCTCGCCGCCGCACTCTGCTTCACGCTGGCCGCGTGTACAACGGATGACCCAACGCCAGGCAAGTCCGGTGGAGGTGGTGCGCCGGCGGGTGATGTGGTCACAAACCGCATCGACATTCCACCGGCGGTCGTGCGCAACCTTGGCATCACCTTCGCCAAAGCGGAAAGGCGCAAGGTTGATCGGACCCTGCGCATGCCGGGCGCGTTCGAAAGCCCCCCCGAGGCCGAGCGCAACTATCGGACTCCGGTCAGCGGGCGAGTCGATCTGAAGATCGCCCAGTACGACCGTGTGGCCGTAGGCGACGAGATCGCCGTAATGGATTCGCCCGAGTGGCGCGTCATGCAGAATGAGCTAGACGGGCTGGATTCGGAGCTCGCGGCGCGGCGCTCCGAGCTTGTGCAGGCACAGGCCCAGTGCGACCAGGCCCAGGAGTCAGTCAAGTTCTACCCGCAGCGCATCGCGGGCTACGACCCTCAATTGAAAGCAATCACGGCGCACATCGAGAAACTGACCGTCGCCCGTGATCTGTGGCGGGAACGCGTAACCGAACTCGAGGAGCTTGTTGCCAAAGGGGCCGGACGCAGCGCGGACCTGACGGCCGCGCGATCCGAGGCGGCAGGCGCGGAGGCGGCGCTCAGCGAAGAACAGGAAAAGAGGGCGGAACTCGAGCGAGCCAGGACTGATCTCGAGATCGAATCGCAGCTCGCGTCCATCACCATCCCCGCGCTCGAATCGGCGGTAAAGGCGGCGCAGGGCAGGGTTGACGCGGCGCAGCGCTCATTCGACCTGAAGCTGCGCAGCGGCGCGGCGCAGATTGACCTGTCGCTTGAAGCACTGGCCAACGACGCGTGGCGCAGGCTGGATGCCATCACCATGAAAGCGACGGCGCCCGGCGTTGTTATGGACCTTCACGTCACAAACGGCGAGTTGCTGGAGGGCGGTGATTCTCTCTGCCACGTGCTGGATGACTCGCGGATTCGCTTCCGCGCGCGCGGGCTGCAGAGTGATCTTGGAAAGCTGAGGAACGGGCTGAACGGCAGAGTCGTGCCCCCCGTGGGCGGCACCCTCGCCGACGCCGAACATGCCTCCGGTACCATCACACTGGCGCCCGGCGCGGACGCTGATTCGCGCCTGGTTGATGTGCTGCTGGTGCCGCAAGAGGCGCCGGAATGGGCAAGGCCCGGCGTCAGCGGCGAGCTTGAAATCGTGTGGGATGAAGGCGCAGGAGACGAACTGGCTGTCCCGAATCGCGCGCTGATACGCGACGGGCTTGATACCGTCATGTTCGTGCGCGACCGCACCGACTCAAACAAGGTCATTCGAACGGTCGTGGAAACCGGCGCCACGGACGGTCGCTGGACAGTCGTCTACCAGGGAGTCATGGCCGGCAGCGAAGTTGTCGTCGAGGGCACGTACGAGTTGAAACTGACGGGCGGCGGCAAGACCAACGTCGAGGGCCACTTTCACGCGGACGGCACGTTCCATGCGGGCAAGCACTCGGAGGACGAGTAGCCGATGTTTAGATCGATGATTGCTTTCTCGCTTCGGCGCTCGTCACTCATCGTGGTTTTGGCGGGGGCGTTGCTCGTCATCACAGGGGTGTACATCAACCGCATTCCTGTGGACGTCTTCCCCGAGCTGAACGCCCCTACGGTCACCGTAATGACCGAGTGCCCGGGCTATGCCGCGGATGAAGTAGAGCAATACGTGACGTTTCCGATCGAGAGCGCCGTAAACGGTATCCCCGGCGTGCGTCGAGTCCGCAGCAGCAGCGCGATGTCACTGGGAATCGTGTGGGTCGAGTTTGAATTCGGCGAAGACATATACCGCGCAAGACAACTTGTGGCCGAACGTCTGGACCAGGCACGCGAGAACCTTCCCGACAACGTACATGCGGAGATCGCGCCAATCGCCGGCATTCTCGGCGAGATGATGCTTCTTTCCGTCAAGCCCGAAGACGACAGTGTAAGCCCGCTTGAGTTGCGGGCCTGGGCAGAGTTCGAGCTGCGCAATCGCATTCTCGCAGTCGGAGGTATCGCCGAGGTCGTGGTGATTGGCGGCGAGTTGCCGGAGTACCAGGTACACGTCGATCAGGACCGCCTCGCGCTGTATGAGTTGACAATCCAGGACGTCATTGAGGCCGCCGGCAACGCGCACGCCACGGCCAGTGCCGGCTACCTGCCGAACGTAGAAGGCAAAGAGCTGCCCCTGCGGCAGGACGCGCGAATCGCCAGCGTCGCCGACATTCGCAGCACCATCATCAAGTATCACCGCGGCGCGCCGGTCACGATTGGCGATGTCACCATCGACGGCGGTAAGCTCGGCGCGACGCCCGCCCGCGGCACGGGCTCGGACGCGGGCGCCCCGGCCGTCATCGTGACCGTCACGAAATCACCCGGCACGAACACTCTGGAGCTCACGAAGCAGATCGACGTTGCTCTTGACGGGCTCTATGACCGCGGGCCGGACGGTGAGTTGATGGAAAGCGTTACGATTCCGCTGAAGGACGGCAAGACTGGCAAAGTACATCTGAACCGGCACGTGATGCGCGCCAGCGACTTCATTGGGCTGGCCGTCAACAACGTCGTTACGGTACTGCGCGATGCGGCGATTCTGGTGGCGGTGCTGCTGATCCTGTTTCTGATGAACGTGCGGACCACGGTGATCACGCTTACCGCGTTGCCGCTCAGTCTGGCCGTGGCGATTCTCGCGTTGTACCTGCTGGACTTGAACATCAACGTGATGACGCTCGGCGGACTCGCCGTCGCAATCGGCGAGCTCGTGGATGACGCCATCATAGATGTCGAGAATGTCTTCCGAAGACTGCGTGAAAACCGTGCGCTGCCCGAATCCGCCCGCAAGTCGCATATCCGGGTGGTGTTCGATGGCAGCAACGAAATTCGCAGCAGCATCGTCTTCGCCACCATCATCATCGCGATGGTGTTTGTGCCGCTGCTGTTTCTACAGGGTCTCGAGGGGCGCTTTTTCAGACCGCTTGGGCTGGCCTACATCATCAGCATTATGGCCTCGCTGTTTGTCGCCGTGACGGTCACACCGGCGCTTTGCAAGCTGCTGCTTAAGAAGGCCAAGGCCGGACCCGAGAAAGAGTCCCTGCTTGTGCGCGGTATCAAGCGTGTTTACGTGCCGACCTTGCGCGCCGCGTTGAAGTTGCGTGTGGTTGTGGTGCTGCTCGCCATTGCGCTGACAGGAGCCAGCATCTGGTTCGCCGGCACGTACGGCACACGATTCCTGCCGGAGTTTAACGAAGGCACGTTTACGATCTTTCTGAACGCGCCACCCGGCACGTCCCTGTACGAAAGCGACCGCCTGGCCAGAGGTGTGGACGAACGCCTGTCGGAGATTGAGGGCGTCAGTCACGTCGTGCGCCGCACGGGACGGGCCGAGCGTGACCAGCACGCTCACGGTGTGGCCGTCAGCGAGATCGAGGTGAGTGTCGAGCCGGGCTATACGAAAGAGGAAGTTCGCCGAGAGATCGACAAAGTTCTGTCGCAGATACCGGGCATCACAACGACCGTGGGGCAGCCCATTGAGCACCGCCTGAGTCACGTGTTGTCGGGCACGCCCGCGGCGATCGCCATCGATGTATACGGTGACGACATGGACAAGCTGCGGTCCATCGCCAAGGAGATCGAAGGCGAATTGAAGCAGATACCCGGCGCACGCGATGTCGCGGCAAATCGGGAGATGATGATTGAGACGATTCCGATCCGCTACCGGCGCGCCGACCTCGCGCGCAACGGGTTGTCGCCCGGCGACGCCGCCGAACAGGTGGAAGCGGCGTTCAACGGCGTCACCGTCGCCGAGGTAAACGAGGGGCTGCGGCGCTACGCCATGGTGGTGCGCCTTGACCCGGATCAGCGGCGCGACATGGAACAGGTGAAGAACCTGATTCTCGTCTCGCCGCAGGGGCGTCATGTACGCTTGCGCGAGGTAGCGGACGTCGGTGTTGAGTTGGCGAGCGACCTGATCGGGCGCGAGAACAGCCAGCGCAAGGCCGTGATCTCGTTGAATGTCGCCGATGGTTACAACATGGGGCACCTGGTTGAGGAAGTGCAGCGTCGCGTTGATCCGATCGTGCATAAGCACGGTTACGCGGTTCATTACGGCGGGCAGTTCGAGGCGCAGCAGTCGGCCTCGCGCACGCTGTACATCATGGGCGCCGGCGTCGTGCTGGCGATTCTGCTGCTGCTGTACATGGCGTTCGGGTCGGTACGCGCGGCACTGCTGGTAATGCTGAACCTGCCGCTGGCGCTGATCGGCGGCGTGGTCGCGATCTTCCTGGCGGAAAGTACCAATCCTTTCGCAAACCTTGCCGCGCTGGTTACGGGTGGGCAGTTTCGCGCGCCGGTCATCAGCATAGCCAGTATGGTCGGCTTCATCACCCTGTTCGGGATCGCCGTGCGCAACGGCATTTTGCTGGTGTCGCACTACCGGTCCTTGCAGCGCGAAGAGGGGATGGACTTGAAAGAAGCCATCGTGAAGGGATCAAGCGAGCGCCTGGTGCCGATCCTGATGACCGCACTGGCGGCGGTACTCGGGCTTGTGCCCCTGGCCATGGCAGCAGGCGAGCCCGGCAGCGAACTGCTGGCGCCGCTTGCCATTGTCGTGCTTGGGGGGCTTGTCAGCTCAACTTTTCTGAACCTTGTAGTTGTGCCGGCAGGCTATCTTCTGATTGGCCCGCGCGAGGTGTCGGCGAAGACGAAAGAAACGGACGCATTGAGGGAGACGATATGAAGACAGCAGCGGTATTGATGGCGCTCGCGCTAAGCCTCACAGCCTGTGGCGCGGCAAACACCGATCCAGCCGGCAACACCGGCAACAGTGCCGACTTAGGCGGCGGCGAAGGCTTCGGCGACGACCACGGCAAGAGCACGCCGGTCGGCGAAAGGGAGATGGGGCAAGGCTACCGGGTCCGCCTGTTTGTCGTAGACAGCCCCATCCAGTCGGAGGGCGTCTATGAGTTGTCAGTCGAGAAGGACGGCAAACCCCAGTCTGACGCCAGCGTGACAATCTGGCTGGGTGATCCGGAGGGCAAGGAGTTGTCACCGATTGCCGCCTGCGAATGGATGGACAGCAGCCAGGTGTTCGACTGCCACGTTTTGATCCCGCCCGAGCCGCAAGATGACATGCGTGTCTGGATTCGCGTGCGCCATGGCGACTTCGACGAACGGACGGAGTTCGACTATGCGCCCGCAAACTGAAACCAATCCTGAGGAGAACGGAATGAAACTGCTGAACCTTATGTGTGCCCTGTTCGTCGTACTCGTGTTCGCGGCCTGCGGCGGGCACGACCACGATGGCAACGGCGAGCACAACCACGGCAATGACGATAACCACGGCCACGACCATGACGACCATAGCGGCGAGAAACACCCGATCGGGCAGGTTGACCTGAGCGATGGCTATCGACTTGAAATCGCCCACATCGGCCCCGCCGAAGCAAGCAAAGAAGTGATCTTCGAGATCGTGGTCAAAAAGGACGGTACCGCGATCAAGGACGCATCCGTAACCATCTGGGTCGGCGACGAATCGGGCACAGAAGCCACTCCGGCCGAAGAAGTGAAGTGGAGCAGCGACGAGAACCTGTATGACGGGCATCTCATGATGCCCAAGACCATGCCGGAAGACGCGCACCTTTGGGTTCGCATTCGCCACGATGGCAAGGACATGAAGAAGGAATTCGAGTTGAAGGATCACGACCACGAATAGCGCGGTCGCCGTGAGCGCCCGCCTGTTGGCGGGCGCTTTTGCGTCACGCGATCGCCGCTGACAGCTTTTCGAGCACAGTTTCGAGATCGTGTCCGTTGTCAGCCGCGGCCTTGCGAATGGAGTCGGCGCCCCCGCAGCAGGTGTCCATGTTCAGGGCGGCGAACAGGGGCACCGTTCTTGGAAAGCGCGAGGCCGTCTCTTCGACTGTCATGTCGGCGGTAATCGACGACACGGATTGGGTCGGCTCAGGCATGACTTGCTCCTTGTTCTTGTTTGGCAATCACTGTTTCGGACTCGCGGACAGCGCAGCCGTGGACGATTCGCAGCAGGTGTACTCCCCACAACAGCAGGGCGACAAGCAGCAGCGCGCCGGTGGGGGCCAGTGCCGGCAGCGCGCCCTTGGAGAAGTCACCCGCGATTTCGGCGACGACGCGGGCCGCGATGGCGACGTTCAACAGCACAAATAGAACGCGCAGGCGCGACAGCTTTTCCGTGTTGATGCCCTTTAGCGTTGGCACCACCCTGGTCGAAACGGCGACGATCATCATCACCACGAAGCCAAGGGTTAGCGCGTGCCGCATGCCGCCGTGGTAGCCGTGCCCAAAAGTCTTAAGGATGCCGATGACGTAGACGGGCTCCAGCAGCAGCATCAGCAACGACAGGGCCAGCCAGAGCTGCGCCACCCGCGCGAACTTGACGCTGCGATCGGTGCTGCCTGGGCGCGCCCAGGGGCGAAAGCCCGCCAGGGCGCCGATCAGTCCGCCGGACATCGCGATCGCCCCCAGAAAGTACACGCCGCGCAAGGCCGTAGTCGCACTCTCGGCGCCGATCAACCCGCGCTTGGTAGCCATGGACAACGGAAACGCGATCACCATCAGTACCAGCCCGGCATTGACCAGCCAGAACATGCGCATATAGCGGCGTTTGTCGGGCGCCGCGAAACCGAAAACAGGCGGCAGAAAGCGCAACATCACGCCCAGCACGATCATGGTGATGGCCCCGAACAACTGCACGTTGCGCAGGGCATCCTGCAGCATGGAAACACGGGCTACCAACTCTGAGAACCCGTCCGATGCAAACAGCAGGGCGTAATATGCGCCGCTCATGAGCAGGCTGACGTTGAACCAGAACAGGGACCCCAGAATCCACCAGTCGTACGCTTCGAACGGCTTGCCGGCGGCCCGGTACGTGCGCAGCAACGCCACGGAAAACACAACGAAGGCCGCGAACGTCAGGCCGGTGCCAAGAAGCGCCGCGCTCGCGCCGGGCAGGTGATTGACCAGCGCGTTGCCGGATTCGCCGTGTCCGAAGAACTCGCCGAAGAAGCGCAAGCCTACGCCGGACAGCAGCAGCACCAGCGACAGGGGTGCAAGCTTTGGATCGCGTACAACGGTCTGCTTGAAGCGCGGCAGGGCCTGATACCCGAAACCCATCACGAAGGCGCCAACGAAACCGTAGATCATGGCGAACGCGTGAGCATTCATGCGGTGGATACCCGGCGCGAAGTATGAGCCGGTGGAGCCCATCGTGTACATAAACCATGTCCCCAGCACGGCGCCGCCGGTAAGGGCGATCAGAACGCCCAAGGCGAAGAACCACTTGTAGGCGTCTTCCGCCCACGGTTTGTTCGCTTCATCGGGGGCTGACTGTTCGGCGGGTTGTCGCAGGCGCTCCGCCGGGACGGCGTGAGGTCGCGGAAGCCGGCAGACGCGCGTTGGCATGGCGTTCTCTCCCTGCGTGACATATTCAGATATACATATCTGAATATCTAACACAAGGATAGTTGCGAATCATTCGCAAATACTTCCGCGTCCGGTGCAACGGATCGACAGGCGTCCGGCGCGGACTCGGCGTCTTTGTAGTTGCTTTCGTAGAACGTCGGAGGCTCGCTGGTTTCGCCGCGGGCCAGGCGTTTCATCTCGCGCTTCATCATGTGCCCGACGAACACGCCGCCGAATGCCGACGCCAGCTTCGCCTTCAACCCGAACTCGCTGTGCAGGGCCGCAAGCAACGCGCTCAGTCGAGCCCGCATGGCGGGATCGTTGCGGTAGTACCGTCTGGTGGCCGCAAGCACAGCCGACCAGGTTGTTGCCAAGTCTTTGCTTTCCCAACGAATGCGCTCGCGGACGCGGGTGTCGGGATGCTGCTTGTGGCGCTGCCAGCCCTTCAGTGTGGTTTCGACGATGCGGACAACGCTCGGGCCGTTAACTTCGAAGTCCCGGTTGAAGGCGCGCAGCAGCAGTTCAGTTTCGAGCCCGTGCTGGATATGGGGGTGCCGGTAGTTGAATCGCGCCTGCCCGTGAATTTCGGTAAGGGCTACGCGGTCTTCCTCCATGATCAGTCCCTGCTCGCGCAGCCCCTTGTGCAGCGGCGTTCCGGGCAGAGGCGTGTACAGCATGAACTGATGAAAGTCCGTCGCATGGGAAACGGCGTAGTTGATGGCGGCGTCAATGTTCTCAGGCGTGTGTTCTTCCAGCCCGATGATCGTGCTGCCCAATACGCGGATGCCGTTGGCCTGGAACTCGCGGATCATCTCAAGTGTGTTTGCGCCGGCCAGTTTGCCGTACTGGCTGTTTTCGCCCTCCAGACCGATCCAGATCCAGGACACGCCAATGCGCAGCAACTCGTCCATGCTGTACTTTCGCAGGACATTGGCCGACGCGAACAGATAGAACGACCAGGGCTTGCCCTGCTGCTCCATCAGCTCAAGCAGGCGCAGCGCGCGCTTGCGGTTCAGCAGGAAGTTCTCGTCCATCACAAAAAAGGAGCGGGCTTTCAGGTCGCGCTCAAGCCCCAGCAGTACCTGGAACAGCTCGTCACCGGTTTCATAGAACGTGTTGAACTTGCCCTTGCCGCCGAACATGGCGGACGTAGAGCAGAAGTTGCAGCCCATCGGGCAGCCCACGGATGGAATCAGCGTCGCGGCCGTGTCGCCCGGTTTGTTCGGCACCTTTACACCCATGCTGCGCATGTTGACGGGGGAATAGACAGCCGGATGCCGGTAGGGTTGATCGGTCTTTTCGCCGAGGTAATGGCGGAACCATTCAACGCCTTCCCCCTTTACGACGTGGTCGGCGTTCACGCGCTCTTGCAGGTCCTCGAGGTTTGCGATGTGCCCGCCGACAACAATCTTGGCATCGGGTTGATGCCGCCGGATCAGGCGACACATCTCGCGTACCTTGAGGACATTGACGAGAATGCTGCTGATGCCGATGACGTCGTAGCGCACGGTTTTCAGTTCGTGGATGAAACGCTCGCGGGTGGGGAAATCCAGCAGGTTGCAGGGGGCGCTGATGTTGCACTGGATCATCATGATGCCCCAGCTGCGGTGGAACATACGCAACGAAAAGGGCCCCTGGGTGCGGGTAACCTGGTTGTGATACAGCTCCATGGGGTTGATGCTGCTGCTGCCGAATTCGTCGTCCTGCGCGTAGGGCCCGAACACACTGGTCAGCAGTACCTTCGCGCGCGCGCCCAGCGGATGGACGGGGCGGTCATCCACGGCTGCGATTTCGTGGAGGTCTTCAGCGAGATTGAGCGGCATGGTTCCCCCGGCGACTGAAATATAAGGGGACTACCATATCTGAATATCGATTTGCGTGACAGGGGGCGCCGGTACACACAAACCGGCGCCCCCGGCAGTCTACGCTTCCGCCCACAACTCGTGCGTGCTGTAGCGGTCGCCGAAGTCGGGCACGACGAACGCGACTGTTTTGCCCGCACCCAACTCGGCCGCGACCTGCAGGGCGGCCCAGGCGATGGCGCCGGCGCTGATGCCTGTGAAGATGCCTTCCTCGCGCGCGAGGCGACGCGCTGTCTTCAGCGCATCTTCGTAGCCAACGTCGATGACGCCGTCGTAGACATCACGGTCCAGCACCTCGGGTACAAAGTTGGCGCCGATGCCCTGAATCTTATGCGGGCCTGCCGCGCCGCCGTTGAGAATCGCGCTGGTCTTCGGCTCGACGGCATACACTTTGACCTGCGCCTTGGCTGCCTTGAGCACCGCACCTGCGCCACTAACGGTGCCGCCGGTTCCCACGCCCGCCACAAACGCATCGATTTCGGGTAGTTGCAGCAGCAACTCAGGACCTGTTGTCAGACGGTGAACGAATGGATTTGCGGGATTGTCGAATTGACGCGCTTCCCACCAGCCCGGGTTCTGCTGCGCCAATTCACGGGCCTTGTCCACCGCGCCCTTCATGCCAAGCGAAGCGGGGGTCAGCACAATCTCCGCGCCGAGCGCCCGCAAGGTGTTGCGCCGCTCCACGGTCATGCTTTCAGGCATGGTCAGAACGCAGCGGTACCCCTTGCTGGCGGCGATCAACGCCAACCCGATGCCTGTGTTGCCGGATGTTCCTTCCACTATCACACCGCCCCCGGGCGTGAGTTTTCCTTCGCTCTCGGCCCGCTCAATCATGGACAACGCGATACGGTCCTTGACCGAGCCGCCAGGGTTGAAGTACTCCAGCTTGGCCCACACTGTGGCGCTGGTACTCGGCACGACGCGATTCAGGCGCACCACTGGTGTGTCGCCCACCAACTCGTGAACTGCATTTGCTCGTCTAGGCATGTCTCGATCTCCGTCGCCCCTGATCAATCGAAGCGGCGCACGAACGGAGAGTCCCGGGGCGTGTGCGCCGCTCCGGACCCGTAATGTTTGGAATGCAAACGAGAACGCGTCCGGCTAGCGGACGCAACACATGGCCCCCGTGGGGCGCGAAGATGGCTTGTGGCTTGCCATGGGGCGGACGTTAGCACCGGTCGCAGAAAAACAACAGACCTTGTTGTCTGATTTTTCGATGCTTCCAGATAATAGGAGTTGCTTATCTGGTTTGGTTCGGCACAATCCACTTCAGAGTTAGAGCGCAACACTCGAGGAGAGAGAGCCATGAGGAAGTTGCTGATGCTGATGCTGGGGCTGGTGCCCTTGGCACTTGCCAGTTGCGATGCGGGCGGGTCCGGCGAGGTGGTAGGCGGCATACCTCCGGCGCAGCCGAGCCCTGTTGTGGTACAGACCGCCACGCTTCCCCGCGCGGAAATCGGCGCCGCGTACAGTGAACAGCTGGCCGGGACAACCGCGCCCGGCACGGGCCCCCTCGCGTGGGAGCTGTCGCCGGCATCCGCGCCCCTGCCGACGGGGCTTGCGCTCACAACAAGCGGACTGCTCTCGGGGCTGCCGACGCAATCCGGGTTGCATGAACTCGAGGTTCTGGCACGGAACACCGCGGGGGACTCCGCCGTGGCACGCCTCGACCTAGTTGTGTACGAGAACCTCTTCTACTCATACGCCCCGGACCAGCACGACACTCCGGGCAACGACACCCCGGGTGCCGCGACCCAGCTTGGGATGCTGAGCATGGCCGGTCCGCTGGTGGAGCCCGGTCCCCTGTCCGTGACCTCCAACCCCGCTTCGCCGGACATTGACTGGTTCGCCTTCAGCACACCAACACGGGGGCAGATCACAGTTGAGGTCTTCTTTGCAAACGTGGTCGGGAGAGTCATTGCCGGGCTGTATGCCGAGCACAACGGCGAGTTGGAGCAGAAAGTTCCGGGCCTGCCGGGCGCCGGCGGCGATGACGCCCTGATCGACTTGCACGACGCGCCGGGCGGCAATTGGCTACTGAAGGTCGAGGCCCAGTACAAGAACCTTACGTGGTACGCGAACGCGTACGCCTTTCGCGTTCGATTCAATGACCTGACAATCGCTACCAACCTGGTCGAACTCGACGCGACCGGCGGCTCGCAGCCGGTGCAGTTGCAAAGCACCAACGCCGGGCTACCGGTGGCCAACGGCAATTGGAGCGTGGTGTTCGGGGCGCTTCCCGCGGGCCTGAACCTGAGCCCTTCCGGTCTGATCAGCGGCACCCCCACGCAATCCGGGCTGTTTCGCGCAACAATCAGCGTGGAAGTCAATGGACTCGGTGCCGCGCGGGAAGTGAGTGTGCGGACGTTCGATTCCGGCCTCGGCAACTACTGGGCGCGATTGGGCGAGCACCGCTACTACGATGCCGCCAGACCCAACGGCGACGGCACCCATCATGAGCACTACTGCGAGGCTACCGTCGTTGCGCCGCATCCGGATTACGGGCCCGAGGGGGCTGTCTACGTGATCGGCGGGCGCGAGGTCGATACCGTGAGCAACGTATACGTGTTCCACACAGCGCATCAGGCGAACGCCGATCGCAACTACAAGCTGCAAGACATCAACCGCCCGCTGACCAGCGAACGCCAGTATGTCGGCGCGGGATTTCTGCAGCACTCCTACGGCGGCTACATCTACGTTGTCGGCGGCGAGTTGTACTCCAACACGGCGCCCTCGAGCGGCGACTATTCGCGCATCGTCGAGCGTATGCAGGTCGCCGACGGCACGGGCGTCGCGCTGTTGAATCCTGGCACGTGGGAAACGCTGGGCGGGCTTCCGGGCGATGATGGCGGGCGCGCGATTGAAGGCTGGGCGGAATTCGGACTGGTCGCGTCCGACGCGGCATTGGACGCCGATGACCGCCTGTACCTTGTGGGCGGGCGCCTGCGCATGGAGAGCGCGCCGGGATCGGGCATGTATCAGTATGAGTACAATACCCGCGCCGTGATGTACGAGGCACCGGTCAACAGCACCGCACCCGGAACCTGGCACGTGAAGTCCGATGCGTCAGGCTACACCCCCCGCCGGATGCCCATGGTCGGCATGATCAACGGACGCATCTACATCATTGGCGGGCGCGCTCCGTCGGGTACGGCGGGCTACATCGAAATGTACGAACCCGACCCGACGGGTTCAAACCCGGCCTTGGCGATCACGGGCGCCGCGAACTTTCCGGCGCTGCCGGAGGCGGTGTGGTACGGCGCATGCGCCGCGCACAACGGCTCGCTGTACGTGCTGAACGGCTGGAAATTCCAGGGTTTCTCGCCCGTGGCAACCGCGCGCCTGCAGCGCTTTACGCCGACGGGCGGCAGCGGAACGCTGGATCAGCTTGTGCCACCGGATGACGCCTCGGGCTATCACAGCGCGGTGTTTCACGACGGCAAGCTGTGGTTCATCACGGGACGTGACTCATTCGCGGCGACGCCGCAGTACAGCCTGTGCTACGAGCCGTAAATCGCCCGAACCGGCCGTGTTGTGCTTGACGATTGTAGTCGCGCAGGGAATGGTAACGCTATTCGAATCCACTTATCTGTTTATGAGGGTGAAGCCATGAGCGAGGACATCAAAGAGCCGGAGACAGACAGCGCCGATGCGGCTTCGGGCGACGAGCCCGAAGACGACGCACCACTGCATCCGCTGCAGAAACTGCTGGACAACCCCTGGCTGCTGCTGGCCCTCGGGTTCTTCGTGCCGTTTCTCTCCTACACCGTATGGGGCTGGGTTGAGTTGCTCCTGACAAAACCGGCCGAGCTGCCGTAACCCGAAAGGCAATGCCATGAGTATCCATCACCCACCAAGAAAATGGCTCGAGGCGCCGCACGGATTTGAGCGTCTCTGGATCGGCATCGCGCTGCTGTGGTGCCTGGTGCTGTCGGCCGCGATGCCCTACTGGCACTTCAAGGGCAAGCAGACGAGTTCCGGCGAGGCCTACACGGTTGAGCCGGGCAAGTTCGACGCCCGTGTCGCCCGATTCGTCGAGGCGCACAAGGTTGGCGAGCGCAGCGGCCTGCCGGTTGTGGAGCCCCCTCCGGGAACGGACGCATATCTGATCGGCAAGGCCTGGCAATGGTACCCGATTCTGAAGCTGAAGAAGGGCGTTGAGTATCGCCTTCATGTCTCCAGCTTCGACTACCAGCACGGCTTCAGTCTGCTGCCCATGAATATGAACTTCCATGTTGTGCCCGGCTATGACCACGTCATCACGCTGACGCCGACAGAAAAGGGCGAGTTCAACATTATCTGCAACGAATTCTGCGGCGCCGGTCATCACATCATGACCGGGCTGATCATCGTAGAGGAATAGAGAGGCGGCCATGGCTACGAATATGCTCCAGTCCAAGATGCGGCTCTGCTCCACGACGGGTCTGCCGGTCTGCCTGAGCGCGCAACGCTTCATCAAACTGAATGCCGTCGCAGGCGTTGTCTCCCTGCTCGTCGGCGCCACGGCCGCGATTCTTCTGGCGCTTACGCGCTGGGAAACGATCGGGCTGCTTGACCCGATCGACTACTACAAGGTCATCACCCTGCACGGTCTGAACATGCTGGTGTTCTGGATCCTGTTCATGGAGATGGCGATCCTGCATTTCGCGGCGACATCTCTGCTGAACTCGCGGAACTTCTCCAGTGCGCTAAGCTGGGCGCAGTTCGTCATGATGCTGGCCGGCTTCGGTATCGTGAACTACTCGGTTCTGATGGACCGGGCCACGGTCATGATGACCAGCTATGTGCCTTTGAAGGCCGAGCAGGAATTCTACCTGGGGCTGATCATATTCGCCGTCGGCGCGCTGCTTGGTTGTGTGAACTTCCTTGGCACGCTTTACATCGCCCGGCGCGACAAGACGTACAAGGGGGCCATCCCTCTGGTTACATTCGGCGCTCTGGCGGCCACAATCATCGCGATCTGGACGCTGGTTCACGGCGCGATCGTGCTGATCCCGACCTGGTTCTGGTCGCTCGGGCTGCTGGAAAACGCTCCCGATGGCGCTTGGTATCGCATGATCTGGTGGGGCTTCGGACACGCGAGCCAGCAGATCAACGTCTGCGCCATGGTTGCGGTGTGGTACTTCCTCGCGACCATGACAACCGGCGCGCGCCCGCTCAGCCAGACGGTCTGCAGGACGGCGTTCCTTCTGTACATTCTGTTCATCAATCTGGCGTCGGCGCACCATCTGCTGGTTGACCCGGGCGTCAGTGCCTCCTGGAAAATGTGGAATACGAGCTACGCGCTTTACCTGGCTGTGCTCGCGTCCATGATTCACGGTTTCACTGTACCGGCGTCGGTCGAGGTCGCGCAGCGAAAGCGTGGTATCGGCGGGCTGTTCGGCTGGCTGACACGGGCACCCTGGAAAGACCCGGGCTTTGCAGCCTTCTTCCTGTCCCTGGTGATTTTCGGATTCGGCGGCGGGATCACCGGCGTCACGCTCGGCACACACCAGATCAATATCATCGCGCACAACACCCTGCGTATTCCGGGACACTTCCACGTGACGGTTGCGGGCGGCACCTCACTGGCATTCATGGGGCTGGCGTACTACGTGATTCCGCTGATCTTTCAGAAAGAGATCCCGATGCGGGTGCTGGCGCGAATACAGCCGTACATCTTCGCCATCGGCATCTGCATCATGGCAATTGGTATGACGCTGGCCGGATCGCTGGGCGTACCCCGCCGCCACCCGGACATCGACTTCACGGGTGCCAAAGTGGCCGTGGATCTGGGCGACGCCGCCCCGTTCCTCGCCATGGTCGGCATCGGCGGGACAATCGCCGCCATCGGTGCGCTGATTTTCTGCGTGCTCGCTGCCTGGGCTGTGTTCCTGGGCAAAACCAACAAGGGACCCATGACAAGCTGGCAATCACCCGAACAGACACGCCTGACCAAGCAGTTGATCACGACAGCGTGGAATCCGAACGACAAGGGCATGAAGCCCAAGGGCACAGTCGTTCTTACATTCATCTTCCTCGCCTCATTCGCGGTGTACTACTTCGCGAACTGGAAGGCACTGGTGGATGTCTGGCCGGTCAAATAGTGCCGGTGCCCGGGGACACGGGTTCCCGGAGGGCGGAAGCAAGGAGAGAGTGCAATGCAGTCGGAACAGCAGGCAGCGGGGCGGGCGGACTTCTCGATTGGCGGATTCATGGAGGACGGGCGCTTCGCCGTCTTCATGCTGGCCGCCCTGCTGTTGTGGAACGGGCTTATGATTGCGCTGGTAGCCGTTCCCCCTGCGGGGGGGGCGGTCGGCGAGTTCGCTTCTGAGTTTCGTAAATGGTGTTTCCGCTACGACGCGGACACAGGGGCGATCGACTGGACGTTCACGATCCCGTTCTTCACGGCGCCTCTGGTTCTCGGCGCGGCGACGATCGCGGTATATTACCGGCAGCTTGGACAAGTCATACGCAGGCCTCGAACTCTCTCCGCCTGCGTTGTCGCAGCAGTCCTGGTTGTCGGGTTGGCCGGTGCCGGGCTTATTTGGGTCAGCGACGCGATGCCGCCCATCGCGCAAGCCCACGAGCCCGGTGCCTCGCCGCCCTTTCCAGCGGACAAGCTCCGAACCGCCTACGCGCCCCCGGTGTTTGATCTCACCAACCAGGACGGCGAGCAGGTCAGCCTCGAGAAGTTCCGTGGCAAGGTTGTGGTGATGACCGGCGTTTACGCCTCATGCCCGCACACGTGACCGATGATCTTTGCACAGGCCAAACGCGCGGTCGCGCGGCTCAATGAGGAAGAACAGGCGGACGTTTACTTCGTGGCCGTCACCCTTGATCCTGAGAATGACAGCGTAGAGGGGTTGGCCAAGCTGGCCCAGGGACAGGGCCTTGCCGCGCCCGCGTTCAACCTGGTCACAGGCGACTCCCTTGAAGTGAACAAGACCCTCAACCGCATGGGCATCGAGCGCTATCGCGACGAGCTGGGGGTGATTCAGCACACCAACATGTTTATGGTGATTGACCGCGCGGGCACGGTTGCATACCGCTTTTCACTCGGCGACCTGCAGGAGGACTGGTTGGTCGAGGCGCTAAAGCTTGTTTGCGCAGAACCGGAGCCCAGCCATGACCCCTGACGATTCCAGCAGCACCGGCGTACTCGATCTGTTGCCGCCAATCACTGTAGCCGACACCCGACCGGACCGACCGGTGCGCGGAGACCCCATCCTGGCGGCCGGTGACCTGGCAATTACCCGTACCGAACGCGCCGTCAACAAGGGACTGCCGGCGGGACTGAACCCGTTGGCCTACACTGGTGCGCTTGCGGGCTTCACGTTCATTGTCGCCACGATAACCGGCATACTGTTACTGTTCTGGTACAGCACCAGCGTGCACACGGCCTACAGTTCTGTGCAGGCTATGGACGCGCAGTGGTGGGGCGCGGGGCTGGTGCGCACCCTGCATCGCTACAGCAGTGACGCTTGCGTCCTGTTCTCGGTGATTCACGCCATCAAAGTGTTTGCCGCGCGCAAGTTTACCGGCGCCCGCTGGATCGCCTGGGTGACCGGCGTGCTGCTGCTGGGGCTGATCTGGCTGGACGGCTGGCTGGGCTACTGGCTGACCTGGGACCAGCGCGCGCAGGCCATCGCTGTCGGCACGGCGCATGTGCTGGACGTGCTACCGCTTTTCCCGGAACCCATCTCCCGCTCCTTCCTTACCAATGGCGACCTGAACAGCTTGATCTTCTTCGCTGTGTTCTTCGCCCACGTGCTGTTGCCGATCCCGATTGGCGTCGTCATCTGGATTCACCTCGTTCGCCTAAAGAAACCGAAGTTCCTGCCAAAGCGCAGCTTGATGATCGCGAGCGGAATAGTCCTGCTGCTGCTCGCACTGATCATTCCGGCCGACCTTGCGGCGCCGGCGGACATGGCATCGTACCCGGATGGTTTTTCGATCGACTGGTTCTACCTGCTGCCGTTGTATCTGACGGACAGGCTGGGCGGGCCATGGTTCTGGATTGTAGCGCTGGGCTCAGGCGCCTTGCTGTTTTCGTTGCCATGGACTATGGGACGCAAGCGTAAACAGCCTGCACTGGTTAATGAACAGGCGTGCAACGGCTGCACGCAGTGCTACCAGGATTGCCCTTACGAGGCGATCAGCATGGTCGCCGTCGAGGGCAAGAAGAACATGGTGTCGCTCGTTGACCCGAACCGCTGCGTCAGTTGCGGGGTGTGTGTCGGGGCGTGCGACCCGGGTGCCATGACGTACCCCGAACTCGAGCGCAGTGACGTACGCGAGAAGATTCTCGACTGGTTGAAACAGGACGGGCCGCGCGCGATCGCGTTCCTGTGCGCGGACGGCGCCGGACGCAAGGTCCGTTTCGACACGAAGACGGGGTTGTCGGAAGATCTACCCGGCTATCGGGTCGTGGGCATACCCTGCGCGGCATGGCTGCACAGCTCGTTCGTCGAGATCATCGCCAAGCGCGGCGGAAAGTCATTGCTCGCGGCCTGCGAGGGCTCGGAGCCTCGCTGCCGTCTGGGCACGGAAATCACTGTCGCCCGTGTGGCCGAAACGCGGGAGCCGTTCTTCCAGCGTGACCGCATTCCGGAAGGCACGTTCCGGTTCCTGCAACTGGACGGCGGTGATGCCTCCAGGCTGCAGCGTGAGGCCGCCGACTTCCTGAAGGGTGAGGCGACGCCATCCGCGAATGCAGTTCCGCCCTTGTGGCGACGCATGGCAGTGGCATCGCTGCTGGTCCTGCTGCTGGGCGGCGCGACGGTGCTGTTCTCGCGGTTCGTCTACGTCGCCCCGGAGCGCGCACCCGCCACGTTGATCGTGAGCTTTAAACATGCAGGGCAGGAGAAGTCCTCACAGGATGACGTGGACACGGAGCTTGGGCACCTGAAGGGCATGAAGGAGCGCGCTGAGCTGCTGCCCGTACGTCTGAAGGTGGCCGTGGACGGCGTGGTTGTACACGAGCAGAGTTACGACCCCCGGGGCATCCGGAATAACAGCGCAAGCGTCGGTACGGTCGAGTTGCCGCTGCGGGACGGCCGGCATCGGGTGCAGGTGTGGATCGGCGATGGTGTAGACGACGATGCATGGGCGTTTGCGCTGGATGAGGAAGTGGATTTCGAGAAGTCCAGGCGGCGGGTCGTTCAGTTCGATATGTCACACGGCTTTCGCTGGGACTAACGCACCGAAAATCGGAGGCAGAGGGTCGAGTTTGGTTGACGAGGAGGACGGTGCGGCACAAAATACGATAAGTGAACATGAATATCTGAATATGTCGGGCACTGCGATTCGCCCGGAAATTCAGCGCTCGATGGGCGGCACAGGGCCGCAAGAACGAAGCAACAGCATCGCGGACAGCATCTCAAGTCAGGAGAACATCATGATTGCTCGGAGACATTGGATTGCGGCGTCGCTGGCGCTGCTTAGCGTCGTCATGGTCGTAGCCTCCGGCTGCGGACCGCAGGGTAATGGGGGCACGGCAAACTCCGGAAACCAGGTCGCGGATACCGGCAGAACGGGCGGCGATAAGGCCCACGACGACATCATTCTCAGCGAAGCCGACATGGAGCGCGGCAAGCAGATCTATTTTGATCGCTGCGCAGGCTGCCACGGCGTGCTGCGCAAGGGTGCAACGGGCAAAAACATTGAGCCCGACATCAGCCGCAAAAAGGGTACCGCATACCTCGAAGCCATGATTCATAACGGCTCACCGGCCGGCATGCCGGAATGGGGCAAGTCATGCATTCTGTCGCCGGAAGAAGTGAAGCTGATGGCGAAGTACGTGCAGAACCCCGTGCCGGCCCCGCCGGAATGGTCGATGCCGGACATCAAGGCTTCTCACAAGTTGCTTGTGCCGGTTGACAAGCGCCCGACCACTCCGCCGTCTCGTGACTGGCAAAACTACTTCGGCGTGGTGCTGCGCGATGTGGGCAAAGTCGCGATCATCGACGGCGACACCTATGAACTGGTCAACATCGTGGATACCGGCTTTGCCGTGCATATTCTTCGCACGTCGGCCTCCGGTCGTTACTTCTACAGCATCGGACGCGACGGCAAAGTCACGCTGATCGATCTGTGGATGGAAAAGCCGGACCGCGTCGCCGAGCTGCGCCCCGTGCTGGAAGCGCGTTCCATCGAGACCAGCCGCTACGAAGGGTTCATTGACAAGTACACGATCGTCGGCGGTTACTGGCCGCCCGCAATCGTAGTCATGGATGGCGATACACTTGAGCCACTCAAGATGATGTCCACTTCCGGATACGAAGTGAACGAGGGAACATTCGTGCGCGAAGCACGCGTGGCGGCGATCGTGGCCGACCACCACCACCCGACGTGGGTCGTGAACATCAAGGAAACGGGCCAGATGTGGCTTGTCGACTACTCAGCGCTTGACGGAAACGCGCCGTCGCTGAAGGTGGACATCATCGACGCGGAACGCTATCTGCACGACGGCGGCTGGGACCTGAGCAAGCGCTACTTCCTGATCGCGGCGAACGCCAAACACAAGGTTGCGGTCATTGACACCCAGACGCAGAAACTCGTGGCGCTGGTCGAAACAAATGGCAACACGCCCCACCCTGGACGTGGCGCTACGATCGATCACGCGGAGTTTGGCCCCCTTTGGGCAACCGGACACATCGGCAGCAACCACATCAGCTTCATCGGTACTGACCCGGAGGGTCACCCGGACAACGCCTGGAAGGTGGCAAAGCAGATCGAATTGCCCGGTGCCGGCGGTGGCAACCTGTTCATCAAGACGCACCCGAACTCGAACCACATATACGCCGACCGCGCGCTCAACCCGGACCAGATGTTGGCGGACAGTATTTTTGTGATGGACAAAAGCACTCTGGAAAACAAAAAGACACTCGTGATCCCAGAGGAATTCCGCGGGCACAAGGCGGTTCACATTGAATTCAACCGCGCCGGCACCGAGATTTGGGTGGCGGCCTGGGGGCGCAAGGATCAGACGGGCGCGATTCTCGTCTATGACGACAAGACGCTTGAGCTGAAAGAAACTATTACGGGCGACTGGATGGTTACACCTACCGGTCACTTCAATGTCTACAACACCGTGCACGACATTTACTAACGCGCCGGTACTGAAAAAAGGAAACAGCACAATGAAACGCGTAATTCTACCGGCCCTTGCCCTGGCCTCTGTACTCGCCTTCGCGGCCAGCTGCGGAAACAGCGGCAAACCGGCCGACGGCAACAAGACCGGCGGAGACGACAAGATTGTTCGCCCGGCGCCGCCGGACGAATACAAGGGCAAGACCAACCCGACCCCGGACGCGGTCGAGGAAGGCAAGAAGCTGTTTGAGACACACTGCGTGACCTGCCATGGCCCCAACGGCGACGGAGACTCACCGGTTGGCAGCGCCCTGACCCCGCCGGCGACGAACCTGACGGACGCCAAGCTGCAGGACGCCATTGGCGACGACTACATCTTCTGGCGCATCACAGAAGGTGGCAAGGCGCTCGGCTACGAGGGCATGACACCCTTCAAGGAAACCCTGAAGGAAGAGCAGCGCTGGCAGGTGGTCGCGTACGTCCGGAGTCTGAAGAAGTAACGGTGCTCCGCACAGAATCGGTGGCCCGGGCTTAGCCCGGGCCACTTTCGTTGATGAACAAGTAGGCGAGATCACCGTCATGTGTGGTCAACTCAATCGCCAGTGGCTCCAGCGCCGCGCCCCAGCTTGCGACCAGAATTTCGGTGCCGTGGTGATACAGGCTGGTTGGCGTCGGCTCAGATCGCAGTCGAAAAACAACACGGGCGCGCGTCCAGGCAATCGGCGGCGTCCCGACAAGTCGAAACCATGCGCCATCAAGCCGCAACAACTCGTCTCCCTCCAGCCGAGCCCCCACGGGGATTTCCCAGGCGTAGCTGGACTCCGTCAGCTCCAATCCGCCAAAACGCGTCAGGTTCGCATCCACCGCAAACTCCGCCCGAAAGGTCGCCCCGATCACTTCCCGCTCGCGCCATTGGCCAAGGTTGGCAATGCCGACAAGTCTGCCCAACTCAAGCCCCGGTTTGCCTTCATGCTCTGGCCAGAACAGGGCCGTTGTGTGCGGAAGTGCCGCCGGCTGATCGACGTACCCCGCCCACTCACTTATCGCTTCTCCCCACGGGCGCGCCGTCCCCCACCAGATTTCAAAGCGCGGTTCTTGTGCGTGCGAACGCGGCTGCTCTCGTGCGACGCAGGCGCAAAGGAGCAGGGCAACCGATACGAAGAGGCAGGTGCGCATTGGCCAAGCGTAGCCCGTTGCGCGCGTCCGAACAGTATGCGACCATTTATTAGGAGTTTCAGGTCTGGATATATTTTATACTCCCGCCGGAGGAATTCCGTGCGCGTACTCATCGTCGCGGCCAACAACGAACACAAGCCGGACCCCGTGGTCCCGCTTGGGGCGGCATTCATTGCCGCGGCCGCTCGCGATGCGGGGCACGATGTCCGCCTGTTCGACGCCTGCTTTCAGAATGACCCGATCACCGCACTGCGCGACGAACTGCGGAGCTTCCGCCCTCAGGTAGTCGGGCTGTCGATACGCAACATCGACGATGTCTGCTGGCCACAGGCGCACAGTTACCTTTCCTATTACAGGGATCTCGTCCGGACAATCCGCGAGGCTGATCAACGCCCCGTGCTGGTGCTTGGCGGCTCCGCTTTCACATTGATGCCGGATCAGTTCCTGCGTGAGTTGCAGCCGGATCATGGTATCGCGGGCGAGGGCGAGCTTGCGTTCACGCAGTTGCTTCACGGGCTGAGTCAAGGTGAATCAGCCCCTAGGCTGCTGCGGGGCCGCGGCGAGAACTTCACCACACAGCCCGCCCTGGATCTCGTGGATCTTCCCGAGTACTACCAACGAGGTGGAGCACTGAACGTCCAGACGCGGCGCGGCTGCGGGTTCTCGTGCTCCTACTGCAGCTACCCGCTGCTCGAAGGGCGCCAGTCCCGCGTCATGGCCGTGAAGGACATCGTGGATGGGCTTGAAGCCGGACTTCGCCTCGGCGGCGCAAGGCATTTCTTCGTCGTAGACAACACGTTCAACCACCCGCCGGCCCACGCCTTTTCGTTCTGCGACGAGTTGATCGCCCGCCGCATTGACGTGAGCTGGACGGCATACGTCTCGCCGGGCGCACTTGCTCCCGGACTGCTGGAGCGCATGGCCGAGGCCGGGTGCAGTAGCGTTGAGTTCGGCACGGATGCCGCGGCTAACCCCACGCTGCGGGCGTTGGGGAAGTCATTTCAGGCGCACGCTATTATTGACGCGTCAAGTCAGGCCCGTGCCGCCGGACTCAAGTTTGCGCACAGTCTGATCCTCGGGGGACCTGACGAGACCCTGTACACGCTGCGCCAGACAGTGGAAGTGATCGAGCAGACGAACCCGGATGCCGTGTTCGCCATGTTGGGCGTGCGCCTGTACCCCGGCACCCCGCTGGCGCAACGGGCGGAGCGGGAGGGGCTGATCGCGGAGCGCGAAATCGGGATCGACCCTGTGTTCTACGTCAGTGAAGCCGTCGAGCAGGACCTGGAAAATTACGCGGAAGCGCTGCGCGAGCGCCACCCCAACTGGTACTTCCCGGGGCTCGAAGGCGACCGGTGGGTGCGATTCTGGCGGCGTCGGCGCTCGCACGGAGTGCGTGGCCCCCTGTGGGAATGGATGAGCGATCAAACCCCGACGCAAAGGCAAGGAGCGGGACCATGACCGGTACGACGAAGATTGTGTGGCGGGGTTTGCAGGTCGCATTCTTTGCTGTGGGCGTCTTGATCGTGGCAATGCTGCTGTTCAATCCGCCGCTGGGTCTCTACCTGCTGTGGGACGTACTCATTCCGGTGGCGCCACTGCTGCTGGTGCTGGCACCGGGACTCTGGCGGAACGTATGCCCGCTTGGCTCGTTCTCGTTGCTGCCGGCTCAGCTTGGGCTATCTCGCGGGCGAACCATCAGCCAGGCGTGGCAGCAGCGACTGCTGCTCGGCGCGATTGTGCTGCTGCTGGTGATTGTCCCCCTGCGCCATGTGGTGCTGGACGTTTACGGCGTGGTGACGGGCATCGTGCTGCTTGTGGTGGCCGCCGCCGCAATCGGGCTTGGGTTCGTGTTCGACTGGAAATCCGCCTGGTGCTCCGGGCTGTGTCCCGTTTACCCGGTCGAAATGCTTTACGGCTCACGCCCTCTGGTCAGCGTACCGAACGTGCAATGCAGGGTCTGCACCGGCTGTGTCTCGCCATGCCGCGACTCCAGTCGGGCGCTGGTCCCACCTGATGCCGCCAAAGGCGGTAGCAAGCTGCTTGTCTACCTGTTTGCGGGCGGCTTCCCCGGTTTCGTCCTGGGGTGGTACCTGGTGTCGCCGAACACAAGCGCGCCGCTACTGGAGCAAATCGGCATGGCCTTCCTGCTGCCGATGGCTGGTTTACTTGCGTCGGCCCTCTTGTTCCTCGGGTTGTACCTTGCGTTCCCCCGCCGCCGCCGCTGGCTGGCACTGCTGTTCGCCGCGCTGGCCGTCGCAATCTACTACTGGTTCAAGCTGCCCGTCATGCTGGGGCTGGAAGGGGACGGCACGCACGCCCTTCTGAACCTGCGGGCGGTGCTGCCAGGATGGTCCGTCTGGGCGCTGCGCGTGGGTGCCGGGGCACTGCTGTTCGGGCTGATGCTGGGGCGCAAACCGAGTGCCGGGTGGAGCGGTCGCGTGGCATCGGCGACCGCGTGAATTATCCGATAAGCGGATATGAATAACTGTTGATCGGGCGCTTACCCGAGTGCATCCTGTACATATGGACTAACCGGGAGAGCGTCATGTTTATGCGACTGATGATTGCGAGTGTGTTTGCCTCTCTGCTGGCAGTGCCGGCCCTGGCGGAGGAAACCGCTGGCGAGGCCAAGCCCGCCGAGACTACCGAAGCGAAGACCGAACCCGCCAAGCCTTACAACCCCTTCGAGCTGGAGATCCCGCTCAGCGACGACGAAGACGCCGATGTCATTCGCCTGCGCTTCTTCGGGCAGCATCGGACACGCTACGAGCTGCAGGCGCCGGCAACCTACGCGTCAGGCCTTGCCGACCAGACCAGCGTGCAGAACTTCAACATGCGCACCCGAATCGGCGTGGACGCCCAGTTCCCCGGAAGCGTGAACTTTCTGTTTGAGTTGCAGGATGTGCGCCTGTGGGGCGACGAGCCGCGTGCGGCCGCCAACAGCGTCAACACCTCCGGTTTTGAGGGGCTGGATGTATTGCAGGCCTACATTTACACGCGCAATCTGTTTGACTTGGGAATCGAAGGCTATGCGGGGCGCCAGAAATTTACCTTCGGCAACCAACGCCTGATCAGCACGCTCGAGTGGGCTGCGCCCTCGCGTGCATGGGACGGGATGCGCGCACAGCGCTCTTTCTTCGACAATCAGCTTGCGTTCATGGGCATGGCGATGCTGATCAATGACCTGAATCGCGTGCAGGACGACGAGTGGATGCTCGGCTTCTCGACTCGCTGGACACCCGACTTCTTGAGCAAGTGCGAACTCGAGCTGTTGCTGCTCTATATGAACCGCGACGACGCCAGCGGTGCCAACGACGGCCACGTCACCACAGCCAGTTTGCGCTGGAACGGCTGGCACGGACTCAACGCCGACGACTCCCTGGCCATCGCGTATACAGCCGAGGGTGTGGCCCAGTTCGGAACGGCCGACACCGCGTACTGGGGGACGCCCGGCGAAGACAACTCAAATGTGAAGGCGTTCGCGGCTGCAGTGACGTTTGACTTCATCGCCGTGTTTGGCGACCACACGTTGCGTTTTGGCGCGGAGTGGAACTACGCGTCGGGTGACTCCGACCCGACGGACAACGACTTCCAGACATTCCGGTCGCCGTTTCCGTTCGGGCACAAGTACCAGGGGTTTGCAGACCAGGTCGGCTGGCGCAACCTGCATGACTTTTCGATCGTCGCTCAATGGACATGGAAGAACCTGGGAGTCGTGGACTCCATGTCGGTGCTGGCGCAGGCTCACAACTTCCAGCGCGAGAACGACGATGACGCCTGGTACAACCCGGGCGGCGGCACCATTCGAATGGGTTCACCCAATGAAAGTGACCTGATCGGAAACGAAGTGGACATCGTAGTGAACCTGAAAGTGAACCGCTGGGTCGCCTTCGAAATCGGGTGGGCGCACTTCTTCGCCGGGCGATTCGTGAAACAGACCGCGACAGGTATCGGCCCGGGATCCGACAACGAGGACTCGGACATGGACTTCGCCTGGGCGCAACTGACGCTGGGGTTCTAGACAACAGGAAGGGGCGGCCTTGGCCGCCCCTTCCTTCATTTGGTGCCGACCTTCTTGCGCTTTGACTTCTGCTTGAGGGACTCTTTGCCCGGCACAGACCCCACCCGCTTGAACAACCCCGCGTTCATGGAGCCAAGCTTCTTGAGCTGGTAGTCCGTCAAATCGGCGAGGGATTTCGTTTCCAACTCGTTGACGTAGCGCTCGCGCACGTCCCCCCAGAAATCGTGCAGGGGGCACGCCCCGGCATCACTGCACACGGGCTGCCCGAGTATGCACTCCTCACACTTTTTCAAATCTTCAAAGGGCTCAACAATATCACGCAGCCTGATGTCTGCGGCCGACCGGGCAAGGCGGAAGCCGCCAGAGCGTCCCCGGACGGACTTCAGTACGCGCGTCCGCACCAGCTGCTGAAGAATCTTGGACAGGTAATGCTGCGGGATGCCCAGGGATTCTCCAAGCTCGGATGAAAGCACATGCTCGCCCTCCGGGCGTGTCGCGATCTCGATCAGAGCGCGGATGGCGTACTCGGACGTCTGAGAGAACATATCGATTCTTTCTTCAAATATTTAAACTTCAACGTATCGCGGGATCGCCAGATTTCAAGATACAGACGTCTCCTTATTCCACGAGGTGACCAAAGCACAGAAATTCGCGCCACACGCTTGTCTTTATCGGATAACTTTGTCCTAATATCCTGATATCGGAGGGTGCATGGATCCAAAGACAGTAATTGAGCCCTTCCGCATCCGCATGGTGGAACCACTGTCCTTTACCACGCCGACGCAGCGGCGCGAACGGTTGCAGGGCGCGCACTACAATCCCTTTCTGCTGCGCAGCCGCGACATCACCATTGACCTGCTGACCGATTCCGGGACCGGCGCCATGTCAGCCGCCCAATGGGCGGCAATTATGACCGGCGACGAGACTTACGCGGGCTCCGAGTCTTACTACCAGCTTCGCGACACGGTTCATGCGCTGACGGGGATGAAGCATGTCATCCCGACTCACCAGGGGCGATCCAGCGAACACATCCTGTTCTCTGTACTCGGCGTCAAGGGGCGCTGTGTGCTCGCGAACACCCACTTCGACACCACTCGTGCGAACGTCGAGTATCTCGGCGGCGAAGCCATTGACCTGGTCATCGAGGAGGGGCTGAACCCGCGCAGCGAGCACCCCTTCAAGGGCAACATCGACCTCGCCCGTCTTGAGCACCACTTGCAGCGAGGCGGCGACGATGTCGCCTGCGTCCTGATGACCGTCACCAACAACTCCGGTGGCGGGCAGCCGGCCAGCCTGGAGAATCTGCGCGCAGCCAGCGCGCTCGCGCACAAGTACGGACGTCCGTTCTTCCTGGACGCGGCCCGGTTCGCCGAGAATGCGTGGTTCATCCACGAGCGTGAACCCGGACAGCAGCAACGCACCCCGCATGACATTGCGCAAGAAGTGTTCAGCCTTTCCGACGGCTTCACCATGAGCGCGAAGAAGGACGGGCTCGTAAACATCGGCGGGTTGCTGTGCCTGAACGACGACGCCACGGCCGAAGGTGCGCGCTCGTTACTCATACTTACCGAAGGCTATCCGACTTATGGCGGGTTGGCCGGACGCGACCTTGCGGCGCTTGCGGTAGGGCTTCAGGAAGTCACGGACCCGCAGTACCTGAAGTATCGTATCGCCTCCGTGCGCTATCTGCACAACAAGCTGGACGCGCTGGGAGTACCCTTGGTACATCCTTCAGGTGGCCATGCCGTTTACATCGACGCGGCGGCACTGTACCCGCATCTGCGACCCTGGGATCTTCCGGGTGTCTCCCTGTGCAACGAGATCTACCTTGAAGGCGGCGTCCGTGGCGTCGAGATTGGCACCCTCATGTTTGGGCGCCCGGTCGATGGCGCGCACGACAAACCGGCGGCCATGGAGCTTGTGCGCCTCGCGTTCCCGCGCAGAACCTATTCCCAGAGCCACGTTGACTGGCTCGCCGAGATCATCGCCGATGTCTACCAGCGACGCGATTCCGCGCCCGGCTACCGCATCGTTCGCCAATCACCCGTCCTGCGCGCATTCACGGCCGAATTGGAACCCGTCTAAGGAGCCCCATGTTCTCCCAGGCAAGCGAATACGCGTTGCGCGCATTAACCGAACTCGCTCGGTGCGAACAAGGACAGTGGGTACTCGCCGGCGATATGGCGGAGCTTCTGGATGTACCCGTACACTATCTGGCGAAGGTGCTGCAGACCCTGGCACGCAAGGGTGTACTGGAAAGCCAACGCGGGCGCCAGGGCGGTTTCCGCTTGGCCGACGCACCACACCAGATCACGGTCTATGATGTAGTTCGAGAACTTGACGACCTTCGATCTATGGAAAGCTGCATCATGGGCGAGGCCGACTGCAGCGACGAAACAGCCTGCCCGTTGCACAACCTGTGGGCCGGCATCCGCGACCGCTTCACGGAATCTCTGCAGATGACCACGCTGCTGGACCTTGCCCGCTTTCAGGAACAGCGCCCCGGCTCAGGCCGCCTGTCCGCTGTCAAGTCGAAGCTTCCAGCAATGCCGAATCCGCCGCGCACAAAACTGGACAAGAAGGTCTAAATATCTTTGAATTAGCGTTCAGTTTTCGTACTCTCAATTCAGTTCACTGAGGCACGAACATGCGCGCGGCAGGATTCGCTTACACTGAGCCCAAGGCACCATTCGGACTTATCGAGTACAGTCTCGAGCCCGCACCTGATGAAGTCATTGTCAAGGTGGCCGGCTGCGGGCTGTGCCACACCGACGTCGGCTTTTACTTCGGCGATGTGACGCCGCGAGCGAAGCTGCCTCTGGTACTCGGGCACGAAATTTCCGGCACGGTCGAAGTTGCCGGGGCAAACCATGCCGGACTGGTCGGCGCGCGGGTCATCGTGCCGTCGGTAATGCCCTGTGGCGCGTGCCCTCACTGTGTTGCGGGATATCCCAACACCTGCTCCCGCCAGTTCATGCCCGGCAATGACGGGCACGGCGGCTTTGCCGATCGCATCAAGGTACCGGCTCGCTATCTCGCGGTTCTCCCCCCGGACCTGAAGGGCTATGCCCTGGCGGATCTTTCCGTGATTGCCGACGCGGTGACCACTCCCTGCCAGTCCGTGTTTCGGTCCGGGCTAAAGCCCGGGGACGTCGCGATCGTTGTCGGCGTCGGCGGGATCGGCACCTACGCCGTGCAGATCGCCAAAGCCGAGGGCGCATTCGTTGTCGCGATCGATATCGACGACGGCAAGCTCGATCGTATTCTTCAGCATGGCGCAGACGCGGCCTTCAACGTCAAAGGTGTGGATATCAAGGAAGCGCGCAAGGCCGTGCGGAAACTGGTCACCAACGCCGGGCAACCGGACTTCGCCTGGAAAATCTTCGAGATGTCCGGCAGCGCCCCGGGTCAGGAACTCGCATATGCGTTGCTTCCGGGCTCCGGCACCCTCGCAATCGTTGGTTTCACCATGGCCAAGCTGGAGTTGCGCCTGTCCAACCTGATGGCCTTTGATGCCACCTGCTTCGGCAACTGGGGCTGTGCGCCGGAGCTCTACGGCAAAGCGATTGAAATGGTGCTCGACGGTCGCATCAACATGAAGCCGTTTATCAAACGCCATCCACTGTCCGCCATCAATGAGCTGTTCAAAGCTGCACATGCCGGCGAACTGGCGGAACGCGCAATCCTGGTACCCGAAGGAGCTGAGGCATGACACGCGAACTTGTGAACCATGAACTGGTCGAAGGCTACGAGTTTCGGCACATTCGCTACGAGCGGCGGCCGTTGCTGGATGCCCAGAGACGCCCCGTTGAGGGCTTGTTCAACGCCTGGATCTGGATCACCAACCCGAAGCAGTACAACAGTTACACCACCGACGCGGTCAAGGAGATCATCCTCGCCTTCCGCAGCGCCAGCATGGACCGCGCCGTCGTATGCGCCGTGTTCACCGGCGAAGGCGACAAGGCTTTCTGCACCGGCGGCAACACCAAGGAGTACGCCGAGTACTACGCCGGCAACCCGCAGGAGTACCGGCAGTACATGCGCCTGTTCAACGACATGGTCAGCGGCATCCTGAGCTGCGACAAGCCGGTCATCAACCGCGTCAACGGCATGCGAATCGGCGGTGGGCAGGAAATCGGCATGGCCTGCGACTTCAGCGTAGCCGCTGACACCGCGCGGTTCGGTCAGGCCGGACCCAAGCATGGCTCGGCACCGGACGGCGGCTCGACGGATTTCCTGCCGCTGATGGTCGGCATGTCCGCCGCGATGGAAAGCGGCGTACTGTGCGAGCCCTGGTCGGCGCACAAGGCCCTTCGTCTGGGCGTGATCAACGAGGTGGTTCCGGCCCTCAAGCTGGACGGCAAGTGGATCCCGAACCCCATGGTTGTCACGGATCGCTGGCTGGACGAGTTTGGCAACGTCGTCCAGGGCGATTTCAAGCAAGGCAGCGAGCGCGATGCCGCCAAGGAATCACTGGCACGCGCCGAGAGCGACCTGTCCCTGCTGGACGAAGCCACCGAGCGCATGTGCTTCAAGCTGGCACTCACCATGCCGGACTGCACGATCAAGACCATTGAGAGCCTGCGCAAGCACAAGCTGCAGCACTGGGATCGCAACCGCGAAACCAACCGCGCTTGGCTTGCGCTCAACATGATGACCGAGGCGAACGCCGGATTCCGCGCCTTCAACGACGGGCCGAAGAACCAGCGTGAAGTTGATTTCCTCGCGCTGCGCAGGGAACTGGCCCAGGGCCGCCCATGGACCGAAGAACTGCTCCGGGAGGTCTCACCCCAGTACCAGGCGGTGAAGGGAAAGGCTTGAAATGCCCGCGATCGCCACACATCAGCATGGCAGTTCCTCGCGACAGGCGGCTCGCGCGCGATTTCTGGTTGGACAGGACGTCGAGCTTCGCGCGCGGGAATCGCAGTACGTTGACGAGTTGACGAAGCTGCGCGACGCCAATGAAGGCATCGCGGCTTTCCTTGAGCGGCGTGATCCGCACTGGAGCAACGCATGAGTATCGCAGCCCCGCCACAAACCCAGGCTACCGGGCGCCTTGGAGAAATCATCGCCCTGGCCCAGTCGTTGTACGAGGACATCGCATTCAAAGCCGTCGCTGACTGGAAGGCGAAGGACAAAACCCGCCGCGCGATCGGCTTTCTGCCCGTGTACGTGCCGCGGGAGGTGATCCATGCGGCGGGAGGCCTGCCCGTCGGCATCATGGGCGGCGGCGATATGACCGAGATCGTGCGCGGCGACAGCTACTTCCAGTCCTACATCTGCCACCTGCCCCGCAGCGTCATCGAGCTGCTGGTCAGCGGCCGACTGGACAGCATGGACGGTTTCCTGTTTCCCAGCATCTGCGACGTGATCCGCAATCTCAGCGGTATGTTCAAGCTGCTGAAGCCGGACCGCTACGTGCACTACTTCGATCTTCCACAGAACTTCCGCAGTAACCTGGGCGGCACTTTCTACGTGTCCGAGCTCAAGTCCGTTGCGGGTGCCGTGTCCGCAATGACCGGCACGCCCGTCACCGACGAGCGGCTGCGCGAATCCATCAAGGTCTACAACGCCAACAGCAGGGCCATGAACGCGCTGCTTGAACTGCGGATCGAAAAGCCTTGGCTGGTGCCCGCGGCGGAATACTACCTGTTGCTGCGTGCGGGGTTCCTGCTGCCCGTGGACGAACACACGGCGATGCTGAACGAGTACACGCTGCTCGTGCAGCAATCTGATCGCCGCGCGCTGGACAACATCCGCGTCATGGTGCGCGGCGCGTTCTGTGAGCAGCCGCCCGTTGCGCTGTTGCGAACGCTCGAGCGTGCGGGGTGCTACCTCGTGGACGACGACTTTGTGGTGGGTTCGCGCTTCATTCCGGATCCAATTGCCGAAACGGGCAACCCATGGGACGCGCTGGCTGACGCGTTCATGCACCACTCTTTGCCGGCCGCCAGCGTCTACGACGAGAAGCACGAAAAGGCGAAGAAGCTGGTTGATCGTGTGCGCGAGGTTCGCGCCGATGGCGTGCTGCTGATGGCGCCCAGTTTCTGCGACCCGGCACTGCTGGATCAACCAATGTTGCAGGAGGCGCTTGAGCAGGCAGGCATACCGTTCACTTCATTCAAGTATTCCGAAGACACCGGGCAGTTCCAGGTGATCCGTGAACAGGCGGGCACATTCGCCGACGCCATCAAACTCTGGGGGACCGTATGACCACCGCGATCAAAGACGCCAGCCAGGACCGCCAGAAGACCATGATAGCGGAGCACTTCGGCAAGCTGTCCCGCGCGAAAGAAGACGGGCGCAAGGTCGTCTACACGTTCGTGCCGGGAAACCTGACAGAGCTGCTGTTGAACTTCGACCTGCTTCCCGTGCTGCCCGAGATCAACGCGCTGCAAAGCGGAATGAGGGGCAAGACGGGCGACTACATCCAACTGGCGGAGAAGTCCGGCCACTCCGAGGACGTGTGTACTTACGTCAAGGCCGACATCGGCATGTTGAAGTCGGGCAACATCGGCCCCACCGGTGAGAAGCTGCCGGATCCGGACTTGCTGCTACTGAGCTACACGGGCTGCTTTACGTTCCTGAAGTGGTTTGAGTTGCTGCGCGAAGAGTACGACTGTCCGGTTGTGATGCTGCACGTGCCCTATCAGGGCGACGGCAAGATCACCGGCGAGATGCGCGACTATGTGGTCGGACAGATTCGCGACGTTCTGATCCCGGAGCTGGAAAAACTCAGCGGCAAGAAGTTCGATGAAGACCGCCTGCGCGAAGACCTCAAGCGCAGCGCCAAAGCGGAAGACGACCTCGTATGGGTGCTGGAAAGCGCCAAGCACAAGCCTTCGCCGATCGACGCCTACTTCGGCGGTGTCTATTACATCGGCCCGATCTTCACGTCGTTCCGGGGCACCGAGGATGCCGTTGATTATTACCAGCTGCTGCGTGGCGAGATCGAAGAACGCCTGGCGCAAGGGCTCGGACCGATCACGCCGGACGGAGTGATGGAGGAAGAGAAGTACCGCATCGTGGTTGAAGGACCGCCCAACTGGACCAGCTTCCGCGAGTTCTGGAAGATGTTCCACAGTGAGGGTGCCGTAGTCGTCGCCAGCAGCTACACCAAGGTCGGTGGGCTGTACGACCGCGGTTTCCGCCACGACCCGGACGACCCGATCGGCACGCTCGCTGACTACAGCATGGGTTGCTACACGAACCTGAACCTGCCCGACCGCATCGATTTGCTGGAAAAGTACATCACCGACTACGACGCCGACGGCTTTCTCATCAATAGCGTCAAATCCTGCAACTCGTTCTCCGCGGGGCAGTTGCTGATCCTGCGTGAGCTTGAAAAGCGCACCGGGCGCGCCGGCGGATTCATTGAAAGCGACCTGGTGGACCCGCGCTACTTCAGCGCTGCGAACATCAAGAACCGCCTGGAGTCCTACTTCCAGATGATCGAAGCAAAACGGACAAAGGGATAGCCATGGAATGTTACATCGGCATCGACCTCGGCAGCACGACGACCAAGGCCGTCATACTTGATGCGGAAGGTCGCATCGTTGGACGCGGCATTACCAACAGCCGCAGCAACTACGACGTCGCCGCGCAAGTCGCCAAACAGGAAGCCTATACGAACGCACGATTCGAAATGCTGTCCCGAATCCTGCGCGACGAGACTGGCGTTGACAAGGAAGAGCGCGAGTCCCTGGAATCCCATCTCACCGCGGCGTACGCCCACGAGTGCTTTCTGGGGCAGCTTTCGCGCCTGGAGCAGCACTGCCGCACGGACCTCGATAATCCACGCTTTGATGACGACCGGCGGGAGCTGTTGCAGTCCGTTGAAGTCATCATGCAGGGGATACGCGAGCATGCGCACCGGAACTTCCAGCCCTCGGCGACTGCTCGCTCCGATTTCTTTCGTGACATTGCGGGTGCCGCCTTCATTGATGTCGCCGCGGAAATCAGCCGCGGCGGCGGCCCGGCGTTCGACAAACTGGTGGGCATGTTTGACCGCAATATCATCCCGGTTGAAAATGAACAGGAAACGCGCTCGTTCAGCGAGCTACTGACGGCTGCGTACGGGCGGCTGCCGGACGGGCTGCGCTCAAGTGTCGCGGGGCTGCCTGACACGCTGAAAGCCGTCGCGGATACGCCGATGGAAGAAGTCCGCACCGTGGGCACGGGCTACGGGCGCGTGCGTCTGCCGTTCCCCAAGGACTGTATCCGCAGCGAAATCCTGTGCCACGGGCTGGGTGCGCACCTGATGTTTCCCGCGACAGCCACTGTGCTCGACATCGGTGGCCAGGACACCAAGGCGATTCAGGTGGACGCACAAGGCGTCGTCACCAGCTTCCAGATGAACGACCGCTGCGCGGCCGGCTGCGGTCGCTACCTCGGCTACATTGCGGACGAAATGAACATCGGGCTGCACGAGTTGGGCCCGCTGGCAATGGCCAGCAAACGCCGGGTCAAGATCAATTCCACGTGTACGGTGTTTGCCGGAGCGGAGTTCCGTGATCGTCTGGCCGCGGGACAGGAACGGGAGGATATCGTCAACGGGCTGCACCGTGCGATTATCCTGCGCGCCATGTCCCTGCTGGCGAGAAGCGGCGGGATCAAAAACGAGTTCACGTTCACGGGCGGTGTTGCCAAGAACCCGGCTGCTGTGAGGGCACTGCGCGAAGTCGGCGAAGAGAATTACGGCGAGTTGATACTGAACATCGCGCCGGACAGCATTTACACGGGCGCCGTCGGGGCTGGTACTTTTGCGATGCGCGACGTCGCGGCGGGTGTAGGGGCGAATCAGGAGGCGGCATGACCATCAGCGCGGGTATCGACGTAGGTTCGGGCGCCGTAAAGGTAGCCATCATGGGTGTTGAGGGGGGAGTCGAAAAAATCCTCGGCTCGTACCTTGAGCGCATTCGGCGACGCAACGTCATGGACGTCGTGGACGAGTCATTTGAAAGCGCGCTTCGCGATGCCGGCGTACGCCGTGATCAGCTCGCCTACATCGCGACTACTGGAGAAGGTGATCTGATTCCCTGGCGCACCGGGCACTTCTACGGAATGACGACGCACTCCCGGGGCGCGCTGTACCTTGACCCGGAAGCCCGCGCGGCGATCGACATCGGCGCACTTCACACGCGCGCGATGCGCTTTAACGAGGCGGGTCGCGTGCTCCAGTATCAGATGACCAGCCAGTGTGCTTCCGGCAGCGGCCAGTTCCTGGAAAACATCGCCCGGTACTTGGGCGTCAGTATCGAAGAGATCGGACCCCTCTCACTGAACTCCGACAACGCAGAAAAGTGCTCAAGCATCTGCGCCGTGCTGGCGGAGACAGATGTGATCAACATGGTCAGCCGCGGTGTCAGCACACCGAACATCCTGCGCGGCATTCACAACAGCATGGCCGTTCGCATCGCAGGGCTGGTTCGCGCGATCAAAGTTGAGGGCGTCGTGCTGATGACGGGTGGGCTCGCCCGTGATGCCGGGCTTATCGCGGCGCTTCAGGACAAGCTCAAGGATGGAGCCGCAAAGCTGGCCGTTCGAGGGCACGAGCTTTCGGTCTACGCGGGAGCAATCGGCGCCGCGCTTTGGGGCGCATTCCGCCACGACAAACTTACGCACCAAGAGGCAAGCAGTGGCGGAACGTGAAGCATTTGACTTTTCCGGACGGGTCGTCTGGATAACTGGTGCTGCGCGCGGTATCGGATTGACCTGCGCGGAAGCTTTTCACGCCCGGGGCGCCCGGGTGGTCGGCATCGACGTGAAACCGGGCACTAGCCTGGCGAAATACGCGCGGGCTGTTGAGCTGAACATCGCGGATCCAAAAGCCGTGGCCGCCGCCGGCGCCGAGTTGGCGTCGGACAATCTTGCACCGGATGTTCTGGTCAACAACGCCGGTATCACCCGCGACGGCGTCATGTGGAAGCTGCAAACCGAGGACTGGACGCAGGTCCTGGACGTGAACCTGAATGGTGCCTTCTATATGATGCGTGAGGCTGTTCCGCTCATGCGCTCAGCGGGGGGCGGTGCGATTGTGAACATTACCAGTATCAACGGCGAACGGGGCAAGTTCGGGCAGACCAACTATTCCGCCGCCAAGGCCGGCTTGATCGGGCTGACAAAATCGGGCGCACGGGAAGGCGGTCGATTCGGCATCCGCGTAAACGCGGTTTCGCCGGGCATGATCGAGACGGAGTTGGCGGCGGATCTGCCCGCGACGATTCGGGACGCCGCGCTCGCCGAGACGGCCCTGGGGCGACTCGGCGCAACAGAAGACGTGGCGAACGCGGTGTTGTTCCTGGCATCGCCGCTGGCAGCCCACATTACGGGCCAGGTGATCCGCGTTGACGGCGGTCAGTACATGTAAGGAGCAGCCATGGCTGTCACAAACGTGCTGGACGGGCGCGAGATCCCGGTTGAGCATCGCCTGCAGGAAATCCTTTCACACCTGGCGTCTTTGCAGCCGGGTGAGAATCTGGTGCTGATCGCCCCGCATGAGCCGGCCAAGCTGTTGCGCAAGCTGCTGGTCGCGTTGCCCGGTCGATTGAACTGGGCGCCCCTGGAATGCGGCCCGCAAGCCTGGCGCTGGCACTTCACAGGACGCGACCCGGACAAGCCCAGAACCGTCACGGAATACCTGTGCTGGGATCACCGCCGCCTGGAAGCAATCCTGAGCGACACCATGGCACTCACCCGCGCCGCCCAATGGCAGGATGCAAACTCGCGCATGGCGGAGTATGCGGTGGGGTTGCGCCATCACGCCGACATTGAGGAAGTCATCCTCTTTACGGCCTACGACGATGTGTCGGGCAATCTGCCCAACGGTCCTACCGCGCTCATGCTTACCGAACACCGCGACGTACGCTTCGGCATCGACGCCTTGGAGCGCGCGATTGCGGCGGGTGACCTCGACGCCACGGAAGACGCCCTGGCCACGCTGATGGACGTGACGGAACAGCACCACGCCAAGGAAGAAGAGATTCTGTTCCCGAGTATGGACGAAAGCGTTGCGCCGGAAAGCCTCACACAACTGGTGGAACGCCTGCTGCTCGGATAACGGAGATGACGCTGATGGGAGCTTCTGAAACACGCGACGATGCGGATCTCAGCCACAAAGACGTGTTGCACCGCCTGGGCGAAATCGCGCCGGGGGGCGGGCTTGAGCTGATTCACCGACAAGACCAGACGCCGCTGCTTGCACACCTGTTGCAGGCCGCCCCATTGCGTTACGAGTTCGCGCCGCTGCAACGGGGGCCGGCCCAGTGGCGCACCCTGGTTCACGTGCGTGATGATCGTGCCCCACGCAGTGTCACGTTCTATCTGGCATGGGACCACGACCGCCTGGATGCACTGCTGGCCCGGGGCATCAGCCATGCGCGCAGCCAGCAATGGGACGACGCCGCGGCATTGATAGACGTCTTCAGGACCGGACTGTTCCGCCACATTGAGATCGAAGAGAAGGACCTGTTTCCGGCCTTCGAGGATCTGACGGGCATCCGCATGGGCGGGCCAACCGACGTCATGCGCGACGAGCACCAGATGATCAAAGAGTCCGTGAACGATATGCTGCGGGCGGCACTGGATCACCAGCTCGATGAGATCGAACGCTGCCATGCTGATTTGCTGGGCATCCTGGTCGAGCACAACATGAAGGAAGAGAATATTCTCTATCCGTCCACCGACCGTGCCCTCGACAACACTGCCAGAAACACGCTCGTTGAGCGAATGCTTCTTCGCTGAGTCTGTGCCGGCCGCGGAGTCACATATGGAAATCTTCAAGGTGATCTGCTTCGAGGCCGCTCACCGCCTGCCCCACGTCCCCGCCGGACACAAGTGCGGGCGGTTGCACGGGCACTCCTTTCGCGCTGAAATTCACGTCGCTGGCACGCCAGACCCGGCGACTGGCTGGGTCATGGACTTCGCAGACATCAAGCTGGCCTGCGCCCCGGTGCTGGAGGCGCTGGACCACAACTACCTGAATTCGGTGGAAGGACTTGAGAACCCGACCAGCGAGGAAATCGCGCGCTGGATGTGGCGGCGTCTCCGCCCGGCCCTGCCGAGGCTTTCCCGGATCGTCCTGCATGAAACATGTACCGCTGGCTGCGCCTATAGCGGCGAGGACGAACGCGCCTGACATCCGGCTTGTACGACCCGTACCGGTTGAACCGTCCGCGTGCGGCGAGTGGCCTGGATGCCGGCCTTGACCAGCGTGTCGCCAACGATGGAGTTGCGTTTTTCCATCCACTCCCTCATCTCGGCTTCGGATTGAGGCATCTGCCCCTGCGGTTCAGGACGCTGCGGCGCCTGTGAACTCGCCGCCAACGACGGTGGTCTGGTCCCCTAAAATCGGTCCAGTTGGAAGTAGAGTCTTCCGGTCACTTTGAAGGAGGATTCAGCCATGAAGAAGAAGCACAGCCCCGAACAGATCGTGAAGAAGCTGCAGGAGGCCGACGGCCTCAGAGCCAGC
>JAIOJA010000046.1 GCA_019912315.1 Planctomycetota bacterium
CTCGCTGACCGGGATGAGAAGGCGGTACCGCTTTACAGTTTCCATTGCACACGTCCTTTCGTTGACAGACAGATGCCGCACGCGACATGCGTGCGGCGGAGTAATGGGTCATCCTCTACAACTACTGGTTTGGAAAATTAGGTCGGCGACTACTCGTCACGCGCGCAGCTCGAAGTAGCAGCAGAAGACGCAATGTTGCGCTTCCCCTCAACTCGTCATGGGCGCGGTAGTGGATTCTTGAGGGCGGAAACAGTTTGTAAACTGCGCCTCTCCACACCCGGGCATATCCCACTCTCACACTGCATCACCCAGTCGATGCCAGCGGGTCTTTGTCTGCTAGTCGGCGGTCCACCAAACGGCAGGTCGAAGTGCAGTATTCCTAGTTGTCCGCACAAGGGGGTCAGTCCAATGGCGTCATACAAACCGCAGGTGCTCCACAAGTTCGCCGACAAGATGTACGCGATTGCAACGATGTTGATCATCACTGGCGCGCTCGGCGGCGCGTTGTTCGGTCTCTTTCTAGGTGGTGCGCTTCTAATGATGATCTTGGGCGAAGGTCAGGACTCCATGGCGATGGTGTTGGGCACCTTGATCGGCGCTGTGTGTGGAGGAGTCTTCGGTTACCTAGCGGGCTTCTGGTACAAGTTCGCCGCGCAAATGGTGCTGTGTCTGTTACAGGTCGAGACGAACACCAGGCGTCGAACGGCAGTCCCAGCGTTCGCGGGAGCACTGCACCCGACATTTGCGGGGCACACGGGCGGTCCAGCCGGCGCTACCTACCCAGTCGTAGCTCCCCCTCCCGTCGCCGTTCCAGACCCGAGTGGGCTCTCGTTTGCGGAGGACGTTTCCGCCGTTCCAGAACCCCCCACCGTTGCCGCGCCTGTGCACGCGACGGCGCCAGCCAGTCCTGCACCGTCGTCTCCACCGCCCAGCGCACCTGACGAGCTGGTCGACAAACGAATCAAGTTTAGATGCAAGGCGTGCCAGCGGAAATTTGGTGGGACTGTTAGGGAGGTGGCGCTATTGCAGAAGTGCCCACGGTGCGGTGCTGCGCCATTCGAATCCATGCCGGTTGAATAGCCAGCGTCTGCGTCTTGATGAGTCATGTAGCGCTATCGGACCTGCAGCTTCTGGTTGCCTCTTCAACATTTGCAGAACGAGGGCCGGGGCCCAATGGGAACCCCGGCCCGTCATCGCAATTCCCACTACGCTGCGTGCTGCACAATCGCACCACATGCGTCGTTCCAGTTGTCCGTCAGGTAGAACCAAGCGCACCGCAACTCGTCGCCATCAACACGCTCGTGTTCGAAAGCGATGTCGCAGGAACCCGGATCCAGTGGCGCTGAAACGCGCCTAAAGCCGTCGCGAATCCTAGTAGCCTTAATGACCGAGAGTACGTCTCCTGTCTCTGCGTTTGTGATGCCCCAAACTGCACTCGCTACGGTCAAAGTAGCCACCTCGATGGTGAAACCGGCATCAACCAGGAAGTCGACCAGCAGCTCGACCGAGACTGCGCTTGCACTGGGGTCAAAGTTGCTGAGGTCGCCGTAGCTCGGGATTGACTGCGACATGGACTCCAGAGTCTTTAATGCTTCGATTCCGTTACGGCACAACACGATGCTGCCAAAGAGGCAACTCTCGTGCTGATAGACGAGTTCGTCGTGACGCCTGCTAGCGTGCCATACAGGCAATGCCGTGGAGTTCCCGGACTGGTAGTTCTGGATAATCCCAATCACCTTACGGCGCTTGATTTCGCGCTCGTACTCGATGCTCCTCGCCAATGCCTGCTTCTCCCACCTGTACAGCCAGCTATTCGTAACCGTCACGTTCCGACCCTGCAGCACCTCCGCCAGGGTCCCCGCTTCTTCATCCGTTGGCTGCTTGTCACCCACCCCCAGCAGGATCTTAGGAGGGCATGCCGCACGCGCGAAAGCTACATCGGTACTGTGCTGGTGATTGTTCTGTAACTCATTGTCTGACATGAGTGCAACGCGCTGTGTCGGTGCCAACAACGTCGCCACGTCGTACTCGTCGGCAAGCTGCCGGCACTCAGGGAGGTCTGCCAGATAGCAACTGATCACCGCGTCCATGATCTTGTTCAGGCACTGCTTGCCGGAACTGTTGAGAGTGGGGTTGTACTGGTTGAGCAACTCGGTGAGGTTTACGCCTTCGACGATATGGCGATGCAAGATGTTGAGCATCTCTGCCAGCGTCATTGGTTCGCACCCATCTCCCAACACGTCAAAACTCGTGGGCCTTGGGGCAATGGGTAAAGCCAGTGGTTCTACAGCCTGCAGTTTTTCGATGTGCGAGTACAAGTGAGCCATCAGTGCTGCGATCGTTTCCAACATTTTGGATGTCCTCCAAATGAGTAAAGAAATCTGCCACGAACCTGGGTGAACTTCGCTTCTTCCTCCTTTTCTCGGCACTTCGCGGGCACCTATATCGCGGCTCACTCACTGCCGGAAGCCCCTCAGAGGCCCCGGCCCCGGGGGGTGCAGCCCTGGGGACGATACCGCCAACTGCTCACAGCGACCTAGTTGAAGGGGTTTCTCGAAGGAGACTGCAACGACACTAGAAGCAGTATCTAAAACGTTGAAGTAGGCGCTTAACGCTTGCCGATACAGTCGGCATGGAACTTACTGACGCGCAATGGGCCCTTCTGGAGCCCCTCATTCCCGTTCCCGTGCGGCGGGCCGACGGCAAGGGCCGT
>JAIOJA010000047.1 GCA_019912315.1 Planctomycetota bacterium
ATCCACCCCCGCCTGTGTAGGCGGGCCCCGGCCAGGGGTGTGTAACCAACCATAAAATTGACGCAGAACAGGGGCCCACGATTTCGTGGGCCTCTTTTGCATTTGGAGGTTCCCATGACTACAAACGTAACCAATGTCGCTGCGATCTACGCGCGGTTCAGTTCCGAGCTGCAAGATGACTCGTCCATCGATTCACAGGTCGAGAAGTGCCGGCAGTTCGCCGAAGCCAACGGGCTAACCGTTCCCGCAGACCTCGTTTTCACCGACTCCGCCATGTCAGGCCGGAATCGAGAGCGAGCCGCCTACCAAGAAATGATCATTGCGGCCAAGGACGACCCACCCCGCTTCTCGACGGTGTTGGTGTGGAAGTTCAGCCGGCTCGCCCGCAATCGCGAAGAATCCATCTTGGTCAAAGGACTGCTACGCAAGCGGGGGATCGTGGTCCGAAGCGTATCGGAGCCGGTCGACCCGGAGTCTGCCCACGGCAAGCTGATGGAAGGAATCCTTGAGTGCCTGGACGAATTCTACAGCGCCAACCTTGCTGCAGAGACTCGACGCGGGCAGGAGCAAGCTAACTCTGAGGGCTTCTGGACCGGCGGGCGTCCACCCTACGGCTACAAGCTCAAGAAGATTGCCGATCCCAAGGGCCGAACCGGCAAGGGCGGCCACGTGATCCAACGAACGGTGCTTGAGGTTGATCCCCTGCGCGCCAGGGTCGTCAAAGACATCTTCACCTGGTCGAGCCAGGGAATGGGCCTGCGCAAGATCGCAGAGAGATTGAACGACGCTGCGGTGCCGACACCAGACAGCGGCCGAGGCTTCGACCCATCCACCATCCGCGGCATCATCCACAACGAGACTTACACAGGATGCCTGATCTACAACCGCCAACAGTTCTTCCGTAAGAACGACGGCACCAAGACCAAGCGCAACAACCCACGATCAGAGTGGAAGATCAAGAAGATGCCGGATCTTCGGATCATCACCGATGACCTCTGGCGTGCTGTCGCTGATCGACTGGGCAAGCGCAAGAAGAACAAGGCATCCACTGCCCACCGGAACATCCGCTATCCCTTCGCCGGCATCATCAAGTGCGCCGACTGCGGAGCGACCTACATGGCAATCAAGACGAGCCGCAAGGGACACACCTACGTCAATTACGCCTGCAGCTACAACCGCCGGCGCGGTTCAAGCATCTGTGCCAACTCCACCAAGGTCGATCAGGACACACTGATGGATGCCGTCATGAAAGCTATCGAAGAGAACATCCTGGATGAAGCCAGCGTCGCGATCATCACTGAGGCAATCGAGAAGCTGGTTACTGAACACAGGGGCAGCCACGCAGCAGACCGGAAGCGATTGGAAAAGGAACTGAAGAAGTTGGACAAGGAGATCGAGAAGCTCTCCCGCGCGATGACCATTGCCACCGACGTACCGGAGCTAGCAAAGCAACTGCAGGAGAAGGCGAAACGCAGAACCAGCGTAGCCGATGCACTGGATGGCATCAATTCACTGGTGAAGAAGGACTTGCTGGTTGGATTGGAAGACCGAGTAAGGGCTGAGATGGAAGACATCCGAGGTCTTCTAGCAAGCCAAGACGTGCATCAGTTCAGGCATGAGCTGATGCATCACGTTTCAGCGATCCTGGTTGACGCTCAGGGCCAAATGAGAATCGAGGGCTCCCTGGTGGGTGCCCTCGATTCTGTACTGAAATTGGTAGCGGGGGC
>JAIOJA010000048.1 GCA_019912315.1 Planctomycetota bacterium
CCCCGGCACCGCCGAGCGAAGGTGGCGACATTCCTCCCACAGAAGTTCCGCCTGACCCGCCGCCGCCCGAAGATCCGCCCACCTACTATGGTGAGCCTGTACAGGGCAAGTTCTGCTTCGTCCTGGACGCCTCGGGCAGCATGTACGGCAGCCGAGTTGCGACCCTGCGCGCCGAAACAACCGGCGTGATCACGGAACTGACGGAAGACGACGAATTCGACGCCTGCTCCTACGGCGGTCAGTTCGGCCCGTCCAACAACTACACCTCGTACCTGTGGGGCTCGCTGATGGTCGGCACCGCCGGCAACAAGTCCGCGGCGACCACCTGGGTCAACGGCTCCGCCACCAACCCCGGCGGCATGACCCCCAGCTACGCAGCGCTGCAGTCGGCCTGCAACACGTACCCGGTCGACCTGACGAAGTTCTTCTTCGTGACGGACGGCTACCCGAACATCACCGGCAGCTCGAGCCAGATTCTGGCCGACTTCCCAGGCTGGTGGGCGAAGTTTGACGACTGCGACCTGATCTGTATCTGCATCGGTGGCGGTGGCGCGACGTTCATGCAGCAGCTCGCGGCACTGGCCGGTGGCACGTACATCGCGGCCTAGTAGCGCCCGATGTGTGATGAGATGGCCCACGCTCAAGGCACTGAGCGAGCGTGTTCTCGGGGAAGCGCAGCTTCCCCGAGATGAGGCGGCACTGGCCGGCGGCACGTGCATCGCGGCATAAGCTGACTTGGAGTTTGAGGACAAAAGGGGAGCCGAAAGGCTCCCCTTCTTCTTGCGACACGTACGTCTCACGTAGAGAATGCGAGAATGCGCAACCCATCACGCCGGACATTCATACACACCGGGTTACTCGCGGGGGCCGGGCTGGCAGTCGCCGCCTGCAACCGCGACGGCGGCAACGGCAACTCGGACGCGCCCACCAACCAGGCTGGTGAAACCCCGCAACCGGACTACCCTCCGCGCCTCGACATCCGCGGCACGGTAATCGGCGGCGGTGCCGGCAGCGACGGGCAGTTCTTCGTCGGCATCATCGACCTGGACCAGGACAAGCCGACAGCCCTGCATATGGAAGAGATCGGCTTTCTGGCGCACGGCTTCACGCCGCGCCTGGACAGACCCCACGTCGTCATGGTCACCGAAAAGCACGGCAAGGGCTGCCTTGAGATCGACCTGAAGGCACGCAAAATCCTGCGCCGCGTTGAGACAGTCGCCGGCCGCGAGTTCTACGGGCACAGCGCATTCAGCCCGGACGGCAAACTGTGGTACGCCACCGAGGCCGACATCGGTGACGGCAGCTACACAGGCGTGCTGGCCGTGCGAGACGCCGACAGCATGGATCTGCGCGAGGAGGATTTCCCGACCCACGGCATCGCGCCCCACGACTGCATCCTGATTGATGACGGCGATACGCTCGTGATCACGAACGGAGGCGGCCCGATTCACGCGACGGATGAACCCGCGGGCGTCGCCTATGTGAACGTGAAAACGGGCGAAGCTCGCCGCGTGCTGAAATTCAAGACCGACAGGATCAACGCCGGGCACATCGCCATGTCAAGCAAGGGCGAGCTGGTGTGCGTGTCGGCCCCGCGCGACGGCATCGAAAACAGCAGCGACGACTGGCTGGGCGCGATCAGCTTCTATCACCCGGACCAGGACCGGCTCATCACGGCCGACGACCCGATCCGCGCCAAGATGAAAGGCGAAACCCTGAGCGTCGCCTTTGACGAGAAAACCCGCGTGGTGGCGGCCACCAACCCGGCCGGTCACATCATCACGTTCTGGGATTTCGACACGGGCAAGCTGATCAAGTCGATGGAGGAGTTTAAGTCGCCCCGGGGTGTATCATTGACCTTGGATGGCAAGCAATTCGTGGTGACTCACGATATCAAGACGCACATGAGCCTGATCGACGCCGATAGCCTGGAGCCCCAAAGCAAGCCAATCATTGACACGTCCTACATTTCCGGATCGCACAACTTCGTGTTCAACCTTCCGGCGTAGGTTCCCGCCGGGTCGCAGCCGTGATAGAAACCGGGTATGGGCAGGAAAGATCCTCCACCGCCAGATGAGCGCGAAGTCCTGCGCCAGATAGCCACCCGCAAAATCGAGGCGGAGCGCGTCCGCGTAAAGCAGCTCAGCGACGAAAACGAGAAGCTGCGCACGCTGGCCGCGGACCTGCAACGCAAGATCAGCGTGGCGAACGCAAGAGTCGTGGAGCTCGACAAGAAGCTGAAACAGGGACTCACGGAGAAGGATAAGGAGTTCAAGGGTGAGTTGAAGGAAGAGCGCGACCGCCTGTTGAGCGACATCAAAGACCTGAAAGAGCAGCACAAGCTCGATCTGGCCAAAGAGCGCGACCGCTGGGAAAAGAAACTCAACGACCTCGACGCCCGCCACGCCAAAGAGATCGAGCGCGCCCAGATGAAGGGCGCACGCGAAATCGAAAAACTCGCCGGCGTTCACGACTCAGCCGAGCAGCAGCTTGTGGACCTGAAGGCCCACGTTGAGAATGAGCGCGCCGACATGCGCGAGGAAATTGAGCAGGAACGCGTCGCCCGCCAGCAGGCCGAGGCGCGCCTGAAAGCTCTTGAGCAGACCGCCAAGCGCATCGGTATTCGCAGCGGGCAGGTTACCGGCTTCGAAGTGGACACGCCCGAAGAGTTGCTGGACGTGCTGGGCGAAGTGGATTCCGAGCTGCCGCTGAAAATCATGCGCGAGTCCGTGCGCGAGTTGCGCAACGCCGCCGCAGGCGTGGAACGCGCGTTCGCCCGCGCGGTCAAGACCGACACGGCCAAGGTCGAGTTGCAGGATTCGGGAGTCGCCTTCAGTGAGGCGCGCCTGCTGCCGAACACCGACGAGCTGCCGCCCGCGCCCGCCATGCTGATCGAGGAAACATTCACCCTGATCAGCGAGGAAGTCGCGGACCGCATCAAGGGGCGGCATTACTCGGCCCTGGTGAGCGCCATGGCCAACGAGCTGGTGCGCGTGCTACGCAACCAGCGCGAGGATCTAAGCAAGCTGCAAAGGCTGGTCGAAATCGCGGAAGGCACCGAGCTGGCAACCAGCGCCCGGCTGCTGCTCAAAGGCGCCACCAGCCACCAGCAGGAAATCGCCGCGGGCAGACTGGTCGCCGAAGAGCTGCGCCAGGTGCAGGCCGAGGCGCGCGAGCAAAAGGGCAAGGTCAAGAAGCTGTACGCCAGCGCGGAATCCGGCATGGCCGGCGAGTGGGCCGTGGCGGCGATACAGGCATTGGCATCGCTGAAAGGACTGCCGGCGCCGGACCGCGAGGCCGTCAAGCGCCCCATGTACCACCGCGTGGTTGAAAGCGGGCGCCTGGTACAGGAGCGCATCGACAGCGCGGTGAACCTGGGCGCGGAAGCCGAAGCCGCGATTCGCGAAGCGGACGAGGCTTTTTCGGGGCTCGAAGGGCTGGCGGCGAACACCAACGAGTTGCTGGTGGCGGCGCGGCGCGAACTGATGAGCAAGGTCGCCGGCGAACAGGACGCCCGCCTGAAAATCGAGTCCGCGCGGCGGGCGCTCTTTGAGTTGGGCAAGCGCGGCGGACGCGCCGGGCGGATATTCGACGAGAACATCAAATCTTTCGACATTCTGCTCAATCAGTGGAAGGCAACATACAAGGCCTTCTCGGCGCTCAGCCGCGACGTCGATCGCATCGAGGGCAGTATCGAGGGGCAGACTCTGGACATCCGGCAGCCGCTGGAAACCGACAACGGCAAGCGCCTGTTCCAGATCATTCATGACCTGTCGGACCACCTGCCGGAGTTCCGCAGCATCGCGATCATGCGCCAGCGCCTGTTCTTTCACCTCGAGAACCCCAAGCAGCGCATCTGGGAGCTGAAGGAAGTGCGCGAAACTTCCGAACGCGTTATCCGCGCACTGGGCGACACGGCCGCGAACGATCATTCGGCGAACTATCAGCTCAACATTTCGCGCCTTTACCATATCTGGGCGTACCTTGAGGAAGTGCGCGGGGGCACGCACAGCCAGCTGGCCGTGGCCGCAGAGCAGATCGAGCCGCAGATGGCGGAGATCATGGTGTGGATCAGTTCCAGCAACGTGGACCAGTTGACGGACGCTGAGCGGGACGAGTTGCAGCTCACGCTGGCGTACGCGCGCCGGCTGAAACGCGCGGTGCTGGGGATTCACGACCTGGCGCATCAAAGCGGCGGTTCGGACACGCTGCTTACAGCGCAATTTGAGCACCGCATGGACAACATGCGGTTTCCGCCCGAGTGGGACCACGTGGTAGCGCGGATTGACAGCCTGGAAGAAGAGCTTGACTCAAACCCGCCCACGGAGCGCGAAAGGCGCTGATCGTGGGCAGGATTGTGCAATTTCATCACCGACGCGCATGTGTTGTGCATTTTGAACGCGCAGTCGAACTTCTGGCAGGCGTCGGCCATTCGCTCATAAGTAATCCCAGGCAAACAATTTACGTGTAATCTGCGGCATTCCCAGGCCGCCGAACTCGTTTATACCTCAAACACTATTGCCCAATTCGCCCAATATTTACAGTGCAATTTGTTTGTTGTGTGCAATTGGCGTGGTATGTTCACCTTAGTCGCATTACTGAAAACCCTAAGGAGGTGTGCCATGAAAAACCTGAACCTGATCAAGTCCATGCTGGGGGCAATCGCCCTGGCCGCCTTGGTCCCGATGAGCCTGGAGGCGCAAGCGCGTCCCACCTTTATCGGCAACCCGAACCTCGTGCGTCCCGACGACGCGCAACACTCCGCGGCACTCGACCGCGCCCTGGGCGATATTGCCGCCCTGGACGCAACGGGCGACCGCTGGGACCACATCGCCGACCTGCGCGGCGTCACCGTGCTGGACGGGCTCGTGCTGGCCGAAATCCACGCGGACCGCCCCGCCGGCGCGGACATGGACGAAGGCGCCCTGCGCGAGGTCATCAACTCGGCGCTCAGTGACGTCAAGGTACTGCCCGGCAGCACCACGGACATGTGCCGCGTTTGGATCGCGCCGGGGCTCCTGCCGGTGCTGGAAGAGGCTTTGTCGATGCGCTTCGCCAACGTAGCGGTGTCGCCATGCCGCGCGCCGGTCGCGAACGCCTACGGGCTTGTTGCCACGGAAGGCGAAGAAGCCATACGCTCCGGGCTTTACAACCTTACCGGCCACGGTGTGGTGGTGGCAGTGATGGACATCGGCTTTGCCGGCATGGAAGCCATGCCGCTCGAAACCGGCAACGTGAACCGCCGCCCTTTCAACAACGGCGCCATTGATGCCAGCGCGCACGGCACCGCCATGATCGAAGTGATCCGCGATATGGCACCCAAGGCCCACATCCTCGCCTACCGGATCGATGCGGACCTCGACATCTACACGGCCACACTGGACGCCATCAACCAGGGTGCGAAAGTGATCGTCAGCCCCCTTAGCTGGTTCGACCTGCCGGGACGCAGCCTTGCGGATCGCGCCGCGAAGATCGCCATTCAGAATGGCACACAGTGGGTGAACGCCGCCGGCAACTTCGGTGACGGGCGCTACTTCGAGGCGAACTCGCCACAGCGCGTGGACATGCTGGGGCTGGAGTACGTGGGCTTTGACGGCTCGGACGTGTACCAGTTCGTCTCGGGCGTCCAGCCCGGCGAGCAGATCAAGCTGCACCTTGCGCAGGAAAGCCTGACCGACAGCGACGCCCAGCTTGCCCTGGAACTTTATAGCTGGAACGGCATGAGCGCCGACATGGTTCTCGAAACCGCCGGCAATCACCAACAGCGCGTGCAGTCCATCGTGCATGTCGCCGAAGCCGGCAAATTCTACTTCCCGATGGTCCGCGTCGCCCGCGACGGCGACCTGCGCCGGATGCGCATGTTCAGCGAAAACGGACAGCTTCACTTCAGCAGCCAGGCGGGCTCCATCGCCTGCCCGGGCGGCATGGAAGGCGTGCTCACCGTTGGCGCGGCCGACGCGCTGGGCTACGACAGCGTCGAACGTTACAGCGGGCAAGGTGGCGGCATCTTCCACTTGACCCTGAATCTCTGCGGGCCCACGAACTGCACCACGGGCACCTATGGTCCGCAGAGCTTCAGCGGCACCAGCGCGGCAGCGGCGCACATCGGCGGGCTGCTGGCTCTGCACGTCAGCGACGCCGCACTCGGCGCTGACCCGGTCGGGATGATCGTGACCCCGGACATCGTCGGCGGCGCGGTCGCCATGGCACGGGTCGATGACGCCGAGTCGGACAACGACCCGCACGCGGCCACGGACCTGATCGCGGCCGGCCAGGTGATCAGCGGACGCAGCCTCAGCCCCGACAGTGACGAGGACTGGTACAGCTTCGAGCTGACCGAGCGCATGAGCTGCAGCATCCAGCACACGGACGGCATCGGTAAACTGGAGCTGTTCCAGGTGCCGACGGACCGGACGGTCATCGGGCTGATTGAAATCGGCAACGGGGCGGACCTGGCGGCCCTTGAGCCCGGACATTACCTGCTGCGTGTGAGCGGCGGTTTCGTCGAACAGTATGAGCTGGCCCTCGAGCTGTCGCCGATCCCACTGGAAGCGGTGACGCTGAAGAGCCCCGAGAACAACACCACGATCATCGGCGAGAAACTGGAGCCGGACGGGCTGACCATGGCCAGCCTGCTGTGGACGCCGGTTACGGGCAACGGCCAGGTCACCTACCGGGTACGCGTCATCGGCGAAGACGAGCGCACCGACTTCTTCGACTTCGACACCGATGCCGCGGGCGCTGAGATCAGCGGGCTTGTCTTCGGACAGACTTACCGCTGGCAGGTGATTGCAACGGACGAACAGGGCGGCGAAGCCGCATCCGATATCTTCAGCTTCAAGGTAATCCCCGAGGATGAAGAGCCGGTTGTGGACGGAGCCGAGGACGAGGACCAGGGCGAAAGTGAATCGCGCTCACAGAACGGGCGCATCGACGCCACCGGCACGGACAGCAGCTCGGACAACGAAGCCGCGGGTTGCACGGGCGGAGCATCAGGCAGTGGCGTTCTCGCCCTGCTGCTGGCTCTGTTCGCGGCCGGTGTGATGCGCAAGGCGCGCAAGGCATAGCGTCAGGTGGCTTCCGCGAAAGCCGAACAAGGACTCAGTAAGCGACGACTGAACAGATGAAACAGCACCTCCCCAAGCTGTAAGACGACAATCGCGGACGCCAGGCAGGAAGCCCGGGAAACCGGGCTTCCTCATTTAATTGCAGCGTCAAGAGCTCAGGGCGTTCCACAGAGTGGGATGCAGCGTCCGCAGCGCCGCCGCTTCGCCTTCGGTCAGTTGGTTCAGCAGGCGCGCGCGCAACTCCGGGCGTAGCTCGTCGGGCAGGTGCCCGCGAAACACGAGCGCCGGGCGCTGTTCGCGCACCGCCGCCTCGATTTCGGCCAGCAGATCGGCGCCGGCCTTTGCGCCTTGCTCCAGTAAAATGCCGCCGCGGTTTCCCTTTGTCTCGTGCGTACGATGAAGCTGTGTCTGGATCTCGCGCATCACCGGCAGCCACATGGGCGAGGGCGGCGCCGGTTTGATCGTTGAGGTCGCCCGCCCGGGCGCCAGCGTCGAGCTGGCAAGCGACGCGGCAATCCGCAGGCGCAGAATGCCGCAATACTCCGCCACGAACGCTTCCGCGCCCGATGCCATGAATTCCGCCCGCGCGCGCTCCACCAGTTCCTGCGCTTCTCGTTCGTGCCCCCGCAGAAGCTGCAACTCGGCCTCGTTGCACAGGTATGAGGCATGATAGGTGATCAGCTCATAGTCACGCGCGATCTGAATCGCACGCGCGATGTTCTGCGCCGCCTGCTCCAGCGCGCCCCGCCGCATCTGCAAGGTCGCCAGGTTCGCGCGGGCAAAAGCCTCTGTGCGCGTGTTGCCGACTTCGGCAGCCACGAGCATGGATTGCCCGAGGGCCTCTTCCGCTTCCTCGTTGCGTCCCAGCAGCAGGCGTTGCCGGCCGATGTTGGCCCAGGCGATACTCGTGTTGCGCGTTTCGCCGCGACGCATAAATTCAGCGAGGACAACCTCAAGCTCGGCAATGGCCTCTTCATGCCGCCCGGCGCTGCCGTACAGGTTGGCGAAGTTGCCTTTGACGACGCCGACCAGGTGTGAATCCGGATGATCCGCCAGCACGTCCATCGCCCTGGTCAGCATTGCTTCGACTTCATGGAATTCCGTCAACGCGTGCGCGCGGTGCAGACACAGCATCACCAACTGATCAGGATTTCCGTCTCGGGCGAGCTGTTCCGCCAGAGGTTCCGCTTCTTCCAGCAGGACATTCCCCTGCTCTCGATCTCCCTTCCACAGCAGAATGCTGCCCGATTCAGAGAGCGCGGACACCAGTCCGGTCACGTCGCCGAATTCACGGGCGCGCTCCATCATGACTCGCAATACCTCCAGCGCATCCTGCACACGTCCGAGTTCGCGCAGCGCGCGGCCGTGTTCGCGCATGAGCGTGATCAATTGCTTGTGGCTCAAGGCGGGGCACGGCCTGGCCTGCTCGCACAGGGTTACCACGATCTCCCACTGCGCGCGGCCGACGGTTCGTGTCAATGCCGTCATCACGTAGCCTGCTTCGCTCGCCGCCAGTCGGGCGCTGTCCGGACTGCCTTGCTCACGGGCGAAGCGCGCGTGTTCCGCCAGCTCGTAGGCGAAAGTGTCCAGATCGAACTGGAACACCTGCTCCATGATCTCCAGCGCCAGCGCGTGCAACTCCGCCCTGTCGGACGGAAGCTGCAGACGGTAGGCAACGTCGCGGTAGGCCGCATGACGAAACAGGTAGATTTCTTCGGCCGATGGCACAGGAACTCGCGGGGGTCAGCAGGGGCCATCCATGATACGTCCTTTGCACGGAAATGGTTCCCCTTCAGAGCGGCGCCGCGTAAACTGGCTGCGACGCCATCTCAATCAGGAGAAACCATGCTTCGCACGAGCCTTCTTGTCGCGCTGCTGTGTGGCTGCGCGCTGCAAGCCGCCGATATCCACGTCGCCACCTCCGGCAACGACACCACGGGCAACGGCAGCATCGCAACGCCCTATGCCACCCTTTCGCGCGCGCATCAGGCGGCGAGTGCTGGCGACAAGATTATCTTCCGGGCGGGCACATACGCCGGCGACTTTTACGTCACCAAGAACAACCTGACCTTTGAAAGCTATCCCGGCGAATGGGCCAGGATCAGCGTGGCCAACAACGTCAGCGGCGTGGACAACGCCCTGTACATTGGCACGGCCGCCAACTGCACCGTGCGCCGCCTTGAGCTTGAGGGCGGCTACTACTATGCGATCAAGATCGATACTGGACCGTGCCTGGTTGAAGACTGCGTCATCCACGGCAGCGGGCGCGACTGCGTGAAAATTCCCGGCGTCGACAACGTGACCATCCGCCGCTGCGAGATCTACGACTCAGGCCTGCGCGACCCAAGCAACGCCGAGGGCATCGATAACGTCAACGGCGACTTCATGCTGGTGCAGGACTGCTACATCCACGACATAGCTACCAACGGCGTGTACCCCAAGGGCGGCAGCATCGGAAGCATCATCGAGCGCTGCCTGATCCGCAACTGCGGGCAGAAGGGGATCAGCATGGCACAGTCTTCAGGCCTGCAGTTCTACGACACGACCGCAAACCCCGAGTACTATTCGTGCCGCGACTGCATTGCCCGCAACAACATCATCGAAAACTGTGAAGGCAGCGGCATTGACCTCGAAAGCGCCCTGCGCGCAAAAGTCTACAACAACACCATGATCAACGTGGCAAAGTCGCAGCAGGGGGGCATTCGCATAGCCAGCGCCAACAAGGGCGGCGCGGCCGGCACGGTAAAGTGCAAGGACTGCGAGATCCGAAACAACATCATCGTACTCGGCAGCGCGTCGCCTCGCCCCATGCTGTTCATGGGCAACGCCAGCCACGAGGGCACGCTGACCATGAGCAACAACCGTTACTACAAGACCGGCGGCACGGCGGTGTACTGGTGGGAGCCGACGAGTTACAGCCTCGACCTCGCGGGCTGGAAGACAACCAGCGGCACGGACAGCAACAGCACCGAGGGCGACCCGCAGGTCGGCGCGAACTGGCACCTGAATGGCGGCAGCCCCTGCATCGACCAGGCCACAACGATTGCGGGTTTCAACGACGACTACGACGGCAATACGCGCAGCGGCGCATGGGACATCGGCGCGGACGAAACCGGCGGCACGGCCCTGCAGACTCCGCCGCCCGCGGGAACGATCGGCACCGGCGGCGGGCAGGCGGGCGCGGGCACACCCGCCGCGCCAAGCGGATTCACGGCGACGCTCAACGGCGCCGATGTTGACCTGAGCTGGACCGACAACAGCGGCAACGAAACCGGCTTCCGCATCGAGCGCAAAGTCGGTACAGGCAGCTATGCAACCGTGACGACAACCGCGGCCGACGCCACCAGCTACACCGACACAAGCGCGCCGGCAGGCGCAACGGTGACCTATCGAGTCATGGCCGTAAACGCTGGGGGTGCGGGATTACCCAGCAACGAGGACTCGGTGGTTACGCCCGCCGGCGGTGGCGGTGGCAGCGGGGGGTCTGGCGGAAGCAGCGGTGGCGGCGGCGGTTGCAACGCCAGCCCCGATGCCGCATTCATGTGCGGCATCCTTATCCTGGGCCTGATTACCGCTGTCGCCCCGCGCGGGGCGACTGATTAATGCCGCAGGGCGCGCGCCCTATATCTCTGGAGGGCTATGCCTTGCCGGCGCTGCCCAGCAGCTGCATCTTTTCCTTGATGATCTGCTTGACCGCTTCGCGGGCGGGGCCGAGGAACTTGCGCGGGTCAAACTCGCCCGGCTTCTCGACCATCAGCTTTCGCAGGGTGGCAGTCCAGCGCAGGCGCAGGTCGGTGTCGATGTTGACCTTGTTAATGCCGCGCTCGATGGCCTTCTTGTAGCTTTCCGCGTCGAGCCCCTTGGCGCCTTCGATCTTGCCACCGTACTCGTTAATGGTGGCAACACTCGCCGGGTCCACACTACTTGCCCCGTGCAGCACGAGCGGGATGCCGAGCTTTTCCTTGATGGTCTTGATGCGCTCAAAGTCGATCGCGTTCTCGCCTTTGAACTTGTAGGCCCCGTGGCTGGTGCCGACCGCGACGGCCAGCGAGTCGCAGCCTGACTCTTTCAGGAAGCGCACGGCTTCTTCGGGGTCGGTGAGGCGCGCGTCGCGCTCGTCCACGTTGACGTCGTCCTCAATGCCGCCCAGGCGCCCGAGCTCAGCCTCGACGGTGATGCCGCCGTTGGCGTGGGCGTAGTCCACGGCCTGCTTGGTCAGGGCAATGTTCTCGTCAAGCGGGTGGTGCGAGCCGTCAATCATGACGCTGGTGAAGCCGGCATCGACGCACATCTTTACGTCGTCCATGTTCGCGCCGTGGTCGAGGTGCAGGGCAACCGGCGCGCTGATCTGGTCGGCCATCGTGCTGGTAAGCGCGACAAGATTCTTGAGCCCGCCATATTTGATAGCGCCTGTGGAGAGAGCCACAATGACCGGCGACTTCAGCTCGTCGGCCGCTTCAAGCGCGCTCTGCAAGAATTCAAGATTGCTGAAGTTAAACTGGCCAATGGCGTAATATTCCTTGTTGGCCTTCTCATACATCTTGCCAAGAATCTCGAGCGGCATGTGTCGTCTCCGTGTGTCGTGGTCCGTGTCTCGTGCATCGTGTTTAACCACAGAGTACACAGAGAGCACGGAGATTTCAGCGAAGTACGTGTTCGCGGTAGTACTTGAGCTCGAGAATACTCTGCTGGATGTCGGCCAACGCGGTGTGGTCCTTGTCTGCCTTGCCGAACTTCTCCAGGTCCGGGTACCAGGCGCGGGTGAGTATCTTGAGGCTGCTGACGTCTACCTGCCTGTAGTGAAGCCAGGCTTCGATTGGGGGCATGTATTTGCGCAAAAAGCGGCGGTCCTGGTGGATGGTGTTGCCGGCGAGCGTGCCTTCGTTCTCGGCACAGTGTTTCTTGATCAGCGCGAGCGCCGCGTCAGTGGCTTCACTCAGGCTGGTCTTTGACGCGCGCACGCGATCCAGCAAGCCATTCTTCGTGTGCATCTCCCGCACGAACGCTCCCATGGTCAGCAGGGTGCTGTCGGGCTGGTGGATGACGGCTTCGTATTGCTCGATCGGCTCGAGGTCCGGGCCCGTGATGATGACGGCGATTTCGAGAATGACGTCCAGCTCCGGGTTGAGCCCGGTCATTTCTAGGTCGATCCAGACGAGTTTGAGTTCGGTCATGGCAGGTCTACGGTCGACAGTTGACGGTCAACGGTCAACGGCAAAACCGTCGACCGTAGACTGTAAACCATCAACCTGATCCTTAGCCTTTCGGCCCGGCGTTTCTTACTGCTTCGCTTACGCCTTCTTCGAACTGCTTGAAATTGTTCCGGAACAGCTCGCCCAGGTGCTTGGCCTTGGCGTCGTAGGCCGCCTTGTCTTTCCAGCTTTCGCGCGGGTCCATGACTTCGGCTGGCACGTCCGGGCACTGCGCGGCGTACTCGAAGCCGAACACCGGGTGCTTTTTGAACTCGACCTTGTCGAGCTTGCCTTCCAGGGCCGCGTTCAGCATGGCGCGCGTGTGCTTGATTTTCATACGCTCGCCGACGCCGTACTCACCGCCTGCCCAGCCTGTGTTCAACAGCCAGCAGGTTGAGCCGTTCTTTTCCATCTTCTCGGCCAGCAGCTTGGCGTACACGCCCGGGTGGCGCGGCATGAATGGCGCGCCAAAGCAGGCGCTGAAAGTCGCGCTCGGCTCTTTGACGCCGCGTTCCGTGCCTGCGACCTTGGCCGTGTAGCCGCTGATGAAATGATACTGGGCCTGCTCGGGCGTGAGCTTGCTGATCGGGGGCAGTACGCCAAAGGCGTCGCAGGTCAGGAAGACGACGTTTTTCGGGTTGCCGCCGCGCCCGCTGGGCTCGAAGTTCGGGATGTACTCGATCGGGTAGCTGGCGCGGGTGTTCTCGGTCAGTTTGCCGTCGTTCAGATCAATCTCGCGCGTGTGCTCATCGTACACGACGTTCTCGAGCACCGTGCCGAACATCCGCGTGGTCTTGTAAATCTCGGGCTCGGCCTCTTCGCTCAGGTTGATCACCTTGGCGTAGCAGCCGCCCTCGAAGTTGAAGACGCCGGCGTCGCTCCAGCCGTGTTCGTCGTCACCGATCAGTTTGCGCTTCGGGTCGGCACTGAGGGTCGTCTTGCCGGTGCCGCTCAGGCCGAAAAACAGGGCGCTATCGCCGTCCGGACCGATGTTGCTGCTGCAGTGCATGGGAAGCACGCCCTTGGCCGGCAGCAGATAGTTCATGATGCTGAATACGCTTTTCTTGATTTCGCCGGCGTACTTGGTGCCGCCGATCAGCACCAGCTTCTTGCTGAAGTTCACCAGCACGTAGGCTTCGCTGTTTACGCCGTCTTCGGCGCCTTTGGCCTCGTTGAAGGGGGCGTGGATGACGGTGAAGCCGGGCTTGAAGTTCGCCAGCTCGTCCTGGCTCTCGATCCGCACGAACATGTTGCGGGCGAACATGTTGTGCCAGGCGCACTCATTGATGATGCGCACCGGCAGGCGCAACTCCGGGTCTGTGCCGGCGTAGCAATCCAGCACGTAAACTTCCGGGCGGTCGTTGTAGTAGGCCAGCGTCTTTTCAAGCAGCTTGTCGAACACGCCCGGCTCAATGGGGCGGTTGACCTTGCCCCACCAGACGCTGTCCGCGCTTTCACCGTCCTTGACCGTAAACTTGTCGTTAGGCGAGCGCCCGGTGTACTTGCCCGTGTTCGCCACAAAGGCACCGTGGCGGGTCAGGTTGCCCTCGCCGCGGCGGATGGCTTCTTCAACCAGGCGCGCGGAAGAAAGGTTGTGGTGGATCGTTGACGGGTTCTTGATACCAAGTGCTGCGAGTTCGGTTTTCATGGTTGTCCCTCGTTTTCACGCTCAGCATTGGGGCAACGGCCACCGAGCCCGCGTGACGGCGACAGTGTAGCGATGACTACCAAGCCCACAACGAGGAAGACAGATTCGGCTGCACGGAATCACAAACCCTTGATGACATTGAGGTAACGATCAGCAGCCAGCACGGTGTGGAAGGATTTTTCAGCAGCTTTGCGCGCATTGGCCGCCAGTGACTTGCGGCGCTCGGGGTTGTCTTTCAGTTCGCGAACAGCGGCGGCGACCGCGCCCGGGTTGTCGAAGTCGCTGACGACAACGCCACAGTCGTGCTGCTTCACGAACGAGGCCAGTTCGCTGCCCTCCGGCGCAAGCGCCAGGACCGGGCGACCGCTGGCGAGAATCCCCTGCAACTTGCTCGGCATGGCAAGCCGGTCGGCCGCCGGCTCAATGGCGACGACAGCCAGGTCGCAGGCGGCGAGGCTGTCGTTGAGTTTGTCGAATGGCTGATAGTCGAAGAAACGCACGTTGGCCTGACCGTCCGCGAGCTTGCGCGTGGGCTCCAGTTTCGCGCCCCGGCCTATGTAGGTGAGCACTGCATCCGGCAACTCGGCAAACGCATGCGTCAAACCGTCCAGCGGGTGCAGCAGCCCGAGGTTACCGGAGTACTGAACGACAAATGGCTCCACGAGGTTGTTCGCCTGCGCGAACTCGCTGTCAGTCTTGGCAATCGGCTTGATGGCATCCGTGTCCACCCAGTTCGGGATGACTTCGACGTTCGCATTCGGTTGCAGCTTCAGGGCGTTCGCCTTCATGCCTTCCGTCAGCGTGACGGTTCGCCCGCGCCTTAAAATGCGCCGCTGCATGTGGCGCAGAACGCCAGCCAGCAAGCCAGGCTTCATGCGCCCGAGGGCAATGCCGAGGTCGGGATGCACGTCGTGTAGGACATAGACGTAGCGCCGCCCGACCCACGACAGCCACCAGCCGACAATGCCGAGTGTCGGGGGGCTGCTCGGAATCATCAGCACGCCGCCGGTAAACAACGCGCGCAACCACGCGGTATCGGTCAGCCATAGCGCAGAGAGCGCCCGTGACACCAGTCCCTTACCTCCGCCCGGAGCCCACATACGACGCACTTCGACGCCGTCGATTACTTCCCGTTTGGGGGCCTTCGCGACCACGCCCTGGTAGCGCGGACGCCAGGTCAGCACGCGAACTTTCACCCCACGCGCGACAAGCTCGCGGGCCAGCAGGCTGAACAACTGCCCATCCGCCGCCACATCGGGCGGGTAATAAGGAAGCAACATCACAACGCGCTTCGACATCGGGGCCACGAAAGCACAAAAACACGAAAAGGGAACTGCGTTGGCCCACGAAGATACACGAAGGAGCACCAAGTAGTCCTTCGTGCCACTTCGTGAACCTTCGTGGGCGATCCGCTTTTGTGCTTTTGTGCTTTCGTGGTTAAAACAGAACGATGGCGAAAACGGCGTTGATCACAGGCATCACAGGGCAGGACGGCAGCTACCTGGCAGAGCTGCTGCTGGCCAAGGGCTACACGGTCTACGGGCTCATACGCCGCAGCAGCACGTTCAACACCGACCGCATCAACCACCTGTACCAGGACCCGCACGATCCCGACTACCGCCTGCGCCTGCTGTACGGCGACATGACCGACAGCGCGAACCTGCTGCGCATCTTGCGCGAAACCCAGCCCGTCGAGATCTACAACCTGGCGGCGCAGTCCCACGTGAAAGTCAGCTTCGAAGTCCCCGAGTACACGGCCGACGTGGACGCGCTCGGCGTGACCCGCCTGCTGGAATGCATCCGCGCCAGCGGCATCGAAACGCGCTTCTACCAGGCCGGCAGCAGCGAGATGTTCGGCAGTACACCCGCGCCGCAGGACGAGAACTCGCTGTTCGCACCGCGCTCGCCTTACGCGGCCGCCAAGGTTTACGCCCACCACATGACGCGCAACTACCGCGAGGCCTATGGGCTGTTTGCGGTCGGCGGGATTCTCTTCAACCACGAAAGCCCGCGGCGAGGGATGACCTTCGTGACGCGCAAGATCACCCGCGCCGTCGCGAACATCAAGCACGGCAAGCAGGACAAGCTGTTCCTCGGCAATCTGGACGCCCGCCGCGACTGGGGCTTCGCGCCCGATTACGTCGAGGGCATGTGGCAGATGCTCCAGGCCGACGAGCCTGACGATTACGTACTTGCAACAGGCGAAAGCCATACGGTGAAAGAATTCGTCCAGCACGCTTTCGAAGCCGCCGGACTGGATTCCGAAAAGCACGTCGAGATCGACGAGCGCTATCTACGACCAACCGAAGTCGACGAGTTGCAGGGCGACTACACCCGCGCCAATCAGAGAGTCGCCTGGGAACCCAAAGTGAAGTTTGCCCAACTGGTGAAGCTCATGGTCAGGGCCGACCTGGACGCCGTGAAAAGTGGTCGCGGCGAGTTCGAAGTAATTGAACGGCACTTCAAGTAGGGACTGCCTATGGAACACCACAGAGGACACAGAGTTCACAGAGGACTTCTCTGTGGTCTCCGTGTGCTCTGTGGTGAATTGGAGTGCCTGTGCTCGACCTGACGCAAGAACGCGTTCTTGTCACTGGTGCCGCCGGGTTTCTGGGGCGGCACCTTTGTGAACTGTTGCGCGCTGAAGGTTGCCAGAACCTGTTTACGCCGCGATCCAGTGACTACGACCTGGTGGACCGTGCGGCTGTGCGGCGGTTGTATGCGGCGTTTGAGCCGACCGTCGTGATTCACCTGGCGGCCCGTGTCGGCGGCATCGGCGCGAACCGGGACAACCCCGGGCTGTTCTTTCACGACAATCTACAGATGGGCGTCAACCTGATTGATGTAGGGGCGAGGCTTGCCTCGCCCGTTCGCAAGTTTGTCCAACTCGGCACCGTCTGCTCTTATCCGAAACACACGCCCGTGCCCTTCCGTGAAGACGCGCTCTGGGACGGCTTCCCCGAAGAAACCAACGCGCCCTACGGCATCGCGAAGAAAGCGCTGCTGACCATGCTGCAGAGTTATCGCGCGCAGTACGGTTTGAACGGCATCTACCTGCTGCCGGTAAACCTCTACGGCCCCGGCGACAACTTTGACCTGCAGACCAGCCACGTCATCCCTGCCATGATCCGGAAGCTCGCGACGGCCAATGACAAGGTCACCCTCTGGGGCGACGGCAGTCCCACCCGCGAGTTCCTGTACGTGCGCGACTGTGCCCTGGGCATTGTCGCGGCAACCAGGCAGTACGAAGGCGCGGCACCGGTGAACCTGGGCTCCGGGCGCGAGATCAGTATGCGCGACCTGGCCGGGCTCATTCGCCAGTTAACGGGCAGCACGGCCGAGATCGAGTGGGACACCAGCATGCCCAACGGCCAGCCCCGCCGCTGTCTGGACACATCACGTGCGCAAGAAGCCTTCGCCTGGCACGCCGAAACAAGATTCGAAGACGGGTTGCGAAAGACCATCCAGTGGTGGCAGGCACAGAGCCCCACCCGAAAGGGCGGGGAGTCGCCGAAGGAGACAACGAATCGCGGCTAAGCTTCGACGCTTCGCGCCGCCCCCGGCGTTTCCGCCGGGGCTCTTACGGTTTTCCGATCGTGATCTTCCCGTCGATCACAATCACCGGTCGCTTCAGGAACGAATAGTGTTCCAGGATATACTTGCGGTAGTCCTTCTCGCCGAACGTTGACACGTCAAGCCCGAGCGTCTTGATCTGCTGACTGCGCCGCGAGAATAACGCCTCGTAGCTGCCGGCAAGTTTCTTCAGCGCGTCAAGCTCGGCGCCGGTCAGCGGCTCGGACTTCAACTCGCGCGACTCCAGTTTCTTGGCTTTGGGTCCCAGCTCCGCTAGGATCTTCTTGCAGGTATTGCACGTGCCCAGGTGTATGAAGACGTTATTCATGATCCTTCCCGTCAAAGCGTTTGGCTGCGCGTTCTTCAAGCTGCCTCGTTTCCTTTGCCAGCGCCGGGTTCTGTTTCAGCGCCTTCAACTCCTTTAACGCCTGGTCGTAGGCATCGCGCCGCCCTTCGTTGATCGCCAGCGCCACACGATAAAGAACCAGGTGCCCCTTCGTCAGCTTCGATACGTCGATCGACTCCATGATCTGACGCGCGCGTAGCCCCTCGCCTCGCAACGCTTGCGCATATGCGGCCTCTAGCATTACGTAAGCCTTCGCCCTCGCGTTGTGGCGCTGTGCGAGTTCCATGGCCTCGTTCAGGATTTCGTCGGCACGCGCGAACTCTTTGGATTCCGCGTAGTGCAGAAACGCCACCCAGAGACAGTAAAGGTGCAGAATGCTGCCGTCGCGCACCGTCTGCAGTCGCTGTACCAGCGACGTGTCCCACTCTTCGGGCATCGTGCCAGACGCGCCCGCCCGCGCCAGGCGTCCGACCGCATCCAGGGCCAGGCTGGAGGGCCCGTCGACGGACAGACGATGCAACATGTCGCCGCGAGAGAGTGGGCCGGTCTCGTCACCCTGCATGAGCGCGCTGGCAGACAGCAGGCAGGTCACACCGGCATAAAGCAGCAGCAGGTCACGCGCGAGCCCGTGACTCCAGAACAGAGCCGCCAGCGCAATCGCCAGCAGGGCGGTATTGACCATGAACCCTTCCAGGGCCGCAAAGAATGTCCAGTAGCGACGACGCGCAGGGCGATCATCCACCGGCACCCAGATCAGGCAGAAGGCGGCCCCGCCGATGCCCTCGAGTACGGGAGGCCCCTTGCGATTGCGAAGCGGCACCCGCTTAAGCCCCGCTGCCACCCCGCCAATCAGTATGCCGACCAGGAAAAGCAGGTGGTAGACCAGCACCGCTACGGGAAGGCCCCAGAGCATGTGCCACAGGTTACCTTGCTCTCGTTCGATGCCGAAGATCTGCTGACCGCCCGCATCCCACCACCAGAGCACGGGGATCAGCCCGACAACCAACCCTACGGCGGCCAACGCGCCAGACAGCAGCGTCAGCCCCTTGCCCTCGGCGGATGGATGCATCGGATCAAGTTTGCCGGCCATGCCACTCAGGATAATCGCCGCTATCATCGACGCCATGCTCTTCACCAAGGCCAGAGTTCATATCGACGACGCCACCCGCGAGTGGATCGATGAGCAATGGCCCTGGCTGGTCGAGAAGCTGAACATGGGCGACCTCAGCGAGCACCTGATCATCGAGCCCACAGACGAGTTTTTCCCGCACAAGTGGGAGCCCTCGCGCGAGGCCATCGAGAACCTGTTCGCTACCGTCGTCGAGTACGCCGAAGTGGACCCCGCGCGTGTGGAGCTCGGGCTGCTTGAGCCTCAAGACGAAATGCCGGCCGCGCTGATCAAACAGGACGACAAGTACCTGCTGCCACTGGAAATCTCCGAGCTCGGCGACCCGGCCGTCACAATCGCGATTCTGGCGCGCAAGCTGGCCCTGCTGCGCCTGACCGAGGCCGGGCTCGACATGGAACGCGACGACCTGCCGCTATTGATGGACCTAGCCTGCGTAGTGATGGGGCTCGGCATTTTCAACGCCAACGCCGCCGTGCCCCAGGTGCCGCGCTGAGGTGTCGCCAAGTGCGGGCAGTCTGCCCAAGCGCGCGGCTTCATGAACTGGCCAATGTACGGCTACGCCTTCGCAAAGTACGCGAAAGCCCGCGGCGAGGACAAGCCCAGCTGGATCCGCCACCTGCGCGAAGACATCAAAATTTTCACCCGCGAAGCAATCAAGTGGATGAAAAAGTAGAGCCCCGTCCGAAAGGACGGGGACGACGCGAAGCGTCGAATGTCGCTACGGCGACTCCCCGGCGTTTCCGCCGGGGCTCTATGCCAGCAACTCCGTCTGCATCAGCGTCAGCGCCGCGATGCCGCGGGCTGCCAGGTCGATCAAATCGTTCAACTGCTCGCGGGGGAATGCCCGCTCCTCGGCTGTGCCTTGCAGCTCAATGAAATGGCCCTTACCGGTCATGACGACATTCATGTCCGTCGCAGCCGCGAAGTCTTCCTGATAATCCAGGTCGAGCACCGTTTCGTCGTTGACGATGCCCACGCTGACGGCCGCGACGCTGTCGATCAGGGGCCAGTACTTCAGCTTGCCGTCTTCCTTCATCTTGAGAAGGCAGTCCCACAGCGCCACGTAGGCGCCGGTGATGCTGGCCGTGCGGGTGCCGCCGTCGGCCTGGATGACGTCGCAATCGAGCCAGATGGTGCGCTCGCCGACCTGCTTGAGGTCGATGATCGCGCGCAGCGAGCGCCCGATCAGGCGTTGGATTTCGACGCTGCGCCCGTCGGTCTTGCCCCGGTCGCGGGATTTGCGCGTGTTGGTGCTGCTGGGAAGCATACCGTACTCGGCCGTGAGCCAGCCTTCGCGCTCGGATTCAGGCTTGCCCATGTTGCCGCCACGCTTCCAGTGTGGCACGGAGTCCTCGTACATGGCCGTGCAAAGCACGCGGGTCTGGCCGAACTCGACCAGCACGCTGCCCTGCGCATTGTTGGTGAAGCCGCGCGTGAATTTGATTTCGCGAAGCTGATCCGCCGCCCGTCCGTCGTGTCTGGCCATGGATTCACTCTCGTGTCTGGTGCTCTGTTTCGATCGGATCTTCGCGAGGGTTGCCCCAAGTTGGTTCAGCACCTGGGCAGCGATGCCGCGCGTGCTCAAGTGCGCTGCGTGATTCCTCTGTGAACTGTTTGAACAAGAGCGCTCCTCGGCACGGCCTCGCGGCACCGGCGTCACAGTTGCGGCTCCACTGTAAGTCAACGGCGACGAAGTGTACTACACTGCTTGCATGAAAAGAAAGAAGCCGCCGCAGGACCACACCAGTGACGCGCCGCGCATCGCCCGCGTGAGCTGTGAAGTCATCGGGCATATACGTTCTCCGTATCACGAGCGCTTCGGTGCCCCGCGCCAACCCACAGTCACAGAGCAGGTACTGGAAGATCGCGCCCTCGACGCGACCATCGAGCTGCTGCCGATGCGCAACTTTGAGCAGGCGCTGACTGACCTGGCGGGCTTTGATTACATCTGGGTCGTGGCCTGGCTGCACTTGAACGAGCACTGGAAGCCGACAGTGATTCCGCCGCGCGGGGCGAAAGTAAGGCGCGGGTTGTTCGCCACGCGCTCGCCCCATCGCCCGAACCCGATCGGGCTGTCCGCCCTGCGCCTGATCAAAGTAGAAGGAAGGGTCCTTCACGTGCGCGGCATTGACCTGCTAGACCTCACCCCCGTACTGGACATCAAGCCGTACATCCCTTACGCGGACGCGTTCCCGGACGCCAAAGCCGGCTGGCTGGACGAAACAGGCAACCCGACCGGGCCCGACCGTTACGAATGACTACTCCAGCACGCCTTCCAGCAGCGCGATAGCACGCTCGACGCCGGCCGGTGGAATTGTGTGCGGCCCATCAAACGGGATGAACTCGACTTCCGCGCCTGTTTCCGTCAGCACGTCGCGCAGATCCTCGGCCCAGGCGAAACTCAGCAATGAGTCCTGTCGCCCGTGGGATTGCAGGACCTTCATACCGGCATGAACCTTGCCGCGTTCGCGCCACTCCTTTTCGTTCAGCAGGGTACCGGACCACGCGACCAGCGCACCCGGGTTTTCGTCAAGCTGGAAGGCGACATCGATGGTGATCATGCTGCCCTGGCTGAAGCCGCCGAGCGCGATGCGCGAATTGGGCAGCCCGGTCTGCTCTTTCACTTCCTCGACCAGTTTCATCACTTTCTTGCGCGCCTCAAGCATCCCCTCCGGGCGGTCGTCACGCGCACGCTCACGGAAGCCACCCTCGGCCATTGCCTGATTCAAGGCTTCGATGTCGATTTCCCACCACGCGCGCGAGCCCCACATGCCCATACTTGACAGGTCAAGTGGCCCCTCCGGAAAGTAGAAGCGCGCCGCGCCCGCCAGCTTTGACGATGCCTGAAGCATCATCTGGCCAAGCGGTATCAGGTCCGTGCCGGGCGCGCCGAAGCCGTGGCACAGGATTACCGCCAGCGCCGGCTCGCCGTCCAGGGCGTCCACTACACGGGTGGTCAGCCCGCCCATTTCTGTCGTCGTGAGTTTCATGGCCCTCCCGCCTGTGACGCGCCTGGTTGCCGGCCCGCGAATTCCCGTTTTCGATTTGCGGCGAACTTACACAAGGGGCGCGCTATTTCAGTGCGGTAAATTTATGCTGCGGCGGGAGACGAACATGGCAAGTGACGAAGTGAATGCGCTGAAAGACATCGCCGGCAAGATCGACGACCTGGGCGACGTCGGGCGCGAAATCGACAATCTCAAACGTGCCGTCGAAGCGCTGACCAGCGAGTTGAAGGAAGTCCGCAAGTTCGCCGAAATCAAGGACGTCATCGGCGACACCAACGACAACCTCGCCAAGATCGTCGATGAACTTCGCAAACTGCGCGAAAAGGAATAGAGCTACGCGCCGTCCTGACGGACGCCCTGGCGGAACGGCTGAAGGCCGTGGGTAACATCCGGGCCGCAGCCGTCCGGGCTTAGCGGGAAGCGGCCGTCTTTGTCCTTGCCGCTGCGGGCGAGCCCCAGGCTTTCCATGAACTCGTCGTTGTTCTTGAGCAGCCTGTTTTTGTCGAAAATGAAGTCGCCGCGCTTGGTGCCGACCTGGTTGTAGGTCGTGGTCATGGCGATGGCGTCCTTCGGGCAGGCCTCGACGCACATGCCGCAGTAGATGCACTTCAGCATGTCGATTTCGAACACCTCGGGCGCCTTGAAGCGCTGCGCGCCGAACTGGTCAACATCGGTTTCGTCGCCGACGATGGTGATGCACTCAGCCGGGCAGACGGTGCTGCACATGTAGCAGGCGACGCACTTGATGTTGTCTTTTTCATCGACCTTCAGGTAATGCTCGCCGCGATAGCCGACGGCCGGCACGTGGCGCTGGTTGTCTTCGGACTTGGTGCCGACGTAGTCGATCGTGGTGCTGGGACGGAACATCATTTTGAATGTGTTCACGAGCCCTTTGAAAATTTCGATCAGGTAGATGCGCTCCCAGAAATTGAGCTTGCGCTCCGCTTCGTTGCGCTTGGTGTTGGAAACGCGATTGGCCTGCTCGCCACCCATCAGGGCGCGAACATCGGTAGTTTCAGCAGCAGTCTCAGGCGCACTCACGGAAGCATCCTCATCTACACGCCCGCGATGATAGTAAAGCCCGCCCACATGTCATGGGGGTTCGGGGAGCGGCATAAATCCACCTGAACCCACACGCGAACAAGACTGTGACGTTCGCTACGTGGTCAAGGACGACAGCCGCGAAGTCCTCCGGGCCGGGCCTCTGAGCGCTTCAGCCAATGCGGCGGATTTCCAGGTCGGGGCGGTCGGTCTTCAGGCGCTCGGCTGCTCTGAACAGGGCGCGCCCCGATTCGTAGTAGCTGAGCTCTTTCAGGGCCGTCGCGGCCTTGATGGCTCCCTCGAAAGCGGCCTCTGACAGACCGTCAGCGTGGATATCCAGCGATTCCAGCCCGGTGCAGCTTTCCAGGACGCTTTTGAAAGAGTCGTCGCTGATCTTCCCGCAACGAAAGGTGAGCTGCCTGAGTTTCTCCGGCACCGCCAAGGCCAGCACGACATCCATATCCAGGTCGTACCTATGGGAGATTCCCAGGCTGGTCAGGTTTTCAAAGCCACCCAACAGGTCCTTCAGTAACTCAAGTGTCAGTGCCTGGCTGAAATCTGACTCGATGCCGAGGTGCGCCAGGTCCTTGAGGTTGTGCAGCTCTTTCAGTTCCTTCGCCGTAAACGAGTTTTGACTGTTAGTCGGCGCAAGTTCGAGGCGCTCCAGTCCCTTCAGCTCGCCGATGGCCTCGAAGGCTGTTGCGTTCCATTCCTTCAGAATACGTCCTTCCAAGCGCAGCGACTTGAGGGACTTCGCCTTCTTCAGTTCCTCAAGCGCTTCGGCCGGAAGCACGCCGTCGCACAGGGTCAGCACTTCAAGCTTCTTGCATTTGTCGATGCCCTTGAGTGGGTCCTTTCCCGGGGCGCGAACGGTTAACTTCAGCGTGACGAGTCCCGGGATTTTCGTAAGGTTCTTGATCAGGTCAGACGAGAGGTTGACCGTTACTTCGAGCTCCTGCAGCGCCGGGTGCTTGCTGAAGTCTTCGAGGTCCTTCGCGTCCAGCGGGGTGCTGTGCCCGGTGAGCTTGAGAACTTTCAACTGCTTCAGCGCCGCAAGGGAAGAAACACCAACCCCGCTGTAGTTGGACTGGATCACGATGGTAAGGGATTCCAGAGATGGATAGCTGCTTATCAGCTTGAGGCTGCTGTCGGTGATCCAGGCGTTCGCGCTCGACCACAGGCTGAAGTGAAGAACTTTCAGCGACTCGCGTTTTTTCAGCTCCAGCAGCACCGCATCGTCGAGCTTCGAGAGGCTGTATACGGCCGTGACGTCTTCAGGCAGAGCCTGGGCGTCAGCAATGCTGCGAATGATCGTTGCGCCAATGGCGGCAGATTCCTCCGCCTCTACCGCGGCGCGGTCGGCATCCGGGTCACCCATTTGAGCGCGTGCCGGCGAAGCAAACACGGCGAACAGCATGATCAGCGTCAGGTATCTCATGGGGACAGATTATCGCGGATGCGCGTCTGACGCACTTGCCACCTGTGAAGCCGTGTACCGAATCTGCAACAGAGGATTGTGGTCGCGCGTTTTTTAACCCATGCCGCCGGTGGACATTTGCAGCAGCGGAATGATGACGGCCGCGACGATGCCGCCTACGACTACGGCCATGAGCACGATCATGATCGGCTCGATCAACCCCGTCATGCGCTGGATGCTGATGTCGATTTCTTCATTGTACGAGACGGCAATGCGCTCAAGCAGTTGCTCCAGCTCGCCGGTTTGCTCGCCCACGGCCACCATGTAGCCGACCACCGGCGGAAAAATGCCGCTCTTCTTGATCGGCGTGCTGATGTCCGTGCCTTCCACAATGCTGTCGTGAATCCCCTCAATCACTTCCTGCATGGCGCGGTTGCCAACAATCTTCTTGACAATGCGCAGCGCCTCAAGGGCCGGCATACCCGAGCGCAACAACACCGCGAACGTGATGGCGAAGCGCGACACGGCCGTCTTGCGCAGCAGGTCGCCGAACAGCGGGACCTTCAATTTGAAGCGGTCAAACTTGATGCGGAACTTGTCCTGCTGCAAGGCGCCCTGAAAGAAGAACATGCCGATCAACGGGCCCTTGATCAGGATTTCCCAGTAAGTGGACATGAAGGTGCTGATCAGGATCAAAATCTGCGTCGGCAGGGGCAGGGGCACGTTCTGCGCGATTAGAATTTCCGTGATGTTCGGCACCACGAAAGTCATCAGCAGGATCACGACCAGCGTGCCCACCGACAGCATGATCGCCGGGTACATCATGGCGTTGATGACTTTGTTCCGGATGCGGTTCTGGTTGCTCAGGTACTCCGCGATGCGCGACAGCACGTCGTCAAGCTGGCCCGAGGCCTGGCCCGCCCGCACCATGTTCACGTACAGCGAGTTGAAATAGCCGGGGCAGGTTTCGAGGGCATTGGCGAAGTCCGTGCCCTGGGTCACTTGCTCGCGCAGATGCCGCAGGGTCTTCTGCATACCCTGGCTTTCCGCCTGCTCAATACACGCGGCAAGCCCCTGGGCCAGCGGGATGCCCGAATGCAGCAGCACGGCAAGCTGCCGGGTAAACGCGCTGACTTCGCTGAGACTCTGTACCTTGTCGTTGCCTTCGCTGGCGCCCGTGTCTTTCATGCGGGCCATGGAAAGAATGCACATCGCGCCCAGGCTGCCGTAAACCAGCGCGAACAGACCCATCAGGTAGTCGTTTTCGCTGACCAGGGCCATCATGGGCCCGATCCCCTCCAGGGCCGCGAACATGGCGGTCACAATCAGTGCCCAACTGCGCCCTTTCAGGATCACATAGCCGAACATACCGGTCGCGATCGCCGATATAATGCGTACGGCAACGTCAACGGCAGTCATAACGCCTTCAGCGGCCTCGCCCTCGACCAGCCCTTCCGGCTGGTTGCGCCAGTCAAGCACAAGTTGCAGCAGCATCACGCCGGCGGCGATAATCGCGAGGGTACCCGTGTATTGCACGATCTTGGGCAGCTCGGACGACACCACGACCTTCTTGCGGCCTAGCTCGTCCTTTACGACTTCGCGCTTGGTGGTGCTGCCTCGGACTTCGGCGATTTCCGTGACGTAGATTTTCTGGTTACGCAGCTTCTCACGGGCGTCCCGGGCCGTGTCGGCGTCGATGACCCCGTTGGCGGATTTGCCCTTGGCGTTGAGCGCTTTGTATTCAAAGACCGGCATGAACTCGCTTCACGTTACAGATTTCGGGGCGCCCGGACAAACGTAGCCATCCCCCACTCCCAGCTCGAGATGCTTGAAACGCACATCCTGTCCGCCGGTTGAAAGGATTCTGCCGGGCGGTGCAGGATTGTGGTCCCACGGGTTTCCCACTACACTCAAGTTGAAATCAACCGCAAGCGAGAATCGCAACCTACGCCGGCACTGCCGGTTACCGTGAAGGAGCGTCCATGTCGGGTGCCCATGACAACGCGCAGTATCTTCGTCAGCCCAGCGGCAAGCATCCACAGCAGAACGCTGGCTGGGGCGCCGAAGCTGGCTGGGAGGAATCATCCGCGCCGCAAACCCACTCGCAGGGCTACGCCGACCAGGGCGGCAACGCCTTCGCCTCCAGCGGGCTGATGAACCAGTTGCTCGAAATCGCGGAATCGGAAGACGCATCGGACTTGCACCTCACCGCGGGCGCCCCTCCGGTACTGCGCATCAACGGGCGTCTCGTACCCGTAGAGGCGAAGGTCCTGACACCCGACGACACCGAGGCCGCACTGCGCCAGATTCTGTCCGACCGCGATATGGACCGGTTCTATGAGCGCAGGGCCATCGACTGCACGCACACGACACCCGACGGCAAGGGACGCTTCCGCGTCAGCGCCTACGTGCAACGTGGCGCTGTGACTGTCGTCTATCGGCGTATCCCGAGCGACGTGAAGCCCTTCAACAGCCTGGGACTACCGGCCGCCTGCGCGAAGCTGCACACCCTGAAGGACGGCATGGTGCTTTGCGTCGGCCCGACGGGCTGCGGCAAGTCCACGACGCTGGCGACGATCATCGACCAGATCAACGAGAACTTCAATTTCAACATCATCACGGTGGAAGACCCGATTGAGTTTGTGCACCGTCACAAACGCAGCCTGGTCAACCAGCGCGAGTTGTACTCGGACGTCAACAGCTTTTCCGAGGCGCTGCACTTCGCACTGCGTGAAGACCCCGACGTCATCATGGTCGGCGAAATGCGCGATATCGAAACCATGCGCACGGCCATCACTGCCGCCGAAACGGGGCACCTGGTGTTCAGTACCCTGCACGCGATTGACTGCATCGCGACGATCGACCGCATCTGCGCCATGTTCCCCACCGAGGAACAGGACTACGTGCGGATGCAGCTTTCCATGGTGCTGCGCGCCGTGATCGCCCAGCGACTGCTGGTGACACGCAATGAGGACAAGCGGGTCATGTGCGCCGAATACATGGTGGTGACACCGGGCGTTGCGAACATGATTCGCCAGGGCCAGATGGCTTTGATCTACCAGGCCCTCGAAACTGGCGCGCAGTCCGGCATGATCAGCTTCGACAAGCAGCTTGTGGCGCTGGCGCGCAAGGGCATCATTGATCCGGACCTCGCCGTCCGGCAGGCCCGCCACCAGAAGGGCGTTGCCGACGCCCTGGGACGCACCGCCACACTGCGCACCTGATTAGGGGTTGATAGTTGGGGGTTGTTAGTTGATAGAGGCGCAAACGAATGCAGTTTGCCACCGACTGTCAATTGCCAGCAGAGTTCGCGATGATCAACTTCGACCAGAACGCTACTACGCCCGTTGATGAAGCTGTCCTCAATGAGCTGATCCGCGCCACGCGCGAGTTTTCAGGCAACACCAGCTCGGGGCACTCCCTTGGCGCCAAGGCCAGCAAGTTCCTGCGCGAGTGCCGCGAGCGCGTGGCGAACATTCTGCACGCGGACGACCCCGACGAAATCGTCTTCACCAGCGGCGGGACCGAAAGCGACAACGCGGCCGTGCGCGGGATCGCGTTCGCCATGCGTGCCGAACACGATCGCAATGAAGTCATCACCAGCGCGATTGAGCATCGGGCCGTGCTGGCGCCCTGCGATTGGCTGGCCGGGCAGGGCTTCAAGTCAACGGTGCTGCCCGTTGACAGCGACGGCGTGGTGAACATCGCGGCGTTGCGCGACAACCAGGGGGCAAAGACGGCGCTGGTTTCGATCATGCTGGCGAACAACGAAATCGGCACTATCCAGCCAATCGCCGAGATCAGCCGCCTGGCGCACGAAGTCGGCGCCATGGTGCACACGGACGCCGTGCAGGCCGCGGGCAAACTTGCCATCGATGTGAATGACCTTGGCGTTGATTCCCTGAGCCTGTCAGCCCACAAGTTCTATGGACCGAAGGGCATCGGCGTGCTGTACCTGCGCAAGGGAACGCCCTGCGAGTGTTTCATGCTGGGCGGCACCCACGAGGGTGGGCGCCGTGCGGGCACGGTACCGTTGCCGCAGATCGCGGCGTTGACGACGGCGCTGGAGGTATCCGAGCGCAAGCGCATTGAACACGGGGCCGAGCTGAAGGCCCTGCGCGACCGGCTGGTGGATGAGTTGCTGGCGAAGATTCCGGGCAGTCACCTGAACGGACGCCTTGAAACATGCACACCCAACACGGCAAGCATTCGTTTCGACGGCGTCTACGGCGGGCATCTGCTGAAACGGATGGATGAGGAGGGCATTCTCGCCAGCGCCGGCAGCGCGTGCATGTGGGAAATCACCAAGCCCAGCCACGTCCTGACCGCCCTCGGGCTGAACGACGAGCAGGGCGGCGGCACGATTCGCTTCAGTCTGGGCTACGGCAACACGCCTCAGGAGGTCTCGCAGGTCGCGAACACGCTGGCACGGCTCGTTCCCGAATTGCGCGGGCGTACTGTGGTAATGTAGGCGCCGGGCGTGAAACCCGAAACCTGCAGGCGGGTGTATTCCGATAGTCCATGCCGGGGAGGCGTTCATTTTCGCCCGATTCCCCTGCGACACAAAAATCCGTTTATGTATAGTCTGGCCCCGCTCTAGAGGGGCGTGGAGGTTGAAATGCACAAGGTTCTGGTACTGACAACCCTGCTCGTCTGTCTGTTCGCCGCCGGCTGCAGCAGCACGAAAAAAATCAACAAGGGCCACGAAGGCGGCGAAAGCTACGTGGACGTGCCCGTGCCCGCCAACTACGAAGACTACGACACCCCTCCCTTCAAACGTCAGGACAGCGAGGGCGGACGCCGCATCTACGGTCGCTACGCTTATAAATCCACGGACGGCATTGACAGCGCCCGTGAGGTCACCGCCTGGTTCACGAAAAACCTGCCCGCCGAGGGCTGGGAGTTCCAGACGGAAGATGTAGACGAGAACAAAGGCACGGCTACCGTGCGCTTCAAAAAGGGCGACGAGCAACTGAAGATCGAACTTTCGCCGGACGAACGTGTATCCGGCAGCGAGCGCTTCAGCGTGCTCGTTATCGAAATGAACCCGCAATACGACTAGCAGGAACGAATGGTCCGTACAAAAGTCAAAGGCAAGAAAAAGGGCGAGCTGGTAGCCGCTTCCAAGGACAAGTCCCGCGACGTGCTCGCGCGCACAGGCGGCGGCACGGGCGCACTCATGGTCGACAGCGCCAGCAAGTTCCTGGCCAGCTACGGCAAGTTCATCACGCCCGTTGTGGTGTTGATCATCGTGGGCTTCGGCGCGTACTACTACTGGACCCGCAGCTCATCGGCGTCCGAGGCCGAACTCAAGAACAAGATCGAGCGCGCCGCCGCGGAGGCGCCAAAGCTCAATGAGCTGCCGGCCAAGATGGAACCGATCATCGCCGAAGCCGACGAAGAAGAAAAGCTGCAGGCCTACTCGCGTTATCGTTTCGCCATGCGCGCCAACGAATTGCTGGAACGCCCCTACAAGCCGGAGCAGCTCAAGCAGGTCGTCGGGATCATCGGCGGTTACCTCGAGTTGTACGGTGAGGACGAACAGTACAGCGCCTGGAACAAGCGCCTGGCGGATCTGCAGGGCACGTTGCAGTCGAACTACGACTTCCTGACCAGCGACAAGAACAAGGCGCTGCTCCCCTGGACCCATAACAGTGAGCCCGGCAAGACCGAGCCGAACGTTGTTGAAAACGAAAACCCGATCGTCGTGTTCGTCACCAGTGTCGGCAAGGTACGCATCGAGTTGTTTGAAACCAACGCCGGCAACGCCGTGAAGCACTTCTACAGCCTGGTCGAGGAAGGTTTCTTCGACCGCACCGACTTCAGCGCGGCAAGCTTCAGCAACTCGTTCACCGCCGTCGGGCCCTACCGCAACGCCACGGTGATCACGGCCGGTTCCAAGGGGCGACCCCGCGGTGTGGAGCTGGAAAAGCCGACAACCGCCAAGGAAGAAGACGACGTTGACACCGTCACGGTCGAGAACCCTTACAGCATTGACTACCAGGGCGACAGCACGGCGCCCTTCGCCGCGGGCTCCGTGGCATTCAACCGTGACCCCGATGACCCCATGCGCGCCCGCAGTGAATTTTTCGTTGTCATTGAACCCAGCGACGCCCTGATCCAGAACTTCGCCCCCATCGGGCGGGTGCTCGACGGCGAGGACGGCATGGCGATTGCCCGGCGCCTCGGCGGTGCAAAGGTTTTCTACACATACGTCGAGCAGAAGCGCAAGGACACCAGCTATGTCCCGCGCGTCTATTACGACGGCTGGCCTGTGGCGACCGACAAGCGCGACAAGGCACCGGAGCCCGTGCGCTTCAGCAAGGTTGAAACCCAGACCGTCGCCGGCGACAATCCGATCGTGGTACTGGAACTTGAGAAGGGCGACATCCTGATCGAGTTGTTTGAAGATGTCGCTCCGGCCACCGTGGCGAACTTCATCAACCTGATTGAGGAAGGCTTTTACGACCAGGAGTGCGATTTCTACCGGATTCTCGGCACCGGCAGCGACCTCGCCGAGATGTACAAGGAACGGGGCGAACGCATCATCCAGGGCGGCTATGATCAATCCCTGTCCCGCGATGGCTACGACTATGGCATCAAGAACGAAGCCGTGGACAACGACAAGTACCGCGCGTTCTTCGGGCTGGACGAAGGCGGCGTCGCCAACGGGCGCGGCACCATCGCCATGGCGCGCGCGGGCGAGGGCCCGGACCCTCTGAACAGCGCAAGCACAGAGTTTTTCATCAATTTGAAGGATCACCCGGGCTGGGACATCAAGTCCAATCCTTACTGCGTTTTCGGGCGCGTCCTGTACGGGCTGGACCTCGCGGCACAAGTCGCCAAAGACGACGAGATCAAGAGCGCAAAAGTCATCCGCAAGCGCGACCACAAGTACCTTCCGCAGGTGAAGTACAAGGACACGGGCAGCTACGTGGAAAAGAAACCCGTGGATATCCCGGAGCCCGAAACGGACGACGCGGCAGAAGAAGACAAGTAGCCACTCCAACCGACGCGGGAGGGCGCCCCGGCGCCCTCCCGCTTTTCGTTGCCGCGCGTGCCAAGTGTGGCGCGCCCGGCGCCGGGCCCTATACTGCCCGCCTGTTTTGAGGATTCGCTATGGGTTTCAAGTGCGGCATCGTGGGCCTGCCCAACGTCGGCAAGAGCACCCTGTTCAACGCCATCACCGCCAGCGAGCTGGCCGCGGCCGCCAACTATCCGTTCTGCACCATTGAGCCCAACACCGGCATGGTGCCCGTACCCGACCCTCGCATCGACCGCCTGGTCGAGATCGCGCACCCGCAGCGCGTGGTCCCCGCGACGATGCAGTTCGTGGATATCGCCGGCCTGGTGGAGGGTGCCAGCAAAGGAGAGGGCAAAGGCAACGATTTCCTGCGGCACATCCGGGATTGTGATGCCATCGCCCACGTCGTGCGCTGCTTTGAAGATGACAACATCATTCACGTCAGCGGCGGCGTGGACCCTGAGCGCGACATTCGCGTGATCGAAATGGAATTGGCACTGAAGGATCTTGAAACCGTCAGCAAACGCATCGAGAAAACCGAAAAGCTCGCGCGCAGCGGTGACAAGGAATCCCGCACGCAGCTTGAAGTGCTTGGCAAGCTGCGTGATGTACTGGACCAGGGCAAGTGGGCGCGCACACTGGAGGTCGATGACAACCACCAGAAGTTTGTGCGCGAGCTGCAACTGCTTACCCACAAGCCGATCCTTTACATCGCCAACGTGGCCGAGTCGGACCTGCCGGACGGGAACAAGCTCAGCGAAATCGTCAAGCGCGTGGCGAGCGAGGAGCAGGCCGCCTGCATCGTCATCAGCGGCAAGATTGAATCCGAGATCGCGAATCTCCCCGTCGAAGAGCGCAAGGACTTCCTTGAGACTCTGGGTCTGCGGCGCAGCGGGCTGGACCAGTTGATCCAGGCGGGCTACGCGCTGCTGGGTCTGCGCACCTACTTTACCGTCGGTGAGAAGGAAGTGCGGGCATGGACGATCCATGCGGGCGACACCGCGCCCGCCGCGGCGGGCAAGATTCACACGGACTTTGAGAAGGGTTTCATCCGCGCCGAAACCATCGCCTACGAGGAATTCGACCGCCTGGGAGGCGAGAAGCAGTCCAAGGAAGCAGGCAAGATGCGCACCGAGGGCAAGGAGTACGTCGTGCAGGACGGCGACGTGATGCACTTCCGGTTCAGCGTCTAGGGGAAGTCGTGGAAACACAATCCAGCTGGCACACCTTCGAGATCGAAGAGTCCGACGGCATCACCCACATGGACGCCTACGTCGCCCGACCGGCCGAAGGCGGGCCGTGGCCGGGTGTGATCGTGTTCCAGGAAATCTTCGGCGTAAACGAGCACATCCGCGAAGTCTGCAAACGCGTGGCGGCGCAAGGCTACGTCGCCATGGCGCCGGACATCTACCATCGGAGCGTGCAGCGCCTGGAGCTGGGCTACGAGGCGGCGGACATCGCCGAGGGACGCAGACACAAAGACCTGACGACCTTCGACGGGCTGATGCTGGACGTCAAGGAGTGCATCCTGCAGTTGCGCAACCGCGACGACGTGCGGGGCGACGCCCTGGGCGCTGTCGGTTTCTGTTTCGGCGGTCACGTGGCATTTCTGGCAGCGACACGCGACGAAATCAGGGCGACCGCCTGCTTCTATGGCGGGGGCATCAGCACCATGCGGCCCGGCGGCGGTGAGCCCAGCCTGAAACTCGCCCCCGGGATCAAGGGGCGAGTCCTGATGCTGTACGGCAGTGAGGACCAGGGCATACCGCCTGAGCAGGTGGACGAGGTCCGCAACGCCCTGGCCGAGGCGGGGCTTCGCTACGAAGTGAAAGTAATCGTGGGCGCGCAGCACGGCTTTGCCTGCGACAAGCGCCTCAGCTACAACTACGGCGCCTGCACCGAGGCATGGGAATCCGTCTTCACCATGTGGGCGCAGGAATTCGCGCAAGGATAGCCCATGCCGGAGGAACAAGCCCGCTACGGAATCATCCGCCTGCGCATCCGGGACGTCACACAGCTTTTCAATTCTCTTGACCCGGACCCGTTCATTGAACGCGACCTCGACGACGACGCCGTTGACTACATCACAAGCTGGGCCCGTGAAGTGCCGCAAAAAACGCCGCTGAAACTGGTCGTGGACATCACCGATCCCAAGCAGCTGCTGGACCACCACGAGGTAATCGCGGGGGCAATCCGCAACTACTTCGGGCAGATGATGATGCTGGCCGGCAACGAGTTCCGCCAGCTCATGAAGCGCGGTCGCCTGAGCCTGGTCATCGGGCTGACGGTACTGGCCATCGCGGTCGCCTTGAGCAACATCATCGCCTTCTACACCCAGAGCGCCTTCGCCCGCATGATCGAGGAAACGGTGCTGATCGGCGGCTGGGTCGCCATGTGGCGACCCATGGAAATCTTCCTGTACGACTGGTGGCCCGTGCGCAGAAAGCGCAAGGACTTCGAGCGCCTGCGCGACATGGAAGTTGAAGTGAAGCTGCCTACGGCAGCAGCGTGACAATCGTGTCCGGCGGGATTTCGCCCTCGAAGTTGCGCATGGTGATGCGAGCGTTCGCGTTACCCGCGACCCCCTTGGCGATGCCCACGTTGCGCTCGATAACCTCGCCGTCGGGAAGCTCAAACCGGGCCTTGTAGGGCTTCACAAGTTCCTTCGTCATGCTCAGGAACTCCGAGTACGAGGTCCTCAGGTCAATGTTCAGCACCTCGGTGCCGGGCATGACTTCGGTTCGCTTGGTGCTGGCAACGGTAAATTCCAGAACGGGCACAGGTCGTCTCCTACTTCTTCTTCAGTCGGGCCTGGTACTTCTTTACCTCGGCAACCCGGGCCGCCTCCACGTCTTTGTCCTTGATGCGACCGAGGGCCAGGTTGATGAACGCGAACACTACTTCGTCCTCACGCTCGAACAGGTCTTCGAACAGGTCGTGCCAGAAGGCATCCATCAGAATGCGTTTGGTGGTTTCGCCGTAGATCCTCACCATCTCGTCGCGGTGCTTGTCCAGCAGCGCCTGCGCCTCTCCGCCGCTGATGCCCAGCGCCGCCTGCACGCGCTCTTTCGTAAAGATGAACGCCAGCGCGCCCTCATCCAGCTTGAGGTATGTGCTGTCCAGAAACGCGTCTTCAAACTCATCACCCATGTCGGCGGAATTTAGCGACAGGACGCCGGGGCGCTATAGGGAAACCGCCCCCTTGCCTGCACGCGACGCCCGCCACGCCATCGCCAATGCGCGCATTCCCGCACGGCATTTCATTGTGACCGCCCCCGGACTCACTAACATGGAGGTTATGAAACGCCTGCTTACTGGAATTGCAGTGCTTGCCCTGTTTCTGGGTCTGAGCGCCGTTTCAACGGCCGAGACCATCTACATGAAGTCCGGCAGCAAGCTTACGGGCAAGGTCATCGAGGAAACCGACGACAAGGTAAAGCTGGAAGTTGATGTGGAGGGCGGCGGCAAGGCCGTCATCACCATCGAGAAGTCCCGCATCGACCGCATCGAAACCGCGGACTCCTACGAGGGACGTGTAGAGGCCGCCGAGCTGCACCTCAAAAACGAGGACTACCGTCGCGCTGAGGACGCCTTCCGCGAACTCGTCCGCAACGAGCCCCGCGATGCCCGCGTGCGCCAGGGTCTGGCAAAGGCGCTGGTAGGGCTGTTCCGGTATGAAGAGGCCGTCAAAACCCTTGAGCACTACCTTGTGCTGGTCGACCAGAACCGCGACTCCGACCTGATGCTGTACCTGGCGGACCAGTACCTGTACGCCCGCAATTACCGGGACGCCAAGAAAACCGCCCGCGAAGCCGGCGACCTGTATCCCGACAACAAGAGCCTTCAGGTGGCCGTCGATGAGTTTCTGAAGCGCTGCGACCGGGTGCGCAGCGGCGCCGAGCAACTGAAAGAGCGCGACACTGCGGAATCCGCCGAGCGCGCGAACCGGGCCGAGGCGCGCAAGGAATGGGACAAGGAGAGAGGCAACAGTCTCGAAAGCGTAGAGTTTGGACAGTCACTGGCCAACTGGACCGGTGAATCACGCCCGAAGCTTGTGCTGGGCCAGTTTCTGAACATCGAGGCCGCGCGCGACGATTGGAACAGGTACATGCTCGGCGGCGACGAGAAACTGTTGCAGGAGGCGGTAACGCGGGCCGACCTGAAATTTACCGTCGATGAATCCCGCTGGCTGGAGTTGTACGACCACCAGAAGGCCGTGATCATCTACGGGCTGTACTACCAGATGAAAGAACGCTACCCCAAAACCTACCCCGTGGTCGAAGTGGTGTGTACGGTCAACGAGCGCGGCAAGGACAAAGACAAGAAGCTTGCCCGTGGCTCCTGGGACGGTCGGCGCGAAAAGGTCGTGGTTGACCGCTGGACCAACGAAAACCGCGAGCCCGGACGCCCCACACGCCGTATCATCAAGTAGGCCGTGAGCCGCGGCTGGCATACATGCGCAGTGTCTCCTTGGTTGCAGTCTGTATCCTGTTGATCGCCGCTATGCCGGCGCATACACCTGCGCAGCAACCCCAGAAGTATCCAGACCTGTACAACCTTGGCCCAACCGGCGGCAAAGCGAACATCGTGCGCGCCGATTTACCCGACGGCGCGAAGTCCGGGCTGAAGGTCGAAGAGGTATACAAGTCAGGGTCCGGGCAGAATGCCGGGCTGAAAGTCGGCGACGTCATCTACGGCGCCGGCGGCAAGAACTTTGGCGACGATGCCTACCTGGAGTTGGCGGATGCGATTCTCGCCGCCGAAAGTAACGCGGAGAAACCAGTCTGCACGCTGAAGGTCAAACGCGGCGAATCGCTGACCACCATCGACGTACAACTGACCCACTACGCCGACGAAAACGCCCGCCGCAGGGCGATCCTCGACGGCGCTCTGAAATGGCTCGCCCGTGAGCAGGATTCGGACGGGGGCTTTCACTCAAACATGTCGCCCGAAGTCAGCCAGGTTGTGTTCACCAGTCTGGCCGGCATGGCATGGCTTGAGGACTGGCAGACGTACGAGAGCAACATCATCAAGGCGGCCGACTTCGTCGAGGACACCGTCGGCGTGCAGAAGAAGTACAAAAAGCTCGGCGGCAAGAACAACGACCAGACCAACTGGGGGCTCGGCTATGGCGGCCTCTTTCTGGCCCACGTGCTGAAGGCCGGCGAAGAGCACGACCTGAGCAGCAGCAAACTGAACAGCTACAGGCGCAAGCTGCGGTGGATACGGGACCGTATCTTCAAGAATGGCGAGGACGATGGCGGCTTCGGCGCGGGGCCGGGCGGGCTGAACATTCTCGACTACGTGCATCTGGAAGTCGTCAGCAATTTCTGCCTTGCCGCCCTGGGCGCGATGCAGGCGGCCGGAATGGAAGTCGACGCCGATGAGTTGGCCCTGCGCGTGAAGTATATCGAGAGTTGCCAGATGGAAGATGGCGGCATCGCCTACGCCCACGACAAGAAGTGGTTCAGCGAAGTCGGGCGCACGGCCGGGGCGATGAACGCGCTCGCCAGCGCCGGCGAGGCCGGCCGCGAGAGCTACGCCAGGATGCAGGGCTACTTCGAGAAAAACCTGGCGAACGCTTTCGATGGACACAGCACACCGACGATGCACCCGTTCATGGCGGCGATCGCGTGCAGGCGTCACGGCACGATGGACAAGTTCCGGGAGCACTACCGGCGTGAGTACACGATGCTGCGCAACCCGGACTTCACGTTCGCGTACAGGCCGACACCCGAGACTGCGCGGATGGGCATGAACATAGACCGCGACCTGGGGCCGGTCTGGACCACCTGCCAGTGGGTGCTGATACAGCAGCTTGAGGAAGGTGCGATTCCATTGTGGGTGGGGACGCTGGAGAAGAAACCCGATGAGGGCTAACCTCGCGGCATGAGAGTACTGGTCCAACGAGTCTCGCGCGCGAAAGTCAGCGTCGAAGGCGAAGTCACGGGCGAAATCGGGCGCGGGCTGCTGCTGCTGATCGGCATCACCCACGCTGACACCGACGCCGAGCTTGAGTGGATGGTCAACAAGCTCAGCGGGCTGCGCATCTTCAGCGATACGCACGGCAAGATGAACCTGAGCGTCCAGGACGTAAACGGCAACGTGCTTGCCATCAGCCAGTTCACCCTCTACGGCGACGCGAAAAAAGGCAACCGCCCCAGCTACATCGAGGCCGCCCGCCCCGAAGTCGCCGAGCCCCTGTACGACAGGTTCTGCGAAGCACTCGGCAGCGCGCTGGGCAAACAGGTCCAGCGCGGAGTCTTCGGCGCCCACATGGATGTCGAGTTGGTCAACGACGGGCCGGTGACGCTGATGCTCGAACGCTAAACGGTGAACTTGGCCGGGTCGATCAGGTCGAGACGGATCAGGGCGAACAGGACCATCACAACGCCGATCATGGTGATCACCAGCGCGCCAAACACCGGCAGCTTGGCCTCAAGCATTCGATACAGCCGGCTCTTTGTTTCTTTGCGCCTCTTCGCCATGTAGGCCTTGCCGTGCACCAGTGCCAGCCCAATCGCCGTCAGCACGGCCGCGAGCCCGACGCTGAAAGCCAGCACCAGTATCAGCCCGGTCGTGTACCACTGCTGTTGAAGCGCGATCAACCCGATCACAAAGGCGCTCGGGCAGGGAATGATGCCGCCAAGGATGCCGAGGCGCAGAATCTCCCAGCGGGTCATCTTGCCCGGATCGCGCTCATGGTGGTGGTGATGATGCCCGTCGCCATGGTCATGTGAGTGGCTATGCCCGTGGTCGTGCGAATGCCCGTGGACGTGCTCGAGGATGTCCGAGTCTTCCGGGTGCTTCTCATGGTGCGAGTGAGTGTGCGGGTGTGAATGATCGTGCTCATGATTGTCCCCGGGATGCACATGGCGCCCGAAAATGTCGTGTTCGTGGTGCCCTCCACCACCCGTGCGCTTCATGACCAATCCGAAGCCCATCAGGAAAATCGTCGCGCCCACCGCCAGCGTGATCCACTCCGCCAGCTGCTTCTCGGGGTTTTCCAGCACGCCCGGCCAGAATGTCTTGAATATCCACGCGCCGCCCAACAGCAGATACACGCCGCTGGTGTGCGCGGCCGTGACCACGATACCCAGAAAGACGGCGTCGGACTTCCTGCCCTGGGTGCCAATCAGGTAGCTTGCCACCAGGGTCTTGCCGTGCCCCGGCTGAACGGCGTGGTAGGCGCCGACCACGAACATAATTCCCAATGCCGACAGCCATACCCACAGTCCGGCGTCGCCGCTGCGCAGGTCCTCAAAGGCGTTCAGAATCACGGACTCGGTGCCGTCCTGGTCGCGACGCTCGCGGTCCGTTTCAAGCAACTGCTCTTTGCCGTCGGGCTGATCTGTCGCCTGATCCGGCGGCGTGCTGTCCGGCGTCTTGGTAGGCGGGTCCTTCGGCCCGGCCCCCTTGGGAGGCGCCAGCGCGACATCCGTGCTGACATCCCAGAAGAAGCGCAGGCGGTCGAAATTGTCACGGGTCCGGTCGTAGGTGACAGTGGTGAAGGCGCGGCGGCGCTCGCCCCGGTCGTCCCAGGCACGCAGTTGCTCTTCGGGGTTCAGCACGGAAATGCGCGTAGTGGCCAGGAAGAACTCGACCTCGTGCCGTCCCGCAGACACGTACTCGGACGGATACACGTCAAACAGAAAGTAATAGCCGATGCGCATCTTCGCTGCGGGCATGCCGCCCGCCTGGTCCGGCGACGCATCCGGATTGTCCAGGTCAACAAACGAGAAGTCTTCATAGCGCGGCACGATCCGCGCCGGCGCGCCACGGATACCGAGGTAGACCGCCTCTGTCAGGTCGGTCGCCAGTTCCTCGAAGCGCCGGGTGATCTCGTCGCGCGTGATGGTTTCACTGCGGTCGTCGTCGATTTCCAGCATGGCTTCGTTGTAGCTGGAAAAGAAACTCTCGTAGCGATACTGGACGGCGAGACGCATCAGGTCACGCCCCTGGTCGTCTTTGACCAGTATTACCTCCGCGACCATGTCGGCACGGTCATCAAAGGGATGCGCGCTGAGGGAAGCAGCGCCGGTCAGGACAAGCAAAATGGCTGCAATACGGGCCATGGGTTGAGTATAACAGGCGTACGGCGCGGGGCGTGAGGCGTGAGGCGTGAGGCAACTGCTTTTTCGCCTCCTGAACCCTGACTAAAATTCGTCTTCCTTCTTCTTCGGGTCCGCTGGCTTGACCTTAACGCCCAGCAGTCCGGCGACGTTCACCTCAAATTTCGCGACCCAGGGCAGCCTGCGGTCATGGGTGCGCTCGAACTCATCGAGCATAAACGCGCTGCTAGGCACGACGGTTTCCGTGCGCACAATCTTCAACTCCTGGGAATCATCACCCGGGTTGAGGCGCACGCGCAGCTTGCCCTCCGCGTCCAGCATCGACTGCGCGGCGTAAAGCGTCACCTTCTTCGCGTTGCGCACGGTCAGGGATATCTGCCCCGGCTTGTCCAGCTTCGCGATCACACGCGCGACCACGGGCCCGCGCACTTCGAGCTCCTGCTGCTGGTTCGCGGCAAACTTGCCCTTCAGGGTCTCCGCTTTTCCGGCACGCTCGACCTCAATGGTCACGTCGTCGCCAGCAGCCTTGGTGTCAAGTGCGTCCAGAAGATCCTGCATGGTCGCGATCACATGATCGTCCAGCTTCGTGATAACGTCCCCCTCCTCGATACCCATGTCCGCCGCCGTGCTGCCCTTCTGAACTGTTTCGACCGTCGGCTTCTCGACCTGGCGCTCAACGGTGATTCCGAGCCGCGGACGCCCGGCCGGCACGTTGATCTCGGCGTTCACGGGGGCGATGTTGGCCGATCCGAGTTCACCGATCTCGTCGATGTGCAGCCACGCGCGCCTGCCGCGCTCCGCGCCGGTGCATGCCCAGTCAATTTCGGCGGGCAGCAGGTCACGGTTCCAGCGGGTCAGCTCGTCGTCGAAGAAGCCGGCGACTTCATCCTCAAGTACGTCGCCGACCTGGTGGTCGAGGTCCGGGTAGGTCGTGTGGTCAATGTTTGCGCCAAGCTCATTGGCCTGGTCGTAGATCGGCGTGGTGCGCTTGGCGGGGTACAGCCCGTCCTTTCCGCCGTTAAATGCCCGTATATTCAGCCCCTTCAGGTTCTCGAGCCACACCGGTGTGCCGTCCGCCTGGGCGACCATGGGGTGTCCGTTCATGGCAAAGAAGCCGGCGAAAGCGTCAGGCTGGCGGTAGGCAAAACCGAAACTGCCGCTGCCGCCGTCACTGTGTCCGTTCACGATCACGCGGTCGTCGTCAATATTCACGCGTCGCTTGGTTTCACGAATCATGTGCAGCACGTTGTTCTGGCCCTTCAGATGCCACCAGGCGGCTTCCATGCCCGTTTCAGGCACGCCCGCGGAGCAGCCCAGGATCACGACTTCCTTCTTCTGCTCGTCAGTCATGTGGGGCAGCCAGTATTCAATGCTGTACTCGCCGGGGTTGAAGCGTTCACCGCGCAGGGGCTGCCCGCTGACCCCGCCATGCAGGCAGACCAGCAGCGGGTAGCGTTTTGCAGGATTATAGCCTTCGGGGACATACACCCAGTAGGGGCGTTCAAAGCCGTCCGGGCACTGGGTGGTCCATTCCTGGACGCCGGTTACTACACCGTCGTAAGTCAGCCCATCAATAGCTTTGCGCAGCTGATCAGGTGTCAGTGCCAGCAGTTTCTCGCGCAGGGCGTTCTTTTCCTTGCCCTTGGCGCCCAGGTAGTCTTTCAGCAGGGTCGCGTTGTCAACTTCCTTGGCAGGGGCTGGAACATCCTGTGCCAGATTGACACTGAGCGAAAGCAGCAGCATCACGAGCGTGCAAGTTAGCGTTCGCACAATCACATCCTCCGGTTCGGCCTGCGGCAAGGCTTACAGCCCTGCCGTACAAGTATCAAGCGCCTTCGTGCTCTTGCCACGTCAAGAGTTGGCACGCCGGTTGCTCTTGTCATGTCAAGAGAGATAGTGATGTGGGCTTCTTGCCCGCATGTTCTGACACCTTCCAGGCGTCAGGCGCGACCAGGATGGTCGCGACGCATGCAGGCCGGAGGCCCTCACCACCATTACGACGTTTGGGGGTGGCGGCGCGCCACCTGAAAATTTGGGCGATTTGCCTGAAACTTTGAAGGAGTCCTCGCAGTTTATAGGGCTGAAGGGGGGTGCTGCCATGCAGCGCTATGACGCAAAGCTTCTGTTCGCTGAGCACGCAAAGGCGGTCCACGCGGCCGTTTATCGTCTCACGCTGGACAGCGCCGCGGCAGAAGACGCGACGCAGGAGGCCTTCGTACGCCTGCTGACGCGCCCGCCCAAGGACAACAGCAACGTGGGTGCGTGGCTGAAGCGTGTGGCGGTGAATTTCGCCATCGACACGCTGCGGCGCACGAACCGGCAGAAGCCGCTGGGCGACTGGGAGGTTGAGGATCAGCCGAACCCGGATGTTTCCGACACCACGCTCAGCGATGAGCTGGTCGACGCCCTGCAGCGCATCAAGCCGGACCACCGCGCGGCCGTACTGGCGGTGGACCGCGACGGCATGAGCTACACGGACGCAGCCGACCTGCTCGGCGTGCACCTGAACAAGCTCAAGACGGACCTGCTGCGTGGTCGGCGCGCCCTGCACGATATCCTGAAGGGTTCTGCCCTGGCTGGCGACAGCCGGAAGGAGTAAGGCAATGGACAACGATTGGTTTGCGAAAGAGCTGTCGAAAGACGAGCAAGCCGTTCTGGACCACGTTTCGGGTTTGACCCGAGTCCTGCCGGAGCCTTATGAATCGGTCTGCGAAGACAGGGCAATCGTCGGGGAACTGGTGGCCATGCGCTCTCAACTGGGGGCCATGGCCATCCACCCCCCGAAAATGCGGCTTACATTCGACGACATACTCAAAGCGGCCGAGCATGAGCCGCAACCACCCACCGACAACCGCATCATCTACTGGATCACAGGTCGCTGGGGCATCGGGCTGGTGACGGCCGCAAGTGTTGCTCTGGCTTTCTTGACCGGTGTGATTGCGACCACGGAAGGCATGCGCGAGGCCCCGTCTTTGATGGGAGACCGCGGGATAGAGTTCGACGGCTTGAAGCAGATTGAACAGTTCCCTCTGAAGGAGGCGCCGCATTCCGACGGGCTTGAGGGCCAGCCGCCTCCCATTGACGCTTCGCCAGTGGACCCCGGCCTGTATGGCTCCATCATACGGCAGGGCAGTATCCAGCTCCGCGACGCCGATCCGGCCAGAATCCAGCAACAGGTTACCGAACTGGTTACATCTTCCGGCGGCATGGTTACCGGCTTGACACGTCAAGGCTCAGGGGAGAACGTCACAGTCGAAGTTTCCGTGGCTGTGCCGGCCGAGAAGTATCGAGAGTTCAAATCGAAGGTCGCCGGTTTCGGCGAAGTGCTGACCGAGACCGAATCGACCGAAGATGTCACAAGCTCACAGGTCGATCTGAAAGCGCGCCTGGCTGAAGCAGAGGACTATCTGGCAAGGCTCGACAAGCTGGTTGAAACACCCACCGACCTCTCATCACTGCAGAATCTGGAGCGTGAACGCCGCCAGACTCGTCTCGAAATCGAGCGCTACAGACGCGCGCTCCAATCCCTCGAAAACCGCGTAGCCCTCAGCCGCCTCGACGTCGAAATCACGACGGCCGCGCCGGCCATTGAAGATCGCAGCGAGCTGGGCTCTGCGTGGCGTGACGGGCTTGAAGGCCTCGAAGAAGTAAGCGCGTTCCTGATCCGCGCCGGGCTCGCAGGCTCACCATTCCTGGCCATCGGCGCGATTGCCTACTACACCCTCCGCCGCAAGCGCAAGAAGCTTGAGCAAAGATGGGCGGCCTAGTGGCATTCGCTTCCAGCGAATGAGTTCCGCTTGCTTCCAGCAAGCGGCATCAGCGGCCGGAGGCCGCTGCAACTCATCGCCTGGAAGGCGATGCCACTTACCATCTGATCTGTTCAAACATGCGCATCAGCTTGCGCCCCCGCTCGGGGCCGATGTGGCTGACGTGGGCGATGCGTCCACGCAGATGCTCTCTAAAATCGGGCACGTTCTCGCGGTTCTGGCCAGTCGGCCCATGCTTGATGCAGTTGTGCAGGATCGCCTTCAGCTTGTCGTACTCGCGCCGGGACACGTTGGTCTGCTTGTTCACAACCACGCCCGTGACACGCTGTTGCTTGCCCTTGCGCATGATGCGCGTCTTCTTCTCGTTGAGTCTCAAACCCTCCGTGCGCACGATCTGGCGCACGATCTGCAGCAGATTGCCGACGGACTTCGCAAGCTCATCATTGCCGCTGAAGGTCAAATCGTCGGCGTAGCGCGTGTAATCGGCAGCGAATTTTTGGGCCAGCGCGTGCAGGCGCTTGTCCATGCGGCGCGAGATCGCGTTCGCCAGCCCCGGGCTTGTCGGCGCGCCCTGCGGGATTTCCGGGTGATAGCGCTTCCCGATGTCCGGGTGCGAGCCGTAGGCCACGGGCTTCCACTTGTTGCCCTGTTTTGTGGCCCCGTCGCGCAGGCGTGCCGTCATGAGATTCGCTAACGCAACGCTGACGCCGCGACCGTAGCCCAGATTGCGGAAGTAGCCGGACACGCGCCGGAACGTGAAGCTCGGGAAGAAGTCTTCAATATCCACGCTGATCACAACGTCCTTGCCCACGTGCGGGCTCGCGCTCGTCAGAACGTCGCGCCCCTTGCGGAAGCCGTGCGCGGCCTCGTGCACGGGCAGGCGTGAAATCAGCTTCGCGTTCAATGCGCGCTGCACGGCCTTCATGCGTGGCATGGGCACCATCAGCATGCGTGTCGCGCCGGATTTCTTGCGCAATTCTTTCAGTGTGTAGTGGCTTGGCTCGCCCCAGCCCGGCCGAGAGGCCAGGAAGATGATCTCGTTGCGCGTGGCACCGACGAGATCGGCGAGATCGTCAAGGTGCGCGATCTCGGGCATGCCGTTGTTGCGTAACTTGATGACGTCCGTGTGCGGGTCCGGCGATTCGCGCGTACCGCCAAGGTGGGCAAGGTTTGGGCCACGACGAGGTGTCTTGATGGTCTGGTCGGCCAGAGGATCGACCGGCTTGTTGCTGCGCGCCTGGCGGAAGCTGAGTTTCTCGGTCCGTTCACCCGGCTTGGGTGGCGGCGCGCCGTAGCTTTTGGGCGGGGCCTGGTAAGGTTTCTGCGCTGACTGGTACTGCTTCGGCTGGTCGTTGTAGGGCTTCGGGGCGTGGTCTTTGTCGCCGTAGTCCTGGCCCGGTTTGGTGCCGTAGGGGTCTTTCTTCTTGCCGAACAGCCAATCGAAGAGACCCACGACATGCCCCCAGAAAGTGGACGCGTGGGAGAGACTTCCAGCTCCCGGCCACGATCTGTGCCGGTTTGGTACAAACCGGCACAGATCGTGCGATGCATGAGAAACCACTGCGAACCCGAAGGGGTAACCCCTTCAAACACTGGCGCGAAACCAGCGCAGTCAAATCTCTCCCACACGCCGCAGGTGATTCTAGAAAACCGGAAAACTTACGGCTACATGTTCGTGTACACCGGGCCGCCGCCACCCTCGGGCGTTACCCAGTTGATTACCTGGTACGGGTCCTTGATGTCGCAGGTTTTGCAGTGCACGCAGTTGCTGGCGTTGATTTTCAGTACCAGGCCCTGCGCGTTCGCCTTGCCTTCGCCTTCACGGTTCAACTGCGGGCTCATGCCCTTGGCGTCGTTGACCGGCATCATTTCGTAGACCTTGGCCGGGCAGAAGTGCTGGCAGGGGTTGCCGTACTCGGCCGTGCACTTGGTGACGCAGACATCCGGCGACGTTACCTGCAGGTGGCAGGGCTGGTCTTCCTCGTGGGTGCTGCCGCTGAAGTAGACGTCTTTCAGCTTGTCGAAGGTCAGCTTGTCGTCGAATTGTGCGGCATCCTGCGCCGGTGTTGTGCCGGGTTTTGAAACACGTACGTACTCTTCGTGGTCGTGTTCGTTGCGCAGGCGCTTGAAGAAGCCGCGCCCGCCGGTGACCAGACTGAGCCCCACGTTGGCCATGCCGAACAGCTCAGAAATCTGAAAGCCCTGGCGGAAGTTGCGCACGCCCCAGAGCTCTTTCTTGGCCCAGCTTGTTTCAAACGCGTTCTGATACTTGTGCAGGCGTTCCGCGCTGAACTCGTCGTCCTTTAGACATTCGAAAATGGTCTCAGCCGCCAGAATGCCCGACTTGATCGCCAGGTGAATACCCTTGAGGCGCATGGAGTTCAGGAAGCCGGCCGTGTCGCCGACCAGCATCACGCCGTCGGCGCTCAACTTCGGCATGGCAAAGTAGCCGCCGTCGGGAATCGTCTTGGCGCCGTAGTGCAGCACTTCGCCGTCGCCGAGGATGGACTCCAGGAAGGCGTGCGTCTTCCACTTCTGGAACAACTGGTGCGGGTCGAGTGTCGGGTCTTTGTAGTCCAGCCCGACGACCAGACCGATCGACACCATGTCATTGTCCATGCCGTATATCCAGCCGCCGCCAAACACGCCGTTGGGCAGCGGATAGTTCATGGTGTGGTAGACGTCGCCCTTGGCCAGGGCTTGCTTGCCCTTTTCGCCGAGCTTCCAGACTTCCTTCACGCCGATCTGGTACATCTGCGGGTTGCGGTCTTCATCCAGCTTCAGCTTCGGTATCAGGTGCTTGGCCAGGCTGCCGCGGGTGCCCTCACCCAGTACCGTTACTTTGGCGACCAGGTCGCTGCCGGGCATGAACTCGCCATCCTTCGGCTCGCCCCACTTGTTAAGCCCCATGTCCTTGACGCGCACGCCCTTGACGCGATTCCCCTCGTACAGCACCTTATCGCCGGGAAAGCCGGGAAACACGTTGATGCCTGCGGCCTCAGCCTTCTCCGCGAGCCACTTCACGACCTTGTTTAAGCTGACAATGTACTTGCCGTGGTTGCGCATGGCAGGCGGGACGAACTTGGGCCCGCTGCGTTTGCCGCCGCGCTTGAGTTCGATCATCGCGTCGTTGACGACTTCAGACTCAATCGGAAATTCTTCGTCCTTCCAGTTCGGAAACAGCTCGCTGATGCCCATCGGGTCCATCACCGCGCCGGAAAGCTGGTGGTGCCCGATTTCCGGGGCCTTCTCGATGATGCTGATTTCGGGCTCGAGCTTCTTGTCGCTGCTCTCGTTGTGCTTCTCGCAGAGCTGCTTCAGTTTGATCGCGCAGGCTAGGCCAGCCGGCCCGGCGCCGACGATCAACACGTCCTGCTCCATCACTTCGCGTTCGATATCCATGGTATCCCCGAATTTGAATCCGGATTCAATTCGCCGCCTGCCAACTTACTGAAAGGACGCCCAAGCGCCAGACGCTGCGCCACGCGCCAGACAAGCTACCATCCTGCCATGCATACGCGCCCGCTGTTTCGGAACGGCCCGCCGGTCAGTGTGATCGGCCTGAGCCTGTCCTCGCCGCCCACGTCCTCACAGCCCCTGAACCAGCTTGCGCTGATTGCGCCGGCCAGTGAAGACCCCACGCAGTCGGGTGAAGACAAGCGCGCCGCGACGATTGCCCGCGCCCGCGAGCTTGGCGTCAACCTGTTCGACACGGACTGGATTACAGCCAACGGGCACGCCCAGGAAGTGCTCGGGCGGGCGCTGCATGGCACCGACCGCGACAGCGTATTCGTGACATCAAAGGCCGGCCCGCGCCTGGCCTTCCACGGCGAACTGCTGATCGACAACTCGCGCGCCAATTTGATCAACCAGTGCCACGACAGTCTGTTTCGCCTGAAGACCGATCGCATTGACCTGTACCAGGTTCATTGGCCTGACGACACCTCGCCAATCCAGACCGCGCGAGGCCTGCAGGACCTTGTCAGCGGCGGATACGCCACGTGGGTCGGCGTGTGCAACTACGGCCTACCCCAACTGGAAGCCCTGGCCGGGCACGTAAAGTTGCAGACCGTGCAGGCGCCGCTGAATGTGTTGAATCGCAAGTCGCTGCAGCTGATTGAGTGGTGCAACACCAGGGGTGTCGGCTTTCTGGCGAGTGATCCGCTGTTGAGCGGGCTGCTGAACGGCAAGTTCACCGGCAACGAAGAATTCACGGACACAGACCGCGACGAGTACTTCAGCCAGCCGAAATTCGGGCAGGCCGTAGCGTTCGCCAGCGACCTGGCAGCCTTAGACAAACACACCCCAGGGCAGTGGGCGGTCGCGTGGGCTTTGGCACAGGGCGCCGCCAGTGTGCTTGTGCAGGCGGCTGACGTCGCCGACTTTGACGAGCTGGCCCATGCGGCCGAAATCGAGCTGAGTGACCAAGAGCTGGCAACGCTTGATGCACTCGTCCAGAAACACGGACTGCTTTGAAACAGGATGGACAGGGTCCAGCCTGTCCTGTTCCTGTATTATCGGCGCACAAATGATTGGTGTGCCGAAGGCAGGCTGCCGATTCGTATAAGTGCCAGTGGGCCCCGGCTTTCCCCCGTCGCGACGACCATGATTCGAACACTCTCGTTCCTTATTGTAACCCTGCTGTGCGCACCCGCGTTCGCCAACGACATTGCCGTAGCCGCGCCGGACGGCAAAAGCGGCTGGTTCCTGCTTGAGGACCCGCTCGGCCCCGGCGGCAGCGGGCTCTCCAACTTCGCCGGCGACCCTGGGCTGCCCGCGCCGGACGCCCTGCGCTGGCCCCACACCGCCGAGAAGCCCTTGGGCGACAGTAGCTACCCGCTGACGGAACTCTGGAAGTTCACCGATGGCGACGCAGCCCCCGGCACCTGGCAGCGGGTCACACGCTTCCTGGACCATCAGTCCAGTAGCGCACGTCGCACCCTTCACGGCGTGTTCCTGTTGAATGGGATACCGTATGTGCTCCACTACGATCCTTACGATCCGGACAAGAAGGATGGCCCGGGGCATCTGCTGGGTGGAGGTTACTCCCAGTTAATTCGGGTAGGCGCCGACGCCGCAGACGCGACAACCAATCAGAAAGCGCTGGTCGCGAAACTCAAGACGGCCGTCGTATTAAACAGTGCTCGTAACGAGATTTTCGATGCGCCAGAACCTTCCCCCGACGGGAAACACGTCGCGCTGCGCGTCACGAAGCCTGTGGGAGGCAAGTGGTGTTGGTTTGTGCGCGTCTACGAAACGGCAAACTGGAAGCAGGTCGCGGAGCTTTTGACGGGGCCAACTTCGCGACTCGCATGGGTGAACGAAACCACGCTGGCCTACATCGCATGGGACGGCGATTCCCCGCCCACCGCCCCGCAAGCCAAGGAGATCATGTCCTGGTACGTGCGCCTGCATGACAGCCACGCGCCGAAGCCCGGCACACTGAAGCTGGCGACATTCAAAGAAAACGCGCTCGCCGAAACCGAATTGCTGACCGGCGAGTTTCCGCCCGACCATTACACGCGGACACTTCTGGCGGAGGCGGATGGCTCGAACCTGCTGGTCGCGCGCAAGGAAGGCGACGGGATCGTCATCGAGCTGCGTGAGCCAAAGGCGGGTGGCAAGGCTACCCCCGTCGCAGTTTTCGAAAGTTTCCGCGGCTGCGCGATCACGAAGGACGGAGTCTCAGTGGCCGGGATTCGCACAATCGAACGATCCAAAGTCTTCGTACGCGTCGAACTGGTAGACGCAAAAGAAGCCAAACCGACCGAGCGCGTCTTTCGCCAGGTCAGCACCGACGGACACGGCGGGCTGATCAACCTAGGGCATGGCGTCACCGGAATGCTCGAGGCTGTAGCGAATCCGGACTACGACCACAAAGTCCAACAAGGTCAGTTGCTCCGGCACACGCTGCTCATACTCAACTGGTACGGCTGCGACAGCATGCGCAACCCGCGCGTGATCCAGAAACTCAGCAAGATGGTGCGGCGTTTTGATGAGATCGGCACCGTCCGGAGTACCCTGCTGGTGTTCGACATCGAGATCGCTGCCAACGGCGGCAAGAACGAAAAGAAGGGACGCTACGTCGAGCTGTACGGCTCCGGCGGACGCAAGGGTGGTGGGCGCATTCGAACCGAGGACAACCTCGGCGGGCAATGGATTGTGCAGGGCATCGACGGCGGCGGCGACAAGGACACAGACGACTACTACAACTGCGTCGGCAAAGACGGCGCCATGAAGAAGAAGTCCGCCATCGACGCCGGCAAGGCCTACGACGATCTGGTCACCCAACTCGAAGCCCGCAAGCTGCTCATGCTGAATGACGTTGAAAGAGACCCGCTCAGCGGCGGGCTGATGTTCCTGCATCGCGCCTTCTTCCGCGACCCCAACAGTGGCGCGAACTGGCGCACCTGGGTATTCGCCAAGTACGGGCGCGTGATCGACACCGCCAAACAAGCCACACTCGAAAGCGAAATCGCCAAGCTGCGCAAGGACCGCGAAGCCGACGGCGCCGACGTGCCGGCCATCGACAAGGAGATCGCGCTGCGTGAGCTGCAACTGCGCAACCTGCCGCGCGAGCGCCTGATCACGCACTTCGTGGCCGATCTTCCCAATGGCAGCGCCGGCGACTGGAACTTCCCCCACGCCCTGGCACAGGTGGAAATGCGTTTCGCCATCTCGAACCAGCAGAACGCGGCCGTGACTAACCTGTACTTCGAGCCGGACAAGTGGGTTGCCCTGCCGGACGTGACCGACAGGAAGAACGGCAGCACCGACGGGCTGGACCTGTTGCTGCCCAAGGTGTTTCGTATCTACGAAAACGAAGAGGGCAAGCCGACGGAGCGCCTGAAGGCGGTCGCGACAGACCCGGCCAGGCCGGTCGCCCACCCCCAGCAACTGGTGCGCGGCGGCGAGTTGCGGCCGGGCTACAACATACCTCTGGCGGCGTTTTCAAAGACGCAGTACACCGAAAAACAGCGATGAAGTGTGCGTCAAGAAAGCGCCTTCGCCCTGTTGACGCGTAAACAAAGCTGCGCTATCTATGGCGCCTCGCACGGGCGCGGCAACGCGACCAGCGACATTGAAAACTGCGGGGTGGAGCAGATGGCAGCTCGCAAGGCTCATAACCTTGAGGTCGCTGGTTCGAGTCCAGCCCCCGCTACCAATTTCAGTACAGAATCGAGGGCACCCACCAGGGAGCCCTCGATTCTCATTTGGCCCTGAGCGTCAACCAGGATCGCTGAAACGTGATGCATCAGCTCATGCCTGAACTGATGCACGTCTTGGCTTGCT
>JAIOJA010000049.1 GCA_019912315.1 Planctomycetota bacterium
GGGGGGGGGAGGTCACCCCGAAGATCAGGGGTTCAGCGGCGCGACCTGCGGCATCACTACCGAACCAGCTTTCGTGCGACGCCCGCGAGGCGCTCCGTGTTTCGATAGCCGACTACCGCGGCGAGGATGCGGTACCACAACTTCGGCGCCCTGAAGCCGGGCGCCACTCGCTTGACTTCCCCTATCAGCTGATCAAAGCGGGCGCGTCCGATGTCGTTGTGCCACGCCTTGCGTGCCTCACGAAACCAGCGCCAGGCCAGCGCCAGGCGGCGCTCATGCGTCCAGCCCTGTTCGTCAAGCGCGCTTTCCACCCGTCTCAGAACAATCTCATTCGCCATTGACGTGTCCATAGCGCTGGTAAGCGAAAGCTGGTTCTCGCCGTGCTTGCGGTAGTCCGTCACCAGCCGCTTCACCACGGCCGCCGTCGCGCCGCCAAGCGCCACGCGACACATGAACTCGTGATCGTCCTGCACACTGAAGGACTCGTCCCACCCCTGCACGCGCCGCAGCGATGCGCGCCGGTGCAACGTGGCGCTCGGCAGCAGCCAGTCGTTCCGCAGCAGCGAAACCAGCAGGTCGCCGCCAGGCTCGCGCCGGTATGTTCGCCCGAAGCGGGGCGGAGTTTCACGGCTGTACCAGTCGCGCCACCAGCCGTAAACAAGATCCGCCTTCCCCAGCCCGGCGACAAGCCCGCCGAGCGCCCCTTCATGCAGCACGTCGTCGGAATCAAGAAACAGTATGAACTCGCCATGGCTGAGCCGCGCCCCGCGGTTGCGTGCGGCGGCTGCGCCTGCGTGTTTCCCTTTGCTGATTTCCAGCGTGATGCCTTCCGGTGGCTTCAGCGTCTCCAGCATAGCGAGTGTGCCGTCTGTTGATCCGTCGTTGGCGACGATGATCTCGATTGGGCGGTATTCCTGTCTGAACACGGACTCGAGTGTTTCGCGCAACATTTCCGCGCGGTTGAAGGCCGGGATGATGACCGACACAAGACCGGGCTCGAACTGCAGGGGCAACCATGATTGCGATTCGGTCATCGGCGTTCTTTGGTTCCGTGGGCAAGATGCCCACGGCCCTAATGCAGGCAGGATGCCTACACCACTTTACTTGCCCGTGTAGCCCTTGCGCACCGCGGTATCGAGCTGCGCCAGCAGCCTGGGATTTTTCCCGGCGCACTTCTGCAACTCCCGGCTAAGACGGACAATCTCGCTATACGCGGCCCCGGCCGCGCGTCTTGAGGGTACGGGCAGGGTGCGAAGTTGCTCAACGGTAATTTTTCCCTCGGCGCGCAGGCGAGTCTCCTTGAAGCTGTCGCGGTAGAGGCGCCCGAAGAACTCGCTGTTGAAGACGCCAAGCAGATAATCGTCGTCGAGGTCCGGCGCGCCGAAGCACGCGATCAGGTCATTGCGGAAGAACGCGGGCGGGCTGTGCTTTGCCGCGACCGGAATCTGCCCGTCGCGCTGGATCACGATTTTGACCAGCTTGAACGTGGCCGGCGGCGCAATGCGAGCGTAATGCCCGGTCTGCCGGGGTGCCTTCGCGCGCAAGTACATTCGCGCCTTGCGTATGGCGAACGGAATGACATCGCTTGCGTCGCGGATTGGCATCGCGCCCTTTTCGGGCTTGTCGGTGATCAACTGCGCCGCGGAGTTGCCGGGGTTTACGCCAATGTCTTCAAACGCGCTGGGTGGCAGCGGAATGTGGCGCAGCAGGCTGGTCTGGTACACCTGCTCGCGCTCGTCGGCCCGCGACTCCCAGGGCTCGCCGCTGATGTCGCCACGCCCGGCCGTCAGCACGAACACGCCGACGTCATCTTCAATGCCTTGTCCTGTGTTGATCACCTCGGGGACGATTTTGTCCACGGCGGTCAGGGGCGCCATCGCCCGCCGGAACGCCGCGTAGTCGGGGCTGTCCGCGACTTCAAGCGGCAGCAGGATTCCCAATCGCCCGCCCTGCCTGCGTACCAGTCTTCCCGCCAGCTCCGTGAAAGCCGTGTGCAGCGCGGGCGTGCCGGTAAAGCTGCCGAAGTTGCGAGCAAGTTTCGCGCGCTTGTCCGGCGGCAGGTCGCGGGCGGCGTCGCCGACCAGATGTTTCCATGGCGGGCAGGCGATGACGGCGTCGCAGATTTCGCGGTCATCGCAATCCAGCGCGTCGCGCACCACCAGCTTCGGCTGCACCTTCAGCTTCAGGCATTTGCCCGCGTAGGCAAGCACGCGGGCCGTGCCGTCCATGAGCTCGCGGGCGACTTCCCAGCCTTGCAGGCGCCCGCCTTGCAGCCACGGCTGCACCCACTGGGGGCGCGAAAGGCAGGCCCACTCGACGGCCGCCAGCATAAGCGATCCCAGCCCGCAGCAGGGGTCCAGCACCGTGGGGGCCTGGTTTTTGGGGAATTTCGACAGCGTCTCGTGCGCCACCCGCAAGGCGAGAGCCCGGGGTGTGAACTCACCGCCGAGGGTCGCGCGCAGCTTCGGCGGCAGGGCCTTCACCAAGCGCTCGTGCTCGGCCCATGCGGGTTTGAAGTCAATCTTCACGGGTGCTTTCAACTTTGGTTGCCGCAAAAGCGCAAAAGGCGCTAAAGAGAGGGCGTTTTTGCGGCTCCAGTGGCTCAACCAGCGAACTTACTTGTACAGCGGTCGCAACCTGCCTTCAAACCGATGGATGTGTATAATGGACTAAGCGAGTCCGGTTTGTACGCTAACGCCCACGGAACGGAAAATGCTGACCTACTCACAAAAAGTCAAAGACCACTTTATCAACCCGCGCAACGTTGGCGTGCTCGCCGATGCCACAGTTGTGGGCGAAGTGGGGTCCATGTCGGCCGGGCAGGCGCTGAAGCTGTACCTGAAGCTGAACGCCGATGAAGTCATCGACAACGCCGGCTTTCAGGTGTTCGGCAGCCCCGGCGCCATCGCCGCCAGCAGCGCGCTTACCGAAATGCTGAAGGGCAAGCACGTCGATGAGGCCGCGCGCATCACGATCAAAGACATCAGCGAGTATCTCGGTGGGTTACCGGAAGAAAAGATGCACACCTGCGCCATGAGCATGGAGGCGCTGGAAGTCGCCTACGCGCGCTACCGGGGCATCGAGCTTGAGGTCGAAGGCGACGAGGAAGAAGAGCTCAACATCTGCCGCTGCTTCAGTGTGCCCGAGAGCAAAATTGAACGCGCCATCCGCGACAACAACCTGACCAGCGTTGAGGAAATCACCCACTTCACCAAGGCGGGTGGCGGCTGCACTAGCTGCCACCCGGATTTGAAGCAGATTCTGCAGCGCGTGCGCGCGGAGCTGCCGGAAAACAAACCCAAGCGCGAACCGGTCAATGCGGGCGCGGGGAACCTGTCTAACCTGGAAAAGATGAAAGCGATTCAGGACGTGCTGGACCGCGAAGTCCGCCCGGGACTGGCCATGGATGGCGGCGACATGGAACTGGTAGACGTCGTCGGCAACAAGGTGTACGTGCAGCTTCACGGGCATTGCAACAGTTGCGCGTCCAGCAGCAGCACCATGAAGTTTTTTGTAGAAGACCGCCTGCGCGAAATGGTGGACCCGGAAATCACGGTGATCGACACGACCGAGCACAGTGACCAGTTGCACGCACCGCCAATGAGGTAGGTTCGTGGACCGTGAGTCGTGGTTCGCCCGCGTTCCACGAATCACGAATCACGAACCACGGACCACGGACCACTACCGACGATGACTGACCGCCCGATTTTTCTCGACAATAACAGCACGACCTTTCCGGCGCCGGAGGCGGTGGAGGCCGTGCTGCCCCTGTTCGGTGAGGACTACGCGAACCCAAGCAGCACGCACTCGATGGGCCAGGCGGCGCGTCATGCCATTGAGCTTGCGCGAGAAAATGTCGCAGCGCTGTTGAACTGCAAGGGCAGCGAGATCGTCTTTAATTCCGGCGCGACCGAAGGTAACAACACGGCCATCTACGCCGCGCTGGACGGACTGCCCGAGCGCAAACACATCATCACGACCCGCGTTGAGCATTCGAGCGTTATCGAGGTCATCCGGTACCTCGCAGAGGCCGGCTACCGCATCACCGAGTTGAGCGTCGACCGCCTGGGGCAGATCGACCTGGACGAGCTGAAAAACGAAATCAGCGGCGACACCGCCCTCGTCAGCATCATGTGGGCGAACAATGAAACGGGTGTGATCAACCCGATCAACGGGGCTGGCGACATCGCCAAGCAGTTCGGCGCGCTGTTTCATGTAGACGCCGTGCAGGCCGCGGGCAAGTTGAAGCTCGACCTGAAGGACGAGCTTGCAATCGACTACCTGACGATCAGCGGGCACAAGTTCCACGGTTTGAAGGGCGCAGGTGCGTTGTTTGTTCGTGAAAACGCGCCCTACCTGCCATTGATTCGCGGCGGGCACCACGAGAGCGGTAAACGCGCCGGCACGGAAAACATTCTGGGCATCGTGGCGATGGGTGCGGCCGCCAGGCTGATCAACAAGGATCGCGACCAGCATGTTGAGCACATGAAGAAGCAGCGCGACCGCCTGCAGGCCGGGCTGATCGCCAGGTGCGACGACATTGCAATCAACGGCGACCAGGCGGACCGTCTGCCGAACACCACCAACATCGGCTTCAAGTACATCGATGGCGAGGCGCTGCTGATGATGCTTGATGCCGAGGACATCGCCGTCAGCGCCGGGAGTGCGTGCCAGTCAGGCAGTATGGAGCCCAGCCACGTGCTCAAAGCCATGAACGTCCCGCTGAGCGCGATTCATGGCAGTGTGCGCTTCTGCGTCAGTCGTTATACGGAAGAGGCTGAAATAGACGCGGCAATTGAGAAGATCAGCAAAGTCGTCAAACGCCTGCGCGAGCTGAGCCCCTACGGGCACGAAGACAAGCGCGAGACGCTGGACGCCGCCATCCTTGCCGAGCACAAGGCGTACTTTGCAAAAGCGTGACAGGTTTCAGGGGTCGGGTTACGGCAGGCCGTCCCTGACCCCTGTAACCTGTAACCTGATTCCATGAGTGACAAACCGACCATCGAGCAGATCCGCGCCGACCTCAAGGCCGGCGAAAGCACCCACGCCGTGCGCCTTGCGCGCCAACTGACGGCTACCTGCGACATCGACACGATGCTGGAGCTGTCGGGCGCGTTTGCCGACCACGCGATCTACGCGCCGCTGGTGGACCTGTGGCGGCGCTGCGCCAAGCAACGTGACCTTGACGCGCGCGAACTGCCCAGCTTCGCCAACGCACTGAACGGACTGGCCAATGAACACCTGAGCGAGCGCCGCGAAACCGAAGCCATGGAGATGCTGAGTGAAGCCATCGAGCTGGCCCCGCGCCTGGACTACATCCGCCGCAACATTGCCAGCCTGCTCGTGCACAAGGGCGACTTCGACGCCGCGTTCATTGAGCTGGACACCCTGCTGGCCAACTCGCCCAACGACCCCCAGGCCAATCTGTTACTGGGTGTCGCCCGCTACCAGTCCGGTGACCCGGAGCTCGCGATTGATCCCCTCAAACTTGCTTTTCGCGCGGGGTTCCCCGATGCCGGTCTGTGGTTGTTGAAGGCGCAGTGCCTCGCGGGGCGCCGCGAGGAAGCTGACCTTACCCTCGAACGACTTGGCACCGACCATCCGGACCGCGCCCGAACCATGCTGGAGCTTGAGTTGGACGAGCCGGGCAGTCCCCTGCAATCCATCCGAGACCACCCGGTCGTCGTCAAACTGCTTGCATGATTACTCCAGGGTGTTCTTGAACGGCGCCTTCTTGCCGAACAGGTGCTGTTTGGGATCAGCCCACTCTTCTTCGGTTATCTGGTAGCGATCCGCGGCATCGTCGAATGTCAGGTAGGTGACCTCGCCGTCGGACCAGGCGACCAGTGCCCCGTAGCTGATCGAGTCGTAGTTGTTCCAGTTGTCGCTGTCGAACGTGAACAACACGCTGCGTTCTTTGGCGTTCAGCACTTTGCGCAGCTCGCCCATTCTGGGCGCGGTGTAGCTGCACGCGCTGTCGCTTAGCGCAAAACCCTTGCCGATGTCGGCCCGGTTCGCCGCGCTGTCCGGGCCACCAAGACTGACAACCGTGCCCAGCTGCTCGCTGCCAAGCACGCCGTTCCGGTAGCAGGCCTCGAAAAACTCGCGGCCGGCCCTATCGGCGTTTTCGCCCTGGTTGAAGCGGGACTTGATCTCGGGGTTGGTGACGACTTCCTGCATGGCGCTGTACAACTTGCCCATGTTGACTTTGTCCAGGTCGGCGTTGGCTTTGGTGAAGTGACGACCGACGGCCACAGCCAGCACGGAAACCAGGATGCCCAGAATGGCGATAACGACCATCAACTCGACGAGGGTAAACCCCGCGCGGTGACGAGAATACATGATGACTCCAGAGAAATAGGGTGCGCGCCTCAGGAAGAGGTTCCGACGCTTGAGCATCCCCCGCGAGTTCCCAGGCGTCAAACAGAATTCCCCATAAGTTGTTTTGTAGAAAATACTTACGTATCAGCAGAAAGCCCGCTCGCGCGGCAAGCCGGCGAAAACTGGTCCGCTCCCGGCTTGGCCGGGCAGGTTTGTGGGTTCTGAATCAGGGTGGCGTCATCAGGCCCGAAACGGGCAGATGAAGGGGTTCTGAGGCTATGAAACGAAATACGTCGGGCTCCATGGCAGTGTCCCCACGTGGGGCAGCGCGCCTGAGAGGCTCCGACGCGCTGATTGTCCGACATTGCCGGCAGTCTGTCAAATCAAACAGCCCCGGGAGTGATCCCCCGGGGCTGCGTGAGGTGCATCCATGGTGCGTTAGTCGTTGTAAGTCATGTCGAACGGAGACTTCTCGCCGATGATTTCGTCCGGGTTTTCGTTCCAGGCCTTTTCATCAAGGTTCCACGGATCGCTTGTCGCGATATCCTTGGTCATGTACTCCGCTGTTTCGGCATCTGACCACTGGACGATCACACCCGCATCGCCGTAGTTGGACCAGTTGCGCGAGTTGAAGCTGAGAATGACCTTGCGCTTGCTGCCCTTCAGGTTCATCACTTCCAGCAGCTTGCCGCCCTTCGGCGCGGTGTAGCTGCAACTGTTGGCCGGCATTTCGCCGTCGCCTTCCAGCCATTCCTTGCCTGCCTTGGAGTCCGTGTTGGAGTGCAGGCTGACGATCTTCGGGATCAGGGCGTCATCAAGAATCTTGTACTTGAAGGCGGCTTCGTAGAAGCCCTCACCCTTGGTGTCTTTGACTTCTTTCTTCCGCAACTTCTCCTTCTTGGCAGAGTCAGCCGCGATGTTCTGGAAACCGGCCATCAGGTCACCGACCTGCTTGACCTCGAGCTTGTTCTGGGCTTCTGTCAGCTTCGGGATAACCGCGACGGCCAGAATGCCGACCAGCAGCCCCAGAATGCCGATAACGACCATCAGCTCAACCAGAGTAAACCCACGACGTGTATACCTATTCAATTCTTTCCCCTTGTGTTGGGTTAATATCGAAACATGCCCATTAGCGATAGGGTATCCGACAACCCCAGTATCAGGCAGAGCTTGCGGCGCGTCAAGCGGGCGAATGCGCGGGGTCTGTCAGCAAAGCTGATCCCAATCGCGTAAGATGATGACAGATAAATTCTTACAGCCTATGCCCGCGCTACTTTTTTGGCGGCGTAAAATCGTCTTCCAGACCCTTCAGACTCTCCGGAAGATCCTTGTCGGCCTCTTCCTGCTGGGCCTTTTTCAGCGCCACCTTGCGATCACCGTCGTCGATGCTGCCGTCCACTTTCAGAGCCGGCATGGTTACCGGGCGCTCAAGCTCCGGATGTCCGCACTTCGGGCACGGAATGCCCATACCTTCTTTCCAGTTCAGCACGTTGAACTTGCTGAAGCAGCCAGGGCAGCCGAGGATCGTGATGTTCTGGGTCTGAAGCAGCTCGTGAACCTGGTCGGCCGTGAGAACGCGACGGCTAACCATGACTTCGCCGAGTCGGAAAAACAGGTTGAAGCGCTCCAGCTTGGCCTGCTCGCGGATGCACTCATGCACGTGCTGCTCCGAGCAATAGCTCTTTTCGATGGCAAGGCGCCCCAGGGTCATGCCCATCTTGCGGACCGCGGGCGACATCTCGAGGCGCGAGCGGTTCTCCCGCTGAATGGCAAGCACGGTCATCAGTTCCTCGTCGCTGAGGAACCCCATATCGACCATTATTTTACCGAGGTGCGTGCCGTCGGGTGCCTTTTCCTGCCCCTCAACGGCCTTGGCCAGTTGCTCGTCGTTGATGAAACCGCAACTGACGGCGATCTTGCCGAACAGCACCTCGACTTTGGTAGTTGCCATTACGCTTTCCGAATTGCTGGACGCCGCGATAATAGCAAGCCCCCAAGCCGGATGAAGGGTCTGTAATGCCGCGCGCCATAGGAAGCTCGCAAGCCCCAACACTGCAACGGACGCAATCAATCGGTGACGGTGAGCTTGATCGTACGGGTAACTTCGAACGGCGTGCTGACGAACGTGACGTTCAGCGAGAGTTTGATCTCGATGTCCCATTCGCCCGGTTGCTCGGGAACGCCCATCAGATAGAGACGCGGCGGCTGGTTCTCATTCAGTGACTTGGTTTCGAACCTCATGCCGGCAGGCAACTCGACTTCATCGATCTGCCACGTCCCGTCAATTTGCCATACTCGCCGCCGGTTCCAGTTTTCCGGCGGCGACAGGCTGCACGGGATCATCGTGGCGGAGCGCTTGCCCACGACCGCGTTCACGCGGAAGGCCGACTCCGGCGCATCCACATAGGAAGGAAGTTCGTCCTCGGGCACGGGCGTTACGTCAAGGGTGAACCTGTAAACGGTCTCGTACGCCTCGGGAATGTACTTTATCAAGGCACGGCAGGTCACCGTCACGTCCCAGCGCCCGGCTTCTTCAGGGACGCCGTGCAGCTTGAGAACGGAGAGCGGATTCCGTCCCTCTTCCTTCTCCTCGTACATCAATCCGGGCGGAAGCTGTTTGCCGTCGTAGGTCCAGCTCACGGTGACCGCCCACTCGCGCATCTTGTTCCAGTTGTGCTGCTGCTCGGCCACGCCGAACAGGCTGTGACTGAAGCCGATACCTACCGGGCACAGCAGAGTGGCGGTCTGTTCACCCGTGTTTGCGCGCGACGGATGCTGCTCTTCCGGCACGGGGGTGACTTCCACCCGCAGCCGGATAGATGAATCGCGCTCCTTGCCGCCTTTGCCAAAGGCGGTGACAACATGGATTCTCACATCGCCCGACTCTGTCGCCTCAGGAATCCCTGTCAGTACCCGGGTCCGACGATCTTCCACAGCAAGCCAAGCGCCTCCATCGATCGACTCGACGGTCAGGCTTCTCACTTGCGTTCGCAGCCCCGGCAGGTTGCTCTCCACCTCAATATACATATTGAGGGGCACTCCGATTTCCCATTGCAGCACCCAGCGGTCGCCATCGTTGACGGGTGCCCGTAACGCATCCGCGGGATAGATTCCGGTCAGTTGAGGAGTGATCGACACCGCGTCTTCACCGACGGCCGTCACGACCACCGTCCTCGAAAGCGTGGCGGTACGCCCATCGGCGTCCTTTGCGGTAACCTCCAGCTCGTAGTTCCCGCCCGCTGTCGGGGTGCCGCCGAGCGTACAGTGCGCCGAAAATGGTCAGGGCTTCAGCCCGGGAGGCGTGTCGTCCACAGTGTAGGTGTAAGGGGGCATTCCTCCCCGTGCCCAGCACAGCAGAATATCCTGCGACAAAGGCATTTCTTCGTACAGTACCGGCATGTCGAACGGAAGCAGCTCGAGCGGCTTGATACCAAGGCCCAGATCCGTCAAACACACGTTTTCAAGAAAGTACGCGAAGCTCTCTGTCCTCGACTCGCTCACGACTGCATAGATGCGTCTGCCGGACTGGAACACCTGCACCCTGATTTGTCCGCCGCCAATTTTGACGCCGACTTCGCCATAAAAACCCGGACAATCCTGATGCGGCGCCGACCTTGAGTTTGTCACCCGACCGCCCAAACCCTGGGCGATTTCCTCAAGAACATCGTGCAGCTGAAACGTAGCGCCGGAAGGCAAATCCAGCCAGCCGAGTTCCCAGCGCCCGGCCGGACTGTCGAACACCACCTCGTTCGTTTCGAGACCGTTGGTGTTGACGCTCGTGCTCGCCTGCGGGTGCCCCGGGAACCGCGCGGTGAAGTGTCCGGCGGGGTCGGTGTAGGTGGCCCAATCCTCCGTGGGCGGCACGCGCTGCATTTCCTCGCGCGCGGCGCCGGCCTTGGCGACACCCCAAACACCCGCCGCCGCGCCCGCGCCTGCAAGAAGAACGACGCCCACAATCAATGCGATCGCCCAGCGCGGAAAACCTCGGCTGGGTGTGGCCTCGTGAAGGCGCTGCTCATAACCATGTAGCTGGCCGGGATACGCCAGATTGCTCTGCGGCGTGTACTGCGGTGCGTACTGCGGCGGCGGCGCTGCCGCACCGGCGAGCAACTCGCCGGTGCGGCAGTCCATGGTAACGTGGCAGAACGGGCACTTGATGCCGGCGCGCATGTAGTGGTCCGGCACCTCCAGCGGCGTCGCGCATGACGGGCAACTCAGGATACGCTGCGCCATACCGGGATTATCCCTGTTGCGCAGAAAATGTCACGTTGCAGATGTGAGTTTTTATTTCATCTCCGGCAGGGGCAGCAGCCCGCGATAGCCCTTGTCAATCCAGCCTCGCACTTCCTCGTAAACCTGCGCCATCTGCTCTCGAACGCTCTGGCCCGCGCGCCCCCGACACAGGTATGCCAGCGCACGAAGGTGCAGCAGGCGGCATTCAACGCGAACGCTGAACTCAGGCGCCAGTTGTTGGTACGCCCTGTCCGTCTTCTCGACCTGCTGCGTCACCGAGCGCCGGTCACCGACAAGTCGAGCAACCTGCCCTCGATGCACCTCGATGTAGATCTGCCGCACCTGCGCCGAGGCCGCGACAGGCGGGTGCTCGTCCACCAGTCGGTTAAATTCCTTCAGCCCGGATTTGCCACCCCGCAGCACCCGTAACAATATGCGTGCGCGCCCCGTGTCGTACTCGTCGGGCTTGATGCCCTCCGGGCCCAGCCCGATCAGCTTCTCCGTCGCGTGCTTCAGTATGTCCACGTCCTCGCGCAGGCAGGCCAGTCGTATTAACAGACGCTGGCGCCCGAACACCGGGCGGCTGAAGTTCACGAGCTCGTGGTAGTCCATGATGCCGGCTAGCTGCAGCCCGCGGGCCATCAGGATGGTCGCGGAAACGCGCCGCTCCGGCGGGATTTTTGCGAACTCGCTTTCCAGTATGCGCATCCCGGCATCCAACTCACCGACCTCAATGTGCAGGTTGCCAAGGAACATCCGCAACTCGCACAGGGCAGGCGATTCCGGCATCGACTCGTCCACCAGGCAAACGATCGCGCCCGCCACTCTGCGCGCTTCCGCGATACGGTTGGTTTCGCGCAGGGCCATGACGAAGTTAATACACACCTGCAGACTTGCAGCATCTGCAAAGCGCCCGTCACGCACCCTGCGCGCGAAAACGCGCCGGATGAACTCCAGGGCCTTTTCAAGGTTGCCGCTCAGGTACTCAACGCCGGACTGCACGTCGTCCAGGCGTTCAAGCACTTCGTCATCGGTACACAGCCTGGAAAGCTCGACTGCGGTCTCGCGAAGGGCCCGCGCTTCGCCCATATCTACGCGTGACAGCGCCTTGCCCATGTCGTCGATCAACTGGTCAAGCACGGGGCGGGACTTTTCATTCATCCGGGCCCGCAGGCGGTCGAAAGTCTCCAGTGTCTCCGCCAGTTCCCGCACCCGTTTGCGGTCACGGTCGCCAACAACAGCGCCGAGTCGCAGGCGCGCCACGGCGTTCATGGCCTTCACCAGGTCAAGCAACTCGCCGGCTTTGGCGGCCGCACCCGCCTTGACATCGCTCGTCACGGGCTCGCCTTCGCCCTTCAGCAGCCACTCGGCACTCAGGTTGAACGCGTCGGACAGGGCCGAGCAGAACTCCGCAGGTACTTTGCCCGATTTCATGTAGCGATGGACATTGGCCGTGGGCAGTCCCGTGCGACGCGCGATCTCAACCTGCTGGAAGCGATCCCGCAGGGTGTGCAGACGCGCCCGCAGCTCTTCGCGGTAGCTCTCCGGTGATTTCAGTTTTGTATCCGCCATGGGCACGTGATTTCACTAATGAAATTTGGGGCGAGGGTCAGGGCGCAAGTTCGCTTTCAGTTTTGTTAGTTTTCAATCAGGTGCAAGGGCTTGGGGGCCGGCACCTACGGAGGAGACATGATGCATCGACTTGGCTTGATTCTGATCGTACTGGCGGCCGGCGCCTGCGCCGCGGAAGATTACGGCGACGCCCCCGCCAGTTACGGGCTCGCCCGTGTCTATGACCCCTCGTACAGCTACCTGGGGCTGGGAGCGTCTGACGACCTGCAGAACCCTGTCACGCCCGCCTGGACCGGCGACGATGACGACGCCATCGTCGGCACGCCTTCATGGGATTCATGGAGCAGCCAGAATTCCCTGACCGTGTACCTCGGCGCGGAACAGGCGCACCTGATGATGTGGGTGGACGCGGACGACAGCGGGCAGTTCGACGCCAACGAGTTGTACGCGATCATGCCCGGATACGAACTGGAAGGCGGCCACGCCTACACGTTTGAAAATATCCGAATCCACGCCACCCAGGACTTTTCGCGCAACGGGCACAACAAGGTCGCCGTGCGCATTTTTGCTCAGAGCCAGATTGGCGGCCCGCCCCAGCACCAGCCGACTGCGTGGTCGTACTTCGGCGAGGTAGAAGACTGGTTGATCGACGTGGAGCCCGCGAAGTTCGTCATTCAGAACGAAACACTGTCGGAAGCGACGGAAACCGACACCTACAATACGCCAATCCAGACGGTTAATGGCACGGGTGGTATCAACTGGACGATGACGGGTGGCAGCCTGCCGCCGGGCACGACGTTGACCCAGCAGGGCAACGACTTCGTGCTGTCGGGCACACCCATTATCGGGAGCGCGGGGGATTACACCATCGTCCTCCGCGCCACGGACGGCGCCAGCCACGTTACCACGCGCTCCTTGACGCTGCACGTCACACCGAGGCCGTTCGCGCTGCCGTTTCTGGAGACCTTCTCCACGAACAACCATTGGCGCCTGGACTCGGACTTCGCCATCATGCAGGCCACCGGCTACGTCTCGCCATTTGTGACGGCGCTTAACCTGCCGCACTCCGAGCCGGCACATGACTTCACACCCGCCACGACGGACGACATGGTATTGCTCAGCACGCCCGGCGGGCGTGAGCCTGAAGTGCGGCTGAAACCCATCTTCGCGACATCCCCTAAGATTGACTGCACGAACGCGTCGCAGGTCGAGGTCCGGTTTCGGCGCTGGTACAGCGTCTTCTTTCCGGGGTATCGCAACCCCGTGAAGCTCGAGTTGACTTCTGACGGCGTCACCTGGGATACGATCTGGCAGCCGCCCTACTCCAACGGAAACGTATGCGATGTGGCGTGGAGTCTGATCACCGTCGATGTCACACAACACGCCGCCAACAAACCCTGGATTCGCCTCCGCTTCCGCATCGGTGAGCACACCGTTGTTCAGGCGGGTTCCAGCACAGGCGGGTTTCAGGAATTTCTCGGCTGGGGGATCGACGATATCGAAGTCGGTGCGCCCAAACTGAGCACTCCCCTGGTCGCCCATAACATGGAGATCACGTCGCCAACCCAGTTTCAGAACCCCGACAACCAGGTGTGGTACCCGCTGCTGTACCCCCAGTATGAACATGCCTTCGAGGTTCGAGTCGACAACCCCACGGCCCATGACGTGACGATCAACAGCATGGAGGGCGCCTCCTTCGTCGAGTTGCTGCCGGGCACTTCACAGGGCAACATTTTCGTCGTGCCCGCATACTATATGGCCGCCGACTGCCAGCTTGCGTGGGGCTCCTGGACGCTCGACCAGCCCGTGACCATCCCGGCCCACACGCCCGACGTACCGGTTACCGGCAAGTTCCGCTTCAATGGATCACCGGCACAGTTCTGGACAACGCCCGTTCGGGCACGCGCGTACTTGCGCGGTACGCAGGCGACAACCAACGCGGAAGTTGAGTTGTACGCCGACGACTACTACACCCCGAACGCCGACCCGATCGAAGGGCTGTACGTGTACGAAAACCAGGTCGGCGGCACGTACGTAAGCAACGGCGCGACCGTGGCGAACTCGCGCAACTTCGGCAACCGAAGCGTCGGCACAAACTCGTCGCCCCTGTACATCATTGTCGAAAACACCACCGGCAACCCCATCACAGTCAATTCCCCCACCCTGACAGGACCGGATGCCGGTGAGTTCTTCCTGAACAGCGCGAGCCTGACAAACCCGCTCGCGGCGAACGACTGGACGTATTTCACGATCAGGTTCATACCGACCAGCACCGGCGCGAAGGCAGCGACTGTGGAATTCACCCACTCGGCGACCAACACAAACCCACCGTTCACCTTCGACGTATCCGGCTATGGTGCCGGCAACGAGGCGGTGGTTTCCGTCCGCGAAGGCGGCCCGGCGGGTCTCATGATCAGCAGCGGAGCACAGGCGACGGGACAACGCGAATTCGGTCCGATCGACGTCCGCGGCAACCCCAGCGCGACCCGCACGATCCACATTGAAAACGCCGGGCTGCAACCCCTGCAACTGGGGGCGCCATACCTGGACGGAACGCACCTTGGCGAGTTCGGTCTGGACACGGCCGGCATGGCGACCAGCCTGCCGCCCGGCGCCACGACCACCTTCGACTACTGGTTTGACCCGTCTTCGGCGGGGAACAAATCCGCAACCATCAAGTTCACGCACAACGACCTCGGTACCGGCACCAGCAACCCGTTCCGGATTCCCGTAACCGGTGTCGGCGTGTACACCACCCCCAGAATCGTCGTGTCGGACACTGGCGTCAACGGCGCCGGCATCCAACCGGGTACGGCGGCCGCACAGGGACGCCTATTCGGCGCGGTGGACGTGAACAGCGGAGCAACCGGGTTCACCCAGTTCTTCCTGCGCAACGAAGCGTCGTACATTTTGACAATAACCAGCATCACCCTGGTCGGCGTGAACACGGGTGATTTCGTGCTTGAGACCTACAGCGTCCCCCCCACCGTGGGGCCTTATTCCTATGTCTGGTTCCGCGTCGCGTTCAACCCGACATCCAAGGGCTTGAAATCCGCATGGGTCAGCATTGAACACAACGACCCCATCACGCCGAACCCGTTCGAGTTCGAGGTTGTGGGCTTTGGTGACGATCCGAACGGCGTGATCATTCCGCCGCAGGTTCTGCCGGAGGGGCGCGTCGAACTGGACTATTCGTTCCAGCTTTCCGCCGCGCAGGGCGCCCAGCCTTACACCTGGAGCCACAGCGGCGGCACGATGCCCCCCGGACTGAACGTACTTTCCGACGGACGGATTGCCGGCATACCAACCGGAGACGGCGGCGTGTACTCCTTCGATGTGGTCGTCACGGACGCGCTGGGCGGCACGGAATCGCGCCAGTTGCAGGTTACCATCCAGCCCCGCCCGGGCTTCCCGCGTGGCGACTCCGGTGGAGGCGGCTGCGCTGCGGGGCACGGCGCCTGGTACTGGCTGTTGGCACTGCTGGTGCTTGGCGCGATTTGCCGGCGGCGCAAGCGCGCGCGTCAATGAGCAATGTTGACGTGTGGACACAGAAAGAGCGGGGCATACGCCCCGCTCTTTACTCTACCGTTTCCCGACCGCGGGGAACTGGGCCGAGGGGGTCGCCCGCGCCTCAACTTGCCCTGAGTATACCCCATCAAACACGCCGAGACAAAAATCTCCCTCAGCCCCTAGATCAAGGCGCTGGGCGACGTGGCTTGCTTGATCGCGCCGCAAGTGGCATGGTTCTGACACACTCTGGGAGCCTGCCATGCGACGCATTACACCGCTGCTGCTGTTGATCCTGTTTGTATCGGCCTGCGGAGCGTCCTTGCCGCCGGAAGCCGTCAGCACGGCCGAAAACGCGGCCAAGGCCCTGGCTGCGGAAGACAACGCAGGCTTCGCGAACACGGTGCTGCCCGCCCAGCGCGAGGGCGCGCTGGGGCTGCCGGTCGAGTACCCGATCGAAGCAGGGAAGAAGGCGAGCGAGTTGACGTTGCTGGAGGTCCTGCGGGTCGAGTTCTTCAGGGACATCAAGGCCGCAGAAGTGTCGCTCGACAACGCCAGCATGGACGACGAGACGAACGCCACGGTGTACATAGGGATGGACTGGGAAGACGGCTCGTTCACGTCCAAGACCTTCCAGCTAAAGAAGGAAGGCGACAAGTGGTACATCGACTTCAAGGAAACCCTGAAAACCTGGCACACCCTCGACGGCGCCAGCGCTTTATCAGTGATGGAGCTGAAGTAGGGTCAGGAAACCCACTGTGTGCCTCGGGGATGCTGCTCGAGTTGTTCGTTGCCGCTGTTCCCTACACCGGTGTAGGTACCACCATGGCCTGCGAGCGCGCGCCATGTCAGCGCGTAATAGAGAAGACCCTCTCCGTGAATTCGAAACATCGCCGAGGGTAAGAAGTCGCCACGCGCGTCGATGAGCGTGTCATACTCTTGGCCAGTGAGTTCTCGAAAGCGATCGCTTTCATGCAGCCACGCCCGCATGATCGCGAAGGGGCGAGAAGGTTCGCGTTCAATGATGAGAAGCGGGTCCGCTACTCCACCAAGTGGCTGCTCGGACGCGTCGCGCACAGTACGAAACACGGCTCGATACTCCGGGAGCTGTCAATCGCCGGCAAATCCGTACGAAACGGCCTCCGCTTGCGCTTGAACAACCGCCCCAGCCAACTCATACACCCATCCCCGAAGGTGAGCTGAATCCCGGCGACTATTCGCCGCTACCTGCGTGTACGCGGAATTCGGGCTTGGTGCGTCCCAGGGGCTTACCGTGTCTGGCGAAGTACTCGTCGTCGGAATACACATCGAAGTACTCACCCCTTCTTTCGACCTTGATTCCCGGGACGCCGCGCAGCGGGTTCTCCGACGCCGGCCAATCCGCGAGACTCTTGCCACGGCGCTTCTCCTCAGCCCGAATCTTGACCTCCAGCCAACGTACTTGACTGAGGTACGCGTCCGCCGCCGTTGTTTGCACTTCCCCATGAATCAGCGGATCGAGGACACGCGCGCCCCACGCACTGCAGGTCCGATAGTCTTCTTCCGTACGAATCACGTACTTGCCCGAACGCATGGCATCGAGTTCGCTTTCGAACACCGCGATGCGTTCCGGGCGTTCCGTTTCAAGGCGTTCGATCCACTCGTCGATTCCGACCTTGCCGAACTGTTCGACCATAGACTTTGGCAGACCACCGGATCCGGTTTCAGGCTTGCGAGTCCAAATCGATCCGAGAAACTGCAAAATGTCGTACAGACCGCCCTCAAGTCCCATGTAGCCGAAGTCGACTCCGATGTCGACTCCCCTGCGATAGATTTCGTCGAGGTCGTCGGCAGACAGCGCGCCAGCGCGGAAACATGGATTGACCACGTGCTCAATGTACTGATCGACGTGCACAATCCGGGCCACGGCGCCAATGGTAGAGCGGCTCATATCGGCCCGTTCCAGGAATTCCAGGTAGGCAAACGCCATCTCCCGGGCACTCGCGAGTTCGTTGAAATGCAGTTGCAGAAGTACCCGCAGATATAGAACGCCGCCCCAGTTGATCGGCGTGGGTAGCGCAATAAGCGTCTCGGGACTGTAGTTGCCCGGGTGGGGAAGATAGATGCGTTTCTTGCCGAGCGCCGAATCGAGTCGGTCTGCTATGCCTGACGACAGTTCCAGAAACTCATCGACTTCTTGTTCCCGTCCGTGCAGGTCACCCTGCTTTAGCGGCAACGCTCGCTTGATCATGAACTCCTCACCGGCACGATCCAGCAGGTGCCTGACGAATGCGCACTTCTCGATCCGGTCAATCTGTTGTTCAGTCCCCAGCGCATAAGGTAGTGCAGCGTCGTCCGGCGTGTCGTATTCGCGGTTGTCTTCGCTGACATTCGCCGGCCTGGAAGGAAAGAACTCCGGATGTGCGTCGCGGAATTCTGAGGCTTGCTGTTCCAGGATCGTAAACAGTGCGCGGGTAACTCTCAGGCGAAACTCGTTGACTGTGGTGATCGTGTCCATGTCGTCCACGATAGCCTGAGCCGCGGGATGCAGGTCATAACTGTCACCCGATGCGCGGATCCCCTTGAAACGGACATACTCCTGTTGAACGATTCGGTCGGCTTCGGCGAGGTGGCTGTAATCGATGCGAGGGGCAGGCTCGGATGTTAATCCCCTCAGCCCGTCGAAGACTACGACCCAAACCACACCGGCGCCGGCAACGACGAATAGAATCAGGACGACGCCAATGACAACAGGTTTGCTCACAAGCAACTATTACGCAAGCCTAGGATCATCGCTGCAAGTTAGATTCTGCCTACACCTTAACGCGGGCGTTGAACCAGGCTCCGAAGGTGGTCTTCATTAGCCACAACTTTGCTCGTGTCAGTGGCCAGGCGTCGGGGTTGGGCATTAGCCCGCGGCACTCTTCGGGTAGCATGATCAGGCTTACCTTGACGTTCGGCGCTATGCCGATGGGCAGCCCCTTTTCCATGCAGCGTCTATAGAAGTGCTGGAACACCGGCAGCATGTCCTCAACCTTCGGCGGTTTGCGTTTGCCGTAGGCCGCGCCGATCACCGGCCGGAACACGCAGACGGTCGGGATCGCGCCGTGGTCTACGATCCAGTCGATCGCCCTGATGCTTGATTCCACCGGCTCAAGCCCGGCGATGATTTCGCCGTTCACGGTGTCAAAGCCGACGTCGTTGGCCGTGTACTCGATGGCTTCCAGGTAGCGCTTGAGGCCGGTGCGTCGCGCCTTGCCCGGGCCGATCTCTTTGAACAGTTCTTCGTCGATGACTTCAAAACACAGGCTGACGTTGTTGACGCCGAGCGCTTTAAACTTGCGGTAGTTCTCGAAGTCGGCGTCCGGCGGCGCCTGCAACCCCAGCAGCAGCCCGGTGCGTTCTTTCACCGCGCGCATCACCGGCTCGAACAGTCCCCAGTAATCGTTGCTGTCGATGAAACCCGTGTTGATGTGCACGAAGGTGATGCGGCTTTCCTTGCGCGCGGCCAGCACGGTTTCAATCACGTCCTCGATACTTTTTTCAGCCTCTTCCTGGCTGCCGAGGTTCTGGCCTTCGGTGCAGAATTTGCAGTACTCGTTTTCGCCGTTGGGGCCCCAGTTCTGGCAGCGCGGCCCCCAGTAAATGCCGAGGTACGTGCCTTGCAGGCAGCCGATGCGTTGCATCAGCTTGCCGCTGGTGGTGCGCTGCTTGTACCACTTCGGCTCTTGGGGGATCGTGACGGTGTCGACGTACTCGGCGTTGTCGCGGTCCAGCTTGCCGAACCACGGGCCCTTGCCGACCGGTTTGAGATTGTCGTAAGCGGCGTAGTCGAAGGGCGTCTTTTCACGCCAGATTTCGTAGCGCGAAATGGTGTCTGGCTCCCGAAGGGTGCCTGACACCATTTCGGCGCTCGCTGAAAAGGGGTCAGGCACCGCACGCGGAGCCTGACCCCTTTTCACCAGCCAGTAGGGCGAGTTCTGCACCCACCACTCCACAACAGGAATGTTGGTGTACATGCCGTGGCCGATAACGACTTCGAGCCCGCTGCCCAGCCCGGCACGGTTTCGAATGATTTCGCGCGCGTCGTCACCGAGCGCGCAGGACTCATCAATCCGCAGGCCTTTGCAGTAAAGGTCCAGCTTCAGGTACGCGGGATTGCAGCGACCGTCCGGTTGAAAGAGTCCGACTGTCATGTGCTCGGCCGGGGACTTACAGGGACCAACAAGTGTAACGGCGTGATGCTCCGCGTCTACGGTACGCAAGAGCGCATCGACTAATCCTCCTTCGACTTCGGAACCGTTTGGCTTCCCTTCGGAAGGGTTAAGTCCATGAAGACCTCCGCGGTCTCCCCTTCTTTGATCTCGAAGGTCTTGCTCCAGCCGCCTGCGGAATCCGGTCCCTTGACAAACACGCCAAATGTACCCGCGGGGAGGTGCTTGAAAACGACTCTTCCGCCTTCATCGAAGTAGGGTCGATTCCCGATCAGATCAGCGCCTCCTCGGAGGTATACGTTTGCATAGTACTTCGTTGGATCGTCGCCTTCGGACACCTTGATTGTAAATGCTACCCCGCTCGGCTCCAGTTCAAGCTGTATGGTCCCCAGGTGAACCTCGCCATCTACGGGAACGGTGGCATCCACGAGTTGAGGTTTGAAGTGAAGGGCATCGATACAGAAGGTTCGCTTTCCTGCGGACGTACCAGGCAGGACTACTTTACCGCGAACGTCAGCATATGCCGTGGACGGATCACTCTGATAGGACCCGCCGTTGCGGGGCCCCTTGCGTCCCCAGCCACGCCCTGCCATGGCACCGTCCATGATTCGTGCAGGTTGCAACGGGTTCCCATCTTTGTCGGTGACAAAGGCGCTGACGCTCCCACGTCCCGTCAACTCGACGACGACCGTCTTCGTTTCACCGCGCTCGAGTTGAATGGCATCGGAACTCCAGGTGTAATCACCGGAGACAACAACAACAAACCGGCCGCCGACCGTAAGATCACGCGTATTCACGACGCCTGGCCCGACGATCTCGTGACTGTCCACCATCAGGCCGGATGGATTCTTCTGGACGACGATTTTCACGTTCGCGTAGTTTGGAAGAGCGCTGCAGTCGATCTCCAGCGTCGTGACCGCCGTTCGGGTCGGATCCGACGGTATCGAAAGATAGTGCGTAGATCGATGCTCGCCGGGGTCAAGCAACAACTCCAGCGACGCCCTCGCCTTGAACAGCAGACGATTGCTGGAAACGACGCTGACTTTCAGCCCTGTGCCGGCCGGGCCGCTGACCACAATTGAGCCGGAACCGGAAAGGTCCGCTCCCTGATCAACCACGCGAACTGCATGTTCGCCCTGCATTTCACGAAGCACCCATGACACAGGGCCATCAAAAGGCTGTCCATCCTCGTACACACAGTTGATGTATACCGTGACAGCTTGCCCCCATGCGGACTGTACTGCCTCCCTTGGCAAGTCACCGGTGGGCACGACGATGCAGTCCATATTGCGCACTTTGAGAAGGTCGCCCAGCGCGTCCCCGCGAGTCCACAAGCGGACGTAAGTCGGCGCCTCAGGTTGAATGACGATTCGATTCAACCGGCGGGTCCGTACTAACCACTTGCCATATTCGTCCGCCACACCGCTGTTCCCGGGCGTGTAATCATGCGGATCACCCTTACGCAGCAACTCACTACGTGTCCCTCTGTCCACCTCACCCCACCGGAACTGAAAGCCTGAAAGAAGGCGTCCCGATTCATCCACAAAGGTGATCTGCAACTCGCACTCGGGCGCTGGCTCGGCAGCGTGATCACGACCAACAGCCCGGGGCTTATCTGATGAGCTTGTGCTGTGTTCCGCGCTGAGTGGACGCCCGTCAGGCTTTGCCGATTCGTCCGATGGCTCGAACGGGCCCGCGATGGGCTTGCCGGTCTCAGGCGCAAGGGTCGCGAACCAGTAGGCAATCCCGGCCGTCGCGCCGAAAACGGCCAGCACAACCAAAAGCAGACCGACGTGCTGACGAGTTGTTGGGCTTGGTTTGCGATCCACTTTATCTCCGCTTAGTCTAAATGCCATTCAGCCAAAACCTCTTCATCGTCGAGCCGAATCAGCTTCATGTACCAGTCGCTGCCTTCATCTACACCGCCCCAAGCCCGCGGATGTACCTTGAGTTCGCCCCGATCGGTTTCGGCTTCAACGTAACTCCGGGTTTCGTACCTGACGTGTATGCTATCCGCGTTCAGTATGGAGTAGCCGGCTGACACTGAAGTCGGCGCCTCCACCTTGTTTGTGAACTCCTGCTCTATGCTTACCGTCTCATCTATGTGTTTCGAAAACTCAGGCCAGAAATCGCCACCTATATCGGTCAGTTCCAGAATGCTGCGAGCTTCGCCATAGTACTTCGTCACGGGATTCGTCTGAGGCGCGTAGCTAGTGACTTCCACCGAGGCGCCGCCCTCCATTGCAAATTCCGTTGACCAGGCCCAATTGTCCCCCGTCGCATATCCGGATACGTCCGCAGCGAGGCTGTTGCCGTCCCATGCCCAAGCGTCTTCCTGCACCAAAACATACTGAGTCGGAGTTTCGGTCCTCGTGTACGCGCCAGTGGTGGTAATCAGTTGGTACTCCGCATTGTCGCCTGTCGCGTGCCAACCCGTCCCCCCATTCGCCGTACCGGAATTGCCGGCGTGATTGTTTTCAACCAGAGTCCCGCCAGCCCACACCACAGGCATTGCTACCGCGACCAGGCAGATGACGGTGGCGGCAACCTTCAAGCACATCCGTGAGTTACTCATGAGTTCGCCCTCCTCAGAATTTTCAACACAAGGTCTATCCGCTCCTTTAGCCCAGCAACCATACCACGCGACAACCCATCGAAACCAATTCTGGGTATTTTTTCTCTCTTTTTTCTCTCGCTTGCACTATATGACCATAACCCACAGCGACCCGAGCTATCGGGGCACCGCTTAGTGCAATTTGATGACGTCGCTTGAGTTCGAGGGCGCAGCGGGGATAGCTGCTACTGGGCCTGCCTCGGGGGCTGCTGCGAAACCTCTTTCGCTCGCAGCTGGTAACCCGTGAGTGCGTCCGGACCGGGCGACGGCCTGAAGCCGGTCGAGATCAGGGTGAACAAGCCGTCCATGTTCAAGCTGGGCTGGTACCGCTTCCTCGCAGCGATGGGTTTGAAGCGCAACTCCACCGGCGGCTTCGGCGGCCGCATCCCTGAGCCCAGCCAGTCCAGCGGATTTGGTTAACGCGTGGATTCAGCCAAGGTTTCAAGGTCAGCGGTTGGCATCACGGCTTGGCTCATTGGCTGCCACTGCGTCGGCCACGCCGCAACTATTCAGATTTCTCGGGCGACTTCAGCGGATCTTCGGAAGTGCTTGATACGGCAGCACTTGCGCCGTGCGCACCGACGTCGGCCGAATCGCCGCCGCCCATCTCCTTGCGGGTCATTTCGCGCAGGTGATGCGAGCTTCGCCACACGTGGTAGGCGAGGCGGTCAAGCCAGCGCTGCGCGTGCAATTCGTGCAGCGCCTGGTCCGGGTCCACTTTGCGCTCGGCCGTGGCAAGCAAAATCGCCGGGCGGGCCGTGCGCCGGTCTTCGGCCAGTTTCTGCGAGAACACCTCCGCGCGCCGGGCATTGGGCTCTGTCTCCGGATCACGCAACTGGACGGCCAGTTCATGAAGCATCGCGACCATGTCATCGGCGACCTTTCGCAAGTCCATGTTCTTGCGCGCGACGCTTAGTGCTTCCGGGTCCTTCGTTTCCTTTAACAGGCGCTCAAGATGATCCACAGCGTGGAGCGTGGAAAGCTGCCGCTGAAACTCGAAACCGGCGTTCTCCGGCGGCGGGATCCGCGACAGAAAGTGTCGGGTCTCGTCCAGCGCCTCGTCCGCTTCCGTAACATCCTTGCTCTCGAACCAGGTCTTCTCACCGCGCAGGGTATTCGCAAGTGACTCGTACACGGTCGCGCCAATCTCTTTCAACACGTTGCGGACGGCCTCGACGGCTACAGTCGGGACTTGCAGCAGCGATGCGTCCAGGTGCTGTGTCAGGCGGTTGCCTTTGAGTTTGAAGCGGTTCTCGATGAAGCGCGCGTACTGCGGCAGCAGCGGCACAAAGATCGCGGCGCCAAGCAGATTGAAAGCAGTGTGGAACGCAGCAATGGTAATCGCGTGGTCGCCGCTGATCCAGGTTTCCGACGCGGACTCAACCGCAGCGGTGAACCACGGCAACACCGCAAACGCCACAGCGGCTGTAACCAGATTGAATATGATGTGCGCCAAGGCCGTGCGCTTGGCCTGCACGCTGCCGCCGATCGCGGCGATTGCGGCGGTGATTGTCGTCCCGACGTTCTGCCCCACCACCAGCGCGGCGGCCTGCTCGACGTTAATCGTCCCGCCGGAAAGTGCCGCCAGCGTCGTTGCCACGGCGGCGCTGGACGACTGCATCACGACCGTCATCGCCATGCCGATCAGCAACAGCAGCGCGCGCCCACCCAGCGTCGCCTGCGGCCATGAGGACGGGTCAAACTCAACGGCCAGATCAGCCATTCCGGCCTGCAACACGTCGATACCGACGAAAATGACGCCGAACCCCGCCAGGGTTGTGCCCACCTGCGCCAGGCGCCCGCGAGTCACAAGCTTCGCGAACGCGCCGATGCCGATCACCGGCAGAATGATCTTGCCGATGCTGAATTTCAGACCCAGCAGACTCACCAGCCAGCCAGTGCTGGTGGTACCAAGGTTCGCGCCGATGATCACGCCGACGGCATTGCTGAACGGCAGCAGTCCGGCCGACACGAAGCCGATCGTCGCTACGGTCGTCGCACTTGAAGACTGAACGACGGCCGTGATTCCCGCACCGGCACCAACGGCCGACCAGCGGTTCGTCGTGTACTTCGAAAGGATCGAACGCAGAGCGTCACCGGCGAGGGCCTTCAGCCCGTCCGTCATCAGGATCATGCCGAGCAAAAACAGCCCGACACCACCAATCACACTCGCGACGACAGTGAACATGCGAAAGAAACTACTTCGCCCGCACCGCGACGCCACCTCCCCGGCTACCGCATATGCTTCACCCGACCAGCCGATGCGGATTTGCCACGACCAACCCCGTCCGCCTATCTACATCCTGTAAATCCATGCCCTTCCTCTGATAGACTGCGCGCGTGACCAAACAGGCCCCAACCGCATCATTGCGCGACCTGCCGAAGCTCGACGCGCTTCTATCCAGCACGCCGTTCGCGCCGCTGGTGGACCGCCTTGGCCGGTCACTGATCATCGAAGAAGCCCGCGCCATGCTTGAGGTTCTACGCAACGACATGCGCGAGGGCGGCCATGTTTTTCAGTCCGAGTTATCCGAAGCCGCTCTCGCCGGCCAGATCGAACGCCGCATCGCCGCGCTGACCGACCCCGTGCAATGCCGGGTGATCAACGCCACAGGCGTCATACTGCACACTTCTCTGGGGCGCGCGCCACTGTCTGAAGCCGCCGTAAAGGCCGCCGTCGCCGAGGCCACTGGCTATTCGTGCCTTGAACTTGACAGGTCAACAGGCAAGCGCAGCGACCGCGACAAGCTGGTAAACGGGTTGATCGAGCGCATCACAGGCGCCGAGGCCGCCACGGTTGTCAACAACAACGCCGCGGCCACCATGATCATCCTGAACACCCTGGCAGAGGGCAAAGAGGTGGTCTGCAGCCGCGCCCACATGGTGGAAATCGGCGGCAGCTACCGCATGCCCGACGTAATGCGCAAGGCCGCCTGCAAGCTTGTCGAGATCGGCACCACCAACAAGACCAAGGCCGCTGACTACGAAGAAGCCATCACGGATGAAACGACCATGCTGCTGAAGGTGCATACCAGCAACTACGCGATCGTCGGCTTTACCCATGAAACGGCGCTCGAAGAACTGGTCGAGATCGGGCGACGGCGGAACGTGCCTGTAGTGTATGACCTCGGCGCCGGCAGCATCATTGAACTCAAGAAGTACGGCATCACGAGCGAGCCCAGCGTGCCGGAACTGGTCAGAACGGGCGCAGACCTTGTCTGCTTCAGCGGCGACAAACTCTTTGGCGGCCCGCAGGCCGGCATTATCGTCGGGCGCAAGGATCTGGTCGACCGCATCAAGAAGAACGCCTACTTCCGCATGATGCGCTGCGACAAGATGACGCTTGCCCTGCTGGAGCACACCCTGAAGCTGTATCTCGACCCTGAAAACGTCCTGCAGACCGTTCCGACCCTGCGAGCGATCTCCCGCGACGCCGAGGAAATCAAGCGCAAGGCCCGCAGCATCGCCACACGTTTGAAGAAGCGCGGAGTCGAGGCGGAGTTGCAAGACAGCACCAGCCAGATCGGCGGGGGCAGCACACCGGGCGAAGAGTTGCCGACAACCGTGCTGGTAATCCGCAAACTTGGTGGCTCGCCGGACGCCGCGGCCAAACGCCTGCGCATGAACACGCCCAGCGTATTCTGCCGCATCGAGAACGACGCGCTGGTATTCGACCCCCGCACACTGCTTGACGGCCAGGACACTGAGCTGGTTGACGCCATCGCGGCTGCGAAGAATTGAACGACCTCACGATCGTACTGCCAACCATCAACGAAGCGGGCAACATTGCACCGCTCGTGACGGCATTAAAGGAAGCCTTTAACGCGCCTGTCATCGTGATCGACGGCGCAAGCACCGACGACACCGCAGCAAAGGCCGAAGCCGCGGGCGCAAGAGTGATGATCAACGAACAAGGATACGCAAGCAGCCTGTTGCAAGGCATCCGCGATGCGGACACCCAATGGGTACTCGTGATGGACGCCGACGGCAGCCATACGGTTGAAGACGCAAAGCGATTGTGGGAAGCGCGCGAAGATGCCGACCTGGTGGTCGGCAGCCGTATGACCAAGGGCGGCGGCAGCGACGGCAGCGCGTTTCGCCGCTTTCTGTCGCGCGCGCTGGCCCGAATGTTCAAGTGGTTCGCGCGTCTGCCGGCCCGCGACGTCAGCTCTGGCTTTCGCCTGTATCGCCGTGATTTGTTCACCGACGCTGAACCTGCCGCCCGTTTCTTTGAGGTGCAGCCGGCCCTGCTGGCCCACGCCAAGAGGAAGAACGCCCGCGTGAAAGAAGTCGGCATCCACTACCACCAACGAGGTGAGGGGCGCAGCAAGAACCGGGTGTTCCGATACGGGCTGGCGTTTCTGGGGGCACTGTGGCGCCTGCGCAAGGGCTGACGCACCGCGATGAAGGTTGTATATAGAAAGCAACGGGAGCAGAAAGGCGCCTGGTGGGCCTCTCGGTCTTCAAAACCGTTGTGACCTGAACGGGTCAGGTGGGTTCGATTCCCATGTGCTCCCGCCAAAATTCAGGGGTCAGGTGACAGGTCTCAGGGTTCAGGGAACCACCTGTCACCGCCCTCCCCTGAAACCTGTTCCCTCTAACCTGAACGTATGGGTGAAGAAGTCCAGGGGCCCGAACGGGCTTTGGACATCCTGGTCGAGAGTCTCGACCTGTATTCCCGAAAGTATACTGGTCGCGATGACGCTTAACTTCTCCGCCAAGGACACACCCCTCCGCGACGACGTCCGCAAACTCGGCGCCCTCGTCGGCGATATGCTGCGCGAGCAGGAAGGCGAGGAGTTCTACAAGTTCGTCGAAGCCACCAGACAGGCCGCAGTAGCAGCACGTGGCGAGGGCGAGGACATACTTGAGGACACGATCCGTGGCGTCCCAGGTGTCCAGCGCGAAACGCTGGTGCGCGCCTTCAGCGCTTACTTCAGCGCAATCAACATGGGCGAGCAGATCCACCGCCTGCGCCGACGCCGCGAGTACGAACGCAAAGGCCCCCAACCCAACGGCCCCAAGCATGTTTTGGACCAGCTAAAACGCGACGGTTATGACGGCGAGCAGGTTGAAGCCGCCTTCGGTAAACTCGTGATCGAGCCGGTGTTCACCGCACACCCCACGGAGGCCGTGCGCCGCACGCTGTTGACCAAACAGCAGCGAATCGCACGCGCACTGGTGGATCGCATCGAGGCCCACGCCGTAACACCCGTGGAAGAGGAGCGCGCCTGGTCCCGAGTACGCGAAGAAGTCACGACGGCGTGGCAAACCGGCGAGCATCTCGAACGCAGCCCGACGCTGAGTGACGAAGTCGAGCACGTGCTGTTCTATCTGCGCGCGGTGATCTACCGGATCATTCCCCCACTGATTGAGAGCTTCGAGGAAGCATTCGAGCTGACTTTCGGCCGCAAGCCGGAGCTGCGCCCCTGGCTGCGCTTCGGTACCTGGGTCGGCGGCGACATGGACGGCAACCCGAACGTCAACGCCGATACGATCCGCGCGACCTTGACACGTCAACGGGATGCGATTCTGGACATCTATCGCCACGAAACGCACGGGCTGATCGAATACCTGAGCCAGACCGAAGCTCAGGCCGGATTCAGCGACGAGCTGCGCACGCTGATTAGCAAGCGTGTCGGCGAATTCCCGAAGACCGTCGACACCATTCCGGATCGCCACCGCGAGATGCCCTACCGCGTGCTGCTCTATTGCATGGTCGAGAAGTTAAAAGCCACCTATCGCAACGACCGCCCGCGCTATCGTGGTCCGGACGAATTGCGCAATGACCTGCGCACGATCGCCCAAAGCCTGCACATCAACAAAGGCGACAACGCCGGGCTGCACCACGTGCGCCGTCTGACCCGCCGTGTTGAATGCTTCGGCTTCCACTTCGCCACCCTCGATACCCGCCAGGACAGCGAGGTCCACCGTAAGGTTTGTGGCGAACTGCTGGACAGCGAAGAGTTCGCCGGTTCCACAGGGCAGCAACGCGCCGAAGCACTGATGGCCGGTTGGTCCCAACCCGTTGCCCGCAGCGATGACCCGGAAGTCGAGCGTTCGCTTGATGTATTCCGCGCGCTCAAGGACATGCAGCGCGAGTACGGCCCGCCTTCAGTCGGTCCCTACATCATCAGTATGGCCCAAGGGCCCGACGATGTGCTTGCCGTCCTGTACCTCGCCCGCACGGCCGGTTTTATCGAAGACGGAGGCGTTCCGCTTGATGTCGCCCCGCTGTTCGAAACCGTTGACGACTTGCAAAGCGCCGCCGCGACTCTCAAGACCATGCTGAGCGATAAGCTGTACCGCGAGCACTTGAAGTCCCGCGGTGATGTTCAGTATGTGATGCTGGGGTACTCAGACAGCGGAAAAGACTCCGGCATTGCTTCCGCGCGCTGGGCTTTGTTCAGGGCGCAGGAAGAACTCGTGCAGGCAGCGGACGAAGCCGGTGTGAAGCTGGTGCTGTTTCATGGCCGCGGCGGAACGGTCAGCCGCGGCGGCACCAAAGTAACCGAGGCCATTCCCGCCCAGCCGCCCGGCAGTGTGCGCTCGCACCTGCGCGTCACTGAGCAGGGCGAGATCATCCACGCTCGCTACGGGCTGCGCGGCATTGCCCAGCGCACTTTGGAAGTCACTACAGGCGCTGTGCTGAACTTCAGCCTGCGCGAGGACGCGCTGCCAAAGCCCGACCCGAAATGGTGCGCGATCATGGACGGCATCGCGAGTGCCAGCCGTGAAGCCTACCGCAATCTCGTCCACCACGACCCGCGTCTATTTCAGTACTACACCCTCGCGACACCGCTCGATGTCATCACCCGCATGAGAATCGGCTCGCGCCCGGCCTCACGCCGCCAGCAGCGCGGGATTCAGGACCTGCGCGCTATTCCATGGGTGTTCGCCTGGACGCAGGCCCGGCACATCCTGCCCGGCTGGTACGGCGTAGGCGCCGGTTTAAGACAGGCAATCGATGACCACGGCATTGAGTCCATCCGCAATGCCGCACGCGACTGGCCGCTGCTGCGCACAATGCTGAGCGACGTCGAGATGGTGATGGCCAAAGCCGACATGAACATCGCGGCCCGCTACGCAGAGCTAGCCGGCGACGTCGGCGAGAAGTTGTTCCCGGAACTTCGCGCGGCGTTCGATCAGACGGGTGATCTGATCTGCGAAGTCAAAGAGATCAAGCAGCTGCTCGACAACGAGCCATGGCTCGCCCGCTCCATCGCGTTGCGCAACCCCTACATCGACCCAATGAGCCTGTTGCAGATCAGGATGCTCAAAGAATGGCGCGCCGGAAACCGCGAAGACAAGCAGCTTGAGAAATCGCTGCTGACAACCGTCAAAGGCATCGCCCGCGGCCTGATGAACACCGGCTAACTGTTCACGCGCGAAAGCTTCAGCCCCCGTGAGATGCGGTCGATTACGACGGTCAGCAGGATCATCACGATCAGGTATACGCTGGCCTTCTGGTGCTTGAACATCTCGAACTGGAACGTGAAGAAGAACCCGAGTCCGCCGACGCCTACGATGCCCAGCACGACGCCGGTTCTCACATTGCTTTCGAACTGGAAGAAGCTGTACGTCAGCCAGTCCTTCCAGGACATCGGCCCGGCAGTGTAGGCGAAGCAGGTCATGCGCGAGCCGCGGAAAGTCTGCTCGAAATTCCGGTACGGCACGTTATCCACGGTTTCACTGAACACCCGCACCAGCACACCCATGCTGTGCAACGCAATCGCGATCGCCCCAGCCAGCAGCCCGGGCCCAAAAAAGGCAATGAAAAGGAAAGCCCACATCACTTCCGGCACGCCCCGCGATATTAGCCCGAGTCCGCGCGCAATCGCCATCTGCACGAGCCGCAGGGCCCGGATTGCCGGGTGCGGAGCCTCGCCCGTGAACTGCTGACTCTCAAGCTGGAACGCCAGCGAGTGTGGATAGGTCAGCGCCATCGCGCCAAGCACACCAAGCAGCGTGCCGATGATCGCCATCGCCAGGGGCACGCTCGCGGATTTCACCGCCCGCCAGACGAACCAGCTCTGCAACGACTTCTCCCAGGACTCCCAGGCCGCGGGACGCCAGAAGTCATACCAGGAGTAATCTTCGTCAAACTGGACATTGGTGCCCATGTCCTCATAGATCGCGCGCTTTTTCGGGTCGCCGTAGCCGATGCTTTCTAGATCGAAGTCCGGATCGAGCAGGTCCTCGAAGAACTTGATCTTTTCGCGCTCCTCGGAGTCCGCGAGATTTGCCAGCGGTTCCAGGTAGTTCTTCGCTTCGCCGTCAGGGCCGCCACTGTTTCCCCACCCCATGAACCAGACACACCACATCACGACCAGCATCGCGAATCCGACACCAACGTACGCGCGCGAAAGACTGGCGAGCGTGCTGCGCGCCCTGATGGCACGGGGGTGGTTCGGGTCACTGCGAAGCTGGCGCCGGATGAAGTTGCTTGCGAGATCGGCGCTGAAAGTGAGCGCAAGCGTGAACAGAATCAGCGTGCTGGTCTTGTCCCATTGGCCCATACCGATCTGGTACATGATCTCGGCGCCGAGCCCGCCACCGCCCACGGCGCCGATCACGGCCGCATTGCGGATCGCGCACTCGGCACGCATGAGCGTAAACGACTGTACGCTGCGCGAAGCTAGCGGACGAATGCCATACAGGAACGTCTTGATGCGCCCGCCGCCAAGCGAGCGAATCTGCTCGTACTCTTTCGGGTCAACGCTGTCCCAGAATTCGCTGTAGACCTTGCCCAGAATACCCGTGACGTTAAGCCCCAAGGCGACGGCACCGGTCACGGGACCCAGGCCGAGAACTGCCACGAGAATGATCGCCCAGGCGAAATCCGGCACCGCGCGCAGGATGTCCAGTGTCCAGCGGCATGCGGAACAGACAACGTGGAATGGCAGACGCAACAGGCGGGAAACCCATCCAGTGGCTGGCTCCAGGCCGACCATTACGGACTTGGCCGCGCCCATTGCCAGCAGGTAGGCGAATATGACCGCCATGAAGGTCGCCATGACGGCGGCGCTCAGGGTCTCTTTGGTAAGCTCCCAGCAGCGCTCAACCCAGTCGCCGGTTAGGTCGGGGCTGGAAAACGAGACGAACAGATCCCATGCACGATCCAGCGCACGGTCGCGCTTGTCAGGCTCCGTGAGCGCACTGAAGTCCCACTCGACCGCCCAGAACGAGCCAAGCACCAGCAGCGCAATCACGACGAACGCGACAAAGTGTCCCCAAGGACGCTTTGCGGCATAGCGGTCAATGCCTGGTGTGTTGGTCATGCATCAAGCTCAACTTCATCGAGGTGCATGGCGCGGTACTCTGCGCCGTAGAGATCTTTCAGCATCTCGCGAGTGATTTCCCGCGGCGTCCCCTGCCAGAAGACGGCGCCCTCGCGCAGGGCGATCACCCGCGAAAAATGCCCCTGCAGCAGCTCCAGCGTATGCAGATTCACCATGAGTGTGGTGTTCATGCGGCGCGCGACGCCCGACAGCAGTTCAATGATCTCGCGACCCAGGCGGATATCGAGCTGGCTGACAGGCTCATCGGCCAGCATCACGCGCGGCTGCTGCACCATCAGGCGTGCAATTGCCACGCGCTGCTGCTGGCCGCCTGATAGCTCGCCCGGCATGGACCACAGCTTTTCCTGCAACTCCACTTCGCCGAGGGCCTTCTTTGCCGCGTTCAAATCCTGTGGCCAGAACAGGCTCAGCAGGGCGCGCGGCAGAATCCAGCGCCCCAGCTTGCCCATCAATACGTTGTGTACGACTCGCAGGTGCTGGATCAAGTTGTCGTTCTGGTAAAGAATGCCGATGTCGCTTCGCAGCCGGCGCAAGACGCGTCCGCGCAGGGTGCGGGTGTCGTGACCGAAAGCAGTCACGACGCCGCTTGTCGGTTTGATCACCGCGGCGAGCATGCGGAAGAGAGTCGTCTTGCCCGCGCCGGAAGGCCCTATGACGGCTATGCGTTCACCCTCGAGTACGCCGAAATTCAGATTCTTAAGCGCGTCAACACGGCCGAAACTCATGGACGCATCGGAAAGCTTGAAGATCGCCGCCCCCTCAGGCGCGGTCGAAGTGGATGTTTCGGTTTGGGTCACTGTTTCCATAGCTGTGTTGATAAATCGGGGGCGGCAAGTTCGCCGCCCCCGATGTTTTGCACTGCTTAGCCGCCGATGTCGACGCCAGATTCCATGACGGCCTTGATGCCGTCCCATTCGCTCATTTCAGCCTTCACCAGCTTCTCTGCTTTCATGAAGCCAAGAATCTTCTTGCCCTCATCGCTGCTCTTGTCGAGGGAGGTAAGCGCATCACGAATCTTGCCGATCAGTTCATCGCCGAGGTCCTTGCGCGCGACAAAGCTGTAATCAACGTAGGTCGGAGTGGTGTAGATGATCGGGGCCTTGTCCTTCAGCTCCTGTGAGGCCTTGTCGTAGGTGGCGTAGTTCAGCGCACCAGCAACGTGCGTCCCGTTGGCGACTTGCTCAAGAGTGAGATCATGGCTGCCGCTGTAGGAAACGCTGCCGAACACATCTTCGGGGTTCTTGCCCGACTGCTTCTTGAAGTAGTAGCGCGGCATCAGGTGCCCGCTCGTGCTGCCCTTGCTGCCGAAGGTGAAGCTGGCGCCTTCGCCCTTTTCAGCCATCATCTTCAGGTCGTCGACCTTGCGGACGCCAGCTTCGGCGTTGCCAATGAAGTAGGTCTTGAACTTCTTGTCAATGTCGCGGCAGCACACAACAACCGCGCCGCCTTCGGTCTTCTGGTCGGCCTGCACGGTGGTCACGCCGCCCATCCACGACATGTGGGCCTGGCCGTTGGCGAGTGCGGTCACGGACGCCGCGTAGTTCTCAACGTGCATGTACTCAACCGGGATGCCGATCTTACCCTCAAGGTACTTGGCGATGGCGCCGAAATGCTCCTTGAGCTTGTCGGCGTTGTCATCAGGGATTGCCGTGATGATAATCTTTGCGGGCGCGCCACCGCCGTTGCCGCCGCCGCCACCGGCCGTGTTGTCCGGAGTGTTGGCACCGTTTGTCGGCGTGTTGCCATTGCCGCAAGCCGCTACTGCAAACATGCCGGTAAAGGCGATGAGTAAACAAAGGAATCGTGTCATTTCGCTCTCCAAAGTGCCTTGTGTATGGACGGATGCCCGCCCGCCTGGACGTATGTGGGGGTTTGATTGTTGGTTGGGTCTGCCCGTTAGCCCGGAACGCGTCGCGACGATCCCTTTCGGGTCGAGGCGGACGCTACCGACCGGCAGCGAATGTGTGCACTCAGCTGAAACCACTGCGGACCTCGCCCACGGGCGAAGCCAATGCGGCTCACGTGAAGCCGAAACGCGACACGGACCCGTCTAGCGGGCCGTTCAAGAAACACGTCGCATTCGTTCGATGTCGCACAAGTGTCATCCTAGCCAAGGGATAGGTGGCGGCAAGCGCATTCGCCTTACGAAGTTGGCGCAGCCCTGACGAAACCCGCCCCCTGCGTGACAAAGCCGTGTCAAGGTTTTCGCGCCCCGATTATTGCCCTTGGGGGCGCTCAACTCTATGTTGGAGGCGCATTTACCCCCCTGAATTCTGCAGGCGCTTCCGAGGGCTCGATCCTTCGGGAATTCATGCGTCAGCAATGGAGTCATCCATGTCGAGACAATCTCGCCGCGGGATGGTCGATCTGATCGTCATGATCGTCATGATCGTCTTCCTGCTGGGTATGGGGACGCTCGCGTTCATTACCTATGACAAGGCCGAAAAAGAGAAGCAGTACCTGTCGGCCCTGCGCGAAATCCCCGCCCGCCAAAGCGCCGAGCTAGATGCCGTCCGGGCCCGCTATGCCGAGGTTTCGAATTACATCGGCTTCAAGGGTGACGCGGCCTACAGCTCGCCGAAAGCAATCGAAACGCTGCTGAATGAGGGCAGTGAAGTAGTCGCAGACTACTATGAGGTAGCGGACGCAGCGGGATCGTCCACACCGCTGTCTGAAACGGAAGCGGGCAAGCAGATCAAGCTCAAGATCATCAACGACGCAGGTGAGGAAGAAGAAGTCACCATCGATGTCCGGCAGATCAAGGGCACCTCGCGCAACGCGGCCAAGCTGTATGAGGCTGCCGACGTCAAGACGCTGCAGACGGCGCTCGGCAAGCAGGACGTGCTGATCGATGAGCTTGTCAAGAACCACATCCCGCGCATTTCCGGGCAGCGTACCTTCCAGTCCAAATACCGCAGCGACAAGGCCGCCAACAAGGGCACCGAATCGGAGCGCCTGTACGGTAACGTCGCGACCGCGATCGAAACAGCGAACGGCGAACTCGCGACGCAGCAGCAGGAAGTTGCCGACGCCGAGCAACGCCTCGCCGAGGCAATGAAGAAGGAAATTGAGACTTACAACAAGCTTGATTCAGACACAGTACGCGAGGCGCGCGAGGAGGCGTTTGACTCGGCCCGTGAAGCCGCCAAAGCCCGCCGGGAGGCACGCGAAGCCATGGAGGCCTACCGCATCCAGGCCGACAAGCGGCGTATTGACGACAGCCGCGACCCGGACGGGGCGGTGTTCCTGGTCGATCCGAAGTCCGGCTACGTCTGGATCAACATCGGGCAGAGCAGCGACGTGCGCAAGAACCAGACATTCCAGGTGCTGCGCGCCGACGCCAGCCGCTCAAGTGAACTGCCCATCGGCGAGATTCGTGTACAGGAAGTGCTGCGGGGAAACATCGCGCGCTGCCGCGTGGACGCCTTGGAAAACCCGGGCATCTACCCGCAGGCCGGCGACATCATCCGCAACCCCAACTTCAGCGACCGCCAGTACCACAGTTGGGCCTTGGTGGGCGAGTTCGGGGGCAGCTACACCAAGTTGACGCGGCAGCAACTGACGGACCTGCTGCGCAGCGTCGGCTTCCGTGTTACGAGTGAAATCGACGCCACCACGGACGCGGTCGTCATCGGCGGCAACTGGGACAAAGACCCGTCATTCATTCGGGCCGAAGAACGCCGCCTGAATTTCGAAAAGTATCCTGAAGAAGAAGTGCTCTGGTTCCTGGGTCGCACAGGCCCCGAGAAGGACTAACCGTTCGGACTTGAGCACGTCTTAATCACTAAGGAAGCTGTCATGGCACAAAAACAACAGGTCGCGGGCTGGTACTGGATCATCACGGCGATTCTCACGCCGTTTGTCCTGATCGCCACGCTGGTGTGGGCGTTCTACGCGCAGAAGGTCCAAAGCTATCGCGTCGAGGGCGCGGCGCTGGTCAACAAGCTCGAGAAGGACCGTGAACAGTTTGAGCCCATCCGCAGCCACATGCTCGATGTATCCGCATGGGTCGGCTTCAAGATGGGCGACCCGACAGGCAAGGCCTCCGAGGTGCAGGCCCAGGTTTCGCGCCCCAGCGTCTTCCAGGGCGAAAACGAGCGCAACGCACCCGCGGAAAACCAGAGCCCGCTGCTGCGCGCCTACCTTGACGCGGAATCACGCTACTACGGCGCCACGGACGGCGACACCGGCTACGTACATGACTACATCGCCGCGCGCGAATGGCTGAACGACTTTGAGAACAGGCTGAAGGGCTACGTCGCTTTCAAGGGCTTCCAGTACTACACCGTCCGCACCATCGAATTTGCCGGTGGCGAAGGCGCCGTATTAACGGAAGGCGACCTGCGTCGCCCCATCGACAAGGAAAACCCCGACCTGCCCGCGCCGGAAGCGGCTGTCGCCGACGCCCGCGGCAAATGGGCTGGCGGCGCCAAGCCCAGCGACAGCATGATGCAGGAGCCGACTCGCATTACGCTTGAGCTGATCTTCCGCAAACAGACCCAGCTCCTGCGCGATCTCGTCAGCGCCAACCTGCACCAGTACAACCTGCTGTATTCGGACGTCGCGGGAAACGTGAAGGTACTCGACGAAAACGGTCGCGAGATCGATGTCGTCACCGGCTACAAGGGTGAGGACGCCAGCCTGAAGTTCATCACCGATGAGCTGGCCAAGATCTCTCGCAGCATCGAAGACAACAAGCAGTCCGGGCTGCGCGAGCTTCAGGAGGCCGAGGACGTCGCCGGCGAAGCTGACGGCGCCACCAGCAGCCGCGGCAACACCCTGCAGTTCATGTACGTCGCGGCCGAGGGGCGTATTGAAGTGCTTCAGAACGAGTTCCAGAACGCCAAAGTCACCCACGAGGGCGACGCCCAGAAGTTCGAAGACCTGATCCGCAACCTGCCGCGGCTGAAGATCCCGGTGAAGCTTGAGAAGAGCGACCCGGACGGAGAAATCAGCTACAGCGACTACGGCCGCGGCATCACGCACATCAACCTGGGACACGCGGACGGCGTGCGCGCCGGACAGCGATTTGAGGTCTGGCGTCTGCACGGCTTCGAAAAGGACGAGTTCGTGGGAGTGGTCGAGATTGTCCGCGCCCTGTCGCCGCATTTCAGCCTGTGCACAGTGTTGAGCCTGACCAACGACGATGACCCGATTCGCAAGGGCGACAAGATTGTCAGCCAGCTATGGCACGACGGCAAATTCCTGTCGATTGCGCTGCACGGCAGCTATGAGCCGCCGAACGAGGCTTACACCAAGGAACGCCTGGCAGAAATGCTGCGCCTGGCGGGTGTGAAAGTCGTCGACAAGGTACAACCCGGTACGGATGTAGTGATCCTCGGCAGCAACCTGCTGGGCGACGAGTGGTACCGCCGCGCCCGAAGCGACTTGCGCTTTGAAACCATGCGTGAGGACGACGTCAGGCTGTACGTCGATCCCAGATAGCCGCCCAAAAGCTTGAACCGGTCGCGCGAAATTCGCGCGACCGGTTTGTTTTGCACTGGCGGCGGGCTCTGTACTGCCTGTGAAACCCGCGTACGATAAGGGTTGTGGTCCAGGCAGTCGCTTGCCCGCGAGGGCGAGAGGAAAGTCCGGGCTCCATTGAGCAGGAGGGTTGCTAACGGCAACCGGGGGCGTCTGAAAGGCGCTCCCAGGGAAAGTGGCACAGAAAACGTACCGCCCGGCTTGCGTGACTGACGTACAGGAGAGCCCGAAAGCTCCGTGCACCGGTTGCGGCCCGAAAGGGTTCGGGTAAGGGTGAAAAGGTGCGGTAAGAGCGCACCGCGCGCCTGGCGACAGGCGTGGCAGGCCAAACCCCCTCCGGAGCAAGGCCAAATAGGGACTGAGGAACGAAAGTTCCACGAGGTGGCTCGCCTCGTTTGAAGGTCCGGGTAGGCCGCTGGAATGCTGTGGCAACGCGGCATCTAGACGAATGACAGCCACCCCGCAAGGGGAACAAAACCCGGCTTATCGGATCACAAAGACGGGGGGCACGGGCGCCCCCCGCCACTATTTGGTTTGCTCGATTTGATCGCCGTAGACTTCTCTATTGAATTCGGTCAGTCCCAGGTCTCCGGCAAAGCAGATCAGGTCGCCAGGTGTCTTCTGTCTGCGGAGGCGGCGTTTGACTTGTCCATGAGTCATCCACTGGCACCATAAGTCGTCTGGATCGTTGTCGATGATGGCGCAGAGAATCTTGGTCATTTCCTTTACCGTGATCGGCGCAGCTTCCGTGAAACTGAATTCGATGGGCCGGATCAGGTTGAACATGCGGGCGAACAATCCGAATGCGCGATCGTCCACTGTCCAGATCTCTTCCCAGTGCTTTCCGTTGGCATCATAAACAAACGACCGGTGTTTCCGAACGTGCTTCACTGCAAGCCAAGTCGCTCTGGAGCTGTGTGGCGTGACGCAGACGCAGAACTGCCGCTTCGGGCTGTAAGAGATGTAAGGAAGCGTAGGCGAGTTCATCGAAGTTCCTTCCGAATCACCAATCGCAAGCCGGACCAGGTTTCGTCGACGGCGCAAACCTTGTTGTCCACCAGACCCGTCGGCAATGCGACCTCGCGGACAACGTCTTCTGTCATGTCGGTAGGAACCTTGCTCGCCTTCTTCGGCCAGCAGATCCAGAGCCCACAGGCGGGGGCCATGATTTTGCGCAGCTTCGCCAGGTCCTTCTCAAATGCCGCGCGAGACTTGGTGAAGTAGAGGATGACGTCGTAAGGCCCCTTGCCGCGTCGCGAGGTGATGCGAACCTCAGGCGGCAAATCCAGCAAGTCCGAAAAGCCGACCGGCGCACCCAGAATCAAAACAGAAAACCCCGCCTTGATTCCAAGCTTAGTCACCAAAGGAGTGCCTGAGTAACCGGCCATGAGAAGGCTCCCAAGTTTCGCACCAGGACCTTGTGGTCGGGCGAATGCGAGACTCGCTAGGGTCTGAGTGTGTTCAAATCCTCGGTGATCCGGTCCAGGTCCTTCTGAAGCGCTTCGGCCATCTTCTTGTGACGCTCTTTCAGTTTTCCCGCGTCGCGCTCGATGTTGCCGGTCCAGGTGTTCAGCTCGTCAAAGTACTGAAGCTGACGGTCGATATCGTTCAGCGCCTTATCAAGTGTCGTCCAGTCGACCTCGGAAGCTGCATCCGCACCGGACGTCTCGCGTACGACCAAAGCACGCGCCAGTGTCACTGCCGCGTCCAGGTTGACGTTGCTGGCCTCGTCCTCAGCGTCCCAGACCACGACAATGTCAGTCCCTTGACGGGTCAAGGAGCGTTCAAACTCGCCCTGCATTTTCGGGTTGTCGCGAAGACTGGAGGCCGCCAGGACAAACACACCTACTGCTGCGCCGCGGTTTCTCTTGGCATCAGCAAGCTCCAATAGCGCCTTTGCCAGTGTGTAGTTTTCCGCGCGCTTGCACTCGTAGACAATTTTTCCGCCCGGGGCGGCCGACTCGGCACCCAGCGTCTGTACGTGGTCGCCGACTTTGCTGCGCGCGACCAACCCTGTGGTTTCGCCCACTGATTCAAACAACTCATCCCCATGGACGCGCTCGCGCAGCGCTGCGCCTGCCAGGTCTTCAAAGTCAAAGCCGCCACTTGGGCTGACGGCGCGCTCCTTCTTTGCGCCGCGTAACTCTGCGAGCACTGTCGCTACCTCGGTCTGGAACTTGGTCTGTTTATCGACCAGCTCATCGATCTGTTTTTTCAACTTGCCGTGCAGGTTGCTCAACGCACTGCCATCAGCGTCGAGTGAGAGATCCTTTCGAATCTGGTCCTGTGTCTCGCCAAGTGCTTTCTTCAGGACGCCCAGGGCGGTCTTGGGGTCGTCCGGGTTGAAGTTGGTTTCGATCTGGTTGATCAGGCGTTTTAGCGCGCCTTCGTCATTGTTCAGGTCGAACTCGCCCAGCACTTTCTTGCTTTGTTCTTCCAGGCGATCTTGCGCGATACGAGTGATCGTCTCGACGAGACCTTCCTTGTTGTGAGGGTCCAGGTGCTTCATCAGAGGGCTGTTCGCGCCAACGGTCGCCGCCAGCTCACGGGCCAGCAGACTGTTGTCGCCGACGAGGTGGGACTTCAGAAGACGGGATAACTCGCCGTCTTCGCTTACAAGCTTGCCGACGCGGTCGTTGAAATGGCCGCTTTCCGGGTCGAAGTACTTTTCGAGCTCGCTGGTGAGGTCCTGGTCCAGCTTGGAAGTATGCTTCTGCAGCCGGTTCTCAAGCTCCTTGAGTATCAGCGCGCCTTCCTGTTTCAGCTTCTCGGCATCGACCATTCCGCCGGCCTGGCGCAGGGCGATCACGCCCACTCGCAGGGCTGTCTGCGCGTACCGCTCACGCTCAGTGCCTTCGCGCTGGTTCAGTTCTGCCAGAACTTCCGGGTCGGACACATGTAGCTGCAACAGCAGGCCGGGCTCCGCGACGGTGCGCCGAAACGCGGCTGTGTTGGTAGGGATGTCGTCCATGCAGTTTCCTTTGAGCGGGTTCCCGATCTGCGAAGGCGATTGTTTGTGGTCGCCGTGGCGCATGGTCGGGAAGCTACAATGGGGCGAGTATACTTGCCTGCGCGACATTCTCTGCCCTGCTGTGGTGAACCAGTCGGCCCGTTTGGATTGGTCTGCTGTTTGTTCTTGGTTCCGTCGTTTACTTGGCCTTCAGTGGCGCGCATTGGGTGGAAAGGGGCAACGCAATCAATGTCGAAGTCGTTGACGTGATACGCTTCTTCGTTGGAGTCGCGCGGGACAAGCTGACTGACAAGTGAAGTCGGACGCGGGGGTGCTGCTGGTTGAGTTCACGAAAACCGACGAAAGCAAACCGTTCTATGTCGCGCGAATCCAAATCGACGTTGCCGAAGCGCTGCGCGGGAAGTAGACCGGACACATGGCCAGAAAACGCCTCAGCAAAGATGACCGCCGCGTGCAGCTTTTGGACGCGGCCGCGAAGCTGTTCGGTAAATCCAGCTACGGGCAGGTAACGACGGCCGAACTGGCGAAATCCGCCGGGGTCACCGAGCCTGTCATCTACCAGCACTTTAAGACCAAGTTGGACCTGTATGTAGCGGTGCTGCGCCGCGCGCGGGAAGTGACGATCGAGCACTACGACCTGCTGGCCGGCAAGCTGCCGACACCGTTATTGAAGGCGATCGCGGTCGTGCGCGCCCACGGGCAGATCATGCGCGAGAACGAGCCGTATTTCAGGCTGCACCTGCGCGCGCTGGCGAACTCCGACCTGCCGCGTGTGAAACAGGTGTTGAAGGACAACTATCTCGCCTACAACCAGTACTTTTCTGACCTGATCAAGCAGGCCCAGGAACAGGGTGAAGTCCACAAGGCCGTAGACGCCGAGCAGACGGCCTGGTTCATCATGAGCCAGGGAATGCTGATGAACCTGTGCAACCAACTGGGCATGAACGAGCTGCAGGAAGCGGGCTACGTCGATAACCTGCTTGAGGATGCGCTGGGGCACATCTCATTGATCGAAGACCCGCTGCGTCTGATCAAGGAAATGCTGGCGGGCAAGTCGTAAACCCGCCCCGCAGAACAACGCTGTGACTGCGAGTATCAGCCACAAGCTGAAAACTGGCGTCGTTGAAAGGCTGACGACACAGCCGCCGCCACTACCACCGCCGCCACTACCACCGCCGCCACCGCCACCCGAGCCGCCACCGCCACCGGTTGATGACACGGTCAGGCTGGTGAACACCCCTGTCGCAAGATTGTGAAAGCTGCCACTGGGTGTGCTGTGCAGCATGGTTGCGCGTACCAAGTACCAGACCTGCCCGGCAGGCGCGCTGGTGTCGTCGAAGCTGGTCGTAGTGACCGGTGCGGTTGTCAGTCTGGTGTAGGGGCCGCCTAGCGCCGCCGCGCGGTATACATGGTAACCGTCAACGGCGTCGGCGCTCGCGGTCCAGGCCACGGTGACCGCACCGCCGGCCTGGCTCGCTCCCGGTGCTGACGCCGGCGCCACGTAATGCAGGCGAAGGGTCGGGTCGCCCATCAAGCCGACATGTACGCCGTTGTTGGCAAAGCCACTGAGCGGCGGGTCGTTAATCGATTCCATGAAGCTCATGCCAATGGGCTCGCCGATTGCCATGCTGTGGAAGTACCACCACGGACGCCCGGACCACGCACACGTCAACCCGCGGCCGCTGGCCAATGGCGCGCGCATGAAAGCGTTGGAGTAGTTCCAGTCCCCATGATAGCTGCCAAAGAGGGCCGTGAAGGCGACCCGTACGGCGTTGTTTGCAAAATCGGTTGTGCTGCCTACGCCCGCGGCGCTGGTGTAGCTACCCGCACCGCAACCGTATGCCCACAGGTAGTCGCCGGCGGTCAGCGTGCTGAAGAACGTCCCGCTGCCAATCGTGTTGACGTTCGCCGCCCCCACCATTGGCGCGAAACTGCGATAGCCGCTGGCAGCAAACCCCTCCCCACCGAACACACCGAAGTTGTCGCGCACGACGGCCTGATCACTCGGGCGCCATTGGGCAGTGCGAAACTCGTGGTCCTTGTCGAGATAGGCCTCCAGCAACTGTTCTTCCGTCTGGGTAAAGGCCGGCATCTCCGCGAGGTCAACCCGTCCGACCATCAACTCGAGTGTGCTCGGTATGACGTCCTGATCCAGCTTGCCGTCGCCGGGGATATTGTGGTTGCGCGCGTTCCCCGAGCTGGTGTTGTTGACCGTACTGTCGGTCCAGTTGCCGTTCATCTCGCCGTAGTAGCAGTCCGCGGGCCAGGCGCCGACGTGATTGGAGTGACCATCCGGGTTGATCTCCCCGGAATGGGGCACCGGCACGTGTCCGAACAGAAAGACGGCCTTGGTGTTCACCATGTCCGTCTGCCAGATCGCCCTGATCTGGTTGCGCACACTCGTCACTGTCGCTGTGCGGGACACGTCCAGACGCATGACCTGCCAGCCATCGCCTGTCATGTCATCTTCAAGGCGCGCCAGCTTGGTCGCCAGAGAAGTCGTGAAGCTGTCATCAACCACGAGGATCACCTTGCCGCGCAGATGAACCGCCGGGGCCTCGATGGCCGCACAGCAGAACCCCCATCCCTCCCACGCGCCAGCGGATCGATACACGGCATACTCGTAGATCGTGCCGACGCTGACAGCGCTGTCGGTCCAGGTCAGCGTCGTGGACGGCAGAGTCGCAATGGCACTGCTCCAGGTCGTGCCGCCCCAGTTCCGCTTGAACACCTGATACTGGGTCGTGCCCGCAACGGAGGTCCAGTTCAGCGTAATCCGCGCGGGCGATGCCTGCGTCGTAACGCTGAGATCAACGCTCATGTCCCGCGTGCTTGACTGCGCGCAAAGGGATGCGGCAAGCAGCATCGTCGCGAGGACGAACAACGTGCGCATGGCAGACTCCGGTTGTGCCAGGGAGGCCCGAACAGGCTAACGGCGGCAGCTACCACTACAAAGAGTAATCCGCATTTCGGTATGCGGATTCGGGTATCGGGCGGCAACAATGTCAAAACCGGGTTCTCGTCAAACCCGCGCACCAAGCTGAAGCAGGTGACGCTCGCGTACTTTGTCAAAGAACGCGTCGTAGCGACCGGCCGCGAAATCCGGAAATGTGTAGTCGCGCTTGATCCACTCGCCGTTGCGGAAGCTCATGGTCACTTCGGCCGAGATCCCCTGGCCTATGTACACCCGGTGGGCAAGCCCCTTCACGCTGGCAAGCACAAGCTTTGCGCCATTGATGTAGCCCGGGTCCAGGTTGATCGGACGGTACTCGCCGTAGCGCTCCGCCGCCTGCTCCTCAAGCTGGTTCGACTGAACCTTCCATTCGGCCAGCATGGTCGGGTCGGCCAGGCGGTCAAAGGCGAAAAATCGGCGCTTCAGGTCAGGCCCCATCTCGGCTTCGTAGTGGTCCGTCAGGTCAAACGGAAACTCGTCGCTGTGAAGGTTGACATCACCCATCAGGTGCTCAATCCACATCAACGCGTCGTCCACCACGGACGCGTCGCGATAGATCACGCCGAGAATCGGTGTGACAGGCTGAACAGGAGCAATACGCCCCATCGGCTTCCCGGACAAGAACGTGAGCAATCGCAATTGTAACGCCCCGGCCGTCATAATGGGACAGACACCTTCCAATTCGGGCACGTCCAAAAAAGTGACCACTTGACATGGGTCACCTATGTGCCCGGTTAGTACCTCACCGCTTGGCCAGCTTCCAGGGTGTGAACATCGGCTGCACGCGAATCACGGTGTTCTCGTCTGCGCGCACGCCTAAGAGCTTCTCGCGGCGGTATCGCGCCCTGACGCGCTCGGCGAAGAGCATTGCGCGTGCGCGTTTCGCCATCTCTTGAAGACAAACGTCCCCTTGATGCGTTTCTGTTCCTTCGCTTGTATTCTCAAGTGAGTCAGCAAAGGAGCGCCCGTGGGCTTTGAAGTCAAACGACGCAAGACACGTACCTGCATGGTGGGAGACCGCCCCGTCGGCGGTGATCATCTGGTCGCCGTCCAGACCATGACCAAGACCAAGACCTGGGACGTGCCCGGGACCCTCAAACAGATCCATGGCGCGCAGGAAAAGGGCGTCGACATCGTGCGCGTGGCCTGCCCGGATGAAAAGTCGGCCCAGGCTTTGCCCGCTATTATCGAAGGCTCGCGCGTACCGATCATCGCCGACATTCACTTCGCGCCGGGGCTTGCCCTGAAGGCGCTGGAAGCCGGCGTTCATTGCGTGCGGATTAACCCGGGCAACATCAAGCTTGAGCTGGTGCAGAAGATCGTTGCCCTGGCCAAGGACAAAGGTGCCGCTATCCGCATCGGCGTGAACAGTGGCAGCATCATGCCGCGCAAGGGGCTCGAGGTTAAGCAGGACATGGAGCACGTGATGGCCGACCTGATGGTTGATACGGCCGTCGAATGGTGCGAGCAGTTCGACAAGTGGGGGTTTCACAACTTCAAGGTCAGCCTCAAGTCGAGCGACGTGTTGACGACCATCTACACCAACCGCGAGTTCGCCAAAAAGACCGACGTGCCGCTGCATCTGGGTGTAACCGAAGCTGGCATGTTGCAGGCCAGCACGGTGAAGTCGAGCATGGGTTTGGGCACGCTGCTGGGTGAGGGGATCGGCGACACCATCCGCGTAAGTATCACCGGCGACCCGCTGGATGAAGTGGACGTGGGCTACGAGATTCTGAGCGGTCTGCGCCTGCGCAAGAAGAACGTCGAGATCGTGGCCTGCCCAAGCTGCGGGCGCGACGAAGTGGACGGCGGCGTCGAAATTCTGGCCCGCGAAGTGCAGGAGCGTCTGCGCGAATACAAAGGCAACATCGTGGTCAGCGTGCTCGGCTGCATAGTCAACGGCCCAGGCGAAGCCGCCGAGGCCGATCTAGGAATCGCAGGCGCCAAAGATGCCGGCTACCTCTTTAAGGGCGAAACGATCCTGAGGCGCGTACCCAACGACAAGCTCGTAGACGAGCTGATGATCGAGCTCCACAAAATGGAACGCGAACGCGCCAGCCAGGCCGAAACCGCAAACGCATAGTGGTGCTGCAAATTGTGCGAATGCTCAAACAAGTGAGAGCGCGTAGCGAGAAGTGTATTTTTTGAGCGGCCTTAATATTATTCTGCGCTGACAACCATCAAAGGGTCGAAAATGCGCTACGTGATACTCGCGGCAATCTCTTTTCTGTTTTCAGGGTGTGCGACGCTTACCTCTAACGTCAGCAAGCACGACTTCGGCAAAATCTACGTAGGCCAGACGGCAACCTCACCAAACGTTACCTGGAAGAACGGGGGCAACGACAAGGTGGCCTTCATTGGCGTGGCGGGTGACTGGACCGCAGGTTCGCCGTTTTCGCTTCAACCTTCTCCTTACACAGCGAGAGACTTGAGCAAGAACGGGGTCAGCAACCCGGTTCAAGTTGTGTTTGCCCCACTGGCCGTCGGCACCTTCAAGGGCAAGATCGAACCACTCCAGAATGTTGGTTTTGGCAAGTCCGCGACCGCGAACGTCGTCAGTGTTCAGGGCGAGGCTGTCGCACAGCTTGCCAACGGCGCGCTCGGTGTAGGGGGCGCGGCGATAACCGTCGGGAAGCCGCTCGATTTCGGGCGTGTAAAAGTGAACATCGGTCCGGCGTCCTCCAAACGAGTCGACGTCGTGAATACCAGTAACCAGGCCATTCAGGTACAGGCGCGGTTCAAGTCTGGCGGGCAGGGCTTCGCGATAAACAGCCCCGGAGCAACCTTCACGATTCCGGCGGGGCGGAAGGTGACTGTCAAGTTGACGTTCCTCCCGACTAGCGGCGGAATCAAGTGGGACGTTATCGAGTTCGTTGACACCGCGAACGGCAAGAACGTGGCCGGCGTAGTACTTACAGGCGAGGGAACGGAGTAGCGCACATTGCTCCATGTCGATGCCTTTGTCGAAACTACGTTACTAGGTAGCGGTCTACGGCTGTGCCTGTCAGTGCCACCCCCTGTGGGTCGCCTTTGAAAATCTGGAAGGCGGACAGGGCGCTTGCTGTCTCCAACGCGTCGAGCAGTTCTTCATCCTGCCACAGCTCGATCAACTCGCTGAACGTGACTCTTTCCTGCCGCTGAACCAGGTCTGCCGCGAGTCGTGCGGCCGGCTTCAGTCTCAGGCGCTTCAGTTCGCGTACGCGTTTCAGGTCCTGCCAGCTATTGGCGAATGCGATCGGTGCCGCCAGAAAGATTGCGGCAAACGTTCGTCTGAACCTGAAATCGTGGTCTTGGTCGTAGATCGCCAACTTGCGCCGGAACTCGGGCGCGATAGCGACGATTTCCGCTTCATCGGCACTGACTATGAACGACCAGCGCGGTGTTTTCACGCGCGCCAGAAACGGCGTAAGCAAGACCTGGAAGGTCAGCCCGGCCAGCCCGACTGCTTGAAGGCTGGGGATGGGAATGTCTGTAAAAATAATTACCCAGCCGAAAAGGAAGAAGAGCGCGATCCAGAGAAAGAACCAAATGAAACAAGCGCTCAGGCCTAGAACCACATGCCAGAGCGCCAACCAACGGTAGGACCGGATTTCCTCACGCACCACGTCACGCAGCCAGACCTGCGCTCTACTTAAAGGATCTTCCATCGAGAGATGCCCCAAGGGGAATGCAGGGGTCGACAGGTTCATTCTCCCCCATGAACGCGCTTGCGTCAAATTAACCGCCCGCCGTCGTCCTACACGTTCAGCCCTTCGCCTTTGATGGCATCGCCTTCGGCGAGAATCGGCTTGACGTGCTCAATGATAAACTCGCGGGTCTGCATGGGCGCTAGGCCGACGAATCTTGACGGGTCAAGAATGTCGTCAAGCTCGTTCTTGACCTTGGAAAACACTGGGTCGCCCTTCAGGCGGGATATCAAATCGTTGTCCGGTGCGCCCTCCTGTTTCATGCGCGCAATCGCGGCATGACTGTGCACGCGAATCGCCTCGTGCACTTCCTGGCGGTCGCCGCCGGCGCGCACGGTCTGCATGATGATCTTTTCGGTGGCCATCAGGGGCAGCTCTTTGCGCACACGGGTCGCGATCACAGGCTCGTTGGCGATCAGCCCGCTGCCGATGTTGTGCAGAATGCTCAGCACCACGTCCGCAGCCAGGAAGGTCTCAGGAATGCTCATGCGCCGATTCGCGCTGTCGTCGAGGGTGCGTTCCAGCCATTGCTCGGCCGCGGTGTAGGCCGCGTTAGTCGGCAGGTTGATCAGGTAGCGCGAGATGGCGCAGACGCGCTCACTGCGCATGGGGTTGCGCTTGTAGGCCATGGCGCTGCTGCCGATCTGCTTCTCCTCAAACGGCTCATCAAGCTCGCCGAGCCCGCACAGCAGACGAATGTCCGTGGCAAGCTTTTGCGCAGAAACTCCGATGCCGGCAACGGCCGTCAAAACCTGGTGGTCGTACTTGCGCGGATAGGTCTGCCCGGTGACCGCAAAGGCAGTCTTGTAGCCCATGCGTTCGCAGACCTTCGTGTTGAGTGCTTTCACCTTGTCGGCGTCGCCGTCAAAGAGTTCCAAAAAGCTGGCCTGGGTGCCGGTGGTCCCTTTCACGCCGCGCATGGGCATCTCGCGCTCAAGGCGTGATAGCTCGTGGTAGTCGCTTACCAGGTCCTGGAGCCAGAGTGCGGCGCGCTTGCCCACGGTGGTGAGCTGGGCAACCTGGAAGTGGGTCGCTCCCAGACAAGGCATGTCGGCCTTGGCTTCGGCAAACTCGGCAAAGGCCGCAATCACTCCGCGCAGTCGTTTCAGCAGCATGCGCAAACCCTCGCGCATGAGTATTAAATCGGCGTTGTCGGTGACGTAGCAGCTTGTCGCGCCGAGGTGGATGATCCCCTTGGCCGCCGGCGCAACGTCGCCGAACGTGTGCACGTGGGCCATCACGTCGTGGCGGAACTGTTTCTCGTAGTCGCTGGCCTTCGCGAAGTCGATGTCGTCCAGATGCGCGCGCATCTGGCTCACGGCTTCGTCGGTGATCTGGCCTAAACCAAGCTCCTGCTCGGATTCGGCCAAGGCCACCCACAGGCGGCGCCACAGCCCGATACGCTTCTGCTGGCCAAAAAGCTCGCGCATCTCTTTGGCCGCGTAGCGCCCGACGAGAGGATGCTGGAAGGTGTTGTTGTCTGCCATCTGCGTCTCCCCCGGCGACTATAAGCCCGCCCCCGCTATAATCTACGCGTGGACAAGTCCTTGCGAATCATTGATGCCAACCTGAACCGGGCCCGCGAGGGGCTGCGCACGGCCGAAGAGTACGCCCGCCTGGTGGCGAGCGATTCTGTCTCCGCCCAGGCCCTGAAAGACGTGCGAAGGCACATCCAGACGTGCGCCGAGGCCTTCGGCCCGGAGTTGCTGGCTGCGCGCGACATACAGCGCGATGTCGGTGTACGGCCCGATGCGGACGACGTATCACGCGGAACAGAGAAGGATGTCACCGCGGCCGGGCTGAAACGCGCCCAGGAAGCCCTGCGGGTCATTGAGGAGTTTGCCCAACTGCACTCCCCCACCGCGGCTGCGGCTGCCGCCAAGGCCCGTTACCGCTTGTACGCGGCCGAGCAGCAGTTGTTGGTCACGGCGCCGCGCCGCCTGATCCTGCGCGACAGCCCGGTGATGGCCGTGTTCTCGGATGCCAGTCTGTACGAAACCTGGCGCGATGTGTTGTCCAGTCTGCTTGACGCCGGCTGCCGACTGTTCCAGTTGCGCGAAAAGACAGGCACGACACGCAACTTTTTCGATTTTGCCCGGGCGTTCCTGCACATTGCCGACAAATCCGATGCCCTGGTTATCATCAACGACAGGCCGGATATCGCATCCGCAACAGGCGCCGGGGGTGTGCATATCGGCCAAACGGACCTGCCCCTACCCCAAACCCGCGCAATCATGGGCCCGGCAGCCATCATCGGGGTCAGCACCCACGATTCGGCCGAGGCCCTGGACGCCCAGGACGAAGGGGCGGACTACGTCGGCCTGGGTGCAATGTTTCCCACAGACACCAAAAATGTACAATCAGTCACCGGCCCAAGAGGCGTCTCAGAGGTGCGGGTAGACATTCCTGTCTTCTGCATCGGGGGCATCACGCGGGCCAATGTCGGTGAGCTTGCTGGTCACGGCGCGCGACACATTGCTGTGTCGAGTGCCCTGCTCAACGCCGCCGATCCGGGTGCGGAATACCGGGCCCTGTGCCAGGCCCTTGGAGAGCAAGCATGAAGACTCTCACCTTCTCGTTACTGTGCGTCGCGCTGCTGAGCGTCGTTTCGTTCGCGCAGGACGGCGACGACGAACTCCAACTACATCTTAAAAGCGGCGACGTGCTGCCAGGCACAGTTAAAAAAGTTGACGAAGACGGCATTAAGCTCGACATCGGCGACGGCGTCGAGTTGTTCATCCGCTGGGAGTACACCCGCGGCGACAAGCACTATGAGCTGCGCAAGTCGGCCACCGATTTCACCAAGATCAAGTCAGTGTTGAAGCTGGCCGACTTCTGCCACGACTTCGCCATGGATGAGCAGGAATCCTACGTCCTGGTGGCGGCCCTGAAGCTCGAGCCCAAGAACGAAGAAGTCCGCCAGCGCCTGAAAGAGCTGCCGGAAGTGGGAGGGCTTGAAATTCCCGGTGAAACGGTCAAGCCGGACCCCGAAGTGAAGCCCGATCCGATGCCCGAGGATCCGCTGCCGCCACCCACGCGCACAACGTTTACAGTCTGGGTCAAGATGACCGAGAAGGACGACGCGGCCGAAACCTGGATGTACGAGCACTTCGAAGAAATGAACTACAAGACCGGCACGGAAAAGGACCACGAAATCCGCATTGAGCTGAAGCTGGACATGAAACTCATCAAGAACCCTGAGTTCATGGGGGCTGAACTGTACGCCATCTACGACGGCACGCTGGAGTACAAGCTGTTCAGGAAGGGCGAAAGCGCGCCTTTCGACGACGGCAGCGTAAAGAAGGAAAACATCCGCCGCGACACCCGCGACGAGGCTCGCAACCGCTGCCGCACGGAGTTGTGCGAGTCGGCGTTCGAGAAGGCCTACGCCAGCATCGAAAAGCTCCGCTAACCGGGCGGCCGACACGTCGCATTCCGACCGCACAACGCGACGATCGATAAATATTGCGCAGAAATCGCGCGGCATCCAATCGACCACGTCGTAAACTGTTCGCGAGGACGCCCATGCGATGCACAACTTTCCTGCTTCTTGCCGTCGCCATACTGCTGGGTGCCTGTACGGAAGAAATCGCCACCAAAGGCAAGGTCGTTTACACTTGGCAGTTCGCGCTGCTTTCTCCGGAGGAGTTGCCCGACGCCTCCGTAGGGCTGCCCTACGACGTAATGCTTTCCTACAGCGTCACCGGCGTTGATCCCTATTCGTGGAGCCTGTCCGCGGGAAGCCTGCCGCCCGGCCTGTCCCTGACGACTACTACTGGGCGCGAATGCCGCCTGCATGGAACTCCCACGCAGATCGGCGCCTACCCCTTCAGCATTGAAATCGGCAGCTCGGTCGGCGCGCTTGCGTTTGATCGCGTGATACGGGTTTACCCGAGCGGCAGTCTGCTGGTGACGACCGTCGCGCTGGGCCCGGGCATGAACGGCGGCAACTACGGCGTGAATGTGGGGGCCACAGGTGGCAGCGGGGCCGGTTACAGCTGGGAGCTCGAAAGCGGCACGTTGCCACCCGGGCTCAACCTGGACTATCGCGACGACACCATCAACTGGGGCTCGTTTGTCACTACGGGCAGCGTGGACCAGTCCCTGGGCAATGAACAGCTAAGCCAGGTCAGTGGGCTTGTACCCAGCGCCAGCCAGCCGGGCGTGTTCTGGATGCACGACGACACGGTTCTTGGGCCGCTGCTGTACGCGGTCAACGCCGGCGGTGACATTTTGCAGCAGTACCAGCTTTCGACGACACGGATTGACTGGGAAGACATCGCCATAGGCCCCGGTTCCGGCTTCGACTACATTTACATCGGTGACTTTGGCGATGATGCCGGCAGCCGCGCTGACTGCCGAATTCTGCGCGTTTCCGAGCCCACGGTGCCCCCAGGCCCCACGGGCGTGCAGCCGCTGGTACCGGAAGAATTCTGGTTCACCTACCCCGGCGGCGCACAGGACTGTGAAACGCTGCTGTTTGACCGTGAAAGCGGCACGCCCTATCTGATTGAGCGCACGCCCAACACCTCGCCGCGCGTGCATAAATTTCCAATGCCCCTGGACACAGCCTGGGATCAACAGAACCCGGTGACGCTGATTGGCGTCCCGGCGACAGGAACATTCGCGCCAACGATTACAGGTGGCGACAGCAGCCGCGATGGGCGGCGCGTGATTTTGCGGGGCTACAACAGTGCACGCGAATATGCACGACCCAGCGGTGCGGACTTCGAAGAAATTTTCAACCAGGCAGGCACCAGCATAGCTGCCCCAGGTGGACAGGTGTACGAAGCCATCGCCTACGGCGGCGACGGAACGACGCTGTGGACAACGACAGAGCTAGGCATGTTCCCCGATGTTCCGCTGCACCGCGCGGACGCTCCCGCTGACAACGGCTTCACAACGATCAGCGGCGTGCCAATGGCACCGGGCGCGTGGGCGTTTACGCTGCAAGTCACTGACTCTGCGGGTAACAAGGCCAAGCGCACCTTCGTCATCGTGATCAACTAACGCTTGGCCCCGGGCTTGCGAGTGGCGACTTGGGCCGTTGGTGTGCTTGTGCGTTGCTGCACGCCGTCGCCGACCTTGGTAGCACCATACACTAGAGTCAGCAGGAACGCGCACATGGCGAATACCGCACCGGCCATCGCGGCCACGAGGCTGGTACCCTTGAGTATCCAGCCCAGCGGCGCGCCAACGAAGAAGCCTGCGCCGCTGGTGATCAGGCTGATCAACCCGAAACGCGTGGAATTCTGCGGTTTCGCGGCGACTGCGCCGTCCGTGAAGCACTTCGCACGGATCTCCCTGGCGTACTCCAGGTGCTTGCGCTCGACCTTGACGGCGCAACTGCGCCCGTTGTCCGTGTCGCGGATGCGTTCGAGCCTTGCGGCGTAGCCTTCCTCTTCGATAAGCGTCCGCAGGAACTCGGCGTCCTGCTCAATCAGGGGCGCGCCTACGCGCACCCAGTCAGTGGGGTTCATATTGTTCCTTTAGGCAGCCGGGCGACGACGGCGCAGGATGCCGGTAAGGCTCCAGCGGCGCGTGGGTCGGCGGGTCGGGCCTGTGAAGTTGTGGTCGCGGATCTCAAACGCAATGTCCGCGTGCTCGTCACGTACGTAGACGCGCCAGCTTCGACCGTTCTTGATCTCAAGAGGGTCGGTGATTCGTTCGATCCGTGCCGGGTAACCTGCCTGGTGGATAAGATCGCGAAGGAAATGAGCGTCTTGCTCAGTCACGGGTGCGCCGATTGGCACCCACACATCAGGGTTCACTGCATCTGCTCCTGCGCCCCTAAAGGGCGCGCGAGCCACTATATCACGCCACGCCCCCTGTAAATCGGCCCCGGCGGCAGCGGATGCTGAGCGACCATCCCCCACCGGCAGTAGCCCGCGCTTGGAAGTCGGGCGCGCTTGCGTTGCCTGTGTCGCAGCCCCCGTTATAGTCTGCCCAGCATTGGGAAAGGCTGTCATGGGTGAGAAGCAGGCTGAGAAGGCGAAGAAGTTTGAGCTGCCGGCGGACCGGATTCCTAACAAGGTTTCCAAGGCGCGCATGGATTCCGACGAGTGGAAGAAGAACGTCGAGGCCATGAACGCGCTGGTGAGCAGGCACACCGAGACGGCCGAAAAGCTGCGTCTCGGCGGCGGGGCGAAAGCGATTGCCAAAAAGGAATCCCGGGGCCAGCTTCCGCCGCGCGAGCGGGTAAACGCTCTGCTTGATCCCGGTACACCCTTCCTTGAATACGGGCTTTACGCCGGGCTCGGCATGTATGACGAGTGGGGCATTCCGTCCGCGAATGTCATCACCGGTGTCGGCAAGGTCAAAGGGCGCGATGTCATGGTCGTCGCCAACGACGGCACGATAAAAGCCGGCGCCTTCTGCCCCATGACCAGCAAGAAAGTCCTGCGGGCACAGCGAGTGGCGATGGAAAACCACCTGCCGCTGATTTATCTGGTGGATTCCGCGGGCGTATTCCTGCCTCTGCAGGACGAAGTGTTCCCGGACAAGGACGACTTCGGCAAGGTCTTCGACTACGCCGCGCGCATCAGCGCCATGGGTATTCCGCAGATCAGCGCGGTCATGGGGTTGTGCGTCGCAGGCGGCGCCTATCTGCCCGTGCTGTGTGACCACGTGCTGATGACTGAAGGCAGCGGCATGTATCTCGCCGCCGCGGCGCTGGCAAAGGCCGCCAAGACCACCACGGGCGATGTCACCAACGATGAAATCGGCGGCGCACGTGTCCACGCTGAAAAGTCCGGCACGGCCGACTACGTTTGCAAGGATGACACCGAGTGCATCGAGAAAATTCGCAGCATCGTCGGCATGTTCAAGGACACACCGAAGGCGCCATTCAACAAGGAAGCCGCGAAGCCCCCAGCGTACGACGCCAGTGAGTTGCGCGGCATCATGCCGGACAACCCGAACAAGGGCTATGAGATGCGCGATGTAATCGCGCGCGTTGTCGATGACAGCATCTTCAACGAGTACAAGCCGGACTACGGCAAGACCCTGCTGTGCGGCTACGCGCGCATTGGCGGCTGGGCTGTCGGCATCGTGGCCAATCAGAAGGATACGATCCGCCACAAGGACAAACCCTGGGAAACCGGCGGGGTGATCTATCACGACGCCGCCGACAAAGCCGCGCGTTTCATCATGGACTGCAATCAACTCGGTGTCCCGCTGGTGTTCCTGCACGACGTCAACGGCTTCATGGTCGGCCCGGAAAGCGAGCACAACGGTATCATCCGCAAGGGCGCCAAAATGGTGAACGCGATGGCGAATTCCGTCGTGCCGAAGTTCAGCATCATTGTCGGCGGCAGCTTCGGCGCGGGGCACTACGCCATGTGCGGCCGCGCCTATCGCCCGAGATACATCGCCGCCTGGCCCAGCGCGCGCTACGCCGTGATGGGTGGCGACGCGGCCAGCAACACACTGTTGACCTTGCAGATCAGCAAGATGAAGGCGCAGGGCAAGGAAGTCAGTGACGAAGATGCCAAGACTCTGCTGGCCGACATCAAGCAGCGCTACACGGACGCCACGCACCCCGCATACGGCGCCGCCCGCCTGTGGCTGGACGCGATCATTGAGCCCGAGGAAACCAGAGAATCGCTGATTCACGCAATCGCCATGTCTGCCAACAACCCGGTTCTTCCCGAGTACAAGACGGGCGTGTTGCAAACCTGAGCCGGCTTATCGTTTTCGCAGCAGGCGCCGAATGCTAGAGTGCGGCTGTTCCGGAGAACATCCATGCCGCGATTCATTCTGCTGAGCGTGTTGCTCCTCACTGCCGCCGTCTTGTCCGGGCAGGACATCAACGACATGAAATACGGCTTTACGGCGCGCGTGCCGGCCGGGTTCAACCGAATGCCGCCAGGGCGCGCGAAAATCAGCGCAAGCACGATTCATGCGTTCTACGTCGGCGACCTCGATGACGCCGAGCCCGACATGGTGATCGGGATCGAGCACCTGGGCGGCACGATCGGGCGAGAACGCCTGGATACCGCCGGTATTCCCAAGCCGTCCGGCGCACATATCACGGCGGAAACCGCCGTCTGGAAAGACTTCGAGGTGGATGTGCTGGTCACGTACATGACCGCCAACGGCCACGAGGTGTTTACGATGACCGCCCAGATTCCGCTCAAGCGAGAAGCCATTCAGGTGACCATCGCGGCCCCCAGAGCGCGAGAGGCGGAAGTGCGCAACCACATGCGCTTCATGCTGGAGAACCTCGACGGGGAATCAAACTGGCTGAATGGAAAAGAGCGCGTCGCCCGGCTGACAGAGGGCTTGCTGAAGTTGGGTCTGTTCCTCGCCATGGTGGTCGGCGGGATCATTCTGATTGTCCGGTCGCGCAAGAAGCGCAAGGCGCAAAACTACCCGGCGCAGCCCGGGTTGGGCTGTCCTCCACAGCATCCAGGGCCGTACCCGCACCCCGGAAGCGCACCGCCGCCACACCCGATGCAACCCGTACCGCCGCGAACACAACCCCCACAGAGGCCGTCAAACCCACGGAGCTGACACATGCGCGCATTGCCGATACTGCTGCTGGTTACACTGACCGCGGCGCTGCACGCCGAAGAGTTCGCGCACCCGGACTTCAAGTTCACGGTCCCTGATGGTTTCGTGCGCGGTGCCAGCGAAGACGCGGAGCCCAGCGCCTACTGCGTCTATTACCGAAAGGGCTCCAAGTCGCCCTACAACGACACGCACCTGATTGTCGAGCCCATGTCGAGCGACGTGCCGGATCGCATCGAGAGCCCCGAGAAAATCATGGTCTTTCGGTTCGGGATGCGCTCCGGCGAGCGCATGATATGGGATTGGAACGAAACCAAGATCGGCGTCCTTGAGGGCTATCTCGATGCGGGCACATCCACCGGGCCGCGCGGCGAAACCATGACGAACTACCGGCAGATCATCATCGCCTACCTGCCCGTGCGCCCGACATCCGTGCGCGTAACGGTGATTGGCAATACCGCGGACCAGGACGCCATGCGCGGCATCCTCCGGTCAACACTCGCCTCCTTGAAGCCGGCCAAAGAAGAAGGCTTCTTCGATTCCGGGGACAGCGGGGGCACGTACGTCGGAATGACCGTCGTGTTCGGCGCGATGGCGCTGGTGCTGATCGGCGGAGTGACGTTCCTGGTGTTGCGTTCACGGGGCAGAACGCCTGGCGCACGCGGACAGTACGCGCCGCCGCCGCAACAGTACCCGCCACAGCAATTTGATCAGCCGCCGCCCGACCCGTCGCCACCGCGCGGAGGCAGCGTCGAGCGCGCGCCCTGGGAAGACTGATCCGGATTCACGACAACGGGCGCTTGTGTACGCCGTCCCGGCTACGATAATGCGGACGGAGACTTCCATGTCCTATGATGAACGTTTGTTCGAACGAATGCGCGACGTGCTCGAACGCAAGGAAGGCTGGACCGAAAAGAACCTGTTCGGCGGGCGAGTCTATCAGGTCAACGGCAAACCGTTCATCGGCGCCGTGGAAGGCGGATTGATCGCCCTTTGCCCCGAAGATGCCTTGCGCAAACACCTCGAGCTCAAACACTGCGCGCCCTTCAAACACGGCGGCAAAGAACAGACGGGCTGGGTGCTGGTCAGCATGGATGCGCTCAAGACCGCGAAACAACTCTCACGTTGGGTTGAATCCAGCTTCGCCCACGCCAGCGCCCTTGGCCCGGCGAACAGTCGCAAAAAATAACTCTGCTTCTCGCAAGTCTTGCCGCCACGTGCTTTGCGCAAAGCGGGACGATTTCACTATGCGTACGCGTTACGTTAGTGGGCGTGTTATACTGGTTGTTAGGGTCGCTCTGCTCTGTGTAGTCGAAATGGAGACGAGACATGATTCGATTGGGACTGATAATTCTGACCGGCGTCATCTTTTCAGCATCGCTCAGTGCCGTGGTGCTGACTGAATACCAGGACGACGTCTACCTTCGCGACCATGAAACCGTGCGCTACCGCGTAAACATCGAATACGGCGCGGCAACGGAAGCCGATGTGGACATTCTCGTGCGCGGGTTTATCTCGCCCCCACGCGTACGCGTACTTGAGCCCGACAAAGACGAAGTGAAGGACGTCCGCGACACCGACGGCGACTGGACCCTCGACTTCGACTTCACGGCCAAGGACTTCCACAACCACTACTTCATTGAGGTCGACAGCGCCAACCCCGGACACGACGGCGATTTCGAAGTCACTATCATCGTGAACGGCGATGCAGGCGGCGACGCGAGCGTACACTTTGTGAAGTACTACTTCGATTACGAATCAAACGACGCCTCCGACCACTACGACTGCTCGACTCACCCGGGCGGCGGCGGCTGGCCGGTGGCGCTGCTGGCCGGAGCCGCGTTGGGCGCAGTGTACCTGCGCCGGCGCAAGGCCCGCGCCTAACCGCCGGTGCCTGTGACCAGAGCGTCGATGATCCGGTCCCTGATTGCGTCGCTGACCACGTGCTTCTGGGCGCGCGCCAGGGCAGGTCGTGCCGCCTCGCCGTACTGGGCAAGCGCCCAGACTACCGCCTCCTGAACGGTTTCATCTTCCGTCATCAGGGCCTGCTCCAGAGACGGCAGCAGGGACTCGTCGCGCAGATTGCCCGCGACGATCGCGGCGTTACGCTTGAGCCGGTCCGCCCCCGTGCGCTCAAGGGGCGTGCCCGCGATACGCTTGAGCAGATGCTCCGGCTTGCTGGTGAAGATGCGCGCGAGTGTGAGCTCCGCGAACTCCTTGCCAGGGCGCGCGGGATCCTGTCCGCTCTTGCTGTTCCAGGGGCACACTTCGTTGCAGATGTCGCAACCGAACAGCCATTCGCCCGTTGGCTTGCGAAAGGGCTCGGCGATGGCGCCATGGTGCTCGATGGTCAGATAGCTGATGCAGCGGGTGGCATCAAGCTGGTAGGGCTCCGGAAATGCGTCCGTCGGGCAGGCCTCGATACACTTGCGACAGTTGCCGCAATGATCCGTTCCCGGAGCGTCCGCGGGCAGGTCGAGACTCGTGACCACCAGCGCGAGAAACGACCAGCTTCCGCGCTTCGGGTCGATCAGCATCGTGTTCTTGCCGACCCAGCCCAGCCCGGCCTGCTGGGCAATCTCGCGCTCAAGAAAGGGTCCAGTGTCCTGGTACCACAGCGCCCTGGTCTCCGGGCCGCCAATGCGAATGATCTCGTCCTGCAATTTCTTCAGACGCGGCTTGTGCGTGTAGTGGTAGTCGTTTCCCCGTGCGTAGCGCGCGATGTTGGGCAACGCCGACTTTTTCGGAAGCCTGTCCGGCAGCTCGCTCGGATACTCGATATTCACGACCACGAATGACTTCGCCCAGGCATAGCGGGTGCGGATGTCCTTGCGCGTCTCCGGGTGTTTGGCAAACCAACCCATGGTGCCGTTGCGTCCCTGGGTCAGCCAGTCGTCAAAGTGCGACGCATGGGGTACGGGCAGCGCGGGGGCTGTCCCCGCACGCGTAAACCCGAGCGACCGGGCGGCCTGCAACACGGCTGTTTTCAGCTCTTTAATCATGCCGGACTTCTGTCATTGGGCTCAAGCAAGAACCCGTTGATTCCCGTAACACCGGGGGTAATGTAGCCGCGCAATCCACGGAGACTGCATGTTTCTTGCCGAAACAACAGAAGCCACATCCCAGCCGCTGTTTTACCTGTTTAACGCGGCCAAAGTGCTAATTGCATTCGGCGTCATCATGACGGTGGTGCCGGGATTGATCTGGCTGGAGCGCAAAGTGGCGGCCTGGATCCAGCTTCGTGACGGGCCTACCAAAGTTGGGCTGCCGAACTGGAAGCTGTTGGGGCCCCTGAAGGGCTGGGGCATGTTCGGGCTGATGCAGCCGCTTGCGGACATGTTCAAGCTGATCCTGAAGGAAGATTTCGTACCCCGTCGCGCCAGCAAGTTTTTGTTCATCATTGCCCCGGCGCTGGTGTTTCTGCCGATCGCGCTGGCCTTTGCCGTGATTCCATTCGGGCACGGCTTCACTTACGTGTACGGCGAAAACGGCGAGTCTTTTTTCGTCAACTACCAGATTGCGGACTTCGGCGTGGGCGTGCTGTTTGCGCTCGCGTTCCTGAGCCTCGCCGTGCACGGGCTGTCACTCGGCGGCTGGGCCAGCAACAACAAGTACAGCAGCTTCGGCGCGGTCCGCGCGGGCGCGCAGTTGATCAGCTACGAGGCCGCGATGTTCATGGTGATCCTCGCCATGATCATGACCTACGGAACGCTTGACCTGGGCGAAATGGCGATCAACCAGGCCGAGCACGGCTGGGGCATCATTCGGAACTTCCCGCTCGGGTTTTTTGCGTTCGTGATCTTCGCGATCTGCGCCTACGCGGAATCAAACCGCCTTCCGTTCGACTTCCCGGAAGCGGAAGCAGAGCTTGTGGGCGGCTACCACACGGAATTCGGCAGCATGAAATTCGCCATGTTCTTCCTTGGCGAATACTACGGCATGATTATCCAGAGCTGTCTGGTGGTCCTGCTGTTCCTTGGCGGCTGGACCTTCCCCGGCATTGACCCGCGCGCCGACACCTTCCTGGCAAGCCTGGCGGGCCCGGTGATCTTCAGCCTGAAGGTCGGGATATTCCTGTGGCTGTATGTCCAGGTACGCTGGACCCTGCCGCGCTTCCGCTTTGACCAGTTGATGAACCTTGGCTGGAAGAAGCTGATTCCGATCAGCCTCGTGATAGTCGTTCTCACGGCCGTCGTGCTGAACCTGACCGCCAGAAGCTGATTCAAGAAACTGGTTTCCATGAAACGCATCGGCATCATCACCAGTGGCGGCGACGCGCCCGGAACGAATGCCTGCATCCGCACGGTCGCGCGGCGCTGCCTGTACGACGGCATTGAGCTGATGGGCATCTTCGATTCCTGGGACGGGCTGCTGGCCGACAAGGTCCGTCCCATCTCGCGTGATGACGTCACCGGCATTGTGGCGACGGCAGGCACCATGTTGCGCTCTTCGCGCTCGAAGCTGTTCCTGAATGACGGCGACGAAACGAAGGCCACTACGGCGCTGGCCCGGCACGGCATCGAGGGACTTGTTGTCGTCGGCGGAAACGGCAGCCAGATGGCAACGGCCAAGCTGAGCGCGGCCGGCTTCCCGTGCGTCGGCGTACCCAAAACCATCGACAATGACCTCGCGGGCACGGAGCTGACCGTCGGCTTTCTGACGGCCGTAGAGATGTGCACGCACGCCCTGGACAACCTGCGCGCGACGGCGGAATCACACAATCGCGTGATGGTGGTGGAAGTGATGGGTCGCAACGTGGGGTGGATCGCCGTCGAAGCGTCCATCGCCGGCGGAGCTGACATGGCCCTGATCCCGGAGTTTCCATTCACGATCGACGAAGTATGCGCCAAGTTGAGCCTGCGCCACGACAAGCTGGGGCGCAACTACAGCATGATCGTGATCGCGGAGGGAGCCACTGATAGCGGCGGCGTGCTGGCGGATGCCGGCGGCGTAAAGGACGAACTTGGGCGCCCCAAACTGGGCGGCGTGGGGCAACTGCTCGCCCGTGAACTGGAAGCGCGCACGGGCTACGACGCCCGCTGCACAACCTTGGGCTATCTGCAACGCTGCGCCGCACCAATTGCCGCAGACCGGATTCTTGCCACACGCGTCAGCGACAAGGCCTACGACCTGCTGACAACCGGGCAAAGCGGAATGCTTGCGGGCCTGCAGGGCACCGAAGTCCGCGCGGTGCCCCTGGCGGACATCCGGGGCAAGGAAAAGCTGGTGACGCCCGAGTATTACCGGTTGGCGGAATTGTTCGGGTAGGGTAGTGATGCGGGCTGCCAGTCCGCATTACTACGGCAGGGCGCCAAGCGCGTCGCCGACTCTCAGCGTTCGAATGTTGTTCGGCGGTAACTGCTCACCCCAGGGGTAGCGGCTTACCACCACGATGCGATCCGACGTAACCACCAACCCCTCTTCCAGAATCGATCGGGCAAGCCGGCGCAGGTCGTCCTCCATGGACGGCACTTCACCCTGGTCGGTATCGGTCCGAACCGCGAGCACTCCCCACATCAGCGCGTGGCGGCGCAGTACACCCGCATCGTGATGCACAGCCAGCACGGGGCACATGCCGCGCACTTTGCTGAGGTAGCGCGCCGTAACGCCGGATTCCGAGCGCACCACGATGAACTTCGCACCCAGTGGCTCGGCGATAATCACGGCCCCGATCACCATGGCCTTGCGCAGGGCGTCGCCTGCGCGCCGCGCCATGAAGTCGGCCGGCTCGCTGCGCGTTGTCAGTACTTTCTCGACGTCGCGCGACACACGCGCCATGGTTTCGACCGCGAGCAGCGGGTGCTTGCCGGCTGCTGTTTCGGCGCTCAGCATCAGCGCGTCGCAGCCGTCTTCAATGGCGTTGGCAATGTCGCTGACTTCGGCGCGCGTCGGCGTCGGGTTCTCGATCATGCTCTCCAGCACCTGGGTCGCGACGATCACCGGCTTCAGCGCCTCTCGGCAGGCACGGACAATGCGTTTTTGATGCAGGGGGACGCTCTCGACAGGCAGCTCGATGCCCAGGTCTCCACGCGCGACCATGACCGCGTCGCTGGCCTCGATGATCGCGTCGAGGTTGTCCAATGCCTGCGGCTTTTCGATCTTGCTGACAATCTGCGCGTCGCTCCGGGCCGCAATCAGCCTTGAACGCAGGTCCTTCACGTCATCGGCGCCACGCACAAACGACAGTGCAAAAATGTCGGCGCCCAACTCAATGCCAAGCGCAAGGTCGCTCACATCCTTGTCTGTCAGCGACGGCGAGGAGATGCGCGTGCCCGGCAGGTTGATGCCCTTGCGGCTGCTGACCACGCCACCGACATCGACAGCACAGGTCACGGTGTCCACTGTTTTGTTCACCACCGTCAAGCGGATCGCGCCGTCGTTGATGTACACCGGCTCGTCGACGTCCACGTCATCAATGAAGCGCGCGTAGGTGCATGTCAGTGCATCGGGAGTACATGCCGCATCGCCGCGTACGAAGTCGATTTTCTGCCCCGGGCGCAACGCAAAGCGCCCACCCTCGACTTCGTGCAGGCGGATCTTGGGGCCACTCAGATCCATCATGATCGCCACAGGCCTGTCGCGCTTCGCGGCACCCGCGCGCACGGCGGCGAAAGTCTCGCGATGCACCTCGTGGCTGCCGTGGGACATGTTCAGGCGGGCGACGCTCATGCCGGCCTCAATCAGACGCTCGATAGTGTCGGAATCACGGGAAGCGGGCCCGAGCGTACACACAATTTTTGTGCGCAAGGGCTGCCCTCGAACGGTTCGTTTCGTGAAGCTCATGGCGCGAGTGTAGATTTTCGCCGGCCGTCAGGTCAGTGCGCGTCGCCTGATGCGTCGGGAATTGGTTGAAGAAACCCGCCCCCGGCTGCCGATGTCGAAGCGGGGAGCTCGCGTATGGACCCGCAGGCAACAATTGAACGTTTTCTTGAGCACCTGGATGTTGAGCGCAACTTCAGCGAGCAGTCACTACGCGCCTATGCCACGGACCTGCGGCAGTTTGCGGAATTTCTAAGCGAGCGCGACTGCACCGACCTCACCCGTGTTGACAACCTGACGCTACGTGCTTGGCTGGCTGGGATGTCGGAAGCGAATTACGGGCGCCGCAGCATCGCGCGCAAACTTGCCAGCGTGCGGTCGCTGTTTCGTTTCATGCACCGCCGCGGCGAGATCAAGGACAACCCGGCCAAGCTGCTGCGCACGCCCAAGCTGGCGCGCAACCTGCCGAGCTTTCTGGACGAAAATCAGGTCAACGTGCTGCTGACCACGCCCGACCCGGGCACCTGGAGCGGCCTGCGCGACAAAGCCATTCTGGAGCTTCTCTATGCCACGGGGTTGCGCGTCTCGGAACTCGTCAAACTCAAAATTCATGACCTCGAGCTCTCACGGGGTTCGCTTCGCACGCTCGGAAAAGGGCGGAAGGAACGCATCCTTCCACTGCTGCCCGCCGCCATCGACGCCCTGCAAGCCTGGTTCCCGGTCAGGCAGCGACCGCCACGCTCACGTACAGGCGGAGTAAAGCCCGGCAACGAGCACGTGTTCGTCAACCAGCGCGGCGGCGCGCTCACAGATCGAAGCGTGCGACGGCTGATCGACCAGTACGTCAAGCAGGCCGCGATTAACTGCAAAGTCACGCCGCACACACTGAGGCACAGCTTCGCGACACATCTGTTAAACCACGGGGCTGATCTGCGTGACGTGCAGGAGTTGCTGGGGCACGCACATCTTGCGACTACGCAGGTCTACACGCACGTTACAACCGCACGGATGCTCGACGTCTATGAGCGCGCTCATCCCAGCGCCACAGACAAGAAGAGCGCCTAACCAGGACGCGCTTGCATTTGCACCCGACGTGCCGCCGCGCTAGTCTGGGGCAATGCAATCGAAGGCCAAGACCGTCGCACAGTACCTCCATGAGTTGCCCGAGGACCGCCGCCAGGCCATACAGGCCGTGCGCGAGGTGGTTCTGAAGAACCTGAACAAGGGCTTCGAAGAGGGAATGCAGTACGGCATGATCGGTTACTACGTGCCGCACAGCGTGTACCCCGACGGCTACCACTGCGACACCAGCAAGCCCCTGCCCTTCGCCAGCATCGCCAGCCAGAAAAACCACATGGCCGTCTACCTGATGTGCGTTTACGGACATCCCGAGAATGAAAAGTGGTTCCGCCAGGAGTGGGACAAGACCGGCAAGAAACTTGATATGGGCAAGAGCTGCGTGCGCTTCAAGAAGCTCGATAACCTGGCGCTGGATGCAATCGGTGGCGTGATCAAGCGCGTGCGTGTCAAAGATTTCATCGACTACTACGAGAGCGCGATCAAACGCAAGCCCGCCAAGCCAAAGACCCGCGCGAAGCGCACGTCAAAAAAATAGCCTGCTCTTCGCCCCGTCCTGAACAACCCGCTTGCGATTTGGCTTCGCAGGGCGTGCAATGCAGGCATGAGCGGCACAGCCACCGATATCCCGCGCCCCGTAACCACGGAGGCCCCCACGCAAGCCCGCCCCAAGGAATGGGACGGACGTACGCGCACCGGGCTCGGCATCCTGATATTTTTCTGGACCTTCAAGCTGCTCGGCCCGCGCTTCGCCTACCTGCTGCTTTACCCGGTCGCCTTCTACTACGTGCTGGTCAACCGCAAGAACGGACGAGCAAGCCGCGACTACTTGCGGCGGCGCTTTCCGGGGCTGCGTGGCCCGCGCCTGTGGTGGAAGAACTACCGCCACTTCCTGTCGTTCGGGCGCGTACTGGTTGACCGGGGCTACGCTTTCCTGGGAATGCTCGGCGAGGTCAGGTTCGAGCGCGACGGGCACCATGTCATTGAGGAAGTGCTGGCGTCCGGCAAGGGCGTCATTCTGCTCTCGGCGCACATCGGCAACTGGGAACTCGCGGCCTACTGCCTTGGCGGCTTTCTGCGCGAGGGACGCCAGGTGCCTGTCAACGCCGTGATGTTCAAGGGCGAAAGCGAGAAGGTAGAGAAACAGCTCGCGCGGGCCAGCGGCGACAGGCCGTTTCATATCATCGCCAGCAACGACAGCCTGCAGGCCAGCATCGAGTGCAAAGACGCCCTGGCGCGTGGTGAAGTCGTTGCCATCCACGGTGACCGACTGCTGGGCAGCGGCGGGGTCAAAGTTCCGTTCCTGGGCAGCGAGGCCAAGTTCCCGATCGGGCCGTTCGTGCTGGCAGCCAGCACGGGCGCGCCGGTGATCTTCACGTTCGCGAACCGGCTTGGGACGCGGCACTACGGGCTGCGTGCGCGCGGGCCCCATTACTTCCAGTTCGCGGATCGCAAGCTGCGCGACAGGGACCTGAAGGACTGGGTTCGGATGTACGCCGCCGAACTGGAAGAACTGATCGAAAGGTACCCGCTTCAGTGGCACAACTTCTACCCGTTCTGGGACACCGAATCCGGGACGGGCTGGTAAACACAACGGGCGAGCCGAAGCTCGCCCGTTTCGCGCCGACCGGCGCTATTTCGCGTAGTGAATCTTTCAGCCATAGGGCGTGGTTTCCGTTGTCTCGACCTGCTTGTCATTCTTCAGCGCGTCCACGGCCAGCTTGACGTAGTTCACTTCGTCGAGGGCCTTGTCCTTGCGCCTCTCGCGTAGATTGTCCAGGGCGCCGCGATACTTCAGCTTTCCTTCCTTGTCGATCACGTAGCAGTGCGGCGTGGTCTTGGCTTCGTACTTGCGCCCGGCCGTGCCGTCGGCGTCAAGCAGGTACGACGCACTGTCCATGCCCGCCTTGTCGATGCGCTTCTTCAGCGTTTCGGCGTCAAAGTTACCCTGTTTGCCCTCGGCGCTGCTGCAGATCGTCAGCCACACGATTTCGTCCTTGCGGTACTCCGCCTGCAGCTTCACCAGGGCGTCCCCCTGCTCGTAGTGCGCTTTGCACCAGGGACAGTCCAGATTGACCCATTCCAGCACGACAATCTTGCCCTTGAAGCCTGAAAGTGTGACCTCTTTGCCGTCGGCGTTCGTGAGCGTGAAGTCGGGCGCCTTTTTGTCCAGGGCGGCCTTGTCGGGCGGCGCCTCTTCGTCCTTTTCGGTGTCCGTTTCGTCAGGCTTTTCGTCTGCCTTTTCGTTCGGCTTCTTGTCGGCATCCTTTGCGTCCGCACCCTCCTGCGCGAAAGCGTTGATACTGATCGCCAGCACAAGCAGCGGCAGCAGCAGCCATGCAAGTCGCTTCATAAGGGTTTCCTCCGTTGTGGTGTCTTATGGTACTCATGTAACCCGGCGCCTCGCCACGGGATTGCATGAATTCCCCGGTTTCTCGCGACAGGCAAGACTGCTACAACCACGCCCCGAGGAAATCATGGCTTACCAGGCAACCGGCATCAACCTTTCGGCCTTCGGGCTTGCACGACGTCCATCCGTCGCGGCCGCGACCATGGGCGACAAGGGCAACGTACGCATTGAGCTGCGCGTGGCGGAAATGTTCGCGGGCAAGCACAAGCTGTCGGACGGCACGGAGGCGACACTGGCCGAGTGGCGGGCGGGGCTGCTTGCGTTGCCGCGCCCGATCGGCGTGGATGTCGCACTAGACATCGACGCGCTTGGCGCGGGCGGCAACAGGCGCGCTCCGGCCCTGCGGCAACTGTGGGAGCTCACACACCGCCCGATCGATTTCGCCTTCTACGGCGACGCGCCGCTGACCGATCGCGTGGGCGAGTTCGGCGTTCGCTTCAGGACCCTGCTGGCTTCGAGCGCGTTTGAGCTGGGTGACGACATCATCGAAGTTTACCCGCGCGCTACCGTTGAGCTGCTGGAGTTCCGCGGTCAGCACATTGGCGGCGCGGCCCATCACAGCACCAACGGCTGGAAGGGCGATGACCGCAACAAACGCGGCGACAAGTTGATGGCCAAGATCCTGAGCGAACTCGGCGTCAACCCGGGCCAGGGTGCTGACAAACTGGACAGCGACGACCTTGACGCGATGCTCTGCGCGCTGACGGCGCTCGGCGCAACGATTGCCCAGGGTGTTTTGACCGGCGATGAACTTGCACGCGAAATCACCGAGCGTGTCGCTCGCCGCGGCAACGCGGAGCCTGACCCGCTACACGTCGCCCCCGGCGCCACCGCCGTGCTCGCCCGCCCCTTCTGGGAAAGCCTGACCGTCGCGAAAATCTAGCGGCGGGCTGACTGACATCCGTTTGCAAGACTTGATAAATTGTCCCGATCACGAAACGAGGATCGGGGGAATTGTGGAACACATACTGGTCGGTGTCGTCCTGGTTGCCTCCGGTGGCTTCTCCATCGTTTGCGCCGCCATGGACGTGGAGTGGTTCATCAACAGCCGCAAGGCGCGCCTGCCGGTCGCGTTGATGGGGCGCAACGGCGCGCGTGTGTTTTACATTGTTCTCGGAGTGATCATTGCCGCCGCAGGGATCGGCTTTGCCACCGGGCTGATTCCGTTGCGTTCGAAGTAATGCCTCGGCCAATGCCTAGGGCCGCAGCCAACGGGCTGATGCGTGCAACGGAAGACGTCGACCTGATTCTGGCGAAAGAGGGGCTGGCGCCATTCAAGGAACGCTCGATTGGCGCCGGTTGGCTTGAACGCTTCAAGGGCTCTAAGACTTGAAGGACGCCGAATACACGCTGAACAACCTGGCCCGCGATTACAGCGACCAGTTACACGAGTACGTGCGCACGAAGTTCGATGAGTGCCGCAACCTCGCCCAGGTCAAGACCCTACGAAGAATAGAAATTGCCCCAGTTTCGACGCCCATTTGACCGACTCATGTCTGTGAGCCGGAGGATAGTCATGCTGAATTCCATCATGGTGAGCAACCGCTTCGTCGCGGAGGGCATTGCCGGGCACGAGTCCACCCTGGTCGCGGCACGCGAACTGGCCGAGGCCGCGCTCGACCTGGTCACGCCGGTCGCGTTCATCGGCAGCCACGCCTTTCGCCGCTCGCGCACGCTGGAAGTCATCGCGCCGCGCGGGCAAAACCTCGACACCGCGCCGGGTTTCGTCGCCGGCGTCGAGCCCGCATGGCTGCGCCACGTACATACCCGCATTTGCATTCGCGTTCACACGGCCGGAGATCCCATCGCTGGTGGGCCCACCCGCTGGGCTGATCCGCGGGAATCTGAAAACTACCGGGGCGTGCCGGTGCTGCGCCTGAACGCGTTTCTGGAAACCGAGCTGACCCGCGCCCTCAACGCGCCGGATGGCGCAGAGCACGCCCAAAACGTAGTCAGCGCAATCCTGTCGGCTGGTATCAGCCTTGACCGCACGCTCGAGCTGCACCCGTACGTGACAGGCGCCTATCTGGACGCCTGGGAGCGCGCGCAGGGAAAGCGCCTCTGGCCCGCCGCGGCTTAGGACTTGTCCGTCGGCACGTATTTGTAAATGCGCTTCTTGAGCCAGTACAGCCCCATCAGGTCGAGCAACCCGCGCGCGCCTCGCTTCAGGTTGCCGTACTTGCTGACACCGGCCGTGCGGGCGCGATGCTCCGTCGGTACCTGGGCGACTTTCATGCCCATGAACACGAAGATCGCTGGCATCAGGCGGTGTACACCGTTGAAGCGCGGAAGCATCAGCCCGGCCTCGCGGGGAAAAGCCCGCAGGCTGCAACCGATATCCCTGATGCCGTCACGCAAAAAAAGGTTGCGCACAAAATACGCGATGCGGCTGGCCACGCGCCGGTTGAATTTGTCGTTGCGCTTCCTGCGGATGCCCTGGGCGACATCGCCCTGTTTCAGCGCCTCCAGCAGATCCGGAATGCTGGCGGGGTCGTTCTGCCGGTCACCGTCCAGAGTGACCACCAGGTCCGCGCGCGCGTTCAGTATGCCGGTAATGGTCGCGGCGCTCTGACCCAGGTTGCGCGCGTGCGTGATGCAGCGCACCCAGGTGATTTTGTCGCACGCGGCGGGCGTGCCGTCGCTGCTGCCGTCATCCACGTACACGAGCTCGAAGCTGCGCCCGGCCGCATCCATGGCGGCTTTAACTTCCTCGGCCAGCGGGGCGACGTTGTCGACCTCGTTGTAGACGGGAATGACGACGGATACGTCAGGCTTGTCCATGGGCACACTTCGGCCGACACCGTGCCGGTCTGCATTCCCCGACGTATCTACACGAGTCCGGCATCAATTTGAATGCAGCAGGAGGGTTCCTTAAAAGGCAACCCCACCGGAAGCCGCCCGGTGGGGTCCGCGATTCGCACGACGTTTACGGGCTGGTGTGCTTGAGTGCCATCAGCGCGTAGGCAGTACACAGCACCTTGCTGTTTTCCTGCCAGCGGTCGTGATTGTCGTTGATCCAGCTTCCGTCGTCTTTCTGGCGTGATTCCAGCTCCTTGATGAGGTCCAGGCGCCAGTCGTGTTCCAGCCCGCGCTCGGGCTCCGCTACGACGTCGGCGCCAAACGCATCCAGGGTTTTGGCCATGCTCATGTAGTAGTAGTACAGACCCATGTCGTACTGCTCAGGCTTGCGGAAGCCCGGCACGCGCTCGACGGTGTAGTTGTTCTGGATCCAGCCCCAGGCCAGCTTTACGGGGATGCTGTCCTTCTTGAGCCCAGCAAACAGGAAGCTGCGCAGCAGGTTGTACGTCATGCTGCCGTAGCTGTAGAGCGTGACCGTCCCGTCCTCGTTGGTGTCATAGCCGTCGGCCATGCTGGTCTCTTCGCTGTAAATCGCGCCGCCGTAGTCCTTGCTGCCCCTGCCGGCCATCTTCAGCTTCTTCTCTTCGGTTGCGCCGTCGGCGTTCTTGACCTTCGCGAAGGCCTCAAAACCTTCGTCCTGCACCTCGCCGGCGTTCTGGTTGCGCTTGAGGAAAGTCAGCGCGTCCTGCCAGAGCGGATCATCTTCGCTGATGCCACACGCGTGCAGGGCGTCAATCGCGAACGACGTAGTGCTCATGTTGGCGGGCGGCTTGCCGCGCGCCTTCACACTGTCGTCGATTTCCTCTTTGCTGTAGGCCCAGCCGCCAAAGCCGACCGACTTCTCGTCATAGTCACCCGCCGGGCCCTCCGGATTGCCGACCTGCGACTGCTTCAGATAATCAACGGCGCGCGCAATGTTGTTGTCAAGCTTGCCTTTCCAGGCGTCCAGCTTGTTCAGGTCGCTCAGAAGCTGCGCCATAATCGATGTGATATACACGGCCCGGATGCCGCGCAGGGAGTCAACACCCGGCATGTAGCTCCAGGCGCCCGTAGGCTCCTGCACGTCCAGCAGCCACTTCACGCTGTCGGTGATCATGGCATCGTCGGATTTCCACACGTCTGTGCCGGCCAGCCCCTGCAGAACCATGGCCGTGTAGGGCACGTTCATGGACTTCGCGCCCCAGCCGCTCATCAGCCCGCGCGGGTCATCCTGTGACGGCGGCTTGTTGTACTGGGTCTTGAGGTACGTCCAGGCGGCCTGCACCTGGGCCTTGCGGGAATCCACGGCGTTGAACCTGCTGTCTCCGCCATTGCCATTTTCGACGGTGTCATTGCCGCCACCATTGTTGGCAACCGGCGTGTTGCCTGTGCCGCTGTTGCCGGGCGGCGCGGTATTGCCGGGGCCACATGCCGCCAGCGCAAACACCGCGGCACAGACGGCCGTCAGTCCAAACATACGTGTCATCATCTCGAACTCCTTATGCTCGTGTACAGGTGTACCGCCTGTTTCGGCAATCTGACGAAAAATGCCCGTTTGTGCTAGAACCCGCCCGCGTCAACGGCGTCGCGCGCGAGCCCTTCCGTGTAAATCTGCAGGCGCTGCTCAATGAAACGCGCCGTGCCCAGAGCGCCTACCTCATCCGGCGCCTCGTCAAGAAGCTGAAACTCCTGCTCGCTGTACCCGCGCGCGACCTCCACCTGGTCAACTGCCCGGACCAGCATCACGATGATCCCCATGCGGTAACGCCCGGTACTCCGGGTCTCGTCCATGTCGAACACCGTGATAGCCGAGTGCGCTTCGTACTTCGGCGCTTCCGCAAATCGCGCGACATTCTGTTCGAGCTCGACACGATAGCCGAGTTCGGACAGGCGCGAGTAGACGGCCGCCTCGGACAACGTGGCAAGATCGATGTTATCGACTTTCAGGTGCGCGGCCTTGCCGACCGCATCGCCCAGGTAGATTTCGGGCACCAGCAAGGGGCGCCCTGAGAGATTCCGCGTCGGGATGACGACAACGGTATCCGGCGACAGGGCGCCGCGTTCAAGGGGCTGTCGCGTGCTCGCGCAGGCGGCAACCAGCAGGGACAACAACAGCAGGCTAAAGCGCATCGGTCAGCCTTTCGCCAGTCAGGGCGCGCCGCAGGATACCCGCGATCTCCAGAATGCCGACACAGTTCTTGCTCTGCTCAAGCCCGCGCGTCAGCAGCACCGGGCGATCCAGCGGGTGCGCGTGCTGCCCGACCGGGCTACCATGGACGAAGGCACAGGACGACAGAATGACAAGCGGCGCGTCTCCGCCCGCTTCGGCCTCCAGGGCGACGAGGTCAAACACGCTGGTTCGCAAGTCAAGTTGCAGATCGCGCTTGCCCCACGCCCGCCAGGTTTCGCGCAATGGGTGTTCTGTTTCCACGCGGGCAGACAGGCCGTGCCAGAACGGAAGCACGCCAGGGCGATTGTGGTATTCGGGAAGCAGCCCGGTGATCAGCGCCGCCTCAAGCTGCTCCGGCGAGGCGCCGTCCAGCACGGCAACGGTCGCGGCGACCATGCCGCACAGGCTCGGAAGCTCATCCGCGCGGTCATGCAGCACGCGCGCACTCAAACCGGGGACGCTGATAACCCGCAATGTCGCCATGGGTGCGTTATGCCAGCCCGCAGCTACTTGTTCCACTCATCGAGCAACTTCTCGGCATCCTCACTGCCGGCGTTCGCGGCCTTTCTGGCCCACTCGACGGCTTTGACGAAGTCCTTCGGCACACCGGATCCGTCGTTGAAAGCCTTCGCAAGTTCCACCATCGCGGCCAGGCAATCCGCTTCGGCCCCCTTGCGAAACCACTCCGTGGCGACTTCGTCGTCTTTTGTCCGGAGCTCACCAACACGATAGATCACACCCATACGATGGGCGGCGTAACCTGCGTCCGCCTTCGCTGCGGCTTCGTAACACCAGATGGCGGAGCGCACGTCGTCGGAAGCTTCGTGCGTGCGTCCGATCAGGTACGTCGCCAAGGGGCTGTCTTCGTATAGAAGCAGCAGCTCAACCGCATAAGCCCGCTGCGCTTCAACTCCGTGCCCTTCCAAAAGGCAGAATCCGTACAACACGCCGCTTTCGTAGCCTGCTGCGAAGCCGCGTTGCGCAACCCCCGCGGCATAAGGGAAGTCAGCGACAAAACGCCTGGAGTCGCCGGTTTCGTTCAGGCATTCCTCAAGCTTGCGGGTCAGCTCAAGTGCTCGCCGGGCGGACGGCGCGCTCGCAATGGACTGAAAGTGGAGCTTCGCCGCGTCGTGGGTTTCGGGGAAACCAAGACAGCGCCGGTATAGATCCTCAGCTTCCTGATGCAGCCCGCCCTCGGCCTCTCCCTCGGCAATCGCGGCGGCGTAATCGAGCATACCGTGCGGGATCCCCGCGTCCGCAGCACGCCTGAGCCATTTCACGTCGGGCTTGCGGGCGAGCACATGGCGCAATGCCTCGACATCACCTTTCTCGGCTACGGACTCGATCGTCTTTTCGGGCTGCGCCAGCCTGAGTTCAAGAAGCAGCAGATTCTTGAATGCGTAGTCATTCCACTTGAGGCTTGCGAAGCCCTGCAGCTTCAACGCCGGGACAAAGCCCCGATCAACCGCTTCGAGAATCAGCTCCGGCGCCTCCTTCTCAGGATCCGCCTTCACATCACCCAGCATATGCAACCCCGACAGCAGCAGCGCCGGCGACAACCCGCCCTCGACGCTGGCCGAGCGCAACAGGTTTATCGCTTCATCAAAATCAGGCTCAGCCCCACCGACACCGTGCAAAAGGCACTCGCCGAGCATACAGCGCGCCTTGGCGACGTCAGGGTTCTCGCCAGTACCACCATCGGGCGGGTCCGCGAAAGGACGCAGCCACTGCGCGACATTTGAGTAGCGGGCCAGAACCGGGTTCGGCTCAAAACGCAGGATGCGTTCGAGTCCGCGCGTCCACGCAAGCTTCGTGGCCCCCCAGCCGTTGATGTATTCGGCGTACAGGGTCGGAACGTCAAGATCATCCAGCAACTGAATCGGCAGCGCATTCAGTTGCTCGGCGGCGCCCATGCAGCCGAGCCGCGCAGCACGCGTGAAGTAGTGCCGGCTTGCCGCAAGATCAGGGCGGACGCCGGTACGAACGTCATGGAAACGGCCGAGTTCCATCAGCGCCGGCATGTAGTCGACTTCAGCTGCCTGCTCGAGCAACTCCGCCGCTGTCACCGTGTCGCGCGGCACGGCGGCGCCGCGGTACATGTGGCGAGCCAGCGCCACCATGCCCGGCCGGCAGCCCGCATTCGCCGCGAGTGTCAGCGCCGACAAAGCCGTTTTCGAGCTACGCCGCAGCCCGCCGTCAGCAAGATAGCCCATAGCCGACAAAGCACGTGCGGCGGCGAAGTCTCCCGCGTCGGTGTACTCGGCGTCAGAGAAAAATGACCAGGTCGGCGAGTGAACGCGAAGTTCGCCGCCGGGGCCAACCTCAAACTCCCATGTCGCCAGAGCGCGGGAATAGCCTTTCATGTCGCCGTCAACCTGCCGAAACAGCTTTGCGCTCATGTCCAAATTTCGGGGCGCGCCGCCAATGCCGCGCTGGTGAAGAACCGCGAGCAGAAGTATGGCTTTGTGCGGACCCGTCGCCTGAAACTCGCCCTCGGTTTGGCTGATGCTGACACGAGAAGAAAGCCGCTCAATAAGCGTGATGTCATCGAGCACGCGCCAGCCTTCAAGGCTGAGGTTCTCCTCGGCCTGCCACTTGTCGAAAAGCGCATCGAGTTCGGCATCCGTGAGTTGCTGCGCCACAAGAGGGCATGAAATCTGCAACAGCGCCGCGAGTGTGATGGCTCGTATCATGTTTGTCTCCCGGCCTCGGGTCCAAACAGTCTATCGCGTAGGGCAGGTTGGGGCATGTGAAAGCAGGAATCCTGCGGCGATCAAGTCTACAATCCCCCCGTGACCACCAGCGCCGAAACCGCCTACCTGTTCCGCCACGCCGTCCTGCGCGACGCGGCCTATGAGATGCAACTGCCCAGCGACCGGGCAAAGCTGCACGAGTTGGCGTTCTACCTGATCGAGGCAGCCTTCGGCGGGCGCGCCCCCGAGCCACCGGCTCTCAGTGGCAATGATGATATCGGTGCTCACTCCACTGATCAGGTAGCCTGGGAACTCGCGGGCCATGCATCGCTTGTCCTTTCCGGACTTGATGCAAGCAATTCATTGGCTTTCGACGAATGGAGCTGCCACCAACGGCTGTATTCTCATCGTGCAGCCATGCACGCGGATCAGCACTACGATGGCAGGCAGGCGGCAAGATGCTGGCGGAGTCTGGCCGGCACTCCAGGGACAGCCCATAGTGCTGAGGCCTTACGCCGCGCAGCTCGAAGCGCTCTCAACGCGGGCTTGATCGCGCAGGCGGAGCAGGATGTTCGTGAGGCCCTGGCCCACCTGCCCCCGGATGATGATGCATCCGGGCGGGGCAGGATACTTGTCGACCGCGCGACGATATACCAGCGCACCGGGCAACTCGCGCAAGCGGAGGCAGACCTGCAACAAGCCCTGGATGTTCTGCGAAAGGACGACGACAAGATCACCAGGGCCTCGGCCTTGAGTTCACTCGCCACGGTCAATCAGCAGCTTGGGCGATCGGTCGAGGCTGAGCGGCTGCTTGGAGAGTCCATCGCCGCATCCCGGACCGCAGAGGATGCATCCGGTGAATGCGTTGCGATGGTCAACCTGGCGAACATCTTCAAGCGTACCGGTCGAGTCCGCGACGCCGAGCCCATCCTCGAGCGCGCACTCGATATCATGCGACGCGCGAATGAACGTCCCCGCGAGGGTGTATTGCTTTCCATGATCGGCGGTCTGTTCTCCATAACAGGAAGAATGGCGGAAGCGGAAGCAAGGCTCAGGGAGGCGCTGTCGATCCACCGAGAGGTCGGAGATCGTCGCCACGAAGGCGTTACACTAGGCGAGTTAGGCACCGTTCTCAGGCTTACCGGGCGTGTTGACCTCGCCGAAGCAGCCCTGACGCAGGCCCTCGCCATTCACCGCGACCTTGGCGATCGCCGCTTCGAAGCCGCAGCCATGGGAAATCTCGGCATCCTGTACGCTATAGCAAATCGACCTGCCGAAGCCGAGACGACCTATCTGTCGAGTCTACAGATCATCCGCGACGTTGGGGACAAACCGCTGGAAGGCACGGCGCTCGGTAACCTCGCGATGCTGTGTCTAGAAACAGGAAGAGATAAGGACGCACGCGAATACTTTGAGCAGGCACTCGCGATCCATTGCAGCGTCCAAAACCGGCGGTCTGTTGGAATTGAACTTGGAAACATCGCAATGCTGAATCTTCGCGAAGGGCGACTGGAAGAGGCCGAACGCGGCTATCGAGAGGCTATCGGGATTCATGCCGAGGTCGGGAACACGCGGCATGCCGGGCTCCACCAGTGCGAGTACGCTTCCGTGCTGCTCAAGCTCAAACAAGTGAGCGAGGCCCAGGACGCGTGGCTCCGGGGTCGAAATACGTTGGCCGGCCTTGGAGACCAGAAGTCTATACTCGACAAGACACAGTCAATGAAAAGCGCCTGCGCCGAAGCCGGCGTACCTCCGTTTGATGAACGCTGAGGCCACTCGGAGCCTCACTGTCGGGTGTTCGCTGTATGCCCTTTTTCAGCGAGCACGCCATCTTCCATTTCGAGCACGCGGTCTACGAGGTCGAGCGTGCGGTGGTCGTGTGTAACAACCAGAACGGCCGCACCGTTAGCGTGGGCCGAATCACGGAACAACTCCATCACCTGGCGCCCGCGGGAACTGTCAAGCGCAGCCGTCGGCTCATCGGCCAGCACGATCGACGGTTGGTGAATCATGGCCCGCGCAATCGCGACGCGCTGCTGTTCACCACCAGAAAGCTTGCTTGGCATTGCTTTCATGCGCCCGCCCATGCCCAACGAATCAAGCAGTGCGCGGGCGCGGTCACGTGACTCCCTTGCCGGAACGCCATCAATCTCAAGGGCCAGGCGCACATTCTCTTCACCGTTCAAGAACGGAATCAGGTTGGATCGCTGGAAGACGTAGCCCAACTGCTGCCGCCTTACCGTGGTGAGATTGACAACCTCCTGCCCGTTCTTGATGACGTCATCGCCATTGATCATCAGCGAGCCGGTGGTCGGCGGATTGATCAACCCAATGATCGTAAGCAGCGTGGACTTGCCCGAGCCCGAAGGACCAAGAATCGCTACAACTTCGCCTGCCACAGCATCGAAGGTTGTAGGTTTCAGGGCTTCAAGCCGCGTAGGCCCTTCGCCATAGACTTTCGACAGCCCTTCCACGTGCAAGACGATTTTTCCAAGGCGTTCGTTCATGAGGCCAGCACCTCGTTGGGGTTCGCTGACAGCGCCTTGCGCAACCCGACCAGCCCCGACGCGACAGATATTCCCGCAATGACGCCCAGCAGTGCGACACGATCCATGTCCTCAACCAGCACTCTTCTGGGGAATAGATCAAAAGCCACCTCACCGATCAGCAGCGCAACCAGGTACGCGAACAGCCCCAGCAGCAAGGACTCCTCGAGAATCAGACGCAGTATGACTCTGCGCTTCGCGCCAAGCAGCTTCAGCAACGACAAGGAAAGCATCTTGTCCACGGTCATCGTGTAGACGATCAGCCCCATCACAATCGCCGATATCACCACCAGCAGTATCCTGAACAGCCCGATCTGGCGGCGCGCGCGGTCAATCACGCCCCGGACAAGCAAATCGCGCTCTTCTTCAATCGTGTAGACGCTGATGTCAGACCACTGACTCAATGAGGCCTTGACGGTCTCCACATTCTGGCCAGGCGCCAGATCAACCAGCACGGCTGTCACGGGTGGCGGCGCGGTGGCCGGCAATGTCCCTTGCGCGCCGGCGCGCGCGAGGTTCGCGGGGTCGCGCCCGTACGGGCTACGGCGTACACGGGAAACACGGGCCTCCCGTTCAAGGCGAAGCGCCTCGTTCGCCAGATCGTTCTGGATTCGAAGCGTGTCACTGACACTGACAAAAACCAGTGGGTCGCCGCCAGAGCTGACCATGCCGCTGGTGATTCCGACCACCGTGTAGGTGTCGCGCCCCATCTCGAGTGTGGCTCCCAGCGGCAACCCAAGCGCATGATCAACTACCATCTCGTAGTGCGGTTGCCGCAACGCACGCCCCTGCTCAAGCGGGAGGCTGTTTCCGAGATCGTCCGGCCACGACAATCCAGCCAGTGTAAATCGTAGTGTCTCGCCGTCCGGCATCTGATTCTGGACATTCAACGTCGCGTAGGCACGCGTGCGTTCAACGCCGGGCACAGCGCGAATTCGATCAACCAGCAACGATGGAACGCGGGAGCTCTCGGCGAAAGGCCCCTGTGTGTCCTTTTGGACGACCCAGAGGTCACCGCCATAGACATCCGGCAGTACCGTCGCGTCCACGACCATGCCGTTGTAGATGCCGGTCATGGCCAGCACGACTGACATCAGCATACCCAGGCCCGCGGCTGTAAGAATGAAACGTCCGAGGTCCTGACGCACATCGCGAATCGCGAGGTCCATCATGGCGTGGGCTCCTGCACGGTAATGCGCACACCATCTCGCAGTTCCTTGCGTACTCCCGGCGTGGGCCTTGCTATCACGTCGCCGGCCGCGAGTCCTGTACGAATCTCGACCCACTCGCGGCCGCGGATACCAAGTTCAGTCTGGCGCAACTCGACCTTGCCGCCGTTTACGGCCCAGACAAATGCGCCATCGCTCATCATCACGAGATACTCGGATGGCACCCGGACCACGTCGCCGGACGTGCGCCCATGAATCATCGCGTCCGCACGCTGACCGACAGCAAGTTGGCTCGGTGCGTTTTCAATTCGCAGATCCACAAGCAGCTCGCGAGTCTCCCGGTCCACTTCACGCCCGACGCGCAGGACTTCAGCATCCAGCACGCCCTCTGGACTGGAACGGAGTGCTACCGTGGCCTTCTGCCCGGGCATAAGTTGCGACAGGAATGTCTCGTCCACCCACACACTGGCCCAGACATCGCTGTTGTCACCGATTCGGAGCGCGGCACTTCCCGGGACCGCAACGTCGCCGGGCTCCAGCAGGCGAGCCAGCACGACGCCGTCCAGTGGACTTCGAAGGATCGTCCGCTGCAGGCGTGCCACTGCAACCTCGTGCGCGCGGGTCGCCGCTGCAAGACGTCGCTCACCTTCGACCAGCGCGGCCTTGGTGCGCGCCAACTCAGCGTCAGCGACGCCTGCGCGCTCAATGGCCTGGTCCAGCGTATCTCTTGAGATGGTGCTGCTCTTGAAGGCTTCTTCCTGACGGCGAACGTGTGCAAGGGCACCGACATTCTGTGCATCGGCCCGTTTGATATCGGCACGCAGCCTGTCAAGAGACGCGCGGACCAGTTCGACTTCTTCACCGGCGGCGCCTTCTTCAGCGCGATAGACTTCGTCATCGATACGCGCAAGTTCCTGCCCGCTGGTGATGGTGTCCCCCTGATCGACAAGAACTTGCGTTATCCGACCCGTGACTTCAAAGCCGGGAGAGACGATCCGTGGGTACTCAATCGCGCCGGTACCGGGAATGTGTTCAACCACGTCGCCGCTGCCAATGACGTGTTCGAAGACCGGTACGGGCTTAAAGACCAGCATCCAGACTGCGGCCCCGCCCAAAACGACAACCAGCACCCCTGCAACAAGCCCTCGCCATTTACGCATGTTCCTCTCCCGACATATAACCGGATGGACATATCTATTATTCCCCAGCGACCTCCAAGCCGATTGCAAAAAAAAAAGGCCGGCCAAAGGCCGACCCCTTTGAAAGGACTGGCTGCTACGCGTTGTCTTTGGTGCCGGCGTGGGTGGCTTTCTGGTAGGCCCACGGATCGTTGGGGATCTTCTTTTCCTCGATCCAGCTTGGGTCCTTGAAGATGTCCGCCACCGTTGCGAGGTCAACTTCATTCGGCAGCACCTCATTCAGGTGCTTCTTGTATTGTTCTTCGCTCAGCAGTTCGCCGGTCACGCTGTAGGGCTGGTTGGCGTAACGGCCGATGGCACGGTGGAACTTGATGTCCGGCACGTACAGCTTGGGCTGGCCTTCCGGCACGAAGTTGTTTAGCCGGCTCACCAGGTCCGTCACTTCCTTATGGTACAGGTCGCGGTTGTGGTGATTGAGTTCCTTGCGGTTGAAGTCCATGTTGCCGGCTTTGCGTTGCTCATCTTCGTCAAAACGGCTCTTGAGACCCCACACGTACGCCCACTCTGCGGTGCTGCTTTCATCCTTGCCGAACAGGTCCGTGGCGACGCTGATCCACTTGTTGAACCACTTCTGCAGCAGCGCGGTCGGAACCCTGCCGGCCTTGATGATACGCCCAAGCCCGTCATTGCCGGAGCCCAGATGGAATGCTTCTTCCTTCAGCATCGGTCCGGCACTGCGAGCCAGCGGCGCAAAGCCGCACGGCGACAGCATCTTCAACTGGTACTTGCCGTCGCGGTCCACAAAACACGTATAGGTATAGAAGTCGATCCAGTTGTCGACGGCTTCGTTGAACGCGCCGAGCAAGCGTGGGTTCTTTTCCTCGGGGAAAGCGCCGGATGCGCGGCGTTCCAGCAACTTGCGGGCTTCAAGCTTGCCGCTGCTTCCGAAGTGGCTGACCAACACGTTAGCCATCTGCATACCGTGGCGCATTTCTTCCAGCATGATGCGCACGGCCGCGTAGCGGTCATAGTCGTGCGGCACATTGTCGAGCAAACGGCGCTGTTGCTCGGTGCTGGCGAACTCGGTGTCGCCCTGCACGAACACAAGCTGCAGCAGTGCGTCGCGCATGGTCTGGTTCGGAACCTGGCCGATGCGCTCCCACTTGTGCTGCCCGGCAAAGTCACCGAACTCGACTTCCTTGCTGGGTTTGTCGTCGTAGAGCGGCGTCATGAAGAATGACTCGGCCTCGGGAATCTCGACGCCGACGTCATCTCGCCACATCTTGAAGTAGTCGGTCCAGTCGTCCCACTTGTTGATCGTCTTGCGTACCTGCATCGTCTCTCTCCGCGCTGCGGTTGTTCGGTTATTTGCCTACGTTCGGAAGATCGCCCTTACTGAGCCCCTTCACGAACAGGTCTGAATACATGCGCCCGATGTCGGCGGCTTTGAACGTACCGTCCGGGCGATACCATTTGCTGATCCAGTTGATCGCGCCGAGGATCGCGAAGGTCGCAAGCTTCGGGTCGACGTTGCGGAACTCGCGGCTCTTGACGCCGTCGCTGATCACGGCGCGCATACCGCGCTCAAACTTGTCGCGCTTGGCGATGATTTTTTCGAGCAACTCTTCCTTGAGCGCCGTGAAGTCCAACGCGAGCGCGCTGCCTTGCAAGTCGTCGATCATCACGTCAACCAACCCCTGGATCAGCGCGCCCAGACGGTCTGCGGCGTTGCTGTCTTTCTCCGCCTCGATGACCTCCTGCATACGGTCGAGCACGCGGTCGAGGGAAAAGTCGTGGCAGGCGAACAGGATTTCCTCTTTGTCGGCGAAGTAGTAGTAGAGGCTGCCCTTGGTCATCAGCAACTGCTCGCTGATGTCTTCCATGCTGGTGCCGTGGTAGCCCTTGCGCCGGAACGCACCGGCCGCGCTGCGAAGGATCGCCTCGCGCTTCAGCTCGGTCTTGCGTGCTCGTCGTTCGGATGCCTGCATCACATTCATTATCTGAACACGCGTTCAAAAGTCAACCAACTGGTACAGGGGCTTGCAGATCAACGATGCCGCCAAGGCAACGCGCCGTGACCCACGGCGCAGGCTCACACGGGGCGCTGCCAACGACAAAAAAACGTCGAATTGCGCAGAACTTTCCTGGAAAAGATTTGTGATGACGTGATTGAAAAAACAGCCGGTTACCCTGTTTGCAGTCCGGTGAATTGCGTCTGACACTCTTGAAGGGAGTCCATTATGTTATTAGTCCGCAAGCTCGGTTGGCGCTTGTCCATCGCGCTGGTTTGCACGCTTCTGTGCGTCGGAATGGCCGCTGCTGCCGGGTCAACGATGCCGCCCAACTACGACGGGCTTTTCGGCGCCGCAAGTTCATTTCATGCGGGACCAACCGAGTATCTATCCATCGGCTACGATGCTGGCGCCCGTGTTGGCGTAAGCGGCAGCGGCAAAATCGACACAAACAACACTCAAAACTGGACTGTTTGGGCGAAGGACGGTGTTAAGCGCAACGGCAGCATTACTGGGTCGGAAGACCCGCGCTGGCGAGTCGTAATTACTTGGGACTTTGAACTCGAAGTCGCCGCCGAAGGTGATTCATGTTCAGAGCATCGCAGCGTCGCCGGTTGCTACGGCGTTCTTCAAAAAGATATCACGGGTGACGGCGGCGCAGAACTGGACTTTTACCACGAATATGCAGCACCTGCTGAGGTTGAGTTTGATCTCAGCGTTCCGGACGGTGACACCACCTCATACACATTCGTCAGTCATCGGTATCACGACGGCGGTCAGCGGATCTTGTCAACAGCGGACGTCATCGACATAGATGAGATGGAAAGGGAATGCAACCCTGACGATATGGATGTTCGCACGAGGGTGGATGACCCTGAAGGCGGACGGGGACACAGTCGAGGTGTCAAACACGGTCGATGCGTCGTACTTTGAGGGCTCCATAGAAGCGTGGGACTTTTCGGACCCGGACAAGCCGGTCCTCCTGAATACGTACAGCGTTGAATAGAAATCCGCCGGTGCAAGCATGAGCGATGACAAGCTCTCAAACCGCCATATGGCCCGGCTGGTGATCTTGTTGTGTCTCGTGCTGCTTGCCGCCCTGTTGGCAGTGTACACACTTAGTAATCACGCAGACCGCCCATCTTCGCCTGTCTCGACGACTGATCGCGGCGGGAACAACCAACCGGTCCTCGAGGTTATTGATGCGCTGCCATCCCCGGTTATCGAAAATGCTGCCACCATGAGGCCGGAACGAGACCGTGCAGTGTCTGAAGCGTCATCGTCTGTGATCCCGGACGACAGAAAGTTTCTCGTACTGCACTTTCAATCACCCATGGGCGATGCCCTGAACGGTGTCGGTTTCGAGTTGGCGGCGGTGGAGACTGAGCGTCCCTCACCCTCTCAGGCGTTGCGAAGTGGCGACGACGGTTCGCTCAAGTTAGCCGTCGCGGGAACGACCGACGAAGCGTGGCTTCGAATCACGGACCTTGAATGGCATTGCGACCCGCAACGCATACCGTTGCCCGGGTCCGTGACGCGGCACGATTCCACACTCCACAGACTGGTTACCGTTGAGTTTGACATTCGCTACGATGATGGTACCGCTTTTGTAGGCCGTGCATCCGACGGTACAGGCGATGCAATGCCTCCGCGCCGGGCAGGCAACGGTGATGTCCGCGGTGGCGGGAAAGCCAGCGGAGGCGGCTTTTACGTAAGTGGCGAGCCAATCCGAGTCTCCGGGATTTCCCCACGCGACACGATTTTGAACATCTACGCTGAACGCGCCGGCTACACGCGCTTCGACCATGCGTTGAAGAAATACGAGCTGTATGAGGGCGCCCGCATCAGCATTACCATCCTCAAACCGAAGAATCCCCCGGGGAGCATCATCGCGCATTTCGACTCCTCCCAGTTCCCTAAACGATCTCATGTGTGGTGGTACAGGCTCACGCCAGACAATCCAACGAACAACGAAAACTACTCCCGCTACAACAGCCGACCGGCGGACGGTCTTCACGCCTGGCATCAGGTTCGCCCCGGCACCTATACGCTCCATATCACCGATGAAACACGCGTATGGTCCGGCGTGGTTGATGTAGTAGCCTCCGAGGAAACACACGTTGACGTGGTGCTGGCCGTTCCGGCCGCGGCGACCTTGCGTGTCATAGACGAAAACGGCGAACCTTTGCCGCAGGCATGCCTACACCGTCAGCCTAAGCACTACATCGACTATCCCCTAAAACCCGAGAACGGTGTTCGCAACTCTTCCGGCATTGACGGCAGTGTCACGCTTTCAGGGCTGGCTCCGACGGTCACCGAGCTCATCGTCGAAGCAAAGGGCTATGAGGCGCAAACGATCCGAGTGGCCCTGAGTACCGGGCAGGAGTCCGACCTTGGAACAATCAGGTTGGTGCCATCGATCGGGTCCATCGTTGTCCAGTTGCGAAATGTGAAGCCCGATCAATCCTACGAGGTGATGTACATCCACCCTTGGGGGCGCGGTGGCAACTCGACGCGGCAGACCGTTCTCGAAACGGGCACCGTGACTTTCGAGCGGGTGAAACTGCGCGACTACCTGGTGGCCGTGCACCTCAAGGGCGGCGGAAGCGTTGAGCAGAAGCGCGTCACGCTGACGCCGGACAGCCCTCAAGCCATCGTCGAACTGGACGTCGCAGGCCTCGAAGCTGACGACGAGTGATTTGAGCGGATCACTGCCCGTCCTTGACGATGCGTTCCACCAAGCGCACCTCGTGTAGCATCGAACGAAACACACCTGCCGCAGCGTGTTTGGGTGGTTCGCATGGCGTTGGCTAGAGTATTGTTTTGCCGAGGGCGCTGGCGATGAGGTCAACGGCGAGCTGTCCGGTCTGGTTGTGGACATCGAGGATCGGGTTGACCTCGACCAGCTCGAGGCTGGTGAGCGCGTCGGATTCGGCGATCATTTCCATCGCCAGGTGCGCTTCCCGATAAGTGAGCCCACCGAACACCGTGGTGCCTGTGCCGGGCGCGATGCGCGGGTCCACTGAATCGATGTCAAAGCTGACGTGCAGATAATCCGTATTGCGCGTCGCCAGGTTGATCGCGTCGCGCATGATGGCGGCCATGCCACGCTCATCGATGTCTTTCATGGTAAACGCGTGAACACCCGAATCGAGAATTGCCGTCCGTTCCTGGCGGTCCAAGTCACGCAGCCCTACCAGCACCACGTCGTTCGGATGCATCTTCGGTGCGAATCCGCCGATGTGCGTGAGTTCCTTCGGGCCTTGGCCCAGGCATGTCGCAACCGGCATACCGTGGATGTTGCCGCTGGGTGAAGTAAGGGGCGTGTTCAGATCGCCGTGGGCGTCAATCCAGATCAACCCGAGTGTCAACTCGGTCTTCGGGTTGTCCTTGCGAAGCTCGGCCTCTTCCTCTTTGTACGCCGCCACCAGCCCTGCGATGGTGCCAATCGCGATGCTGTGGTCGCCTCCGATCACAAGCGGGAACGCGTCTTTCTTGACAATACGTTTCACGTGCTCATGCAGCGCGTCGCAGGCACGGGCGATCATCTGCAAGTGGTTGGCCTTGCCCTCGGGCTGCGTACCGGCGGCCTGCTGGGCGCGCTCTACGTCACGGATCAACAGGTCGCCGTGATCGACGGCCCTGAGGCTGAGGCTGCGAAGTTTTTCCAGCAGCCCGGCAATGCGGATGGCGCTGGGGCCCATGCCGACGCCGCGCCGCCCGGCGCCATGGTCGAGGGGTACACCGAGGATGTGAATTTCCTGGTCGTCCTGAAGGCGATTGAAACGTCTGCTGGGCATGTGCGAAGTCTATCCCTGATCCTTGCCGAGGCCAGTAGCCGACGCCCGGGGCGTGCTGCCAAGCCAGTCCCGATAGTTGCGTTTCTGGGCGGGCGTCTGGCGCGACCGCGACCGCAACCCGAGCTTGCCCTTGGCTTGCTTGCCGACGCGAACCTTGGCCGTCACCAGGCGCTCGCGGCGGAACAGGGTCAACTCGCAGAGCGCGCCCGGCTTGAACTCACTGACGCGCTCATCGAATGACTTGGCATCGACCTTGTGCCCGTTGACCGCGAGAACTTCGTCGCGGGGCTGGATGCCGGCGCGACTGCCCGGGCCGTCGCCGTTCACGGCCGTCACCTGGAAAGTGCCCCCTTTGGTCGCTGTCTGTAAGCCAAGCCAGGCTTCGTCGCCCTTTTTGTCGCGATAGAACTCGATGCCGTAGACGTCGAGAAACTCGTCGTAGTTCAACTCTTTGGTGCCGCGGACGTGATCATTCCAGAAGCGCGTGAATTTCGTGCCGGCCACTTCCTCACACAACTCTTCCCAGGCACCTTCGGGAAAGCCGGGCTTGGGCCAGCCGTACTTTTTGAAGGCGAACTTCATGACGTCGTCGAGACTGCGTTTGCCGTCGGTGGCTTTGCGAATCTTGGCGTCCAACAATAATCCGATCTGCGCGCCGCGGCTGTAGTAGCTCACGCCGGTGTTGATGAAGTTTTCGTCGGCCATGTACAGCTTGGTCCAGGCCAGCCAGCTTGATTCCTCCAGGGACATAACCTTGCGCCCCGGGCGGTTGTCTTCGCGGTCGATGGTTTCGGCGTAGGCTTTCAGCACTTCTTCGGCGTCGCAGACTCCGGCCCGGGCGACCCACAGACGCTCGTAGTACTGGGTCATGCCCTCCATGATCCAGAGGGCTTTCGTGTGCTGCTCAGACGAGTAGTCAAACGGGCCGAGAATCTTCGGGCGGATGCGCTTCACGTTCCAGACGTGAAAGAACTCGTGAGAGACCAGCCGTATGAAGCGCTGGTAATCGTCTTCCTTCTTGAACTTCCAGCTTGGCCAGCCGCAGACGCAACTGTTCAAGTGTTCCAGCCCGCCGCCTGAGTCGGGCGAGATGTGGTGGATGAACAGGTAGTAGTCGTAGGGAAGCCCGCCGAAGTTTTTGGCCTGCACCTCGACAATCTTGCGGGTGTCCTCAACGATGCGCTTGGCGTCGTAGTTGCCGTAGCCGTAAAAGGCCACGTCATGCTTGATGCCGCGCACGTTGAAACTGAGCACTTCGTGGGTGCCGACTTCAAACGGCGTGTCGCCCAGGATGTCGTAACTATCCGTGCGCCAGGTGTTGGCTTTACCCTTCACGCTCGGCAGCGACGTCGCGACTTTCCAGTTCTTGTAGGGCTTGATGGTGATCGTGTACTCGGCCCTGGCCGGAAGCGCGTTCATGTCTTCGAGGTAGGCAAACACGTTGGTGCCCAGGAAGAATGCGTGGGTGTCATCCAGGTGCGGCGTGCGCACGGAGAGCTCGTCGGCGTAATAGTCGAACGCGACGCTGGCCTTGCCGTCTTTAATTTTCGTGAGGCGATAGCGCTGCTTGTCGAGCAGCTCGTGCCTGGCACCGGTGGCCTTGAAGGCGCTGACGTTCTTGCCGAACTCGCGGATTTTATAGCTGCCGGGAGTCCAGGCCGGGAAGGCAAGCGTGCAGGCATCGCCCACGCCCGTGATCGTCGCTTCCACCTTGAGTACATGCGAAGCCGGGTCCGGCATCGAAACGGTGTAGTGAATGGATGGTGCGGCGGGCTTCACCGTTGAAATCTGTTTGCGCTTCCCCGCCGCCGTTGCACGTCCGTCAGCCATGTTGTTCTCCGGCGAAATATTAGCAGTTGCGATCTCGGTGACCATGCCGTCGCGTCAGGGCAGCAGACGCAGTCCCCGCACACCCGCAACGGCGGCTGCAACAGCAATCAGGCTCAGTGTCAGCAGGATGACGTGCATGCGGTGTACCAGGCGGAAAGTCCCGTCGGGGTCGCGTTTCGCGCGCTCATGAAACCAGCGGTGAAGAAACAGCGGCTCAAGCACGAACAGCACGAGCGTGAACATCACCCAGACCAGCACCATGGCGTGCATCCACCACAGGGCGGGCTCTTTAAAACGCGCCCAGCCATCGAGGTGGTGAACCATATAGAACCCGGACGCGCCCGTGATGACGGTGACGATCTTCGCCTGAAACGAAAAGCGCCCTTCCAGTTTTTCGAACAGCTCAAGGCGTTTGTCGGCATCCGGCATCCGGCGCAGGGAGGGGATCAGCACGGTCGTCACAAACGCCACGCCGCCGATCCACATCACGACCCCCAGCACATGCAGGGCCCGCGCGATCACAAATACTTCGTAGGAAGTCATCAATCAGCCCAGCCACACAAGGACGCGGATAGTAGCAGGAAGCCGTGTCGCAGCCACCTCGCGCTGCGCGCTCGCAGCTTGCTTGCGCGACGACGCTGCAGTTTCATCTAGAGACTCTCCGCGTCTTCGCGCAGTTCTTCGCTCCTTCGCGTGAAGCAGTTTGCTAGAGCTTGATGCCGAGTTGCAACTCGACTCCGCCCAACAGGTCTTTGCCTGTTCGGATGTTGAGCACGAGTTGATTCTCGTCGCCCTGGATGTCGATGTTGGCGCCGGCGCCCGTGTCTGCCAGCAGCCCGGCGACGAACTTGGCGAGGTTCTGGGCGCTGGCGTTGGCGTCGCCCTGGACCACGAGCCTGGCCTTGTGGCTGATCAGCGTTTCGCCCAGGCGCGAAGCGACCAACTGATAGGCCAGTGTGCCGAGCTTGCCTTCTTCCTCGGCCTTGCTGGGTTTGTGCAGCATCGGCGCGAGGATGACCCAGGCGCTGTCGTTGTTGGGCTGGCAGATCAAGGGCGTGAAGCCGGCGCGCGACAGGTCTTTCAGGGCGCGATCGCTGAAGATGGCCTGCAAGGGATATTCCGCGCCGTCGCTGTGCGGATAGACCTTCAGCTGTTCGATCTCGCCGTTTGCGGCGCCTGTGTGCGACGCGGGCCAACCGGTGCGTTGCATGCTCTGCGCGACACTGGCGCCGACCAGCCATACGGGCGAGCCCCACGCAACCGGGCCTTCAGCATTGTGGCGTTTGCGCGTGAGCTCAGGGCGCATGAACCAGGGATTGAGCGCGGCGCACAACCAGCGGGATTCGTCCTTGTCGCGCAGGCTGCGCCACTTGTCGAAGCGCGAATCTTCGAAGACGTTGGCGGGCGCGTCTTTGGCGGACAACTCCGACATCTCGATGCCGACCAGTTTCGTCGCGTCGAAGACTACGGCGCACTGAATCTGGGCGCCGTAGTCGCCCCACTGTTGCAGCAACTCGAGACCCGCCGGCGTGTTGTCGACTTCCTCCGCTACCAGCACCATGGCTAGAGGCGCGTCGCTCGTGCCGGCCAGTTCGGCGTCGAAAACCTGCGTCTTCCAGGCTTCATAGTCCCCGTCAAACACTTCAATCCGCGCGCCCTTTCCGCGCTTGCATAACAAGTGCAGCCCGCGCCAGTTGCGCTCCAGGCGCTGAATGCCCGCGTGGTCGTACACGGCGCGCAGCTGATTCTCCAGCAGTTCACCGGCCGCGGATATAGCGTCGCTCACATCGAAGCCCGTGCCGCCACCCGAGATTCCCCCCGCGAATGCGTCGATCGCTGACCCGCCGGAATCTTTCTTGCCCGTGTCCACCATGTCGAAAATGGCATCAACGCTGGCGTCGCCCTTGCCCTTCGTATCCAGCGATGGTGATGAAGCGGGTGGCGCTCCCCCAATCTTGTCGAGCACTGCCTCAAGGGCATCTCGTAGGGCAGGGATAGCCTGGATCGGCGCCAGGTCTTTCTTGAAGTCGGCCGGCTTCAGCGACCCGTCGGCAAGTTGTTTCGCGCGCGTAATGAAGTCAGCCACCGGCTGCAAGGCCGGGATGCGTGCCGCCATGACGCGCGGCTCGAAATCTTTGAGGGTCGTCGGTGTGAAGTCGATTTCGAGAGTCTTGCCTGAAGTGCCAAGGTGGTTCTCGACCTCGAACACCGCGCGAGGCCAGAAGCGCTCCAGTACTTTGTCAAAATCGTGCGCATCAATCGCGGCCGGTTCACGCGCTGCGCTTCGGTTCGCCCCGCAGAAGTCACCGACGGCCATGATGCGGAACGGCAGAGGCTTGTATTCGGGGTGGTCGCTTGAGCCGAAGCCGAAGCTGTCATCGGCAAAGCCCTTCACGCGCTTGTCGTTGTCCGCCATAGTTGTCTCCTGCCGCGAGTTTAGTTGCAGGCGCAAAGTTGAACCAGAGCCGCGACCGGAAGGTCGGGACCTTTCAACAAAGAGGCCCCGACCTTCCGGTCGGGGCTCCAGTTCAATTGGATCGGAACCCTTACTTGAATACCCGGGTCAGCAGGTCCTTGACCGCGCCGTGCAAACCAGCCGACTCGGATTCGCGCCCGCCAGCCACATTGAGCGTCTTGACGTCAAATTCCGCCAGCCAGCCGCGCACGCACTTTACGGCGTAGTCGGTTGCCTCGGCGTTCAAGTCGAGGTGCAGCCAAGGCTTGCCATGTTTGCGCGCGTACTCGGCGGTGATCTTGCTGGCGCCGGTAAGCCTGCCAAAAGTGAAGATCAGAGTGCCATCCGCGCGCGCGACGTTGGTCTCGGTACGTTCCGGCGAGTCCTTTGCACCGGATTCCTTAAGCTGGTACTTGGGCGGGATCGTGCCGTCTTCAGCCACGCGTCCCTTGGGGCAGGTTCCACCGTGCGGGATGCCCAGTTCAATCGCGGCATCAAGCGCGCCGCGGTCAGCCCCTGTCTGTCCGCCTGAGATAATAGTTGCCACTGCGATCATCATCCTTCCCGTCCCATAATCAAAGAAGCCGTGGGTCAATGTCTGCTTTGCAGACACAATCGCTTGCGCAGTCTGCCTTTGCAGACTTGTCGCTGCGCGATTCCCACTGGCGGCGCGGTATCCTAGCCCCAACTTTACGACACACCGAAACAAATCCGGGGAATCGTTTCTGCGGCCCTTGTGACAGGTGTCCGCGTCGCGTTTCCCCACAACCACTACCTACAGGCAAGCGCGGATTTCACAAGTACGGGTTACAGGTCCTCGAGGTCGATTTCGACTTCCTCTTCGCCAGTCTCTTCGCCTGCCTCGTCGTCACCGCCGTCCGGGTCGGTGGCGTCGGCGGCCTCACGCACCCTGTCGGCTTCCTTGTTGGCTTTGCGCGCACCCTCGGCGTGGCTGATGACGGCGGTGTTGCCGGTGATACTGGCCATGAGTTCACGGGCGGCTGTGTGGTCGGGGTCGTACTCGATCAGCAGGCGGGCGTGAAAGCGCGCGTCGTCGGTATCGCCGGTCTCCAATAGGTCCTGGGCCAGGCGCAGGCGGGCGCGGTGAAAGCGGACGTTCTCGTGCAGGGCGCGCAGCAGGTAGCCGCGTCCGCGCTTGCGCTCACCGGTCGACAACAGCAGCTCGCCGATGGCGTAACTCAACGTCTCGTCGCGGCGGTCGAGGCGTCGGGCCTGGCGGTAGCGCGCCAGTGCGCCGGCAGTGTCGCCGTCCATCCAAAGCGCGTCGCCCAGGTGCCGGACGGCCCAGAAGCAGTCAGACCACTTGCGCAACGCCTCTTCGCAAAGCTGTCGGAGTTCACTGAACGCGCGGCGCTCAAGGGCCATCTCGGCCAGGATGCGCAGGGGTGCCTGCTTTTCCGGCGCCGTTGAGGACAACTCCGCGGCCGCGCGCATGGCGGTTTCATCGGCACCCTCGTTGCGCTTGCGCAGCAGGTCAACAAATTCGCGCACCAGGCGCTCGTCGTCGCCGCTGATGCCGGGCAGTCGCCGGCGCTCGCTTTCAGGCGCGACGGCGATGCACAGGGCGTCGTCATGCTGCCAGGCGTTTTCAAATTGGCTGTAGGGAATCTCGACGGGCTCCAGGAACCTGGGGTCCTGCGCGATCACGAGCCCACCCTGATCGTTGTAGCCGATCACCGCGATGGCGTGTCCGGACATGCCGTAGTATTCGGTGGTGATAACCGGGATGCCGACGTCGATGCAGCGTCGCAACAGGTCAAGCGTCCCGAAAAATCCGCGCCAGGAAATCTTTTCGACACCCTTGAAATAGTCGAACACCTCGGGCCAGTGAGTAGACGTGCCGCGAAAAACGCGCGCGGCAACATCTTCCTGCGATACAGGCGCGCCCACAAACGTAAGCACGTTCGCCAGCGTGTTGGGCGCGCAGTATGCGCGCTTCTGCAGCTTGCGCGGAAAGTTGATCAGGCGCTCAATGCGTGCATCCTTGTCGCGGCGTTGCAGGGCCTTCAGACGCTGCTGGACGTCGCGCTTCAGCCGGGTGCGCGGGTGCTTTTGCAGGACCTCCTTGAAGCCCATGATCGCGGCCTCGGTGCGTCCCGCCCGCTGCAAGGCCTGCGCCATCATGAAGCGAGACTGGTCGGCGTCGTCTGCGTCCGGCACGATTTCGAGAGCGCGTTTCAGGAAAGCGCCGGCCTCTTTGTACTGCCCGCGCCCGGAATACAGCTCGCTCATCAACGTATAGAAAGGAACGAACTCGGGCGATTGCTCAATGCCATAGGCAAGCACTTCCATGGCGGGCTCGGTCTTGCCCTGGATGTACAGCGTGTTGCACAGGCGGAAGAACGCGTCCTCGCAGGTGCTGTCCACCTGAAGCCCCTTCGCCAGTTGCACCTCCGCCTCCGGGTAGGCCCCGACGCGCATTAACCGGAAGCCCTCATCAGCGAGCAACTGCGCGCTGATCAGCCCGAAATGCGCCGCTTCTTCCAAGGCGTCTTGGCTGCTTTTGTTAAGCCCCAGCGCGGAATACGCGACGCTGAGCGCGCCCCCCGCGTGTACGCGGTAAGGCACGAGCTCCGACTCGTCGTGCAGGATGCGATCGAGAATACGGATCGCGTGCTCAACGCGCCCGCTTTCCAGCAGCGTGCGCCCCAACATGAAGCGCGCCTCAACGTGGCAGTCCGCGTCGCGAGTGGCGCGATTCAGCAGCCCGCGTGCCTCGCGATAGCGCCCCTGGCGAAACGCAATGTTGCCCATAAGGGTCAGGGCTTCGTGGTCGAACTCAAGGTCGGCCCACTGGCGCTGCCCGCGAGTCAGGGTATTGCGGGCGGCCTTGTAGCTGCGGTTGGCAAGGTGTTCGCGTGCACGGGCCAGGCAGACCTTCCGGCTGGAAAAGGATTCCGCGGTTACATCAGAAGGCGCCATCTATTACCGCCAGTGTCACACAACTCGAGCGCGTCGTCAAAAGGCGGATTCTAGGCAACTAGTGCATACATGCGCAACGACGCGGGAACCTGTTTGCGCGATAAAGCGTCAAACGTGCAAGGAGATAAACATGCGCTACCTGCTGACAACTTTGCTGATCGCGTTCGCCGCACTGGCGGCGCAACCCGGCTATGCGTGAGAAGGGTGAGGCCCCATTCGCGGCCCGGTGGGCCCGATCGAAGTAGAAGTCAAACCCAGCGTCGTTCTGAAAGTTGCGCTGGAAGAGGGCGACTGGAAGGAAGTCGCCACCGCGCTGTCCCTGAAACTGATGAAACTCAAGGGTGTTTCCGGCGCGACCATCGGCGAGCAGGGCACCATCACACTGACTTACAAAGACGCCGCACCTGACGAGGAAGAAGTGAAGAAGCTCGTCAAGAACACGGGCATGAAGTTCCTATCGTTGGCGCCGCCAACGAAGGACGAAATCCCGGAACCAAAGGAGTAGGCGCACGCGGGACTTGCTTGCCTACGTGAGGCGCCGCGTGACCACGTGACCGGGACGCAGGCCGGCCTGCTCGATCTTCTTGATCGCGTTTTCGAGGTTGGGGTGTTCACCGCGCGCCACGCTGTCGGGGGGCGTGCTGCCGTCCTGCATCTGGACGTCGCCGCCGAGGCGCTTCTTGAAGTAGTAGCTCGCGGCAAACATGCGCTCAAGCACCTTGCGGGGCTGGTTGACAGCGGCCACCGTAAAGGACAGCACGATCCTGCCGGTGTTACCCGAGGCCCCCGCAGCCAACTCGGCGCCATCCGCGGAAACATGAAAAATTGCGTCGCCGCTGGTCCGCCCGCCATACCAGGCGAAGCGCCCACCGTCGCGCTTCATGCCAAGGCTCAGGCAGCAGTCCGTGACGTCCCCCAGCTTGTAGCTGCCCGCAAGCGCCAACCCGAAGGCATCTGTCAGGCTGCCCTTTTTGCCCGCGAGGTCCGCGCTGCGACCGGCCGCCTTGCCGGCGTCTTCTTTCGGCGCCTGCTTGTCACGCTTCAGCGTTTTGGCAACACGCCCGGCAACCATTTCGAACATCTCAAGATCATCCTGCGCCAGGGGCTCAAGACTTGCGGGCAGCAACTCCTGGGCGACCAGCACCTGGACAGGCTCCGGCGTCATGGGGCCTACTTCGATCCACGGCTCGGCGTCGGTATTGCGCCCGAAAATGTGGACGTCGGTGAGACTCTGGAACAGCCCCTGGCCCAGCAGCTCGCCCAGTTGCTGCGGCGGGTCAGCCGGCGTGCCATCCGCCGTCTGGATCGCATAGAAGGCTCCGGGCAGAAACTCCCGGTCCTGTGGCAGCTCGCGGATCGGCGGCAGAAGATGGGACGCCTCTTCACTGCCGGCCTCTTCATCAAAACCCATACCGTCGGGCTGAAGCTCGGGACCATCAGGCGCCAGTTCGTTGCTCATGCTGTACCCCGCAGTGCACTCACACCCGACTATAAGTTTCGAGGTGAAGTTGGTAAGTGCTTGTTGGCAGTGGGGATAACTCAGTACGGGCTATGTGTTGTCGATTGCCCAGGTGATCAGCGAAATCAGCATGGCGCCGACGCGACTACCCCTGCCGCCGCCTTCATCCACGCGGGACAACTGGGAGCCATCGTCGAGCTCAATTTTCTCGGCGGTCTCCGATTCCACGGCGTAGATCACCGTATCCCCCACCACCAGCAGATAGGCGACGTACACGTCGTCATGCCCGTCCTGCGGCACAATCGCCGAAAAGCGCCGGATGCTGCGGACGCTTGCCCGGCCCGCCGCGTCTTCAAGCGACGAGATCTCGCCAAAGTTCTTGGATTCGAGGGTCACGACAATCTTGTCCGCGATCACGGGTGCTGCCGCCGCGTCAGGGGCGCGCACGATGAACAGCTTGCAGCGCTGCGGATAACTGATCTCAACCCGCGCGCCGGTCTCCGGGTCTTTCTCGATCTCGAAACCGGACGAGAAATAGTCGGCCATCACGACCGGCAGCGTGGCGCTTTCAGGTGACTCGAGTTCATAGCTGGCAGTGTCAGCGATCCAGTTGCCGTACTTGAGCGAATTCGCGACCAGGGCTTTTTTGGGGTTCGGAACCAGCGAGGCCAGCGCGCCGTGCACTTTTGTCGGCGCATTTGACACGTCAACAGCAGGCTTCCAGTCTTCGACGGGGCCGCTGCGACGATCGCCTTCAAGCGAAGCGGCCTCGGGTGCCGCGGGAGCGTTGTTGTCTGCGCCACCGCAGCCGGACAACAACAGCGAATAACCAATGACCAATAACCAATAACCAATTGAAGGCGCTCGTAGCGCCGCATTGGTAACTGGAGTCTGGTTATTGGTCATTTGCTGTTCCGAACTGCCGGGCGGCCACACAGGAACGCCCCTACTCCCACTCAATCGTCGCCGGCGGCTTGCTGCTGATGTCATACACCACGCGGTTGAAACCGCGCACTTCGTTGATGATGCGGTTCGACATCTTGCGCAGCAGGTCGTAGTCCAGGCGCGCCCAATCGGCCGTCATTCCGTCCACACTTTCCACGGCACGAATCGCGCAGGTAAACTCATGCGTGCGCTCGTCGCCCATTACGCCGATACTCTTCACCGGCAGCAGCACGGCGAAGGCCTGCCAGATCTGTTTTTCCAGACCCGCGGACTTCACCTCTTCTCTAACGATTGAGTCGGCGTCACGGAGAAGAGCAAGTCGCGGCTCGTCAATCTCGCCCAGGATGCGCACTGCCAGGCCGGGGCCCGGGAATGGCTGACGCCAGACCAGCTCCTCGGGCAGCCCGATCTCGGCGCCGACTTCGCGGACTTCGTCTTTGAACAGAAAGCGCAGCGGCTCGACCAGTTCAAAATCCATGTCCTCGGGCAGCCCGCCGACGTTGTGGTGGCGCTTGATCATGGCCGTCGGCCCGCCGTGGGCCGCGACGCTTTCGATCACGTCCGGGTACAGCGTACCTTGCGCGAGAAATTTGGCGTTCTCGACTTTGCGTGCTTCGACTTCGAAGACGCGAATGAATTCTTCGCCAATGATGATGCGTTTCTTGTCCGGGTCCGTGACGCCGGCCAGCTTGGTCAAAAACCGCTCGCCCGCGTCGGCGACTATTAGATTCAGTTTGAAGTGACCCTCGAAGGCCTTGCGAACCTCTTCGACTTCGCCGGCGCGCAGCAGCCCGTTGTCCACCATGATGCAGGTGATCTGCCCGGGGATAGCCTTGCTGATCAGGGCCGCGACCACGCTGGAATCCACGCCGCCGGATAAACCGCAGATCACGTGCCCGTCGCCGACCTGCTTGCGGATGCGATCGCACTGCTCGTCGATGAAACTGGACATCTGCCAGTCGCCGGCCGCGTGGCAGGCGTTAAAGAGAAAGTTCTTCAGCAGCAGTTTGCCCTGGGCCGTGTGCTTGACCTCCGGGTGGAACTGGACTCCATAAAATGGGTGTTCCTTGTGTTTAACGGCCGCGTATTCGCAGCTGGAGGTAGTCGCCAGCACTTCGAAGCTGTCGGGCAGGCTGGTCACTTTGTCGCCGTGGGACATCCAGACGCGCAGGGCGTTCTTGTCTTCGGGGACGGCGCGGTTGAAGCCGGCTAGCAGTACGTCTTCGTGCTTGACCACAAGGTCCGCGTGCCCGAACTCGCGCTTGTGCCCGCCCTCGACCTTGCCGCCCAGGGCCGTGCTGCCGAGCTGCATGCCGTAGCAGATGCCGAGCACCGGCACGCCGCAGGTGAAGACTTCGGGATCGACTGTCGGCGCGTTGTCGCCATAGACGCTGGCAGGCCCGCCGCTCAGGATGATGCCCTTGGGCTTGCCCTCAAGCATTTTGGCCAGCGGTGTCGTGTGCGGCAGGATTTCGGAGTACACGCCAAGCTCACGCGTGCGCCGCGCGATCAACTGGGTGTACTGCGAGCCCATATCCAGGATGACGACATGCTCATGAGCCGCCATAAGCCCTCCAAATGCATAAGGCGGAGACGTCAAAGCCGTCCCCGCCGGGGCAAAAAAAGAGTATAGGGCGCGCAAAGGCCCCCGCAAGGGAATGTGGCCCCACAAAACCGCCAACAAAACTTGTGCGTCTGAGGCGAGCGGTGCATTCCCCTCCCCTCTCCACAGTCCTACCC
>JAIOJA010000050.1 GCA_019912315.1 Planctomycetota bacterium
GTGTTCAAGGACCACCCGCTGGAGTCGGACGAGATTCTGCCTCTGGTGGCCTATTTCGAGGACGCGGCGAACCAGGCGGGTGACGACGACTCGGTCGCGTCGCTCAATTTCTTCTTGATCGCGTTGGTGTGTTCCGCGCTGGGCCTGGCCCTGTTTGACGGGATCTGGAAGAACCGGTTCCGCGCCGTGCGCAGACCCATGAAACTTGAGAGTGACACAAGGAACAGAGCATGACCAGTTCCGATGCGATCGCGTGGATTCGAGACCAGGTCACCCCGGAATCTCGGACCTGGGAGGAGTTCTACCGGAACCGGTGGCAGTACGACAAGATGGTGCGGAGCACGCACGGCGTGAACTGCACCGGGTCTTGCAGTTGGGGGATCTACGTCAAAGACGGGATCGTCACATGGGAATTGCAGCAGACGGATTATCCGTTGCTCGAATCGAGCCTGCCGCCCTACGAGCCCCGGGGTTGTCAGCGCGGGATCTCGTATTCGTGGTATCTCTACAGCCCGCTTCGGGTGAAGTATCCGTATATGCGCGGGGCGCTGCTCGACCTCTGGAAGAAGGCCCGGGCGCTGCATTCTGATCCCGTCGACGCGTGGCAATCGCTGGTGGACAACCCCGAATCGCGCAAGCGGTGGCAGACGGCACGCGGCAAGGGCGGGTTCAGGCGGTGCGACTGGGACATCGCGCTGGAATTGATGGCGGCGGCCAAGATTCACACGATCAAAAAGTACGGCCCTGATCGGATCAACGGGTTCTCGCCTATCCCGGCGATGTCGATGATCAGTTACGCCGCCGGGGCGCGGATGCTCCAGTTGATGGGTGGCGTGGCGCTCTCGTTCTATGACTGGTACAGCGATCTGCCGCCCGCTTCACCGGAGGCGTGGGGCGAGCAGACGGACGTGCAGGAGTCGGCGGACTGGTACAACGCGAAGATGCTCGCGGTCATGGGCTCGAACCTGAACATGACGCGCACACCGGATTGCCATTTCGCGGCTGAGGCGAGGCACAACGGCACGAAGATGTGGGTGTTCGCGCCCGATTTCAACCAGGTCGCCAAGTACGCCGACGAGTGGGTCGCGATCAACGCGGGCCAGGACGGGGCGTGGTGGATGGCGGTCAACCATGTGCTGCTCAAGGAGTTCCACCACGAGCAGCAGACCGACTACTTCCTGAACTACACCAAGCAGTACACCGATGCCCCGCTGCTGGTTGAGCTCGTAGAAGAGGACGGCGTGCTCAAGCCCGGCCAGTGTTTCCGCGCGAACCGCATCGAGGGGTATACGGACGAGGAGAACGGCGAGTGGAAGTTCCTGATGTGGGACACCGCCGAGGGCAAGATGAAGATGCCGATGGGCAGCGTCGGGCACCGGTGGGGCAAGGAGAAGGGCAAGTGGAACCTGCTGCTCAAGGACGGCAAGGACGGGAGCAAGATCACGCCCGCGCTGACGTTCCTCGGAGACAGCGATGATGTCGTGCGCGTGTCGCTCGATGACTTCAGCCAGGGCAGGTCGTTGTCCCGTGACGTGCCTGTCAAACGCGTGACCACCGCCGACGGCGGGACCGCGATCGTGACCACGATTTACGACGTCCTGATGGCGCAGTACGGAGTCGGCCGGGGGCTGGGCGGTGACTACCCCGAGAGTTACGACGACGATGTGCCCTACACGCCCGCGTGGTCCGAGAAATACACGGGCATGAGCCGGGAGATGCTGATCCGTTTCGCGCGCGAGTGGGGGCGGACGGCCGAGCTGACCAAGGGCCGGTGCACGATCATCATCGGTGCGGGGATCAACCACTGGTACCACAACAACCTGATCTACCGCTCGGCCATTGTCAGCATGATGCTCTGCACCTGCATCGGCAAGAACGGCGGCGGTCTGGCCCACTACGTCGGCCAGGAAAAGCTGGCACCGGGTGAGCCGTGGGGGGCGATCGCGTTTGCGAGGGACTGGAACCCGGGCGCTCGCCTGCAGCAGGCACCGATCTGGCACTACGTCAACACCGACCAGTGGCGCTACGAGAAGCACTTCACGGACTACAACACCGTGCCCAAGGAGCAGCCGGAAGATAGCCTGGCCAAGGGACACACGATGGATGTGATCGTGAAGTCCGTTCGCAACGGCTGGCAGCCGTTCTTCCCGCAATACAACCGGAATTCAATCGAACTTGCAGGAGAGGCGGAGGCCAACGGCGCGAAGTCGAAAGAAGAAATTATCCAGTACGTGGTGAAGCAGCTAAAGGACAAGAAGCTGCAGTACTCCGTCGAGGATCCGGATGCTCCGGAGAACTGGCCGCGGGTCTGGTACATCTGGCGCGGCAACGCCCTGATGGCCAGCTCAAAGGGCCACGAGTACTTCCTGAAGCACTACCTTGGCACCCACCACAACGAAATCGCAAGCGAGGCGGTCGCCAAGGACTCAGTCAAGGAAGTGAAGTGGTATGAGAACGCGCCGCAGGGGAAGATGGACCTTGTGGTCGACATCAACTTCCGCGTCGATACGTCCGCGCTGTACTCCGACATCATCCTTCCGACCGCAACCTGGTACGAGAAGGCTGACCTGAACACTACCGATATGCACGCCTTCGTGAATCCGCTGTCCGCGGCGGTTCCCCCGTGCTGGGAAAGCAAGAGCGACTGGGACATCTTCAAGGCGATCTCCAAGCAGACCGCCGGTCTGTCCAAGAGTGTCTTTCCCGGACCGGTTCGAGACTTGATGTCGACGCCGCTGGTGCACGACACGGCGGACGAAGTCGCCCAGGTGGATATTCCGGATTGGCTCAACGGCAAAGACGAAGCCGTGCCGGGCAAGACCATGCCGAAGATGAGTATCATCGAGCGCGACTACAGCAAGCTGTACGACAAGTACATCGCGCTGGGGCCACTCGTTCGGGAGAAGGGACTGGGCGCCCACGGAACACACTATGACTGCGCGGATGTCTACGAGAAATTCCTGAAGCATCCGAAGAAGCGCGTAGTGAAGGTTGACGGCGAGAAGTACCCGAGCATCGAAGACGCGGAAGAAGCCGCCAACGTCGTACTCGGTTTTGCCAGCGTCACCAACGGTGAAATGGCCTATCGCGGTTACCTCGAAATGGAGGAGAAAACCGGCCTGCCGTTGAAGCACCTCGGTGAGCGCAATCGCGGCGTGAGCATGTCCTACATGGACATCCAGCAGCAGCCTCGTCGCCAGCACAACTCGGCGATGTGGTCCGGGCTGCCCAGCGAGGGGCGCGCCTATTCGCCGTTCACTTACAACGTCGAGAACAACGTGCCGTGGCGCACCCTGACAGGCCGCCAGCACTACTACCTCGATCACCACATGTACCTTCAGTACGGCGAGCACCTGCCGACGTACAAGCCGAAGTGCGCACCTGCGGACTACGGTGACCTGGTCAACACGGACAAGGACCGCAAGTTCCTGTGGCTCAACTACCTGACGCCGCACGGCAAGTGGCACATCCACAGCACCTACGGCGACAACGAACGGATGATGACCCTGTCACGCGGATGTGAGCCGTTCTGGATGAATCACAAGGACGCGGAAAAGCTCGGCATCAAGGACAATGACTGGGTCGAGATTCACAACGACCACGGCGTCATGGTGACACGCGCCGCCGTGTCCGCCCGCATCCCGCCAGGCGTATGCATCGTCTACCACTCGCCGGAACGTACTTTGAACGTTCCCAAGAGCCCGCTACGCGGAAACCGCCGGGCCGGTGGACACAACAGCCTCACACGGACAAGGCTCAAACCAAACCTGTGCTGTGGCGGATACGGGCAGTTCACGTTCCACTTCAATTACTGGGGACCGACAGGCTGCAACCGTGACACGCACGTCGTGGTCAGGAAGCTGCCGACCCTGGAATACTAGCCCCCGGCCGGTTCGGGATTGAATTGAGAAAGCAAAGAACAGGAAACCGCCATGGATGTTCGAGCCCAAGTTTCGATGGTGTTTCACCTCGACAAGTGCATCGGCTGCCATACTTGCAGCATCAGCTGCAAGAACATCTGGACCGACCGGCGAGGCACCGAGTACATGTGGTTCAACAACGTGGAGACCAAGCCCGGCACGGGCTACCCCACGCAATGGGAGAACCAGGACAAGTACAAAGGCGGCTGGGAGGCCAAGGGCGGCACCGTCAAGCTGAGGTCCACCAGCAAGGCGAAGTACCTGCCGAACATCTTCCACCACCCGCACATGCCGACCATGGACGACTATTACGAGCCGTGGACCTATCGGTATGACAACCTGTTCAACGCCCCGGCCGGCGATGACCAGCCGATCGCACGAGCTGTCTCGATGGTCACCGGCGAGCCCATGGAGATCAAGGCCGGTCCGAACTGGGACGACGACCTCGGCGGCTCCCCGATCTATGCAAGCAACGACGTGAACCTGAAGGGGCTGCCTGAGGAAACACGCCAGCAGCTCAGCGCTCTGGAACGATTGGTGTTCTTCTACTTCCCGCGCATCTGCAACCACTGCCTCAACCCGGCATGCGTGGCGAGTTGCCCGTCTGGCGCTCTCTACAAGCGCGGCGAAGACGGGATTGTGCTGATCAACCAGAAGGTGTGCCGCGCGTGGCGTTCTTGTGTCGCGGCCTGCCCGTACAAGAAGACGTACTTCAACTGGTCCACCGGCAAGTCCGAAAAGTGCCTGCTGTGCTACCCGCGTCTCGAGACCGGTCAGGCGCCCGCCTGCTTCCATTCATGCGTCGGGCGCATCCGATACCTCGGGCTACTGTTCTATGATGCGGACCGGATCAAGGAAGTGGCGTCGCTGCCCGACGACAAGATCGTTGAAGGCCAACGCGATCTGATCCTCGACCCGTTCGACCCCGAAGTCATTGCCGGGGCCAAGAAGAACGGCATGACTGACGAGTTTATCGAGTACGCGCAGCGCTCGCCTGTCTACAAGTTCGTGAAGGTCTGGAAGATCGCCCTGCCGCCGCACCTTGAATACCGCACGATGCCGATGCTGTTCTACGTGCCGCCGCTGCTGCCGGTGCTTGGCTCAACCGACAACGACATCTACAGCAGCAAGACCAAACCCGAAGAGGTGTTCCACAAGTTCGACGAGATGCGCATTCCCATGGAGTACATGGCGAACCTGTTCTCCGTCGGCAACGTCGACCTGATGAAGTACACGTTGAAGAAGCTGATGGCTGTGCGGGTGTTCAAGCGGGCTCAGACCGTTGGCGACATCGAGATGGCGACGGCGCTTGAGGCACTGCACGCGGCTGACACCACAGAAGAAGAGGCGGAAGCCATCTATCGCATGACCTCACTGCCAACGTTCTCACAGCGGTTCGTAATTCCGCCGCTGCATCGCGAGATGGCGGTAGAGGCATACAAGGACCCGGCGGACTTCAAGAAATCAGTCGGCTTCGGATTCACCGAAGCGCCGAAACGAGGGCTGTAGCGTGAGCGCCAACCGAGCAAAACTTCCGCTCTTCGCGCCGCTGTTGCGCTATCCGCATCCTGCCCAGCAGGCGGCTGCGGACCAGGCTGTCGCGGAGTTGGCGGATCACGCGGAGGTCGCGCACAGACTGCGGGGGTTCTCAGAGTTCCTGCATGGGCACACGCAAAAAAAACTGCAAGAGAAGTACACCCAGACGTTCGAGATCAACCCGTCTGTAGCCTTGGAGGTGGGTTACCACCTGTTTGGCCTGGCCTACCAGCGCGGACAGTTTCTTGCCCGCGCCAAGCAGGCGGCCGATGAACTCGGCATAGAGACAGGCACGGAATTGGCCGACCACCTGCCGACCATGCTTGATTTGGCAGCCGCCCTGGATGAAGAAACCGCGCTTTCACTGATCCAGGAAGCGATCTTCCCGGCTGTCCGCCACATGGCGGGTGGGTTTGACAAGACGGGGACCGGCTTTGGCCAGGTCGTCATCGCGCTGCATCAGTTTCTGCAAGACCACTACGAGTGCATCGTCTACGCGCCCGTTGAACAGGCGCCTGAAGAAGAGGTGAGCAGCCATGCCTAGCTTACTGGCCCAAGCCGAACCACTGTTTATCAACCTGGATTCCGTGCTGTTTGTGGGGTTGCCGTACGCGGCCATCGTGCTGTTCCTGTACGCGACGATCCGACGGTACGTCTCATCCAAGTTCAGCTACTCGTCCTATTCTTCACAGTTTCTGGAGAACCGGAAGCTGTTTTACGCGTCGGCGCCGTGGCATTTCGGCATCATCGCGCTTTTCTTCGGACACCTGCTCGGCTTCCTGATTCCACGGGAGATCTTGTGGTGGAACAGCGTGCCGGCACGCCTCTATGTGATTGAATTGAGCGCGCTCATCTTCGCGATTCTGGCCCTCGTGGGACTCGTCGCCGCGCTTCACCGCCGCGCCACGAGCCCGCGTATCCGCGTTGTCACATCGAAGATGGACATCGTCATTCTGCTGCTGCTTCTGGTTCAGGTCGTCGACGGAATCTGGATCGCGCTGTTCCATCGCTGGGGATCAAGCTGGTTTGCGGGCATCATGGCGCCATACCTGTGGTCGCTGTTCAAGTTCAGCCCTGACATCACAGCCGTCCGCGAAATGCCGTTCGCGATCAAGCTCCATGTGGTGGGCGCGTTCGTGATTCTTGCAGTGTTCCCGTTCACTCGTCTGGTGCACTTGCTGGTACTGCCGCTGTCCTACCTGTGGCGCCTGCCGCAGCAGGTGATCTGGAACCGCGACAGGCGCGCAAAGCAGCCCTAAGACGCATCGCCTGGCGGTCGTCATGGGCCGTGGGACGGACTATGAAAGACAAACGCAAAGCTCTCACCGTCCTGTCGATGAACACGCTGGCGTTCACCATCTGCTTCGCATGTTGGATGATGAACGGCGTACTGATTACTTTCTTGGTCGAGAGGAAAGTATTCGGGTGGGACAAGGCGGAAATGGGCATGTTGATCGGTATTCCGGTGCTTACCGGGGCGGTCATGCGTCTTCCCGTGGGCGTGCTGTGCGACAAATACGGCGGGCGCATCGTGTTCTTCCTGCTGATGCTGCTCGCCGCGGTACCCATGTACCTGGTCAGCTACGCAAACTCTTTTATTGAGTTTGTGCTAACCGGGTTGGGGTTCGGGTTGACCGGCGCGTCCTTTGCCGCCGGCATCGCCTACACTTCCGTGTGGTTCGAAAAGAAGTGGCAGGGTACGGCACTCGGCGTGTTCGGGGCCGGCAATGCTGGCGCCGCTTTGACTAGCCTGGGCGCTCCATGGGTGTTGCGGTGGCTTACCGATGGTGGTACCCAACTCGAAGGCTGGCGTACACTCCCGAAGATATACGCCGCAGTGCTGGTCGTGACGGCGATCGTGTTCTGGTTCACGACACACACCAGAAAGATCGACCTCGGAAACCGAAAATCCATTATCGCGCGGCTTGAGCCGCTAAAACACATCCGCGTGTGGCGCTTCGGACTGTATTACTTCTTTGTGTTCGGCGGGTTTGTCGCGCTGGCGCAGTGGCTGATTCCCTACTACGTGAACGCCTACACGATGTCCGTTGCCATGGCCGGCTTCATGGCGGCGATCTTCAGCTTTCCTTCTGGCGTCATCCGTGCGCTGGGTGGATGGATGTCCGACAAGTGGGGCGCACGAAGCGTGATGTACTGGGTGCTTGGTATCTCATTGCTCGCGTGCCTGTTGCTGGTCGTGCCGCGCATGATTATCCAGTCCCCGGGCGAAGGCATCATGGCCAGTAGCGGCGGCACGGTGGAGCAGGTGACATCGGACGAGATCGTGGTCTCGGGCACGACCTATAGCCTGAAGCATCGTGCGGAAGAAGAGATCGTGGGCTTCGAAGAGGAAGGCACGTTCGTCCTGCCGACATCCACGTCCTGGCACGAACCAGTGGTGAAAATTGGCGACGAAGTAAAGAAGAAGGAACTGGTCGCGCGTGGCGTCACCCAGATCTACTTTCAGGCCAATGTATGGATATTCACCTTCTTCGTGTTCGTCGTGGGGATCGCGATGGGGATCGGCAAGGCCGCGGTCTACAAGCACATCCCTGACTATTTCCCGAAAGATGTAGGCGTGGTCGGCGGAATCGTCGGTGTCCTGGGCGGCTTGGGCGGCTTTGTCTGTCCGATCATTTTCGGCTATCTACTCAGGTCCACCGGGTTGTGGACGACCTGCTGGATGTTCTTTGTGGTGCTGGTCGCCGTCTGCATGATTTGGATGCACGCGGCCGTTCGAAGAATGATGCGGAAGCGCGCTCCGGAGTTGGCACGACAGATCGAAGATTTAAGCGAGCCGACCCTCGGGTCGGCATGACCCCGTCACCTCTCTGAAGCAGATGCCTAAACGAGGACAGCATGGCGCGCACACCGGAAACATGGGAAGTCGAAGACGAAACGTTCTGGAATGCGACCGGCAAGAAAATTGCCTACCGCAACCTGGTCGTGTCGATTCCCAACCTGCTGTGCGGCTTTGCAATCTGGATCTACTGGGGAATGATCGCGAAGTACCTGATCACTATCCATGCAGGCAATCCTGAACTGTTCAACTTCACCTTCGGAAACAACGGTCAGCCCTATGAAGGCGGGGCCTACGCCGCACTGCTGCTGACGCTGCCCGCGGTTGCGGGGCTCGTCGGCGCGACAATGCGCATTCCCAACTCGTTCATGGTGGCCATTACGGGCGGGCGGAACGCCAAGTTCATGACCACGGTCCTGCTGATGATACCGGCCCTGGGTGCCGGTATTGCGTTGCAGAACCCCGACACGCCGTTCTGGCTGTTGATCATTTACGCCGCCCTATCGGGTGTGGGCGGCGGCGCCTTCGCGTCTTCGATGTCGAACATCAGTTTCTTCTTTCCCAAGCGCATGCAGGGTCTCGCGCTGGGTTTGAACGCGGGCATCGGCAACCTTGGCGTCAGCGTGATGCAGTTCGTGATTCCCTGGATCATCACGTTCCCCCTGTTCGGCAGTCTCGGTGGCGACCCACAGGTCTTCATCCAGAACGCCACCGAAAAGCACCTCTGGATTCAAAACTCTGGGCTGTTCTGGGTGCCGATCCTCGCGTTCCTGATCGTGGCCGCGTTTCTACTGATGTGCAACTTGCCGCAGCATCAGAAAGCCTGCGGGTCGACGCCGGTCGCGGTTGGCAAGTTCCTGTGGCTCAGCATTCTGGGGTTCGCTGGCGGCGCCGCTGGCGTGGGGCTGCTGATGCTTCAGAAGTTCAGCGACGTGCTGCCCACCTTCACGTCCAACGCTCCGATCAACGAGTTGATCTGGACGTTCGCCATGGTGCCGATGGCGGTCGTGCCAACGCTGCTTCTGATGCGCTACCTGACGCCTAAGGCGACACGCGACAACCTGAAGGGTCAGTTCGTCATCTTCAAGAAGAAGCACAACTGGGTGATGACCTGGTTGTACGTGATGACGTTCGGATCGTTCATCGGCTATGCCAGCGCCTTTCCTGTCTTGATCGATCAGGTGTTCGGCAAGATCTATGTGGATTCCGCCGGCAATCCATTGGCCCAGTCGATTGCCAACCCCAACGCGCCCATTACCGCCAATTTCATCTTCCTCGGCGCTGGCGTGGGTGCACTGCTGCGCCCCATTGGCGGCTGGCTGGCCGACAAATGGGGTGGCGCCAGGGTCACGCAGTGGGACACCTGGATCATGGTGGCAGCCACGATCGCCGCGGGCTACTTCACGTACCAGGCCCGCAGTTCCGTTACGCCTGAAACCTATTTCGTGCCGTTCCTGCTCACGTTTATCCTGCTGTTCGCCACAACCGGCATCGGCAACGGTTCGACGTTCCGAATGATCCCGTTCATCTTCACCAAGGATCTGGCCGGGCCGGTGTTGGGGTTCACGTCGGCCATCGCCGCGTACGGCGCCTACCTGATTCCAAAGGTGATCGGAACGCAGATTCAGGCCGGCACGCCCGAGTACGCACTGTATGGGTTCGCGGCGTACTACGCATCCTGTCTAGGTGTCAACTGGTGGTTCTACGCCCGCAAGAACGCCGAGATCCCATGTTGATCCGGTCTTGCCCGCAAGGGTGTAGGAGCCGACGACCCGGTGGTGGCGATACCGCCGGGTCGCCTTGGTTTCAAAACAAGACAATGAACTCCGAATATCTGTTGTGTGCCTGCGGGTCACGCGATATTCTCAGTCCAGGAGCAGAACCATGACCAGCCTGAACGTCGAAAACGCCTTCAAATCAACGATTCGAAGGATTATCGTTAACAACCCGAAGGGCAACGTCTACACCGGCGACGTCATGAGGGAACTGACAGAAGCAGTCGCCCACGCCAAGGCTGAACCCGCCGTCAAGCTGATCACCATCGAGGGCGCCGGTTCCCACTTCTCGTTTGGCGCAAGCGTGGAAGAACACACGGGCGACAAAGTTGCCGCCATGCTGCCGGTACTCCGCAAGCTGGTATGGGAAATCGCATCGAGTGATGTTCCTGTAGCGGCGCTTGTGCAGGGCGTGTGCCTCGGCGGTGCGTTTGAGGTTGCGCTGGCCTGCCACCTGACCTTCGCGACGCCCGATGCCCGCATGGGTGTGCCTGAGATACGCCTTGGTGTTGTGCCGCCTGTTGCAGCCGCGCTGTTGCCTCGGAAGTTCGGCCAGTCCGTCGCCGATCATCTCGTGATTACCGGCGAGGAATTGACCGGTGAGCGTCTGCGTGAGTTGGGCATGGTGCATTCATGTTTTCCCGCCGACTCGCTATGGCAGGGCGTGTCCGGCTGGTTTGAGGGCACTCTGGCGAAGTTCTCGGCCTCAAGCCTGCGCCATGCAACACGCCAGGCACGCGCCGCATTCCTGCGTCGCCTGGACCGCCGCCTTGAGGAACACGAGCAGGATTACCTCGAGAAGCTGATGGCCAGCCACGACGCCAATGAAGGCATCCAGGCGTTCATCGAGAAGCGCAAACCAGATTGGAAACACGCCTGAGCAGGAGCCCCGGATGAAGGACAGCTTCGGTCGAAACGTGCATTCCATGCGCATCTCCGTCACGGACCGCTGCAACATGCGCTGTGATTACTGCGTATCTGGCGACAAACTGCAGCTGCGCCCGGCACAGGAACTGCTCAGTCTGGAGGAGATCGAAACGATCGTACGCGCGGCTGGCACGCTGGGCTTCGACACGTTTCGATTCACGGGCGGCGAGCCCCTCGTGCGAGAGGGCGTGCCCGGATTGATTGAGAGAGTCGGTGCGCTACCAGGAATCCGCAAGCTCAGCCTGTCCACGAACGGCAGCTTGCTCGCTCGGCATGTGGACCAGTTGGCGGATGCCGGTGTGACCGGGCTTAACATCTCACTGGATTCATTGGTAACCGAGCGTTTCCGCAGAATCACGCGTGGCGGAAACCTGGCGCGTGTTCTTGAAGGGATTGGCGCCGCCCTGCGCAAGGACCGCTTCACTGTCAAATTGAATGCGGTGATTGTGAGGGGGATCAACGACGACGAGCTGGACGAGTTGGCGTCACTGACACTGAATCAGCCGCTAACCGTGCGGTTCATTGAGTACATGCCTTTCGGCGCCTGGCGGGCGGGAGGCGAAAACGAACCCGACCCTACGATAAGCACGCAGGAGATGATGCAGGTACTTGAGCGACGATTCGATGTCGAAGAGAACGTTTCGGGCCCGGTCGGAGAGGGCCCGGCCCGATATGTGAAGATCAAGGGTGCCGAGGGCTTCATTGGGTTGATCAGTCCGGTGTACCAGCCATTCTGTGAACGCTGCAATCGCATCCGACTTACGTCGGACGGCCACATTAAGTCGTGCCTGTTACAGGACGACAGATTTGCGCTGCGCGACTGGATGCGGGGACCGGAGTATTCCTATAGCGAACTGGTGATGCGCGTTCGCGATGCTGTGCTGCTCAAACCCCGCGAACACAGCTATTCGCGCGGTCTCGATATGTCCACAGTCGGCGGTTGAGTTCACGCATTGTGCCAGGTGCCAAACTCGACATGCAAACTGCCGCCATTCGAATCTGTCTTCTCACAATACCCTGCTTGCGACCGCAGCTTGTGTTCGCGGCATTGCAGCGCAGCTTAGTTCACGGACTTGTTTGATTCCGATATTCCGCCGCCACCCCGTGGTTTCCGAGACACTGCCTGACTTCGAATTGCTGCCAACCGTAAACCCTCCGGACGAGCCGCTTGCAGATCGGCCAGGTCCCGCAGAGTGGTAGTTCTCAGCGAATCGGCGAACTGGTCCCGGACGTCCGCCCAGAGTCCATGCAGCGGACAAGAATCCTCCGGACTACAATCGCCTTCACCGACCATGCATGACTCAAAGGCAGACAGGTCATTCAGTGCTTCGTAAACGCTGTAGACCGTGATTTCCTTCGGGTCGTTCGTCAGGGCGAACCCGCCGTTCTTTCCGCGGCGAGAATTAATGAAACCCCTCCGCACAAGCCTGTACAGAGTCCTCGACAGGTAGTGTTCAGAGACGCCCAAGGCCTTGGCCAGGTCCGAAGCCATGACGTACTCGTTGCGCTCGCAGAGTGCGAGTTCGATCAAGCTGCGAAGTGCATAGTCACTGGCCCGAATAAACATCTTGAGGTACTCCTTGGGCTCTGCTGAACATTCTGTCGAGCCTACTTCCAATCGCTCCCGTGACCCATCCCATCTGGCCGAGATTGCGCCATTGGGTAGCTACCAGTCGTCAGGTTGTGCGCGGGCCATCTTAGCCTGCCGGCGTCCTTGAGGACTACGCCATGGAAAGTGAATCTGTTGCCGCTACTCAACTGAACCCTGAACTTGCTTCCCACGCCCGATTCCCGTCTCATCAATCCGCGGGGCTCCTCGTTTTTCGCTGAAGACGCCAAGGTATACACCCGCCCGCAGCCAACAGGGTCCGACCGCCTCTAGTTCGCAAGCTCGTACATGCCGCGCCCGACGGCCTTGAGCCTGCCCTTGGCGACCAGCTCGTCCCAGATTTCTTTCGGATACTGGTCTGGCGGCGTGATGGCCGAGATGGTGTGTTTCTCGCGGCTGAGGTGGCTGGCCGGCGCGCTGCTGCCGCTGTCCGCCTGGTACAGTTTCAGTCGCTTCTTGAACGCCTTAAGCGCGCGTTTGAGTTCTTCTTTGTCGGCCATGGAATCCTCCGCCGTAAGACTACGAACTGCATGGTCAGGATGTACAGGATGAAAAAGGACCCAGGTCAATATGGAACGCGCCACCAAAACCCGAGTCCTTTAGACCCCTGCAGATCCTGACAAACACCCTTACCCCGCCACCCCAGGCGGGCGCTGTTTCCTGAACACTTCGCAGATGATGGTCGTGGCGAGGGTCAGCCCCGCGAGTGCCCCGACCAGGGTCGCCCATGCCGCGACAGTCGTGCCGCGCGTGGGGCCAAGCCAGTCCGCGAGCAGCCACACGCCGGCGGACGCAATGGTGCCGACGATGTAGTCCTTCGGCACGCCGAGAATCCATTTGTCGTGCCACCAGATGTTTTCGCTTTTGAAGCGGCGCAGACCGAAGTGCGGGTTGGTCACGAACCACAGAAGATCCCACCACACGGCCACCAGCAGGTACTGGCTGATGATGCGCAGCTCGCCGACAAGGGTCCATTTCGACACGATCAGCGGGTAGTGGAGAAAACCGAGAATCACCAGATTGATGTAAACGTGATAGCCGGTGATCGGCTTGCCGTTGGTCAGCTTGCGCAGCCAGGGGCGGTCAATGCGCCAGGTGGGCAGCTTCTCGGCCCAGCCGTGCGGGCCCTCGATGTGAACCTCGAGCAGCGCCAGCGCCAGGCAGATGGCAAACAGGTTCACGCCAACCATGATCTGGTCCATGGGCGCCATTCAACGTTGATTTGCCGCAAAGTCACCGATGCGCTTCCAATCCGCAGTGGTAATTGCAATCGCAGACGGAACACCAACCCCCTACACTTGGGCCAAGGAGACAAGCATGTACTACGGCTGGATTCACGGATACTACGCAATTGACGCTTCACGCGACGCGGCACAGAGCGCCACCGAAGCCGGCAGCGCGGCGCGACGCGCCGAAAACGCACTGGCGCGCCTTGAAGATGCGCTCGACCGCCAAGGGCTGATCATCCGCACCCTTCTAACTGCTTGCGAAAAGTCCGGGTTGTTCAACGAGGCCGGCTTCCGCGAACTGATGAACGAGATCGACCTCAGTGACGGACGCCTCGACGGCAAGTACAAGCCGCAAGCCACCCCGCAAAGCTGCCCCAACTGCGGCAAGACCAACGGCAAGCGCGCCGTGTCATGCATGTACTGCGGCGTGCAGTTGGAAACGCGCGACATCATGTAGGGCTTTGGGCGATAGCGCGGCGACACGCCGCAGGGGTGAACAGATTTTCAAACCCATTATCGGCTTCGTCGATCCCCCAGCCTTTGGGCCGGGGCTCTGGTGGTAACAAAGTTTCCAACGCTCCTTGACGCGCCTGGCGCCTTGATCTTGACTGTCTGCAGTCTCCGGAGCATTCGCGCCACATGCCGTTCCTTGTCGTTGAGGAAAAAGGAAACACCAACCACTACCAGCTGGTTGGCACGGAAGCGTCCATCGGGCGCGCGCCGGACAACACCATCATGCTGACCGACGAGAAGGCCTCGCGGCATCACTGTGTGCTGGAACTGCAACCCGACAAAACCTGGGTACTGCGCGATTTGAAGAGTCGCAACGGCACATTCCTGCGCGGTGACCACGTGCTGGAGACGCCCCTGCAATATGGCGAGACCTTCCAGATCGGGCTGGCGCGCCTTTCCCTGTTCAGTGAGGAATCTTCGGCGTTCGAAACCAAGAACGCCATGGACGCCATTTCAGACAGCGTCCGCCCCGGCGCCGCGCCTTTCGCCCTGGGAATCAACGAGGCCCTGGCGGGCTTCGCCCACGCGTCCACCGAGGACACGCCGAAGTCGATTCTCGATTCCGCCGTCATGTTCGTCGGGCGGCTGCTGCCAGGGGTGCGCGTCTGCATCGCAATCGCCGACGGCGAGGGCAACGCCCGGGGACGCGCCTTTTACAATTTCATCAGCGGGACCCCGACCGACGAGTTGCCGCCGAACTTCATTTCCCTTGCCAACAAAGTGCTTGCCCCGCGCGCCAAGTCGCAGGTGCGTCCGCGCTCGGCGGCCCACCCGCCCTGTGTTTACATCCCGTTAAAGGCGGGCGACCGCGTGGCCGGTGTCCTGTACGTCGAGCGCGAATCGAAGGATTCCGACCTCAGCGAGACCCAGGTGGAACTGCTGGAACGTGCCGCCAGTCTTGTTTCCGTGCTGACCGGCGCCGCGGAATCGCGACGCAATGAGGAAGCGCTCGAGAGCAAGCTGGATAGCTTCGAGAACGAACTTGAGGACGTGCGCAACGAACTCGAGGCCAAGCTCGACATGCAGACCGCCGAGTTGACGGCCCTGCGCATGGAGGCCGAAAAGCGCGACATGCCGCGCTGGAAGAACGACTACAGCGACATCATTGGCAAGAGCGCCGGAATGCAGGAAGTGTTCCGGATGCTGGACAAGATTACCGATCTGCCGGTGCCGGTGCTGATCCTTGGCGAGCCCGGCACGGGCAAAGAACTGATCGCGCGGGCCCTGCACTTCAATTCCAGTCGCGCGAAGTCCGGGCGGTTCGTGGCCGAAAACTGCGCGGCCCTGCCCGACACGCTGTTCGAGAGCGAGCTGTTCGGGTACGTGAAGGGCGCGTTTACGGGTGCCGATCGCGACAAGCAGGGGCTGTTCGGTATGGCCGACGGCGGGACAATTTTCCTGGACGAAATTGGCGAAATCAGCCCATCCATGCAGGCGAAGCTGCTGCGGGTGCTTGAAGAAGGCGAAGTCCGCCCGATCGGCGGCAAGCAAAGCAAGAAAGTGGACTTCCGCCTGGTGTGCGCGACCAACAAGGAGTTGTCCGAGCAGGTCCGCAAGGGCGCCTTCCGGCAGGATTTGTTTTTCCGCATCAACGTGGTGACCATCAAGCTGCCGCCCCTGCGCGAGCGCAAGGAGGACATCGCGGTACTGGTAGATCACTTCCTCAAGATCAACGCCGATGAGGCGGGCTACCCGGACATCAAGATGGACCGGGGCGTGCTGCGCGCCATGCTGAACTACAACTGGCCCGGCAACGTCCGCGAACTCGAGAACGAAGTCAAAAAGATGGTTGCCCTGTCGGACGGCAAGAAAATTGACGCCGCGCTGCTGAACCCGAACCTGCGCCAGATGGCGGAAGAAGAATCTTTGTCGGAATCCGGCGCATCGCTGAAAGATGTCGTTGAAGGAGTCGAAAAACGGAAGATCCTTGAGGCGATCGAACGTACCAAGGGGAACAAGTCCCGCGCCGCGGAGATGCTGGGACTGTCGCGCCTGGGCCTCCGCAAGAAGATGGAGCGCTACGGGCTTAGCGATTGATAAGGAATCAGGCTGCTTGCTGTGCCTGACCCCTTATCAATCAGATTACTGAGGACAGTTATGATCCGCTCAACGTGCGTACTTGTGCTGCTGCTTTCTGCCGCCGCATTGCAAGGGCAGATTTTTCCCCACATTGAAAAGGAAGACGTCAAGCGGCGCATCACAACGGGCAAGCAGGACCCGGAAGTTGAGCCCGAACCCGCCAAACCGGAAGCCCTCGACGGCGACAAGGTGCTTCGGCGATACAACGAGATTCTCGACGGCTACATAAAGGAAGAACGCGCTCAGAAAAAGGCGATGACGAAACACGTCAACGACCTGCATGTCTCCGCGCAAGCGTACCTGGAAGGGGTCTTCCTGCTGCGCCTGGGCTTTTACGAGGACGCCGACAAGCAGCTCGACAAGGTCGGCACCAGCGTGAAGCGTGAAAGTGAAATCAAGACGGATCAACTGAAGCAGGTAAGTGACGACATCAAATCCGGCAAGGCCTACTACTTTCGCATGAAAGCCGCCGTGTTGCGCGGCTACACGTCTTTCGAGGACGACGACGCGGCAGTCGCGGGCTGGCGCGACGCCGCCATCGAGGGCAAGAAGGTCCGCGACGAACTCGAAAAGCTGAAGGATGCCGGGCGTCTGTCGGGCGAGCAGGACGTGCTGAAACTGATGACCACCTGGATGCTTTCCGCGCGCATCGAGTGGATGTCTTTGTACCGCCTTGAAAAAAAGACGCGTGACGAGCCCGCCAATATCAATGCCTGGCTGCAACTGATCACGGCCACTGGCTCGAAGCAGAACAAACTCGGTGACGAATACACCCCCCACTACCTGAAGCAGCGCGCGGCCATTGAGGTAGTGAAGGAGTTCTGGGGCACAAGCGACTACGTGAGGGGCGGAGCGGCGGACGTCACGCTCGCCCTGAACGCGATCGGCTGCGGGCAGCTTGACGACTGGGAAACACATCTTGAGCGCAAGGACTACCACTCGACCGCCGGGGTGATCGTGCTTGAAGGCGGGCGCAAAATGGCCGGCGATTACAAACGGGCGATTGACGGGCTGATGAACAAGTAAGATTGCCGCGCGAGTTATGGCTCTCGACATCACGGAAACAGACGGGCACCTGCACCTGCGCCTGCGCGTAAGCCCCGGCGCGCGCAAACCTCGCGTAGGTGGCGAGCACGGCGGCGCCCTGAAGCTGCACGTTAGTGAGCCCCCGGAGCGCGGCCGCGCGAACGAGGGCGTGATCCGTCTGTTGGCCGAAAAGCTTGGCGTGCCGGCTAAGCAGATTGAGCTTGTGTCCGGGCATGCGAGTCAGGATAAGCGGGTCGCGATTGCGGGGCTGGATGAGCAGACCCTGCGCGAGAGACTCGCGAGCCAGGCGTGAAAAGGGGTCAGGCTCGCGCCGAAGCTTGAGCGAAGGCGGGTGCCTGACCCCTTTCACGGAGCCAGCCATGCCATCACTGAAAGAGCAGCTTAACGAAGCGGTTGCCGCGATCCGCGGCAAGACGAAACTCAACGCCAAAGTCGGCGTCGTGCTGGGTACGGGGCTTGGCGCGCTTGGCAAGGAAGTCGAAGCCGAAGCGCGCATCCCGTTCAAGGAAATCCCGCACATGGCCGGCGCCAGTGTCCAGAGTCACGCCGGCGAACTCGTGGCCGGCCGGCTGAACGGCACGGATGTGTTCGTGTTCGAAGGGCGCCTGCACTTCTATGAAGGGCACCGACTTGACGACATCGTCTTTCCCGTGCGCCTGTTGAAGGCCCTGGGTTGCGATACGGTCGTGCTGAGCAACGCCGCGGGCGGACTGAACCTTGACTGGGACCTCGGCGACCTGATGGTGATCGACGACCACATCAACCTGCCCGGGCTGGTCGGCGTGAGCCCGCTGGTCGGTCCCAACGACGAATCACTGGGCCCGCGCTTTCCCGACCTGTCACGCCCCTACGACCTTGAGCTGAAGCAGCGCGCACACGCCGCCGCCAAAGAGCACGGGCTGACACTGCGCGAGGGTGTCTATGTGTGGGTGGCCGGCCCGACGCTCGAAACCCGCGCCGAATACCGCATGTTGCACAACCTTGGCGCCGATGTAGTCGGCATGTCCACAGTGCCCGAAGTAATCGCGGCGCGCCACATGGGGATGCGGGTCGTCGCCTTCAGCATCTGCACCGACAAGTGCGACCCGGACCACCTTGAGGAATGCGACATCAACGTAATCATCAAGACGGCTGGCGATGCGGAACCGAAGCTGACCAAGATCGTGAAGACGCTCGTGGGAGGGCTCTGATGTTCAACGGATTCAGCCATGTGATGCTGTGGGTCAACGACTTCGACCGGGCGCTCCAGTGGTACATGGAGACGCTAGGCTGCGAGTTGCTGTTCAGTGCCTCCCCGCATTACGCGTCCCTGCGCCTAGAACAAGCGGGCGTAAACCTTGCGCTGCACCCTACGAACGCGGAAGGCAAGGATGTCGGCTTCGGTCCGATGCCTTACTTCAAGACAGCCAACATTGAAGAAACACTGAAAGCGCTCGAATCCAGGGGCATCAAGGTCGGCAAGATTCAACAGGAAGGCCCCACAAAGTTCGCAAGCTTCTGGGACTCCGAAGGCAACGCACTCGGCGTGCAGCAGGTCTAGCATGTTCGCCGAACAGGCCTATCTGTTCCGTCATGCATTGGTACGCGAAGCAGCGTACGAGCTACAGACGCCGGGGCATCGGGCAGAACTACACAGGGTCGCCGCCTTCGCCGTTATCGACCTGTATGACGGACACCCAGACGATGACCTCGCCGATGATATTTGTCGCCACCTCCAGTTTGCACGCGCGGATAAAGACTCGGCCGAGCTCGAGGCAACAGAGTTCCACTATCTGAAGAAAGCGGCTCACTACGCCGCTGCCGAATGGCGCCACACCGATGCCGTTCGTTTGTACATGCGCCTGTGCACGATGGGCGACATTGAGAGCCGCGCTAGGTCAGCGATAGCTGCATCTTCCGAGCAGCAGTTTCTCGGCAACATCGAAGCTGCCCAGCAAATCCTGAAGCAGGCTCTCGATGAACATTCCGGTTTCCCGAAAGTACGGATCGAAAGGGCTTACGGCCGCGTCCTCTACCTGCGCAATCAGCTTGAGCAGGCGGAAACCGTCGCGAAACGTTGCGTAGAGTACTGCCGCAAACACAACGAGGCGGAGCTGCTGTCCATCTGTCTGAATGACCTTGGGAGTGTGCTGCAGGCCCGCAGCCAGGGGGACCAGGCTATGGCGGCGTACATGGAAGCCAGCACGGTTGATGGCTCCAGCGCGGGCAGCGCTCTCGCGAACATCGGCACCCTCCATTACGAGAAGGGCGACTACGAGAACGCCCTGGACTACTACGAGCAAGCGCTTGCGTTGCACAGGACTCGCGGTGACAAGCAAGCGGAAGCGATTACCCTCGGGAACATTGGTGCCATCCTGCGCCTGAAGGGCAGTACGGACACCGCGGAGCGCCACTACCTTGATGGAATCCGGCTCTGCCGGGAGATCGGCGATGTGCCGCTGCTTGCGTCGTTCTATTCCAAACTCGCGAACCTCTGCAACCAGCTCGGGAGATTGGACCAGGCAGCGGAGCTGTTCCGGTCCGCCATCGAGATCGAGCGTGAGTCAAGCGCCGGTCCGGCCTTCGCGCAGACACTCTGCAACTTCGGTCTCGCCCTGAGCGATCGTGGTGAGCCTCAGGAAGCGGAGTCAGCGTTCCGCGAAGCCGTGGCGGTTCTCGAAGCCAACCCAAACCGGCGGTTCGAGTCATTCGCACGGGGTTGTCTCGGGCAGCACCTTCTGGAAACGAACCGCTTGGCCGAGGCAGAACTCCACCTACGCCGAGCCGTTGAACTGGGAGACGAGATCGGCGACGTCATCGGGAAGGCATTGAACATGGCCACTCTCGGCGGGTGCCGCCGCGGTGCTGGAGAGCTCCAGGAAGCCGAATCCCTTGAGAGGCAGTCTATCGCATTGCTCGAGGCAGCGAAGGACATGCACGGGGTGGGGACGGGCCGCTGCGGACTGGCCATGACCCTGTACGCCCAGGGCCGACGGGATGAGGCGGACACCGAGTGGGAAGCCGGCAGTTCCGAAATCCGGCGTGCCAATGACCCCATGACCCTGAAAAACCTGCAAAAGCAGTGGAACCGGATTCGGAATGCTGGCGACTAGCCCTTGAACACAGTGATGATGGCTTCCGGCGTGCTCGCCGCTGAAATCGCCTTGCGGTTGTCCTCGTTTCGCAGAACGTGCATGACGGCCGCGAGCACCCGCAGGTAGGTGTTCTGATCGTTGTCCGGGGCGGCGATGGTCACGATGATCCTGACCGGCTGGCCATCAAGGCTGTCGTAGTCGATGCCTTTGGTCGAGCGTGCAAGCCCCAGGGTGAACGCCTTTACGCTGGCCAGCTTGGCGTGCGGCGCGGCGATGGTAAGCCCCACGCCGGTGGACATGATCTCTTCGCGCTCAAGGATGGCCTTTTTCAGGGCCTCCACGTCGGTCACGGCCTCGGACTTGCCGAGGTTTTCCACAATCTCGATGAGGGCGTCGCGTTTGCCGGTACTCTCCAGGTTCATGATGATGCGTGCTGGAGAGAGCATTCCGTGGATGTCCATATGGCAGGCTTTCTGCTGTGCTAGTGCCGCGAATTTATACCCAAGTTTGGCGTTTGCAACCTGAGGTCTCGCCTTGCAATGAAATGGGCCCCGCGTAAGATTGAAACTGATACACACCAGTGGGCCAAGAACCCCCCGTTCCCCCAGGGTGCGCACGTGCAGACGTGCTCTTGGATTACTTCCACGGAGTAACCGCTGAATGCCTATTTTTGCCTACGAGGCCATTAACGCCCAGGGCCAGAAAGAGACCGGTGAACTCGAGGCCGCCAATCGCAACCAGGCGATCCTCGAAATTCGTAACGCCGGGCTAAAGCCCACCAAAGTCGCCCAGCGCGCGGAAACCGCCGCAACAAAGAAAAGCGCCGCCAAGGAAGAAAAGGGCCCGTCCCGCACCAAGGGCGGCAAGATCAAGGGCAAAGCCAACGCGCAGCAGTTGACCGACTTCACGGCCCAGATGGCCGTGCTGATCGACGCCGGTCTGCCGGTTGTGCGCTCGCTGAAAGTGCTGAGCCGCCAGCAGAAGCCCGGCGCCTTCAAGTTTATTCTTGAGGACGTCAGTGAAAGCGTTGAGCAGGGCTCAAGCCTGTCCGAAGCCTTCTCCAACCACGGGCGCACATTCGACAAGCTGTACGTCAACATGATCAAGGCCGGCGAGGCCGGCGGTATTCTCGACACTATTCTGCAGCGCCTGGCCGACTTCATGGAGAAGTCCCAGCGCCTGAAGAAGAAGGTAATCGGCGCGATGATCTACCCGATCATCGTCATGTCCGTCGCCGTGATGATCCTGACGGGCATCATGATCTTCGTGGTTCCAGCCTTCGAGCAGATGTTCGCCGAACAGGGCATGGAGCTGCACTGGATGACCGCCATGCTGGTCGGCATCTCACGAGGCATCGTGAGTATCTGGGGCATTATATTCGTCGGCGTGGTCATCGCAGGTGCCGCCGGGTTAATGGCCTGGGGCCGGACCCCAGGCGGTGAGCGTGTCATCGACAAACTTAAGCTCAAGCTGCCGATCTTCGGCCCGATCATCAAGAAGGCCGTGACTGCGCGCTTCACCCGTACGCTTGGCACCCTGGTAATGGCCGGTGTGCCGATTCTTGAATCGCTGAACATCTGCAAAAACGCCATGGGCAACGTGATCCTGGGTGAGGCCATCGACAAAGTCGCCAACTCGATCAAAGAGGGTGAAACCATCGCTGGGCCTTTGTCCGAAACCGGGCTGTTTGACGATCTGGTAGTCAACATGGTCGACGTCGGCGAAGAAACCGGCGAACTGGACAAGATGCTGATGAAGGTAGCCGACACGTACGATGTCTACGTCGATATCGCGGTCGAGTCGCTGGTCAGTATCCTTGAGCCGGTGCTGATCGTATTCATGGGCGGCGCCATCGGCTTCATCGTAATCGCACTGTTCTTGCCGTTGGTCGGTCTGATCGACGGCATCAGCCAAGCCTAGAATTCGTGATTCCAGTGCAAAGGACGGGGTGCGCGCACCCCGTCCTTTCATTATAATGAGGGCGGGGAGGCACCGAGGCATGGCGCAGTCCGGCAACAGCGGCGTCGCGGCATACGCGGGGCTGGTAGTCGTGATGATCATTGCGGTTGGGGCGTTCGCCATGTTCAAACTGAACATCGGCGGCATCGGCAACATGCTGTTCGACGACACCCCGATCGACCGCCCCACCCAGCCGACGATGTTCAGTTTGAACA
>JAIOJA010000051.1 GCA_019912315.1 Planctomycetota bacterium
CGGCGTGCAGATCACGACGGCGACGCTGCCGGCGGGTGACTCGGGCGCGCTGTACGGGCCTGTGTCGCTGCAGGCGATCAACGGTGCGCAGCCTTACGACTGGTCGGTGTACAGCGGCACGCTGCCGGCGGGCCTGAGCCTGTCGCCGGGCGGCGTGCTGGACGGAACCCCGACCGGCTTCGGCGGTGTGTTCCAGGCGACGATCCGTGTGGAGGAAGCGGGCGGCGCGACGCACGAGCGGCAGTACAACATCGTGATCTCGGGCAGCCTCGCGGGTGCCGGCGGTCGCGCGAAGAACAAGAACGCCTGTGCATCGGAAGGCGGCTCGGCACCGTACGCCCTGCTTGCGATCCTTGGCGTGCTGAGCCTGGTCACCCTCACCCGCCGCCGCACAACGTAGCGGGCGGTACGAAGTAAGCGGGGGCGGGAGTATTTTCCCGCCCCCGCTTGATTTCCAGAGTCCAGCCCCGAAGATTCCAGAATGGCACGACGCGCGGTATTTCTGGACAGGGATGGCACGATCAATAGGCAGGTCGGCTACTGCGGCGACCCTGCAATGATCGAGTTGCTGGCGGGCGCCGCCGAGGCGGTTCGGCAGTTCAATGAGCTTGGGCTGCTGACAATTGTCGTAACCAACCAGAGCGCTGTGGCACGCGGGCTGATCACCGAAGATCAGGTACGCCGTGTGAACGCCGAAGTGGCTATTCAGGTGGCGCGCGCATCAGGCGGACGCTTCGACGCGTTCTATTACGCGCCGTTCCACCCAAGCGAGGGTGACAATCCCCGCTACACCCGCGATTCCGATTGGCGAAAGCCTGGCGGCGGGATGCTGCGGCAGGCCGCGACGGACTTCGGGCTGGAGCTGCGTCGTTGTTTTATGGTAGGCGACGCCGACATCGACCACCTTGCCGCAAAAGATGCCAGCCCTGAACTGATCACCTTTCAGGTGCCAAGCGACTACGCGGGCGGCAACGCCGACTACGACGTACACAGCCTGCAGGAAGCGTCCGTGAAAATAACCGCATTGCTCGGTGCGATGGAAGACGCGAGCATTCCATAATGCCGTATTGCGTGTAAACTTACCCACCGCCCTCTAGCCGGAGCCCGTTATGCGCTGGAACCTTGCAATGCTGATGTTCGCACTTGCTGTGATGTCACTGGGCGCCTGCCACACGACGAAGAAGGCCGATGACAACGCGGAAGTTTCCAACACGGAACCAGCCCCCAGGACCGAGCCATCGTCGGCCGCGAATTCAGTGATCGAGGAGCCCGCGGACCCAGGCGACGACGAATTCTGTCTGCTGCCACCGGAGGCCCGGGACGACGACCTTGGCGGCAAAATCAAGGTGGGGCAAGTCGCGCCCGATTTCGTCGTGGGCAAAGATGACAAGGGCGGCGAAATTCGCCTCAGCAGCTACCGCGGCAAGACCGTCCTGCTGTTCTTCTGGGCGACCTGGTGCCCGTACTGCAAGATGGCCCTGAAGCAGCGGGGCAGCATCAATAACCTGGGGGTTGAGGTTCGCGATATGGACGATCCTCAGCTTGTCATGCTTGGCGTCGGTACCAGTATTGACGAAACGCCGGCCGGGCAGAACGCATTTCTGAAGACAAACGAAATGCCCTGGACGTTCGTGCATGACGAGGGCAAGGAAATCGAAAACAAGTACGGCGTGCTGGGCATGCCCACCTGCGTCGTTGTAGGCCGCGACGGCAAGGTTCAAACCTACGGGCTCTATCGCAAGGAGAGCTTCCAGGGGCCGCTGTTGGAGTACCTACGCCAGGAGTGCGTTTCGAACGCGGTGTACAAGTAGCCTATGAGTGACGACCCTCTCCTGAACAAAGGCGAGCTCGGGCCCTATCGCATTGAGCGCAAGCTCGGGCAGGGGGCCATGGGCGGCGTGTATCTGGGCATGCACCGCGTGCTCGAGGTCCACCACGCGATCAAGGTGGTTCACCCCAAGCTGCTGGGCGACGGCACGCTGGTGGAGCGCTTCCTGCGCGAAGCCCGCAACACGGCCAAGATGAAGCACATGAACATTGTGCAGGTCGTCGGCGCCGACCAGGTCGAGGGCATGTACTACCTGGCGATGGAGTTCGTTGCGGGCAAAACGCTTGAGCAACTCATGCGCCACCCCGGGCTGTCGGTTCACGATGCCGTCCGGTACACGCACATGATCGCGAACGCGCTGAACTACGCGCACTCACGAAACATTATCCACCGCGACATCAAGCCGGCCAACATCATGGTCAATGAGGACGATGTCGCCAAGCTGATGGATTTCGGGCTGGTGCGCGACCAGGGCGCGCCGGACGCCCCCGACACCGGCGAACAACTGACCATGGCCGGCTACATCATGGGCACGCCGCAGTACATGCCCCTGGAGCAATGGCAGGGCGAGGGCGTGGATCACCGCAGCGACATCTACGCCCTGGGCGCGACCCTGTACGTGGAGCTTACTGGCAAACTGCCCTTTCCCGGCAAAAACGCGCGCGAGATATTCCGCAACGTCCTCACGATCAGCGCCAAAGACGTGCGCGAACACAACAGCGAGATTGACGAGCAACTGGCCCAGATCGTGCATCGCGCCATGGCCCCGGAGAAAGAGGACCGCTTCCAGTCGGCGGGCGAGTTTGCTCTGGCCCTCGAACAATGGTGGGACCGGCACCCCTACCAGGGCACAAGTCTGTTCAAAGCACCGGTGATCGACGAGACGCGAGGCATATCCGGCAGTACCCGCGCGCCGACGACCGCCACGCGCGCGGTACTCACGCACAGCGCCACGCTGGAAGGCTCGTCCCCGACCGCGATGGGCGCCCGTAAGGGCAGCGCGCCGCTGATCGCAGTGGTTGCGCTGCTGGTTGTTGTCGTCGGTGTGATCGTCGCGCTGTTTGCCTTTCAGGGCGGCGAGCAGCCATTGCCCCCGTCCCCTACCCCGCCCCCTGCACCGGAATTCAGCGTTGCGATTGACGCGGACAAAGCCACAGAGGCTTTGCCTCTGGCCGTCACGAGCGCGGACTTCAGCATCCCCGGCAAGGGAAGCGTCACAGTCAACGGCGCCCCCTACAAGTTCGGCTCCGCACTTTCACTGAGCCCGGGGCTGAACAAGTTACTGGTGGCATCCACCGAAGGCGCCAGCGAGCGCACCCTGTTCGTAATCTTCGACAACATGAAGCCGGTCGTTGAAGTTCCGCTGCTCGAAGGCTGGCCCGACAACCTGGTGCCGACTTCCAAGTCCTCTTTCAAGCTGGCGGGCTCAGTCAGCGACGCGGGCTGCGGCTTGCGCGACCTCAAACTCACCCTTTTGATCGACGGCGAAGAACGCAGCCTGGTAGTCAACAGCGCAGGCGAGTTTGAGCGCGACATTCCAGTCGCCGACGCTGACGTAACGCTGGAATTGCAGGCCGAAGATCGTGCAGGTAACCGCAGCGCGGCACTGACGTTCTGGGTAGTGCCGGACCGCGCGTCCCTGCGGTTCGACTTTGACAAGCCCTGGAAGCCGGAGGGTCGCTGGGTAGCGAGCAAGCAGTTCGAGTTGACAGGGCGCATCAACAAATCACGCGGCGCGAAAGTCACCGTGGATGGCAAAGAGGTTGTGCTTCCCGCGGACGGCGCATTTGCCGCGACCGTTACGCGCGAGCCCGGCGCGCACGAGATCGCAATCGTTGCCACGGACTGGTTCGGAAGCAGGCTCGACTTCACCAAGCGCGTGTTCGTGGATCTGGAGGCGCCGGCAATCACGCTTGGCGGGCCCGCCCCGGGCACAATTCGCGTTGAGAAGCTGCCGGCTAAGATCGACGTGCAGGGGCGTGTTGACGACCCCAACGATGCCGTGCTTACAGTGAACGGAAAGTCGGTCGTGCTGGTGGACGGAAACTTCTCGACGTCCGTGAACGCTGCGGAGTTCGGCGACTTTACGATCATCGTGGAAGTCAAAGACCCGAACGGACGTGGCGGCAGCGTGGAAGTCAGCGTGCGGATCGAGCAGATCAAGTACCGCCCCCTGGCCAAGAACAGGCAGGGCTATCAGGAGTACGAGCGCGTAAGCGACGGCATGACCATGGTGCTGATCCCCGGCGGCGAGTTTACCCGCGGCAGCGGCCGCATCATGCCCGACGCACCGGACGCGAAGATTGAACTGTCGTCATTCCTGATCGCCAAGTACGAAGTTACCAACGCGCAGTTCGTGACGTTTCTGAATGCAGACGCCGTCACGGCGGATGCGGCTGTGAGTACGCGCCGCTGGCTGGTACGGAACGCGGATGGCTTCCTTACGGGGCTAAACTTCAATGGCACGCAATGGGAAGTCGCCCCGGGCGAAGGCAGCCGCCCCGTTGTGGGCATAACCTGGACGGGCGCGGACGCGTACTGCCGCTGGGCCGATTCCGACGGCGGCAGTCTTCCCAGCGAAGCACAATGGGAGTACGCCGCACGAGGTGCCGATGGCCGGACGTACCCATGGGGCAACGAGTTGCCCGACTCGGCGCGCGCAAACTGCGAAATCACCGGGCGCGACAAACCCAGCGAAGTCACCAAGCAGGAAGAAGGCGAGTCGCCGTTCGGGCTGCGCAACATGGCGGGCAACGTCGAAGAATGGTGCCTCGACTGGTACGAAGAGGGCTCATACCTGCTGCCCGGACAAGGCGGGAAAGACCCAGTACGCGCAACAAAGCCCGATGCCGTTGACCGCCGCGTCGTGCGCGGAGGCAGCGTGTTGTCGCCTGTAGTGCGCGAGCCAAAGCCAACCGGCGACGAAGACCCGAGCCACCTGCAGGCGTTTGCCCGCGCCCGCCGACTGCCCAACACCGGCGCAAACGATCGCGGTTTTCGCCCGGTGGCGAAACCCCCAAACGAGTAGCACGACAACGATTGGCTATGAACCCGGCGGGTGCGGATCCTCGCATTCTCCCCTCTTGCCCTCCAGGATGATCCGCGCGCCACGATTGAAAGTCACGTAGGCAGCAGTCCAGTCGAGCAGCACCATCACACGATTTCTGAATCCGATCAGAAAGAAAATGTGAATGACCAGCCACAGCATCCACGCGATCCAGCCCCGGAAGCGCAAACGACCCAGTTGCGCCACGGCCCGCGAACGCCCGATTGTCGCCAGCATACCCTTGTCCGCGTACACGAACGGCAGTGTTTCTTTCTGCGCAACCGCACGCTTGATGTTCATTGCCGCGTGACGACCCATCTGAATCGCCGCCGGTGCGACACCCGGCGCGAAATCGTCACCAGATTTCGCGGCTGCCAGGTCCCCTGCCGCGAACAACTCCGCGTGACCGGGCACACTCAGATCGGGCGCGACAATCACTCGTCCGCCGCGGTCAAGCTCCGCGCCCAGCGACTCCGTCAGGGGCGAAGCCTTGACCCCCGCGCCCCATAGAATCGTGCCGGCGCGAATCGTCTCGGCGTCCGTCTCGACGAAGCCCTCGCCGATGTCACGCACCATGGTGCCGGTCTGGACTTCGACGCCGAGGTCCTGCAACTGCCGCTTGGCGCTTTCGGACAGGCGTTCGTCAAACGGCGGCAGCACACGCGGCGAGCCTTCCAGCAGGATGACGCGAGCCTCGGACGGATCGACGTTCCGGAAATTCCGGGCCATGGTGCGCCGCGCGATCTCACTGAGTGCACCCGCAAGCTCGACGCCGGTCGGGCCGCCGCCGATCACCACGAAGGTCATCAACTCGCGACGACGCTTCTTATCCGTCTCGCGCTCAGCCTTCTCGAAGGCTGTCAGCACACGCCGCCGAATCTCCAGGGCGTCGTCGATGGTCTTCAAGCCGGGCGCGAACTTCGCCCAATGCGGGTTGCCGAAGTAGTTGTCGCGCGCGCCGGCCGCGAGAATCAGATAGTCGTAGTCCATCTCACCGTCAGTGAGGATCACGCGTTTGCCGCCCGCATCAATGCGCGCGACTTCGGCCATCAGTACAGTGACGTTCTTCTGCCGCTTGAAAATCTTGCGGATGGGCGCGGCGATATCCGGCGCGGCAAGGGCCGCCGTCGCAACCTGATACAGCAGAGGTTGAAACAGGTGATGATTGCGGCGATCCAGAATCGTGACTCGAACAGGCGCCCGCTTGAGAGTCTTCGCGGCGTAGATGCCCGCAAAACCCCCACCGATGATGACTACGTGCGGTTTGTTGTCGCCCCCGGCCATCGCGCAACCTTCCGATGCTACAAGTTCAGGCAGCATTTCTTGTACTTGATGCCGGAGCCGCAGGGGCAGGGATCATTCGGGCCGACCTTGATGGTGGGCTTGCGCTGCTGCTTCTTCAACAGGTGCGCCGTGGCCGTCACGCGCGCGTAGCTGCCCAAGGCGGATCCGCCGCCGAGGCGCCCGGCGGTTTCGCAGTAGCCGAGGAAATCTTCCAGCAGGTCAGGGATCTGTTCGCGCTCATTCAGGTCAAGCTGCAACGGACCGAGCCCGATCGCCACGCCGTCACGGATGTTGAATTCTTCCAGGTCGGCCGGGTGCACCTCGCTGCCACAGGCGTTGTCCATGAATGCGACAAGCAACGCGCCGCAACGATCACCAAATGATCGTGCCCGGATCTCTCCTGTCGTGCTGGTCAGGTATTCACTGACCCAATGTTCTATGGTTTCCGTGTGCGTGCTCATGCCGCTACACTATCTCCCGGACGATGGAACGGTATTCGGAGTTCCCCATGAACCCGGAATGGTTGCCTGACTGGTGGATTCAGTCTGCGGCGTACAAATGGATGGCAGGCCCGGGCGACTGGATCATCCCGCTGTACCTGCATTTGTCTGCCCTGTTTCTGGAGATCGTCGCATTCCAGCGGCTCGGGCAAGCCCTGCCAAAACACACCCAACGCATCAAGGTCTGGCTGGTCGTGATTCTCGCCGTACATCTCGTGCTCTTCGTACTTACACTCGGCATGCTGGACGGCGGCATTACCTACTACTACTGGTCCGGTGTCTGGAGCTTCGGCACACTTTGGATCGCCTTGGCAGCGCTCATCGTATCCGTCGTGCGAGCACGAGCGCCGCGTCGCCTGCGTAAAGCCTTGCAGTTCTGGGCGCAAGCCGGGAGAATCCCCGCAAACGGAGAACCCCATGAAAGCTGAATGCCAAGAGGCCATTGACGCCGCGACTTCACTCGGCGCGAGCTATGCCGACGTGCGCATCATCAACTATCGCCGCGAGGCTGTGGCTTTGCGCAACGGGCACCCGTGCAACATGTCCAGCAGCGATACCTACGGCGCGGGCATTCGCGTGATCGTCAACGGGGCCTGGGGGTTCGCGTCAACGAACCAGGTTACCACCGCAAGTATCAAAGAAACCGCCCAGCGCGCGGTCACCATCGCCAAGGCCAGCGCCCAGGTGAAGAAGCAGGACATTCGCCTCGCGCCCAAGCAGCCCGTTGAGGACATCTGGTGCACGCCCTTCACCATCGACCCCTTCAAGGTCAGCCTTGAATCCAAGCTCGGGCTGCTGTCCGAAATCGACGCCATTCTCCGCAAGCGCCCCGAAATCAAGGTCGCCAGCGCCAACATGCAGTTCGCCCGCGAGAAGCAGTGGTACATGGACAACGAGGGCAGCTACATCATCCAGGATCTGGTGCGCAGCGGCGCGGGCTACAACGCCACGGCCGTCGGCAACGGCGACGTGCAGATTCGCAGCTATCCGCAGAGCTGGGGCGGCAACCACAAGTGCATGGGCTACGAGATCGTCCACGCCTACGACCTGCTCGGCAACGCGGAACGCATCCGCGACGAAGCCATCGAGTTGCTCACGGCCCCCGAGTGCCCGAGCGGCAAGCGCGACCTGATTCTCGACGGCCCGCAGCTTGCCTTGCAGATCCACGAAAGCGTCGGGCACGCCAACGAGCTCGACCGCGTGTTCGGCTTTGAGGCTAACTATGCTGGGCGCAGCTTCATGCTGCCCGGGCTCCACAACACCGCCGGCGGTTTTAAATACGGCAGCGAGCACGTGAACCTGGTGGCCGACTGCACGGTCCCCGGCGGCCTGGCGACCATCGGCTACGACGACGACGGCGTACGGGCAGAGAGATTTCACGTGGTGCAGAACGGCATTCACAAGGACTGGTTCACCACGCGCGAGACTGCGCCGCTGGTGGACAGGCCGCATTCCAACGGCTGCAACCGCGCCGACGGCTTCAGCAACATCCCCATCACGCGCATTCCGAACTTGAGCCTGATGCCGGGCGAGTGGAGCTACGACAACCTGATCGCGGACACCAAGGACGGCATCCTGATGGAGGTCAACAAGAGCTGGAGCATCGACCAGATGCGTCTGAACTTCCAGTTCGGGGCCGAGATCGGGCGAGTGATCAAGGACGGCAAGATCACCGGCATCGTGAAGAACCCGAACTACCAGGGCAACACGCCCGAGTTCTGGGGCGCCTGCGACGCCATCTGCAACCAGGACCACTGGGACCTGTGGGGCGTAATCAACTGCGGCAAAGGCCAACCCGGCCAAACCGCCGAAATGTCCCACGGCGGGAGCCCGACACGGTTCAAAGGCATCGAGGTTGGCATCCGCGGCTAGGGCTGAAAACGTACTCCGCGCGCTCGCGCAGTCTTCCCCAAGGAAAGGAGGGCGAGTTCGAAAATCGTCTACATTCGTTCAAGACGGATCGGGATGTCGCGTGGGCTGTTACGATGTAAATGGAGCGGACCCGAATGGCGAAAACCGCAAAACTGTATACCGATCAGACCAACTATCTCGTGGTTGGTGCAGCGCTTCTTGTGGCGGCTCTCGGAATCATCGCGCTGCTCCTCGCGGAACTCAAGCAGGACACTTGGGATAGCGGGGTCGTCGGCTTGCTAAACGTCTCCGGGGGACTCTTAGCACCTTCGGCGACCCTTGCATTGCTTTGGGAACTACTTGCGAAACGTGCGTTCTACAACGAGATCTTAGCCAAGCTTGACATCAGAGACGAAGTACGAGACTCAGGACTCGTCGGATTTGACATGAACTACCTCAAGACCATCGACTGGACCAAAGAACTCAAACATGTTCATGAGCTAGACATCTTCTTCGTTGGCGGAAGCACATGGCGAAACTCGTTTGTCACTGAGTTACGTGAGATCGGCAAATCCAAAGACAAGGTCGTGCGCATTTGTTTGCCTGACCCAGACAACACGCAACTAGAAGCAGTATCTAAAACGTTGAAGTAGGCGCTTAACGCTTGCCGATACAGTCAGCATGGAACTTACTGACGCGCAATGGGCCCTTCTGGAGCCCCTCATTCCCGTTCCCGTGCGGCGGGCCGACGGCAAGGGCCGT
>JAIOJA010000009.1 GCA_019912315.1 Planctomycetota bacterium
TGGTTACAGACGAGAGCGGTGGAAGCTGCATTGAAGTCCTCGACTTTCGATCTGGCGAGTGCCTTCGGCTTTGGGCTTACGACGTGAGTTTTTTCGAATCGGAGTAGGCGGCGTCACTACTCAACAGGTTTGTGGGATTAGTGGTGTGGGCTTCCAGCCTGCACTGAGTCCCGGTCATCTTGACCGGGACAACGACGCGAGCAAGATGCTCGCGTCGTAATGCGGGCAGGATGCCCACATCACATACTTACTTTCCCGTACTTCCAAACCCACCGTCGCCGCGGGTGGTGTCGGATAGCTCGTCGACTTCCGTGAACGTCGCTGAACTCACCGGCGCGATGATGATCTGGGCGATGCGTTCTCCGCGCTGGATTTCGAATGGCTCCGGGCCGTGGTTGATCAGCAGCACTTTCAGCTCGCCGCGGTAGTCCGAGTCAATCGTGCCCGGTGCGTTCAGCACCGTTACCCCGTGCTTGAATGCCAGCCCCGAGCGCGGGCGCACCTGCATCTCGAACGAGTGCGGCACCTCGTAACAGAAGCCGGTCGGGATCATCGCGTGCTTGCCCGGCTGCAGCATCACCGGGCCATCCAGCGCCGCGTGCACGTCGGCGCCGGCTGCGTGTTCGCTCTGGTAGGCCGGCACCGGCAAGCCCTCGCCGTGGGGCAGGCGCTTGATGTTCAGCTTCAGCTCGTACTTCATGTCAGTCCCTTCGAATGCGCGGCTTAGCGGCCAAGTACTGCGGCGGCCAGTATTGTAAGTCGTGCTCGTAGTCCGCGGCGGCGTGCAGCGTCATGTATGGATCGGCCAGGTGGGGGCGGGCCATGGCGACGATGTCGGCGCGTCCGGCCAGCAGCAGCGTGTTGGCCTGGTCGACGGTCTGCACGTTGCCGACGGTCATGGTGGCGATGCCGGCTTCGTTGCGGATCAGGTCGCTGAAGGGCGCCTGGAACATGCGCCCGTAGATCGGCTCCTGGTCGCTGACGACCTGGCCTGCGCTGACGTCGAGCAGATCAAGCCCGTGGTCCTTGAACATCTTGCCGATCTCGACTCTGTCCTGATCGGTCAATCCGTCCGGGTGCCATTCGGTTGCCGATATGCGCACGCTCATCGGCTTGTCTTCTGGCCAGGCCGCGCGCACGGCGTCGAACACTTCGAGCGGATAGTTCATGCGCGCTTCCAGCGACCCGCCGTATGCGTCGGTGCGACGGTTCGTGATCCCGCTGATGAAGGTGCTCAGCAGATAGCCGTGGGCCATGTGCAGCTCGATCATGTCGAAGCCGGCCTGCAAGGCGCGGACGGCGGCGTCCACGTGCTGCTCGCGGATAGCATCCATGTCGGCGCGCGTGACTTCGCGCGGCACGGGCCAGCCCTCGGCGTATGGGATCGGCGACGGCGCGACAACTTCCCAGGCACCTTCCTCTTTAAGCAGCGGGTGGTCGCCTTCCCAGGGCAAGTGCGTACTCCCCTTGCGACCGGCGTGCCCGATCTGGAGGCAGGTGCGCGCCTTGCTTGATCCGTGAATGAAATCGTTGGTGCGCTTCCAGGCAGCGACGTGCTCGGCGCCGTAAATGCCCGTGCAGCCCTTGGTGATGCGTCCCTCCGGCGTCGGGTAGGTTTCTTCTGTGAAGATCAAACCCGCGCCGCCAAGCGCGCGGCTGCAGAGATGCACGAAGTGCCAGTTGTTGGGCAGCCCGTCGTCATTGCACGAGTACTGCGCCATTGGGCTGACGGCGATGCGGTTCACCAGCTTCATGTCGCGCAGCTGAAACGGCTGAAAGGCGGGCGGCGTGGTCGGCACGCCTTCGGCATGTGCTTCGCGTTTGAGATGTTCTGCGATGACCTGCTTTTCCACTTCGGCCGCGTAGGCGGGTGGCTCGACATAGACGTCTTTGAATTCATTCTGATTCGCGAACCAGGCACTCGCCGTTTCAATGAATGCGGGGTCTCGCAGTTTCAGATTGTCGTAGGTGATGCGCTTGCTGCGACTGAGTTCGTTGAAGGTGAACTGGATCGGCGTCTGCGTCCTGTAGTAGCGCTCGACGTTCTCGAACCACTCCAGGGAAGTCTGCGCCGTCTTCTGAAGCTTGGCCGAATCCACCCAGCGTCGGTCTTCGTAGGCCTTGAGGACGGTATTCACGTCGACCCCCGGCATGTCTTTGAAACTCTGGGCCAGCTCAATGGCGTCTTCCATCGCGAGCTTGGTACCGCTGCCAATGCTGAAGTGGGCCGTGTGGGCCGCGTCACCGAGCAGCACGATGTTCTCATGCACCCAGGTCTCGTTGCGCACGGTGGGGAAGGTGCGCCACACGGAATTGTTGCCAAGCAGCTTGCGTCCCTTCAAGTGCTTTGCGAACAGCTTCTCGCAGTAGGCGATGGTTTCTTGTTCGGTCGCGGTATCCAGCCCGGCGCGCGTCCAGGTCTCTTCACGGCACTCGACGATGTAGGTGCTGAGGTTTTCCTCAAAGGGGTAGGCGTGCACGGCAAACAGCCCGTGCTCGTTTTTCTCATAGATGAAGGTGAAGGCCGGCAGGCGAAAGTCCGCGCCCAGCCAGGAGAACTTGCACTTGCGCCAGTCCAGCGTCGGCTTGAAGTGTTCCTTCAAGTGCTCGCGCACGAAGCTGTTCACGCCGTCCGCGCCGAGGATCAGGTCCGAGTCGCGATAGTCATCCAGCGACTTCACCTCGGTGTCGAACACCAGCTTGACGCCAAGTTCTTCGCAGCGCGCCTGGAAGATGTTCAGCAGCTTCTTGCGCGACATGCCCGCGAAGCCGTGCCCGGTGCTGCGAATGCACTCGCCGTGGATGAACGTGTCGATGTCCGGCCAGTAGGCGAACTCGTTGGTGATCTGGTCGTAGGTCTCCTTGTCAGCCTCTTCGAAGCCGCCAAGGGTTTCGTCGCTGAACACCACGCCCCAGCCGAACGTGTCGTAGGGGCGATTGCGTTCAATGACGGTGATGTCGTGGGAGGGGTCCTGCTTCTTCATCAGGATCGCGAAGTACAACCCCGCCGGCCCGCCACCAATGCTGGTAATCTTCATGCGTGCAATCTAGCCGATCAGCAGCGAAAAAGAAGCCGGTTCAGGTCGCCCTGAACCGGCCGTTTCAAAACGTGAGAATACTAGTGAATGCCGTATAACTTGATGGTAGCGCGTCCGCTGCGGAGCTTCTTGCTTTTGTACTTGAACGTCACTTTCTTGATCCCGCGTGCGCCGCCAGTCAGGTCGATGCGCCGACTCCAGGAGCCTTCTTCGAAATGCAGGCGGGTGTTGATGTCCTGGTGCCCGCCGTTGCTGAAGAAGACGTCGATGTCCCATATCTCCATGGCGCTGCCGTCGACTTCGACACGCAAGGCCTTGAAAGTGCCTTCAAGTAGTGTCACCAGGATCGTGTCGTGGTCGGCCCCGAAGTTGACTTTGCGCGTTCCCAGCAACTCTACGCGGTCGTCGTCGCCGTCGATGCGATTGACGGCTTTCTTGCCTCCGCAAGCGGGGGCCGTGATGGCGGTTATCAGCAACAGTGCGAGCAGTGACAGTTTGGCTGCCTTCATCTTAGAATCCTTGATTCAGGAAGTGAGCGCTCTGACTGAACCCCAGCCTAGCGTCGAGGTTCTGGAACATCAGCAGGTTTTTCTCGCAACCTTGGCAAGTCCGGAGGGTGTACCTAGATTACGTTCGCTCACACGGACTAGAGGAGAGAACCATGAAGACCGCGACATGGATGGGCGTGCTGGCGTTGCTGCTTGCCACAAGCGCGATCACGCAAGCCCAGGACGAAGACTGGGGCAAGAAGTTTCCCAACTACGAGCTGCTGGGCGAGCGCAAGGTCGACTTCGGGGCCGACAAAGACACCATCGAAGTTACTGGCAAAGAGGGTCGTTTCGTCAGCCTGATGATCGGCGTGATGGACGGCAACCTCGAGATGTACGACATCAAGATCACTTTCGGCAACGACGACACCCACTCACCTGAGCTGCGTCACACCTTCAAGCAGGGTGAGCGCAGCCGACAGATCGATCTGCCGGGCGAGGCCCGCGTGATCAAGACGGTCGAGTTCAAGTACAAGAGCAAGCTGAAGCGCGGCAAGGCAACCGTGAAGCTGTTCGGCAAGCCGGCCGGCACCGATGACAACCCGGGCCCTGACAAAGGCGACTGGAAGGAACACCTGCCCAAGAGCCACGAGGGCTACCACCTGCTTGGCTCCCGTGAGGTAAATTTCGGCGCGGACAAGGACACCATCGAGGTGACGGCCAGTGAGGGACGCTTCACGGCAATCGTGCTCGGTGTCGTTGAGGGCGACCTGGAGATGTGGAACATCAAGGTCGCCTTCGGCAACGGCGAAGACTTCTCGCCCGAGTTGCGCGCGAACTTTGATTCAAAGTCCCGCAGCCGCGTGATCGACTTGCCTGGCGGCAACCGGGTCATCAAGAAAGTAACTTTCTTCTACAAGAGCAAGTTCAGCGAAGGCAGAGCGACCGTGAAGCTGCACGGGCGCCCCGCCGACGTGGACGAGCGATACGTCGGTTTCAAACACATCGGCAGCCGTGACGTGGACCTCGCCAAGGACACTGACGTGTTAACCGTCGGCGCCAGCAAGGGCAGCTTCACGGGTTTTATGATCGAGGTGGAGAACGCTGACCTTGAGATGAAGGAAATCACCATCACCATGGGCACCGGCAAGCAGCATGAGCCGAAGACCCGCTTTGAATTCAACGAAGACAGCCGCAGCCGAGTGATCGACTTCCCAGGCAAGGAAGGTCGCACCATTGAGCGCATCGTTTTCAAGTACAGCACCGACGGGCGCAAGGATGGCAAAGCCAAAGTAAACGTCTACGGACGGGAGTAGTTCCAGAGTCAGTCAAACAACCCGGCCCAAGGGCCGGGTTGTTCACTTCCGGGAACGAGCCCACCGGCAAGTTCAGAACCGGGAGTTGCGGATAGGCGACGCCGAGTGGCTAGCAACGTATCGCGAACTTGGGATTGCGGCGTCGGTGCCGTAGAATGACTGGCACGGAGGATTACCCATGCTTCGCCGAAGCCGTCTGCTCATTCCCGCTATCGCTTTCGCCGCGCTGTTGCTGTCCGCACAGACGGATCGTGCGCAAGACCGTGAAGAGCTTGAGGCCCAGCGCAAGCAGATGACCTCCGACATGCTGGATATTCTCGACGAATCGAACAGCCTGCGCTGGAATGCCTTCTACATAAGCCAGTGGTCGCGCCAGAAGGGCGACGACGTCGTGCCCCGCCTGCTTGATATCTACGACCGCCCGCCCAAACAGTTCGAAACCAACATGCCGTACCTCGCCGCGGCCATGATGCGCAGGCGCCTCGATTTGCCCGAAGATACGCGTTTCATCCGGGACCGCATGGAAGCCTCGGACAGCGACATCAAGGCCCTGCACAAGTTTCTGAAGACGCATATCAAGAAACCGGAACACGTCTGGGGCGTGTACTGCGCGGGCTGCATTCTCGCCTTGCAGGACGACTCCGAGCTGCACATGGAGCTTCTCGGGCACGTCGGCGACGACCGCGTGCCAGCCGTCAACCGTGCCGCTCTGCTTGAGGGCTTCGCGCGCTCCGGCGTCGATTACATCCGCCGCGCCCTTGAAGTCATGCTGCTGCGCCAGTGGAAGGACGACGGCGAAGACGCTGTGCTGCTGGAATCCGCGGCCTGGGCCGCCGCGAAAGTCTACAAACCGCTGCACAAGGAGAAGCAGCCGGTACTGGAAGCCTGGCGTCTGGTCATGGACGAAATCGCCCGGCGCGTCGATGACGAGGAAAACACACTACCGCGCACGCGCCGCGAGGCCGCGCTGGCCCTGCAGCACGCCTTCGGCACGAAGCACCCGTACCAGTACAAGATGATGTGGAAGCAGATGTTCGACACCGGCATTGACCCGCTCAGTGACGACGACGGGCGCACGGTCGCCAGCTTCATGGGTCTGGACGTGTTCGGTCAGCGCATTCTGTTCCTGATTGACGCGTCGGATTCCATGCTGAACCCGCTCAGCGACGAAGAACTTGAGAGCGTCAAAGGCCCGATCACCGGCGACAAGCGACGGGGCAAGGACGCCTACGAGATCGACTGGAGCCGCGTGCACACGCGCTTCGACGCCGCGCGCGAAAACGTCAAGTGGACCCTGTCGCGCCTCGACAAAGACAAGCAGGTCGCGGTGATCCTGTTTGGCGACGACGCCCAGGCCCTGCCCGCCACCAACAGCTTCATTTCCGCCAGCCCCGGCAACGTGCGCAAAATCCAGGCGACACTCGACGCGATCAGGCCGGGCAAACCCTCCGAAGACATGGCCTCCAAGCGCCCCCACGGCGTGCTGCTGGGTGAGACCAACTACTACGCGGCGCTGTTGACGGGCTACCGCATGGGCAAAAGCGGCATGATCAATTCACCGCGCGAGCACTGGGACATGAAGCTGATCGAAGAGGGTGCGGATTCCATCTTCCTGCTGTCGGACGGCTCGCCGATCCGTGACGGATTCAGCGGACGCACACCGACCATTGAGCGCGAATACGACAACTGGATGTACTACGAAAGCCAGCAGCCCGGCGAAGGGGAGTGGGTCGAGTTTCCTGAAATTCCGCCACAGCCGGAGCGCGAAGTCGAAACCCGCGACCCGGAGACCGGCGTGATCACCAAACAGAAGATTCCTGCCCAGCCGGGTCGCCCGGCCTACCGCATGTGGCGCAGGCGCGAGGTAACCACGATCTCGACCGATACCATGCACGACAACGGGCCCTACGCCAGCACTTCATCTTTCGTGTCCACGTATGAGCTGGGCAACCTGCTGGATGAAATCGAGCGTATGAACCTGGTGCGCCGCGTGCGCATCCAGTGCGTCGGTATCGGCGAGGCCCAGATGGGCTGGCTGCGTCCAATCGCCATCAAGGGGCGCGGCAAAGCGGTCTACTTCGGCAAGGACGGCGTCAAGGAAGCGGACGATGGGCATTCAAGAGGCTTGCCCGACGGCTTCCCGCGCCCCGGCGACGATTAGACGCAGTCCGTCCCGGCGCTTACGCACCGGGCTACGTTATGGCGCCCGCTCCGCGGGCTTGGCGTGTGTTGCGATGCTGGCCTGCGCGGGCTTGGGGAGTAACTGCGGGTCTTTAACTCCAAACTCCCGCCTCCCGCCTCCAAACTGACCGTCGACCATCAACCACCAACGATCCTCGCCCCTGACGGGCCTCGCGGGGCGCAATTTTTATTTTGCGATCCATTTGACGGGAGGCGATCCATGGCGTAAGTTATAAAGTGTAAAGCACACCCCTCTCCAATGGAGTCTCCAATGCCCACCCTAGCTCCCTCGCCAGCTCTCCGACGGTACGGCTTTTCACGCGCATCGGCCTACCTGCCAAAGGCTTACGTCAACTCAAAGGCGCGCAAAGACCTGCCCGAACTATGGAACAAGTTCAAGAAAAAGGGCTGCAACGCATCCCGCGACGAACTCATCCAGATCTACCTGCCCCTCGTGCGCGTCACCGCCGAGAGAATGCACGGCAAACTGCCCTCACACGTGGAAGTGGACGAACTGATCCAGGCCGGCGTGTTCGGGCTGATGGACGCCATTGACGGCTTTGATCCTGAGCGCGGCGTCAAATTCGAGGTTTACGCCAAGCAGCGCATCAGCGGTGCGATCCTCGACGACCTGCGCAACCAGGACTTCGCCCCGCGCCTTGTACGCACACACAGCCACCGCATGGACCGCGCCTATAAGGAAGTCGAAGCCGAAACCGGCAAGGTTCCCGAAGCCGCCGATGTGGCCGGCAAGCTCGGGATCGGGCTGGATGAATACGACCGCTGGATGCGCGAGATCAGCATGGCGAACATCGTCAGTCTCGACCGCGCCAGCAGCGAGTACGACGGCGAGGGCAAGGAAATCCGCAAGGTGGACACCATCGAGGACGCGGATGCCGTGGCCCCCACCAGCAACCTTGAAAAGAAGGAACTGGTTGAGCTTTCGACCCGCGGTCTGAGCCGCAAGGAAAAGCTGATCGTGGTGCTGTATTACCTCGAAGAGCTGACCATGAAAGAGATCGGGCTGGTGCTCGACCTCTCGGAATCCCGCGTATGCCAGATTCACCACCGCATTCTCTATCGCCTGAAAGAGTCGCTGATGCGCTTGCGCGACGACCTGATGGGCTGATCACAACACCCGGCAGCCTGGGCGGGGCGACGTGATCGCCCCGCCTGTTTCGTTAAGCTACCGGGGCTGGCGGTATGGGCGACCCTGTGTGATAGTACTCCTCCCCATTGCCACGCGGGTCTGAATTAGCTAACCGTTTGCTCGTTCGGTCGTTACATTGGAATAGCCTATCCCCGGCCAGCCCCGTTCGGATTTCACTTCATGCGCAATTGTTTCTTCCTGACGCTGCTCGTCTTGCTGACTCTGTTTTCCGCCCAGAACCTGAAGGCCGAAGACACGTTACAGTTCCCGCGCCTGCGCCAGATGCAGGATATGGTGCGCCGGGCCGGCGACAGCCGCTACAAGGACCAGGGCGGGTTGTTCGGGCAGGATGCCTTCACGATGGGCTTCAGCGCGGGCTACATCAGCGACCACTACTGGCGCGGCTTTCAGCTTTTCAACGAAGACCTGCTGCTGCGGGGCGATGCCTACGTGAACGTGTACGGGTTTGAAGCCAGCGTCTGGACGCTGTGGGACCCGAACCGTGAAAGCTATCGCCCGTTACAGGCCGACTACCGCTTTCGATACAAGTTCGAAATCGAGGGCGCGCTGATTTCGGTCGGCTACACCTTTTACGATTTCTCGGGCAGCGACGGCGACCTGGGCGCCCGCAAACAGGGTTTCGGACGTAAAGAGCGCGAGGTGTTTCCGGATGACCGGTACCCGCCGAGCATCCATGAACTGCACATCATGATGACGTACTTCACGTCTGTGCTGCAAAGCGAGGGCGCGAACCTGCGCTACACGCTGAACTACTTCCAGCGCCTTGATGACGAGGGCTCGCGCATTGAAAGCACGATCAGCCTGTTTGTGGACAGCCCTTCGTTCACGATTTTCGGCGATTACTTCGAGATCTCGACAACCACGATCTACCAGCACAGGTACCTGACGAATCGCTCCGAGTTTCAGGGGCAGATCAGTACCGGGCGTCTGGTGTACAATCTGGACAAGTACGGTATTTTCCCGATGTTTATCCAGATCGAAGCCCACTACTACATCGCCTTTGACGACGACTACGTGGACGGCTTCTACTTCGGCGGGAGCCTGCATTTCCGGTTTTGATCGTCATTCGGGACTTGGTATCACGCGTTTGGTGTTGACCCTGAATGGCGAGACACGAACACTGAACACCACGCACTGATCGCATGGCATCGACTGACGGCACCGGCATCTTCTCCAGACTGCGCCACGGCGTCCGCGCCTTCTCCGGGCGCGTTATCCGGCGCGGTTTCTTCCGTATCGTGCTGCTGCTGTTTGTGATTCTGTTCGTGATCCCTTTCATCCTGTTGCAACTGGCCGCCAACCGCGCATCCGGCAACACTCTGATGCACGAAGTTGTCGGCATGGTTTTCGACCTCAAGAACGCCGACGTAAGCTGGGATGAAGAACGCACCAGCTTTACCGGGCCGTCACTGGCCCTCACCGGCACCATCACGTACTACGACCTCAAGGTAACCCGGCGCAGCGGCGCCACGCCCCACCCGAGCGGCAAACCCCTGAGCTACGATTTCCTGACCGTTCCCAAGGTACAGATCGACTACGACCTGAAGCGCCTGCCCGACCTGCCGGTCACGACGGTTCGCCTTGATGAGGGGCTGGTGCTGCACTTCAACATCCACCGGGGTGACTGGCTTGACTCCGACCTGTTCGCGGGCGGTGAGGGGGGCGGCGAGGTGCCCGCCCTGCCGAACATCATTACCGAGGGCGCGTGTCGCGTGATGCTTCGCGCCGACGGGATTCTTGTGCCGCCTGACCAGGCAACCCCCGGAACGGAATGGTACGACATGACGCTCACGGCGCTCGGTTTGCTGCCGACGGTCCGGGGCAGTGACTCCTTTTCGATCAGTGGCGGGCTGGAATCGCAACAGTTCGGGCGGTTCGAAATCGGCGGCACTGTCGGGCGCAGGGCGCAGCACGTGGCGGTAATGTTCCGATCCGCCGAGCCCGTACGCTTCAACCGAAGCTACGCGGCCGTGTTCGCCGACGACGTTCGCCGCACAGTCGAGCAATTCCAGATCACCGCGAACGCGGACCTGAGCGGTCAGCTTGACATCGAGCCCGGCAAGGAATTGCAGTTTTCAGCCAATGTCGACGCCCACGACGGATCGATCTGTTTTGTCGGCTTTCCGGTCGCCGTCGATGACGTGTCCGCCAAAATCAAAGTCAACAACAACAACATCAGCGTTGACGCCTTCGGCAACCGCAACGGCGCCCGCGTACACGTTACCGCGCAGGTAGACGCCGTGGGCACGGACAGCGAGTTGGTCCGTGTAAACGTCAACGTGCAGGACCTGCTGGTGGATGAACAGTTCCGCCTCGCGCTGCTGCCGGCGCGCCTGCAACCGGACAACCTGGCCGACTGGGGCACCGGGCTGCCCTATACAGAAGAAGAGTGGGACCCGGCCAGGCATCAGTACACCGTCGGCTACCCGGAATGGAACGCCGGGCTGGCAGGCACGAACATCAACCTGCAGCCGGATATCGCCGAAGTTCTGCCTTTCGTGTGCCGCGCCTTTACCCCCATGGGACTCGCCAATTTCGAGCTACGTCTTGAGGAGCAAATCAAAGGGCGCGATCCGCAAACAGGGCGCGCACGCAAGGATTCCACCCTGCACTGGAAAGTGTTCATCAACGACGCGACGGCCGCGTATGTCGGCCTGCCGGAGCAGGACGGCGCGAGCTTCCCTTTGCCCTTGAACAACGCCTACGGGGTGGTGGAAGGGCTGACGTCACCGACGGTGAAGGGACGGTACATCGTGCGCGGTTACACGCCCGAGGAACTGGCGAGCCAGGGGATGAGATCAACGGAGGGCTTCGTCGCGTACGACAACCGCGGGCTGACCGGCACCCTGAACGGCAAGAGCCAGCGCCTCTGGGTTTACGCCGTGTATGATGAACCGAACGAGGTCGGACGCGAGCCCGAGCTGACCCTGCGCTTTGAGAGTGAGGGGATCGACTTCAGCCAGGATATCAAGTCGCGCCTGCCCGAGACGATTCGCGAGATCATCGACCCGTTTGCCCCGAATGGGCTGGTGGACATCCAGCGCGCGTCGGTAATCGTACATCCGGAAGGTGATCAGGACGTGCGCTATGATTTCACGTTGCAGGCAAAAAATGTCGCCGCACAGTACCAGTTCCCTGATGCCGCACAGCCCGCGCGTTTCCGGGAAGTGGCGGGCACGATTCGCATCGACGGCGATCGCGACCTGGTTGAGCTGCAGGGAATGCGCGGCGTGCTGCTGGGAAGCCAGGTAAGCATCGAGCTGAGTTTTCGCGACGGTGGCGTACCCAGCTTCGCCGTTGAGTCGGACGAGTTCCAGTTGCGCGAGGACTTTACGGACGTCCTGCCGCAGGGGCTTGCCGCCACCATCTCGCGCTTCCGGCCCAGTGGCTACGTGCGCTTCGAGGTTTCGGGGCGCCGCACGGATAAGCTTCCCGACTTCACCAGCGTGGATGTCGAGTTTATCGCCGGCACAGGCGACCGCGCCGGCAGCGTTATGTTTGACCAGTTCCCCTATGCCCTCACCAACGTCACCGGTCGCCTGTTTGTCACCATGGACGAAAACTGGGCACAGGTGGTTATTCGCGATTTCAGCGGGCGCGGCAGCGAGCTTCCCGACCAGACCGACCCCAGCCGCATCACCGTCAACGGGCAGGTGCTGGTGCCCATCCCGCCCGAATTGCCCGAGGGCGAAACGCCCGCCGAGGAGCCCCCGCCCATTGTTGATTTGCGCATCGAGGCCGCGCGCGTGCCGGTTGACTCGTCCCTGATGACCGCGTTCACCCGCATGTTGCAAGACGACGCAGGCGACGCCCGCCCGGCGCTGATCGAGTTTGTGGACTCGCTGAACATTTCCGGCACCGTCGGCACAAGCGGGCGGCTGGTATCGCTCGGCAACGGCGAAATGGAATGGCTGTTCGAAATACTGCTTGAAGGCACGGGCGTGAATTTTGACGGCTTCCCGTACCAGATCGACGGGTTGTTCGGCTCCCTGATTGTGGACGGCGACAGCGCGGGCACGAGCGTAAGCCTGCGCAACGTTGAAGGGCGCGTCGAGGATGGGCGCGTCATGCTGCACCACGCCGGCTATTCCGACGCCGCCGGCTGGTCGATCAGCGCCAGCGCCCGCCAGCTCGCATTCGAATCGCAACCCCTGCGCGCAGCACTGCCCGAAGGATTGCGCGACGTGCTGGGCAAGCTGGAGCCGCGCGGCGAGTTCGACGTGGACATCGAAATGTCCGGCATGGACGACTACACGCACTACCAGCTCAGCCTTGATGTCTTCAACACCGACGTGGATCTCGGCATTCAGTTCGAGAGAATGACCGCCCGCTTTGACATGGAGGGTGTGTTCGAAGGCGAGAACAGCAGGCAAAACGGCCAGGCATATATCAAGGAAGCCTTCTTCAAGGACATGCGCCTTAACGACATCACGACCTCCGTCCAGTATTTTGACGACCACATCGACCTTCCCAACATACGCGGACGCTTCTACGACGGCTGGCTTGAGGGGCGAGTTGGCATCCTCGACGGCGACTACAGGGGCGAGCTTGAGATTCGCGCCGCCGACGTCGGCAAACTGCAAAAGGCCGCGTTCCCCGATGCCGGCGAGATCCAGGGCGCCCTCGACGCCGAGCTTGAATTCTTCGGTAAACCCAACAGCGACGGCCAAATCGGCAAGGGGCGCGTTGATGTGCAGCCCTTTGACCGCGGCTCCGACGACCCGGCGCGGAATTCCGCCAAGCTGCTGGCCGTGCCGTTGTTCAGCCAGATCGCGGCCGTAACCGGCAACGAGGCTAACTTCGACGAAGGGCACGTATTTTTCTGGCTGGGCAGCGACCGCATCACGATCCGCGAGATGGACTTCGTGTCAGACGCCGCACGAGTGGAGACTTTCGGCGGCGACGATGAGAACTACATCATGTACGACACCGCGCAGATGAAGATGAAGCTGTTCTTCACCCTGGCGCCGCGCTCGCCCATTCCGCTGCCGATCATCCAGGACATTCTGGACCAGTTGAAGAAAATTCTCTTCCCGCTGTTTGTGACGGGCACATTAAGCAACCCGGAAGTACTCCCGTTCAGCTTGACGGCCGAGGACCTTGAGGGCGACGAGTTCCCGCGTAGGCGCCGGGGACCATGATGGGCGACGACGGCATTCGGCTGACCACTGGCGAGTTCAAGGGACGCAGGATCGAGTGCCCCCAGACCGGCGGCGTGCGTCCCATGCTGAACCGCACGCGCATGGCCATGTACAACGTGCTGCAACAGAAACTGAAGGGCGCGCAAGTGTGGGACTGTTTCGCCGGCAGCGGGCTGCTTGGACTGGAAGCTCTTTCCCGCGGCGCGGATCATGTCGTGTTTGTTGAGCGCGAGGCGTTCCATGCGCGCACTGTACAGAGCAATATTGACGCGCTGGGTGTACGCGGACGCACAACGCTGATTCGCGGCAGCGTCTTCGACCTCGTCAAGCCGGGCGCGCCGCGCCTGCCGCACACACCCGCCGACCTGCTATTGCTGGACCCGCCGCACGCCATGATTGAAGAACGGCCGGGGCAGTTCTGGCCATGGTTCACCGCGCTGCCCGCGACGGGGCTGCTCGCGGCGCAGACCTGTGCGGTCGTCGGGCACCCGAGCCGTCTGCCCTTTCCGGACGACCTTGGCGGGTGGGCCGTGCAGCAGACGCGCGAGTACGGCAGCGTGGGTTTCACGATTTTCGAGGCTACTCGTCGTCCATGAAGCTGCGCGGCAACGAGGAATCCCGGCTCACGGCCGGGCCCGACACCGGCGCCATTCGCAGCATCTCGAAGTAGCGCTCACGCGCGACGTCGGCCCGGCGGATGTCGTCCTGCATGACCTCGCGAACCTGCTGCTTGGTCACGTCGCCCGCGCCGATGCCGTCATACAGCCGGTCACCCAACTCACGCCCGAGCGCCCGCGTCAACATCACGTGCTGGTCCGTGGGCAGCCCGAAAAGATTACGCGGCGCACCGCTCATGGAGCCGGTTTCCAGCGCACGCGCTTCGTACTGTTTGTGCCGCAGAAAGCCCCGCGCGCACTGCACGTCAAGACGCTGGATGCGCCCGAGTTTACGGCGCCGCCCGTACTTCTTCAGGATTGCCTGCCACTCGTCAGCCCGTCGCGCGTGCCGGCGCGGGTCGATGATCTTGCTGCAAAAGAACGCCATGGCCTCGACCATGCAGCGCGCATAAAACTCGTCGCGGGCGTCAACCGCGCCGCCGCTTTCGGGTCGCAACTCGCTCAACACGTAACGCGCCGCGCCCTCGCCCGCGTTCGCGACGGTGAAGTTGGCGACGTAAAGCACCCGGGCGCGCTCAAAGAACGCGCTCTCGGCCATGCCGAGGTAATCTTTCAGGGCTTCCATTTCATCCGCTGTGTATACGCCGCGCAGTACAAGGTCGCTCAGGAAGTCGAGGTCGGCGCTGCTGTAGACCTCAAAGTTGGCGGTTTCTTCAAGCTCAATGCCGAGGTAGGCGATGATCGTCCGCACGTATTGATGCACCTGGTCCAGCAGCACGGTTTCGGTCTGGAGGTCAAGGTCGTCGCCGCCCTCCCAGACGATTTCCTGCCTCCGGTGCTGCCAGTTGGCGAAGCTCTGGAACTTCACAAGCGGCGTCGCGTTCATCACAACGTACACGTCGCGGCGCAGCTTGATGTAGTCCACCACGTGTTCAAGGCGCTGCTCGACCAGCTTCCAGTAAAGCGTCTCGGAGTTCTGGTAAACCGTCACGCTGCGGCGCCTGGTGCCGTACTTCGCCAGGCGGTGATCCACCACCCGGGGCAGGTGATTGTGCGCGAGGTGCAGGTCGCCGTACAGCACGGCCACCAGACGCTCCGGATACAGGTGTGTCAGGGCGCTGATCAGGTCGCCGGCGTATTCGTCGCGATAGTGCAGGTCGCCGTCGCGGTCGTCGGCGTTGATGTTGACGCCGAACAGCTGCGCGTCATAGCGTTTGCTGAATCCGAACAGACGCTTGTAACTGGCCCATGGAAAGCCCCACGTGCGATCCCACTTCACCCGCCAGCGAAACGCCTCATCATCGATCTCGCCGTCCAGGTAATCCTGGGCGTGGTGCTTGTCGGCCGCGTGCAGCATCTCGAGGGCCAGCACGACTTTTCGTCCGCGCTCGGCGGCGCCTTGCAGCAGGTCAAGCACGGCAGTCTGGGCGCTGCGCAGGGTGTGGTAGTCGCCGAAGTAGGCGATGTTCGCGCGCATCAGGCGCTGGATGATTTCATCGCGACTGGACAGCCGGTCGTAGCCCTGTTTGAACTCCCGCTGGTAGTGGCGGTAGTAGCGGTCAAGGCTTTCGTCGCGCCGCCCGACGGTGTCGTACAGGCTTTCCTTCAGCTCTTCGACAAGCTGCTTCTGAATCGTGATCAACTCTTGGCGCGCGGTCAGGTTCATTGGCGGGCGAATCCGGTCGCGCGGGCTATTTCGGGAAAAGGTGTTTCTCAACAAGGTCGCATATCACGTGTCCGACCGTGATGTGGCACTCCTGGATACGCGGGGTCAGCGCGCTGGGCACGTGCAGCACCAGGTCGCTCACTTCATCGATGCGGGCCTTTTTTTCGCCTGCCAACCCGATAGTAATCGCGCCCTTTTCCTGGGAGGCCGCCAGCGCGTCGCAGACGTTCCGGCTGTTGCCGCTGGTCGTAAGTCCGACCACGACATCGCCCGTTTCCACGCAGGCCCGCGCCTCGCGGCTGAAGATGTGCTCGTAGCCGTAGTCGTTGGCGATCGCGGTCAGGCTGGCGACGCCGGCCCCCAGCACAAAGCTGGGCAGGGGCGGACGGTCGTAGCCGTACTTGCCCACGAGTTCGCCGACAATGTGGTGCGCGTCGGTGAAGCTGCCGCCGTTTCCGCACCAGTACACGCGGTGCCCGTTGCGGAAGGCGTCAATGACGGCGACGGCAATCTTCGCCATCACCTCGCCTTGCTTCTCGATGAGCGCCTTCTTCAACTCCGCGCTCGCGTTGAGCTGGTCCGTGAATTCCTGCCGGATGTCCGGGTTTGGCATTACTTCCTGCCTCCTGCCGCCTGTCGCTTGCCGCGCGCAGGCGCTTCCGCCTTCGCTTTGGCAATCAGATTCGTTGTACTTTTGCCCGCAACCAGCGGCGCGAACACCACACGCCCGCCCGATGCCTCCACAAAATCGGCCCCGGCGACCGACTTGCCGGACCAGTCCTCGCCCTTCACCAGCACGTCGGGACGCACCTTGCGGATCAACTTTTCCGGCGTGTCATCCTCAAACAGGGTTACGTAGTCCACGTCATTCAGCGCCGCCAGCACCCGCGCCCGCGCGTCCCCCTCGTTTACCGGGCGCGTCGGACCTTTCAGCCGGCGCACGCTGGCGTCGCTGTTCAGCCCGATCACAACGACATCGCCCTGGCCGCGGCAGAAGTTCAGGTAGGTCACGTGCCCCTGGTGCAGCAGGTCGAAGCAGCCGTTGGTGAACACGATCCGCTCGCCGCGCTTGCGATGTTCATCCAGCGCGTCGCCAAGCTCGTCATGTGTCACGACCTTGCCGGCGTGATCAAACCCCTCGTGCGCGCTGATCACGCTGCGACGCAACTCCTCGCGCGTTATCGCCACCGCGCCGAAGCGCGCGACCTTCAGCGCCGCCGCGTAGTTCGCGATGCGCGCCGCCGTATGGAAATCCGCGCCGCCCGCCACGCACAGGGCAAAGCCGGCAATGAACGTGTCGCCCGCGCCGGTCACGTCGTACACGCTGCGCGCCTGTGCCGGGAAATGCGTCATCTCGCCGCGAGCCGGGATCACCGCCACGCCCTGCGCGCTCAACGTAATCACAGCCGCCTTCAGCTTCAGCTTCCGGCACAGCAACTTGCCGGCCTCGCGCACGCCATCAAGCGTGCCGCAATCAATGCCCGTGGCGGCCTCCGCTTCCGCGCGGTTGGGGGTGACGGCAGCCGCCCCCCTGTATCGCGAATAGTCGCGCCCCTTGGGGTCCACGATCACCGGCACGCCCGCGCGGGTCGCTGCGGCGATCAGCGCCTGTGCGCTTTCGGGGGTGATGACGCCCTTGCCGTAATCGCTGATCACGACCGCGCCGACGCCGGATGCCGCCTTGACCGCGCGCTGCGTGACTTCGCGCAGTTCGCCTTGGCTCAAGGCGCCCAGCAGCTCGCGGTCAACACGCAGCATCTGCTGGTTCTGGCTGACCATGCGCGTCTTCAACACCGTCGGACGTGCGGGGGTCACAGTGGCGGAGAGGCTCAGCCCCTTCGCCAGCTTGCGAAACCGCGAGCCCGGCTCATCGCACCCGATCGCGCCAACCAGGCTGCCCCGACCGCCAAGGCTCAGAATGTTCGCCGCCACGTTGGCGGCGCCCCCAAGGCGGTCTTCCTCGCGGACGACATGCAGCACCGGGATCGGCGCCTCCGGGCTGATGCGCGACACCACGCCGAACACGTAGTGGTCAAGGATCAGGTCCCCCACCACGGCCACTTTGGGCTTGCCCAGCGCGTCAATGATTTCGATCAGGTCTGCGGTGCTCATGATGTTCAATTAATCGGCCGCGGTGGCCGCTTCAAGTAAGTAGGTTCCCTGCTTGTCGGGCGCTTCAAAGTCGCTGAACTTGTCGCCGTCAAACCACATCAGTTTGAATTCGCCGTCTTTGGCAACACATACCACAGCCCCGTTTTTGCGCCAGTCGCTCGTGACAAACAGGCGCCCCGTATCCTCGCCGCTGACGTAAGCGCGCGAGAACGGCGTATGCACGTGCCCGCAGACAATCACCCGCGCGCCGCGTTGAATCTCGCGCTGGATGGCCTCGGCTTGAATGCCGTAGTGCTCCGGGTCGCGCCTGGCAGTCTCGCCGATGCTCTTGCTGCGCATGTAGCGGCACATTGCATGCGCCTTCTGTTCAGAAAAGAAACACCCCAGCAGGCCCCAGGGAAAATTGCGGAACCACAGGCGGAATCGCTGGTACTGCTTGTCCCGGCTGCAGAACAGGTCGCCGTGTTCCAGGTCGCAGATCTGCCCGCCGAACTCGCCCCGGTAGCGGTTGCGGCACGCGGTGTAGCCGGCCTTGCGTGCAATGCCCTGAAACATGTGGTCGCGGTTGCCGTTGACCCAGATGGCGCGTTTGGCCGGCTTCGCCAGTCGCTGCATATGCTCGAACACGAAGCGGCCGTGCTCGCTTCGGATGTGTTTGCGCCCGATGCAGTACTCCAGCAGGTCGCCCAGGCAGGCGACTTCGGGCGTACCTTCGACACGGTCCACGAACGCCGCAAACAGCTCGTTCAGACGAGGCTTGTCGTCGTGGAGGTGCAGGTCGGAAAAGATCACGGCGTCGAACTCGGCCATCCCGTGAGTCTAGCGTCCGTCGCCCCGAAAGGCAGTGGTGAAGGCAATGTGGTTTAATCACGCCTTGCGAAGGCGGGCGCCCAAACGAAACTGTGCCCATGCAACGAAGGGCCTGCATCATTGCGGTCGGCAACGAGGTCGTTCACGGCTTCATCGTGGACACCAACTCGGCGTGGCTGGCCAAAGAGCTGGGCGAGCTGGGCTTTGACGTGGCTTACCACCTATCTGTCAACGACCGCGAACCCGAGCTGACACGGCGCCTGAAGTCCGCGCTGGACGAAGGACTGTTCGTCGTCACAACCGGCGGCATCGGCCCCACGGTTGATGACCGCACCCGGCACGCGGTTGCGCGGGCGCTGGGCGTCGAGTTGCAGCTTGACCACGACGCCCTGGCGAAACTGCAGGAGCGCTACGCTGCAACGGGACGCAAGTTCCCGGAAGGCAGCGAACGACAGACCATGCGCCCCGCCGGCAGCACCCACATTCACAACGCGTTCGGCACCGCAAGCTGCTTTGTCGCACGCCAGGACCAAGGCGGCGTTGCCGTGTTGCCCGGCATTCCGCGAGAGCTTGAGGGAATCTGGGGCGAAGAGATGCGCCGCGCCATCATTGAGGAATTCGGGCTGCACGAGCGCTGGTTCAGCCGCGAAGTGCGCGTTTTCGGCCTGCCCGAAAGCGACCTGAACAACCGCGTGCAGGCGCTGCTGGAAAGCGAAGCGGCCGAGGGCGCGATTCTTGTCGACGACGCCGTGATGCGCCTGCGCTGGCGTGTGCTGGCGGAATCGCGGACGCAGGCCGACGAAGTGCTGGGCAGGCTGATCGACGCGGCGAAAGATGTGCTGGGCGACCTGGTGTTCGCCGAAGGTGACGTGTCGCTGGAAGAGGCGACAGTACAGCTGCTGGCAGAGAAAGGGCTGACGGTCGCCTGCGCCGAAAGCTGCACGGGCGGCATGATCGCGCACCTGATGACAAACGTCAGCGGCAGCAGCGAAACGCTGATCGAAAGCGCCGTCACCTACAGCAACGACGCCAAGACGCGTCGCCTGGGCGTAAAACCAGAAACGCTGGACAAACACGGCGCCGTCAGCCGCGAAACCGCCGAAGAAATGGCCCGCGGCATCAAGCATGAAAGCGGCGCTGATCTGTGCGTCGCGGTCACCGGTATCGCGGGCCCCGGCGGAGGCTCCGACGACAAGCCGGTCGGGACCGTCTGGCTGGCCTGCGCATACCGCGACGACGTGAAGTCATGGCTGTTGCGCGTGCCCGGCGACCGCGAGCTGGTCAAATGGCGTACCGCCCGCGCGGCCTTGAACACCCTGCGCCTGACCGCGCTTTACGGCAAACTGCCGGAGACCATCAGCCACTGGATGACTCCGCCATAGCCGGCAGGATGATTCGGCATCGAACGGTTGTTAAAGGGGCGGGAGATGACCATGAAACCGATCGAAGCTGTTTACACACCGCCCTCCGCCCACTGGGTTGGCGACGGCTTTCACGTACGGGGCTATTTCAACGTGATCCCGGACGGCATGAGGCGCATGAGCCCCTTCCTGCTGCTTGATTACGGCGCGCCGGAAGAGTTTCCGCCCGCCGACAACACCCGGCGCGGCGTCGGCCCGCACCCCCACCGCGGCTTTGAGACCGTGACCATCGCCTATCAGGGCAGTGTGGCGCACCACGACAGCACCGGCAGCGGCGGCGTCATCGCCCCGGGCGACGTGCAATGGATGACCGCCGGCGCCGGCATTCTGCACCGGGAGTATCACGCGGAAGACTTCGCCAGGGCCGGCGGCGCGATGCAGATGGCGCAGATCTGGGTGAACCTGCCCCACGAGCACAAACTGACCGCGCCCCGATACCAGGCCATCACGGCCGACCGTATGGGCGTACACGAGTTCAAAGGCGGGAGCGTGCGAGTCATAGCCGGCGAGCACGCGGGCGTGAAAGGCCCGGCCGCGACGTTCAGCCCCGTGCATATGTATGACGTCGAGTTGAAGTCCGGCGCGTCACACAGGATTTCGTTGCCCGCGCACTACAACACGGCGTTGCTGGTCATGAAGGGCGGCCTAAGCGTCAACGGCAAGCAGGCGTCGGCGGATGACTTTGTGCTGTTCAAGAACGAGGGTGAGAAGATCAGCCTCGAGGCTCACGCGGACACGCGCCTGCTGGTGCTGAGCGGCGAGCCGATCAACGAGCCGATCGCCAACTACGGTCCGTTCGTGATGAATACGCCCGAGGAGATCGCCCAGGCCATCAGCGATTTCCAAACCGGCAAGTTCGGGCATCTTGATGAATAGCGCGCGGCGTGGTGCCCGCGTCGCCCCTACCGTCCGGGCGAATCCGTTTGCTATCCTGCACCCATGCCTATTGCAAAACGAGTTGAATCAGCGACGGTCAGCTTCCTGCTGACGGGTATCGATCCTCTGGACCGGACAGACGCTGTGCTGGCCATGTGCGCGGGCATAACCGCCGACGGGCATGGCGAGCACGCCCGCCGCCTGTTTGACGCGCTGCTGAAATCGGACCCGCGCCCGGACCCGGAGCTCATGCGCGAGGCCATTCTCCAGACCCATCTGTTCGCGGGCTATCCGCGTACGCTGAACGCCCTTGCCGCGTTCCGTGACGCCTGCAAGAAGGCCGGCAACCCGCTGACCGGCGACATCAAGCTGCGCGACGAGCCGCTGGAAGGCGACGACGTCGAGACATTCCGCAAACGCGGACGCGAGCTGTTCAACAAGATCTATGGCAGCAAGGCCGAGGGCGTCGACAAGTTCGCCAATGCCGGCAGCCCGGACCTCGCGGACTGGGCAATTGTCGAGGGCTACGGGCGCGTGCTCTCACGCCCGGGAATGGAACCACGCACGCGCAGCCTGTGCATCGTCGCGGCGCTGATCCCGCTGGACGTCACGCCGCAACTGAAGGGGCACGTGCAGGGCGCGCTGAACACCGGCAGCACCGGCGAGCAACTGTGGAAGCTGCTGGATGTGGTCAGCCGACTGTTCAATGAGGGACCAGAAACCCGTGGCGCGAAAAAGACCTTCGAAGAAGTCCTCGGCAAGCAGGTCATGACCGAAGACGAGTACGAAGAAGACCGCAAGTGGCGCGGGCTTTAGTCGATTCCGGATTGGTCTTCCGTCCCGATCCTGATAGCCCGCACCAGAAGCGCGACGAAAACGACCGCGCCGATCAATGCAATCGTCACGACCCAGGGCGCCACCGCGCTCGTTGGAAAGGACAGGCGCACCAGAAAGTTCAGCGCCCAGAGCGCAATCGTCACCACCAGCAATACACCCACGATCGTGACGGCGCGGCTTTCACCCGGACGCATGGCATCACCGAGTTTGCGGCGTTTTGGGTAAGTCACGTTAGGGCGCAGTTTCGGCATCATCAGTCAACCAGCACGTTCCAGGCAAGAGCCGCCAGAGCCGCCAGTCCGCCAAGCGCCACGCCGGCCATGACGACGCCGTACGGTGCGAACATGAGAAGCATGAGGAAGTTCGCCAGTTGGGGGCGCTGCTTCTCGGGCTTGATGAACGGTCTTGGTTCGGGCAGCCTTAACATGCGCCCAGTTTACAGGCCGGCCAGCAAGCCCGCGATTCCAAAGCAACCCGTCGATCGGAATGCCCGAAATGACTAAGCGATCCTGGATACGTCTTGAGCAGTCCACGACACGAACCGCCCACTGCGAAGAAGGAGCTGCGCCCCGAAACAGGCGTCCCGACCGGCAGGTCGGGGGGCTGCCGCTCAAGTGGATACAGGCCGACAGCTTTGCGCTGATCGCGCAATGGAACCGCCACCGCAAGGGGGCGGGCAGCGAGTTTCGCGCTATCTGCCCCGCGCCACGAGCACGGCGACGCTACGGGTGTTATTCAGCACGGACTTGCGCGTGCACACTACCCAGGCCCTTTTCCTGCTGAACAGGCACTGTAAATTTGCTCAAAGCGGTTCGGTGCCGTACAATCGGGCGGCAATTAGGGTGGCGCGGAAATGCTGGAAGTTCTGCACTGAAGCACAGCGAGCCCGAAAGCCCTATGATTCAAGGCATTGGACGCTATCAGCGGGCGTAGCTCAGTGGTAGAGCTCCTGCTTCCCAAGCAGGTGGTCGCCAGTTCGAATCTGGTCGCCCGCTCCACTCGACACCCGCTCCCAGACACGCCTTGGGGGCGGTTGTTTTTTCGGACCCGACCTCCCGAAACCCCCGGTCAGTTAGATCGCCAGTAAGGTACCGTGCTCCCCTGTCTCTGTGCAAGAGAACAGCGCTAGTATTCGACCTGAGCATCTTGGTTGCGCAAACTATCGACCGGCAGTCTCGCTACAACCAGCGCTCCGCTTTCGCGTCTCAGTGCAGTCGGAATTGGCCGGGATAGGTTTTCCTAAGATTTTGTCCGTTGAATGCAGCTGGATGCACACACTGGGTATAGAGCCCAGTGGAGAGTGCAATGAACGTCAACACGAGCGCGACTGAGACATCCATACTCGCGATAATTCGTCAGTCCGGCTACGGACCAATGCTCAGCACGAGGGAAGTTGCCGAGTTTCTCGGCCTCAGTCAGGGCGCAATTCATAAAGCGCTGGTGGCACGCCGCCTTCTCGGACTGCGCATTGGCAGCCCTCGGGGACGCTGGCGGGTACCAGCCGTAGAACTGGCGAGGTTCGTCTGTGGACGGGCTGCCTAGTCTCCATCAGTCAGGAAGCACCTCTGTTCTGATGGAACCTTTTGTTGCGTTTTGTCGCCCCATGCGGAAACCTAATATGTCTGAGAGATCACCCTACGTTTGTTTGGAAGACGAACGCTTGGCGGGGCTTACCCCGTCTCAGATGATGGCGTTCACCGCCCTTCTTTCGGGGGCGACGCAGATCGAGGCAGCATCGGCAGCTGGGGTCTCGCGGCACCAGGTTGCGCGGTGGATGCACGACGATCTCATCTTCCGCGTCAACTTCAAACGCGAGAAGCTGGCAATCATGCGCACCGCCCTCGCCGGTATCGCATCAGGATCTTTGGAAGCCGTCAACTTCCTGCGGGCGACACTGAGTAGCAGTGACGCCGACACGAATCAGAAACTCAAGGCCGCTACCCTGTTGCTGACATCCAGTGGTGTGGACCGAGCGCCCGCGACGTGGCCTACGCTGAACGACGTCGAGCTCATGGTTGCATCAGAGCTCGACGACGTCGTCAAGCACAGTTTCATCACGAAGAGAGAACTCGAAGCAGTCGAAGTGGAGAAAGAATGTCGGAAGCGCTACGACCCAGAGGTGGTGGCAAAGCTCAAATCGAAGGAATCTCGCTTGGCGAAGGAAATTGACCGCCGGACGAAGAAGCTGCGGAAGCTTCAGAACCATCGTCAACTTACTCCCCGTCAGGCCGACGAGGTAAAGCAGCTCAAGAATCGAATTGATGGTCTGGAGCTGGAACACCGTCACGTTTCTGCAGCCGCCATTGAACTGCAGTTACTCGCAGAAGGCGCCAGGGACCTTCAGCTCTCAGGGGAAAGCCTCCGACTTCTGCCGGAGCGTCAACCTCACTTGGTGGCATTGCTCCGCCAGCAGCAAGAGATGGATGGGTAGCTATAGGTGACGGCAGACTCTGCCGTCACCTATAACGCTGAAGGCCAATGAGTTTTGCAGTAGCGAAGGAGCATTTTGGTATTGGACCTCAATGCTCAAACTCGACAGTGACAACAACACAGCTTCATCGCGCCTTCTCTAAGCGCCGGACCAAGTCTGACGCCTTGATGCCCATGGCCGAGCACAGATTCATCAGCGTGTCGAGCGTCGGACTGCCCTTGCCGCGTTCGAGCATGCTGACGTAGGTGCGGTGAACGTTCGCCTTGAACGCGAGCTCTTCCTGCGTCAATCCGGCCTTCAATCGTGCCCGTTTGAGTTCCACTCCCAGCATGGAGCGGAAGGTTAGGCGTCTGACTCAGGCCGGTCCTCAGAGTATACTCTGCGTGGCGTCAGTAGAGTATACTCGACAGGCCGTCGTCGAAGGCAGAAGATGAACGTTCCAGCAGATCACCAACAGCCATATTGGACCGTCGCCCTGCAGAAGCTGCTGATGGGCGTTGGTGCCGGCGTCGTACTGATCGGCGGCGGTCTAGTGGTGGCCCACATGGTGGGCATCGTTGACTTCAACCAGAACCAGAACGCAAGCCCGGTCCAGACCGCTGAACAGCAGCAACGCGCTGCCGCCAAGGCACGTCTTGAGCAGGCTTGGAAGGAAGTCGAACAGCTGGACATCGCGGACCGCGAGGTCTCGTCACTGCGGTGGGACGCTACCTTGGCACCTGCACTGGGCACGATTTCGAGGGCGCTAAACGAAACCTCGGCAGGTCAATCAGCGGATATCAACCGCCTGCGCGATTCACTCGGCCAGATTCGGATCACCTTGCAGAAGATCGAAGATGCACGCAGTGCTTCCGCCGTAGCTCATCGCGAGGTCAAGGAGGCCGAAACGCGGCAGAAAGAAGTCATCGAGGCCAGCTTCAGGGTGGGTCGCCGCTTCGACACGGAAATCGCGACCGACAGGGGAATGTACGAGGCTACACGCGGGTACACCAAGGTCGTCCTGATCGCCCCGGAAGAGAAAGTCGGAGACCAGATCGCCCGCGCAATGAACGGCGTGAAACTCCCGGTCAGGTCCAGAGGCGAGGAGCCGTACATCACCCAAGCCGGGACCCGCGAGTACGCCGTCACTTACGTCTACGAGCCTAAAGGGAAGCCAACGGACGAAGAACTGGCTGAACTTAGAGCGGAGGCCGTATCGGCGGATCACAAACTCGACCGGGTTCGGCGCAACTGGGCGACAGAGCTGAGTCGCAACAAGCCGTAGGGGCACGCACCATACTCCAGCACCTGTAAAATCGCCGAGCGCCCTCCCTGTCTTCGGGTCCACGACAAGGAAGAGAATGAACTATGACGCCTCGTTGCGCCGGAACGCCGCAAGGGGACTGCGCGACGCACGGAGCTCCATAAATGCCATCGCCCGGAATGCTGCGCAGATCGCCGACCGTGACGATCAGTTCGCCAGCTTAGCGGCCGATCTCGCTAAGGCGCTGAACACGGCACTGATTGAGTACGAGATCGGGTTAGCCGAAGCCGGCCGACATCTATTCTTCGACAGCCGACGGAGAAGCCGTACACACAACAGCGAGAGCGTTTGGACGTCGGCAAGGACGACCCTTGAAACCGCTTCCGGCCGGCTGGAAGCGTTGCTCAAGAACGGACGCCTGCTGGACCTCATGTTGAACGGCCCCGATTCTGACTCTGTGGACGCCCAGTTCCTGGGCCGCGTTGCAGTAGCCCTCGTAGAACTGCGCGAGGCGCTTTCGCGTACGCACTGGCCTGAGTGCTGAACCGACTACGCCATGGTCTGATCTGGTGCTTTTGCCGCTGCTTCGGCAAGCAGGGCGTCCAAGTCAGCGCCTTTGAGCCACGCGTCCGTGGCATCCGCAACTGACTGGACAAACGACCTGATGGCTTCGCCAGATGCTTGAAGAGCCTTTTCTGCGAGATCCGGCGTGTCATCTTCGGGACCACGCACACCAGGAACACTCACAGTCATCCGGGCCACGGTCAGGGTCCCTTCCTTTCCGTGCCAGCTGTTGTTGTCGATGTGCTTCCGAATCCCGCTCGTGATCGCCTTGTCAGCATCGCTCTTCGCTGCTTTCGGGAATGAACTTCCGATGCCCAGTCGCACCTCGGTCTTCTCTGACCAGGGGCGGTCGATCCAGATCGCCAACCAGAACACTTCACTTCCGCTCGGCCACGTCTGCGTGACCCGCTGGAAGACCTTGCGGGAGTAGTAGCATAGCTGCGCGTTTCCACTCGTGCGTCTCCAGGTCTCTGGCGAAAGCAACGGCTCGCTGTCTGCCGGCTCCAGCAGTTCCGTGACTTTGACGATGAACTCCGATGCGCCGTACTTTCGGCGCCCTTTGCGCTCAATCCCAAGGGCCCTCAGTGGAGCCGCAAATCGATCCAGGGCGGCACTGAACTCCGTTGATTCTTCGCTTTGAGCGTACTTTGCAAGCGTCGTAATCTCGGGCGCGAACAGGCTCTGCAACTCGGCCGCTTCTGGCGGCTGCGGATCGAGGATCGAGTCGACTGCATCCAGGAGTGCGTTTGCCACGCTGTCCATCCTCCGGGTCGAACCGGCATGCCATTGAAGTTCTTCCAGCCAGTCCCGGTAAGCTTCAAACGACAAACTGCGGAACCGGTCGTCTTGAGGGGCTGCCGAGCCCGGCGCCAGGTACACCAGGAAAGGCGCGATGTCGCCGGCTCGCGCCGCTGCCCAGTCTGCATAGTCGCTTGTCTGGCGATCCTGTTCGCCAGCGTCAATCTTGTACTCGACAACGAGCAACGGTCGATCTTTGCCATCTTCATCGGCATAGAACGTCACAACGTCCAAACGCCGCCCGGTCTCGATGGTGTGCTCGGCCGTGGTTACCGCAGAATCAAGCTGAACGCCCTCAATCCTCGTCGGATCTGGAATCTGGCCGATATCCGAGCCCAACTTGTTTCCGATGTTCCGCCACACCATGTGCAGGAACGACTTGAGCAGGTCTGCTCCCATCCCGTGTTCCGCCTCGGGATTGAGCAGCCAAGCCAGCGCCTTGGTGTGGTAGATCTCGCGACGGTGGATACCCAGCACTTCGAGAATGCCAACGTCGTCGATTCGCGTCTGCAGGTCGCGAAACTCGGGTGCGCTAAGAATCTTGTTCAGCGCGAGACGTACGTACTGATCCATTACTTGGCTCCCAGCCGGAAGACAGCAGGTCCGTGTCTCCGTTTTACCGTGACTTCAAGAATTGGAGCGCCCAGCTTCGTTACGAGTACAAGCACGGTAGCATGGGAAGGACTCGCTGGCTTGGCTTCTACTTCGTCGACACGCGGCCAGGCGTGATGGCGGCTATTCCCTGCGCAAATGAGAGGTCTGCCACCGGCCCGTGTTCGTGCGTGGGACTTCGGCGCCTCTGAGCGCTTGGCGCGTCACGCGGTGCACGACAAGCGCCGTGCCGTCGAGCACGTCCGCTAGGCGAGGACTCGTAGGACTCGGCTTGGCTCGTGGACCCGCACAATAGGGATGGGAGCCTCGTGAACTCACGAGGGCGGGGTTGGCACTTACAGCCCGCGTCTCAAAAAGCCGCCGCCGTTTACTAATTCCCCACCGGCGTTAGTCTTGTCATGTCCTTACATAGCGGGAGAGGCATGGATCCCACACTAGCGTTGGGCTTGGGGTTAGTTGTTGGCGCGGCTGCTGGCGCTGCCGGCGCCGGGTACGCCGTGTTCTATACCCTTCGAGAGCGACTGAACGCCAAGGACAGTGAGATCGCGATTCGCCATGAAGAGTACTCCCGCGAAGCCCAGATGGCGGTCGACGCGCATGAGCGCGAGTTGAGCCAGGTCAATCGTTCTCATCACCAACTCGCGAAGCAGTGGCAGCAAGAGAAGGCCGAGCTCCAACGTGCCGCGAATCGCGACATTGCCTCCAAAGACCGAGAGATCGAGATTCTCAAGGAAAGCGCCCGACGTCAGCTGGCCATCGAAGAGAAGGCTCACAAGCAAACCCGTGAGAATTTCGAGTCCCAGCTGAAGGCGCTTCGCGAGGATGAAGCCAGACTGCAAAACAGTTTTGCGAAGCTGTCGGCTGAGTCTCTGGAAAGCAATAGCACCAAGTTCCTGGGGCTTGCCGACCTCAAGATCAAGCCACTGATTGAGCTGCAGAATCGACTCGAAGCCGAGATCAAGGATCTGGAGCAGAAGCGCGAGAACGCATACGCGAAGCTGACTCAGACGACGACTTCCCTGACTGAGAACACGCTCGCTCTAAATCGCCTGCTTTCTACATCAAACCTACGGGGCGGCTGGGGCGAGATCCAGTTGCGGCGCGTGGTCGAACTCGCTGGTCTTGCTGAACACGTGGATTTTGAACGACAAGTCGCCGGCGACGGTATTCAACCAGACATGGTTGTCGGGCTGCCGGGGCGCCGTGAGATCGTAGTGGACTCCAAAGCACCTCTCGAATCCTACCGCCTATCTCTACAGGCTGAATCTGAACGCGAAGCAGCGGAACTTCTGCAAAAGCACGCCAAGACCGTGCGTACTCATCTGGACCTGTTGTCCAAGAAGGAGTACCAGACGCAGTTCGACTCGCTTGAGTTTGTTGTCGTCTTCATCCCGGTTGAGGCCGCCTATTACGCGGCACTCAAGGTTGACCCCGAGTTGATCGATTTCCAAGCGAAGAAGCGCATCTTGGTCACCGGTCCCGTTACCTTGCTCGCGGTTCTCAAGGCAGTCGCCTACAGCTGGCGTGAAGTAAGCATGGTTGAGAACGCCACAAAGATCGGCGAGCTTGCCGAGGAGTTCCACAGACGGCTCAAGAAGTTCGCCGAGCACCTCGACAAGGTTGGCAAGGAACTCAACCAGACGGTAAAGGCGCACGGGGACGCTATCGGATCGTTCGAGCGAATGCTCATGCCACAGGCACGCAACCTGGAACGCTACCTTGCCACGGAAGCAGACAAGCTGGTGGGCGAGCCAAGGCACGTCGAAGAGGAGATAAGGGTGTTAGGCCTCGGCCAAGACGGCGAATCGAGTGAGACCACGTAAGTGTAGGGCCAGAGTAGATGAGACTCGCGACTGAAGTTGACGGGCCATGCAACTGCGGCATGGCGGGATGAGGATATGCGATGCTGCAAGCCTTGCTTTAGATCCCTGAGGACCAGATGGGCAAGAACCTCAAGAAGATCGCCAGCCTCAAGGGCTGCGGAGCGTTTGTCGATTTCAAGTGGGACGACACGGTTGGCGCCAACGTCTGTCTCAAGCGCCGCAACATCTTCTTTGGCTGGAACGGCAGCGGCAAGACCACTATGTCGCGCATCTTCCGCGTCGTCGAGAACTGGCAATCGGACAAGCCCGTAGCCAACATCCTGCCGGCAGGATGGGATGTGAAGCTGCAAGTGGAAGGCGACAACGCCTTCAAACTGAAGCAGGACAAGATCGACAAGCTCCCGCCCGTTTTCGTATTCAATCGTGACTTTGTCCAAGAGTCCGTCGTCGGCACGCCTGGTCCACTGTCACCGATTGTCACCCTCGGCAAGGACAGCGCCGATGACGCTGCAAAACTCAAGAGGCTTGAGGAGGAGCGTGCGGAGGTTGAACGGAAGGACACAGCTACGATTCAGAAACAGGCCGACGAGAAGCGCGACTGGGACTCCATGTGCTCGGCGGGTGCAAAGGACATCAAGACTAAGCTGGGCGAACGCGGTGTCACGGAGTTCCGGAACTTTGAGCGCGACCACTTCAAGGCCCGACTTGAGCCGTTTGCGAAGGAGCCAAGCAAGTTCGCAGCCGCACGGCTCACCGAGCAAGAGTTGACCAGACAACTGGCCACCGTATCAGCAGAGGAACGACAGCCGGTCTCTCGTCTTCCCATGAGCACCGACGATCTCGCCGCGACACTTGGCACCGTTGCTGAAGTCTGCGGCCGCTCTGTCGTGGTAGCGGCAATTCAATCCCTGGAGAACACGCCGGATGTGGAAGCGTGGATTCGCAACGGCCTTACCCTGCATCAGAAGCACGCGGCAAAGGACTGCTTCTACTGTGGCCAGGAACTTCCGGAAGGCAGAACCTTTGCCTTGGAGAAGCACTTTGATGCCGCCTACGACCAGTTGTTGACGGATATTGACACTGCCTCGGCCAAGCTGAAGGCGGCCAAGAACGCAGACGACGACCTGAGCAGAGTGGTCCCGGCACCAGACGCCATTCTCGCGCCCCTCCGCGACGAGTACACAACTGCAAGCGCCAAACTCAACAAGCAGATCGCGACTCGTGTGAAAATCATTGACCAGGCTACCGAGCACCTCGCCACGAGACAGAAGCAGCCTTTGAAGAACTTCATGCTGACCGTACCTAGCGTCTCTTCGCTGGAGATCGAGGCAGTAAACGGGCTCATCGACAAGCACAATCAGGGAGTCTCAGATCACCGGAAGCTGGTCAAGGACGCGTCCGACAAAGTCGCTGATCACGTATTGAGCGAGTACGAAGAAGCGTGGGTCGCGCATGTGGCCGCCAGCAAGGCACACGTAAAGGAAAGAGAGAAGCTCACGATCCAGGGAGACGGCCTAGATGACCAGATTGCCGAACTCCGCAAGTTGGTGGAGGGCCACGACAAGACCGCTACTGAGTTGAACAGCGACCTAAAAGATTACCTCGGCCACGACGACCTTACGTTGGCGGCAGTGCCCGAAGGCTACAAGCTGCTGCGGCGCGGGGACGTTGCGAAGGCGGAATCACTCAGTGAGGGCGAAAAGACGGCGTTGGCCGTGCTCTACTTTCTGCGCCGTCTTGATCCCAACGCAAAAGGCGTAGATCGGACCAACTCTTTGATCGTGGTTGACGACCCGATATCGAGCCTCGATTCCAACGCGCTTTATGCGGCGATCACCTTTGTCTGCCACAGGCTAGAAGATGCCGGGCAGGTAATCCTCATGACGCACAGTTTTACAGCCTTCCGCGAGTGGAAAAAGTGGTGCAAGACGAGAGCGCTTGAAGGTGGCGGGGCCAGCTTTCAATGCCGGTCGATCACAGTTGATGGTCAGCGGTGCTCCACCATTGGCGCAGTCGATCAACTGCTGGAGAACTACGAGTCTGAGTACCACTACTTGTTCCACTACGTGGTCAAGGCCAGCGAAGCACCTCTGGCGGCGCACGAGTTGCTTCCGTTGGCCAACGTCGCCCGCCGAGTACTGGAGGCATTCCTGGCATTCCGCCGTCCCCGTCCCAGCGAAGGCGAAGGTATCGGTCACGGCAAACGCAGCATGGACCTCGATCTGGTCCAGTTCAAACCCAAGCTCCCAGATGTCTCGCTGAGCCAGCTGTCGCGGCTAGAGCGCTTCGTCAATACGTTCTCGCACAACGACAGTGTCACCGTTCCCGGCTCTGAACGTACCCCAACAGGAGAGTCCGATCAGGTTGCAGGGATCCTGCTTGCCTTCATGGCCGGCCTAGACCCAGATCACGTGGCGGAAATGAAGTCACTGATCGCCCCACTCCCGACAACTGCTGCTCAAGGTGCGCCATAACCAGTCTCACCGCCCGATGCCGCCGCCGGGTCTTAGACGCAGTCTTTGGAGGCCTCGTCGCTTGAGAATCAAGTGCTCCCAGTAGAAAGTAACCAGCAAGATTAGCCCCCGCCCTCAAGACATTTGGTGGTGGAATGGCTTTCTCCACGAGCTAAACGAAAAGAGAAGGGGTCAGCCCCCTTCCCTATCTCCGTCGTCGGTCTTGCGTCGTGTCAGTGTGTCAAGAGCAACCGCCAACAACGCTGGACCGAACGTAGCCAGAAACGCGAAGACTTCTTTCCATACTCGTTTCATGGCCGGCCGCCTTTCTGCCCGCAGCAGTCGCGGTACTCGCAGCCAGCGCACATGAATCCGCGTATGCGGGGATACACCCCGTGCTGTCTTGCGGTTTCTACATCGTCGATGGTCTGGATTAGCTCGACGCGGTCGTTGGCATCACGCACGACCGGGATAATCTTGAACTGCGGCTTTTTCGTCTTGAGCAGCAACCAGTATTCAAAATCCACCTTGCCGTATGCACCGCACAGGTACTCAGCCGCCGCGAGATAGACTGTCGGCTGCTGGTCGTAGTCGATGCGGTCCGGGCCGTAGGTTGACGCTGCCGTTTTGATGTCCACGACGCGATAGCGGCCGTTGCCTTCATCGAGGATCAGGTCGATGACGCCGTTGACGGTCCTGTCGGGGGCGATCTCAAACTCGAACGGTACTTCGGTGCCGACGACCCGGATGCCTCGATCCACTTCGTCTAGGAAGACCGCAATCATGGCCTCACCTTTTTCGATCATGTCGGTCTGGTTCGTTTTGCCCCAGTCCATGGGCACGTGCATGTCCTCGGCCAGTTTCACGCTGTCCGTGAAGGCCCGGTGGAATGCGCCGTGGACTTCGTCGCTGCTTGGCGGTGCGCCAACCTTGAGCCCTTCAAAGAACAGCTCGCAGGCTTCGTGGATGGCTGTACCGAACACCAGCGCGACCGCTGTACGTTCTTCCGGCGCGTCATCAACGTAGCGCAGTCGGTACTTTCTTGGGCAGCGCAGCCAGGTGCTGAGTTTGCTGTAGCTGGTGCGGGTGCCGAGCTTCGTAGTCATGTGGATTCTCCCGCAGAGACCGGCCGTGATCGGCCAGCCCCTGCATTGGGGAACCGGCTTTCGCCTAGTTCCTGGTTTCATTGAATTCGTCGATCAACCCAGCCGCGTCGGACTTGCTCAGGCTGCTGAGCACTAGCCCGCGTTCGCGGTTGAGCCAATCACGGGTCTCCTCGGCAGACAGGTTCCGCTTGCGACGGGCCAGCGCGAGCAAGTACGACACCTGCTTTTTCGTGGCCGGCTCGCCCATGTTGGCAATCCGGTTGGTCGGCTCGGCGGTCTGCCTCGTCTGCCGCTTGGCGTTGCTACCGTTTCGGCCGTTGCCGTTGTGCCCATTGCCGCCGGATTTGTGGCCGTTGGCAATCTGTTCGTCCACGGCGGACTTCAGGTCGTTCCACAGCGCACCCAGTGCGGCCTTGAGTGCGTCGCCCTGGATGTTGTCCGCCACCTCGACTTCTGCTGAAGCGTGGAAGCTTTCGCTGCTGTACTCCTGCGGGCCGGGAACTTTCAGCCCGTATGACGCGTGAAGTTTGATCACGTTGGTTCTCCTTGATTGGTGAAGGGGCGGGGCCCCGGATACAAAAACACGCCGGCGAGAACCCGGCGTGGAGGTGCGTCATCGGTGTCATCGCGTCATGCGGAGGCGTGTTCAGGCAGCGGCGGTAAAGCCGTGAAGGCCTCGAAAGCCTCAGCCATCTCGGTCTCCGTCGGCTCCCAGGCCTCGGCATCTTCTTCTGCGTCTTTGTCCGCCTCTTCGTCAGGGTCTACCGGAGCCGCCACGGGCGGGCCTTCGTTGCGCAGGGCCGCCAGCTTGTCCGAGACGTGGTCTTCGGGTTTGTCGACCTGTACAGGCATCACGAGCATTGCTGTGCCGTCCTTGCAGCTCATGCCGACGGCCTGCTGGTCGTCGATAACGCGGATGGTGACGACGTCTTCGTCAGTGGCACCCTTCAACGCCTTCAGCGACCTCAGCAGCGTGTCGATGTTGACGCTGATGACGTGAGCCTTCTTGTAGTCCGGGATCACCACCGCCACATCGGGGTACTGGCCCTCGGCCTGCTGGCACGTCATCACCTGTGCGCCGGCCCCGTCCGTGGAGCCAAGCACGATGCTGCCCTTCTTGACTTCGGCGTGAATCAGGTTGAACGCAGGCAGCGTGGACTTGCGCCCTTTGCCGCTGACCATCGCTGCCGCTTTTGCAGCGTCGGCGGGATCGAGCAAAGCCAGCTTCGGCGGTTTCGCCTTGCTGTTGATGCCCTCGATCTTCGGCGCGTCGTTGGCATCGACCTCGGGGTAGGGCACGAACAGCAGGCTGTGACCGTCGGTGCTCAGCGTTCCGCGCTCCGTCAGTGCGATGGCGTTCAATGCGTAACGACCGCGATTCGCCGCCGCTACGTGGTGCTTCAGATTGGCTGTGTTCAGGTACATGAGTCCTCCTGGAATGTGAAAAGGACGGCCAAAGCCGCCCTGAGAAGTAACGTGACGAACCGGGGTTCAGCACGAATCGCGAAGAAATGGATTTGCTATCCGTACACTTGAGTGTCGAGAAGGCCGTTTTTGTCTGGGGTAGGTAGCGCTAACGACTAATTGTCGAGCCAGCGACGGCCTTCGCTGGCGAGGCTCGTGATTCGACCGCCCAGCTCCTGCAGGCGGTGGCGCGAGTCCAACGGCAGATCGTTGGCATTTCCGGCGCGGGTGAGTGAATTGACAACGTGCCACAGCGTATGGCCCGGCTCCCAGAGGAATGCCTTGCGGATTGCAGAGTCTTCGCCCTCGCTCAACTCATACCGCGTGACGATGCGGTCGAAAACCTTCAGCGGATCGGCGACTTCCACGCCTTCCGTCTCCAAGAGTCCTTCAGCCGCCTTTCCCGCAAGGGCCATGGCGCGGTCGAATGCTTCACGCACATCGCTCGCGATGTCCGCTTTGCCCACGTGGCGTCGACTGTAGGACCAGCTGCCGCCATTGAGGATCAGGCCGTTCAGGCAGATGCTGCGGAAAACCAGTGTGCTGATCCGAACTCTAGCCGTGCCCACCTCTGAATTCCTGAGGTGGATCCCCCGGTGCAGTCCCTGCCGACCCCGATCCGAAAGACTCTGTACGGGGCTCTCACGGATCACCTGCATGTCGAGGTACCCCTCTGTCAGCTCGTAGCGAATGGGCGTATCGACGCCGAGCCTGTCCGCCAGCCAGCCGAGGATATCGGCGTGGTTGATGGCCCGGTAGCTAGCCGAAAGCACGGCTCGGACTTCGCCTCTTTCCAGACGGAGCAGTACGTTGCGGTCCTCCTCGTTCAGCCAGCGGTTCAGATTCTGCGCTCTCAAGCCGGAATCGCAGCGACGGGCATAGGGGGCTGGCACCTTCAATCGTGAACAGAGCTGGGCGAACGCATGGTCTCTGAGAGGGTAGCGCTCGCCGCCGCCGACCATCAGTGCGCCATCAGCCGGCGCGATTGCCAACTCTCGGGTGTTCACGCGGATGTCACGCTGCACCGCACGCAGGCTATCTACTTCGTTGATCAAGTCGTCAATCCGGTTGGCGGGTCTATGGCTCAACCTCGCGGACGACGGATTCAGACCCGCCAGAGCGGGCACCTCAACAGTGGTCATGATTCACTCCAGTTGTTTGGCCTAAGAAGATGAAGGCCACTTTGAACCTCGCTGGTTCATGTGGCTGTCTATTGTCTTAGGCCACAACTGCGCTTGCTTTGGGTCCGTATCCGCAGTGAGCTGCCAAACTCCGGAGGGAACCATGGACAAGCAGATTGACGTGCATCGACTGTTGCATTTGATGGTAGACGGCATCGAAGGATACTGGTGCGAACATGGGTACCTTCGCTACTGGGAGGAAACCGATGTACGGCGTGCGCTTGAGGCCGTCTATGAGTACAGACAACATCACAACCCTGCACCGAAAGACTCGCAGCCACCCAATCCCCCCCCTTGAGATATACCGTCCAATGAAAGCAGTTGGGAGCGGTGTACAAGACTTGTGCGCCCAAGTTCGCACTTCAAATCGCCGACTGCCCCGACCCACGCACTGGCAGCAAGTCTGCCGTATCTCGGCCGTACCGAATTCCGCACCTGACGTTGCAGAACCGAGCGGCGTTGGCTTTATCAGAACAAGAGCTAGAATCACTCGAAAGTACCGGCCCCGATTCCACATGCGTACAGTGCCTGCGATAGTTCACCGGTTCAGGAGCGCCGCTGAGCGGCGTCTATTCGGTATTTTGGAGCTTGTAGATCTCGGCCCTTCCTGGATCGCTCTGCACTCCCTCAACGTCTCGCGCCACGCACGCAAACGATGGTCCGAGATCGACTTCGTGCTGGTGGGCCCGGAGGGCGTATTTGCCTTGGAAGTAAAGGGGGGCAGAGTTGCATGCGTGGACGGCATCTGGCACTTCACCGACCGTTACGACGAGAAGCATCGCCGTTCCGAAGGTCCGTTCGAGCAGGCAAAGACGGGCCTGTTTGCACTCCGCGACCTGATAAGAGACGAAGGGCCACGGCACGCGGTTCGGAGAGCGGTGTTCGGTTGGGGAGTGGTGTTTCCCGACATTGACTTCGCGCTGAACGGACCCGAAATGCCGCCACAGATCGTGTGCGACCGTGACGACGTAGCCTCTTCAAATGCGCTCAAGCAGTATCTGAATAGACTGGTTTCCTACTGGAAGAACAAGGAACAAGGTGCGCCGAGAATACTGGACCCCGCCGATGTTGACACCGTGCTGCAGTTTCTCCGCCCGCAATTCGATCTGGTCCCGACCCTTTCGGCACAAGCAGCGAACGTCGAAGTGGAAGTTGTCAGGCTCACGGAGGATCAGTACCGGATGATTGACGCGGTACAGGCTGCTCCACGAATCCTGTGCGTAGGCGGTGCTGGTACCGGAAAGTCATTCCTAGCAGCAGAGACCTCCAGGCGCGAAGCCGCTAATGGCGCCGACGTACTGTTGGTTGCAGGTGGAGAGACGTTCTCAGCTTTTATGGCAGCCACGGTCAATGAAAAAGCAGTGACAGTCCTGCCGTTCAGCGCCATCTCAACATCCGCCGCACTTCGTGCTGGCCGCAGGTTCGACGTACTCGTTGTCGATGAGGGCCAGGACTTCCTCAACCTCGAAAGTCTGGACGTATTCGACCGGACCCTCCGTCATGGTCTTGAAGACGGCAGATGGCGCTGGTTCATGGACGCCAATAACCAGTCGGGGCTATGGTCGGAACGGGAGGCGGAGGCGGAAGAGATGCTCCGAAGTTACTCTCCAGTCCCGGTCGAGCTGCGGCACAACTGCAGGAACACACCAGAAATCATACTCCAGACCCAGCAGGCAACCGGCGCGGACATCGGGAAGGCAGAGATCCGGGGAGCGGGACCGCCGGTTCATTACGAATCCGTGTCAGGCAACGAATCTGCGGCCCGAGCCTTGGAAGCGGTCATCCACGACTGGCATGACGAAGGTGCGACAAACGCCGATATTGCGGTCCTGTCGCCTCTCTCGTTCAGTGAATCGTGTGTGTCGCTCTTGCCTGAAAGCCTGCGGCGGAGCTTCCGCGACCTGGACAGTGACCCGGATGCAGTTCTCGGCACGTCAATGATCTTTAGCTCCGTTCGGGGCTTCAAAGGCTTCGAACGAAAGTTCGTTGCGATCATAGATACGGGCGCACTTGACTCGAAGCCGCACTCGGTCGCACAGCTGTACGTGGCAATGACACGCTCGCACGCGGTTCTCTGGGTCGCACTCGATGAAGGCTTCCGAAATGTCTTCGCGCAGTTCCGCCGCGCAAACCAGTTGAAGATCCTGAAACTAGAAGGGGACCGATGAATGCTCCTGACACAACAACCCCCGGTGCGGAAAAGCTGCTGGAATACCTGACCAGACAGCTCGTCGGACCGGCTGGCGGCAACTGTGAAGAGCTCGATGCCGAAGATCTGCCAGATGCCCACTACACTCTTGCCATTCTTCATCCCAAGGCCGTGCCTTCGGAAAGCGTGCAGTCTGAACAGCTGGAAGACAGCGTCGCATCGGACGTCGACGGTGACACAGACGAGCCGGTCGCCACTGCCTATCAGTTCATGCCCGCATCAGCCGGTATTAGTTTCTACGTCACTGGGAAGCCCGAACTGAACGTCAAAGTCTGGGGCGCAAGATACGTGTTCAGGGAAGGCGCAAAGAAACGAAGAGATGGGAAGTGGGTTCATAGCTGGATTGCTGACCCCGGAAGTCCGGAGGTTCACCAAGTCGCACCGGGCACCGTAGAGAGCGTAACGGTCCAAGTATTGAAAGGAGCTGCCGAGCTGCACGTGAGGTGGCGGCCGATGAAAGGCGGATGGCTCGCTACGACCACCCTAATCAATGCTGAGCAGTCTGCCGGCGACCGCCGTACGGACAACGAACGCTGCATCTTCCAAGCAGGCCTGGAGTGTGCCCCCGCAGGCGGATCTCTGCGCCCCTACCCTTCTCCCCGGCTCGTCGAGCCTGACGAAGAGGAGCTGGAGCTTGCAATGCTGTACAGGCATTCACCGACTTGGGCAGCGGGACATGGCTGCGCATCAGTCTGGGATTCTGACTCTGATCTTCCGGGCTGGGTCAGGATGTCATTCCTTCCGCACGCCGAGGTAAAGCCTGTTACTACAAAGGCACCGGAAGGAGAGCTGGCATACGACACGGACGTCCTGCGAATGCAGTTCCTGCAGGATGAGTCAGTCGCAGCGAAGGATCTAAAGAAGAAGCTGCTGTCATTTCTCGCCAGCTACGAAAAGTGGCACCAGCTGAGGGGCATGGATTCCGTACCTGAAGAATTCGAGGAGACAAAGGCACAGAACCTGAACCGCGTGGCTGAGGCAATCGAGAGGATCCGGGAGGGAATTGAGGTCGTCACGTCCGATTCCGTTGCCCGGAAGTGCTTTGCGCTGGCCAATCGTGCAATGCTGATGCAAATGGTCCACGCCGGGAAGGACTTCGGCGGCACGGACAAAGCACGGCGAAAAACAAAATTCGCTGAACCCGACTACTTCGGTGAGGACTTTGGGGGGTTTCGCTGGCGCCCGTTCCAGCTTGCGTTCCAGCTGCTTGTGATCCCGTCGCTGATGGACCCAAAACGGCCCGACAGGAAAGCAGTCGATCTGCTCTGGTTCCCTACAGGCGGCGGCAAGACCGAGGCCTACCTCGCACTGGCAGCCTTCGAGATGCTACGGAGACGCCTGCAGCAGGGAAACAAGGGACTGGGAACAGCCATCATCAAGCGATACACGCTGCGGCTTCTGACCAGCCAACAATTCCAACGCGCCGCCGGCCTGATCTGCGCCATGGAACGCATAAGGGCATCCGACAAGACCGGACTGGGCCACGAGCCTTTCACGCTGGGGCTCTGGGTAGGCGAAGGACTGAGCCCCAACAAGTTCGCTGGAGACGGTGAAGATTCAAAGGGAGCATTCAATCAGTACGAGGCGCTGATCGACGCTGAGAAACCCGAGAATCCGTATCAACTGAGCCAGTGTCCCTGGTGCGGAACGCGCCTCGTCCCGAGCTCCAAGTCCGAGGACCTGAACGACTATGGGGTGCGAGCTACTACCACCAGTTTCGAATTCTACTGTCCGACAGACAGCTGTCCGTTTCATGAACGGCTTCCCGTAAACGTGGTCGACGAACACCTCTTCGACCACCCGCCGTCCTTTGTGATCGGCACCATTGACAAGTTCGCGAGACTTGCATGGGACGAACGTGCAAAGTCCTTCTTCGGCACGTCTGCAGACGGTGAACAGGCCACGGATCCTCCATCGCTGATCATCCAGGACGAGCTGCACCTCATTTCGGGTCCTCTCGGTACCATTGCTGGCATTTATGAAGCTGCCATCGACACAGTCATCGGGTCGCTGGGTACCGATCCAAAGATCGTTGCCGCCACTGCAACCATCAGGCGGGCTGCAGACCAGGTACAGCGGCTGTATGCAAGGGAGCACAGACAGTTTCCGCCATCGGGAACATCCGTCGAGGACTCCTACTTTGCAAAAGTCGCACGCAATGAACGCGGCCGCGTGTATGCAGGACTCATGGCGCAGGGAGTCACGTCCGTCACGTCCTTGGTCCATACGTGCGCGGCGCTGACACAGTCGCTCATGGAGATCGATCCGGATGATCCAGAAAAGGACACTTGGTGGACCCAGCTGGTTTACCACAACAGCAAACGGGAACTCGGTAAAACGATGACCCTCGCCCGCGACGACATACCCAGCCGAGTGCAGGTAATCGCACGCGACCAATCCAAGATGCGTGCAAATCTGAATGTCGTGGAGCTCTCGGCGTCCGTCAGTGGTTCCCGCCTTCCCGACGTTCTTGCCGATCTCGGCAAGCCATGGGACTCGAAAGACGCCATCGACATCCTGCCGTGCACGAGCATGATTTCAGTCGGTGTGGACGTGAATCGGCTGGGCCTGATGGTCGTGAACGGGCAGCCAAAGACCACGGCCGAGTACATCCAGGCATCCAGCCGCATCGGACGTGACAAGGACCGCCCGTCCGGACTGGTCATCGCACACTACTCTTGGACCAAGCCACGAGACCGGTCCCACTACGAGAGCTTCTTCCCGTATCATAACGCACTGTACAGGGAGGTGGAGCCGACTAGCGTTACGCCATGTGCCCCCCCTGCACTAGCAAGGGCGTTGCACGCGGCACTTGTCATTGTAGTCAGAATGGCAGCAGGGCTCTCATCGAACGAATCGGCCGGAGACTTCGATCCCGGAGATCCGGCCGTAAAATCCACAATGGCCCGTCTTGAGCGCAGGATCTCGGCTGCGGAGCCCGAAGAGGCAGCACGAGTTAGCGCCAGCCTGCGCCGCCTGGCCCGGGAATGGCACGAGAGTGCCGATACCGCACCTGGCAAACCGCGACTGCGATACCGGTCGAGTGGCGGCAGGCAGTTCACGTCGCTGCTGGTCGGGTTCGAAGGGGGCGGAAGCGGGCTCTGGCGCACTCTGAATTCAATGAGGCACGTGGACACCCCAAGCAGGATCCGGTTGCTCGGAGAAGAAAATGAACGTTGAGCGCAGTGTCAGGCGGTCGCAGTGCGTTGCGCCATTCGGCGTGGGCGCGATCTTGGACCTCGGTGACGAGTCCCTCGTCGCAACCGACATCACACGATGGGGGGAGGCCGGAGTGAAAATCCGGCTACCGCGCCTAGAGCGGATGTTGGGTGTCGGGCACTTCCGAATGGCACCGGCGCTTCGCTTCTGGTGGTCTACACAAGGGCCGAAACTGCCGTTCTTCAGGTTTCCCCAGTGGCTGTTCTGCCCGTCGTGCAGAAAAATGACCCGGTGGAGGACCTATCAGGAGAGAGATCTCGCTGGCCACGCACCGCGATGCAGCCGTGATTCCTGCAAGGGACGAACGCTGGTACCCATGAGGTTCGTTCTCGCCTGCGAAAACGGTCACCTCGGAGATGTAGACTGGAAGTGGTATGTCCACGCCGGGAAGCAAAAGGCCGAGTCGGGAAGATGTGAGAGAGAAGAACTGTACTTCAGGACAAGGCCGGGGAGGGGTGGCGGCCTGGCTTCACTTGTGGTCCATTGCATTACCTGCGATAGCCGGGAGAGCCTTCACGGGATCACGGCGAAAGACAGCATGAAGGCCATTGGCGTGCGATGCTCCGGAAAGCAGCCATGGCAGCGCGGTAACGAGCATAGTTGCGATTGTGTCCCGCAGGTTCTCCAGCGAGGAGCAAGCAACCTCTACTATCCGGCGACAGTCTCTGCCCTGGACATCCCTACAGGCACCGAATTCAGTGAATCGGCAGGTATCCACGAAGAGATCCGGAATCACCAGAACTTCAACTTGTTGGTCGAGAACATTCAATCAGAGTCTGGTGATGTTCCCGAGTCCTTGTCGGAGATGGTCGCGAAGATGATTTCTGAAAGCCTTGGGTGTCCGGTCGAGGACGTCTGGAAAGCCGCTGGCAGAGATCCAGCTGGCGGGGAACGTGAAGGGAACGCACCGGGTTCGGGAGAAAGGGACACTCAGATTCTGAGGGAAGAATGGCAGACGCTCACTGATCCTCCCCGTGACCCCGGACCTGACGATGTGTTTGCCGCCCGGATCTCGGAAGACCCGGAAGGACTGATACCGTCCGAACTATCTGATCTTCTAGAGCCGGTGGTACTTGTCGAGAGGCTCAGAGAGGTCAGGACACTACGCGGTTTTCACCGTGTTACACCCGGCGACGACGACCGCATCGTCCGCACGGACTTGGGCAGCGGTCGAAACTGGCTTCCTGCACACGAGGTCTTCGGCGAGGGAGTGTTCATCCGGCTGAAGGAACAGCGAGTAAAGACGTGGATATCGAATCAGGCTGACCGGCTCTCCGAGCGACTGGCAGTGATGGCACTTCACAGGGCCGAGAGCCATCTGCGGGCAGTGCTGCCAGAACCGACACCACGGTTCGTCCTGCTGCACACTCTGTCCCATCTCCTGATCAGACAGCTGTCTTTCGAATGCGGATACACTGCTTCCTCCTTGAGAGAGCGGATCTACAGCACCGAGCCAGAGAATCCGGGCGGTGCGATGGCCGGGATACTGATCTACACAGCTGACAGCGACTCGGAGGGCTCCCTAGGCGGGCTCGTCCGACAGGGCCAGCCCGACCGCTTGCCGGCGACACTGACTGCGGCGTTGAACCGGGCAACATGGTGTTCCGCCGATCCGATCTGCTCAGAAGCACCGGGCCAGGGCCTGTTCGGCATGAATCTCGCCGCGTGCCACGCGTGTTCGCTGCTATCCGAAACAAGCTGCGTGTACTCGAACGTGCTCCTGGATCGCACGATGACCATAGGAGGGCGCGGATTGTCGGGGTTCTTCTCAGGCTTGCTTGCAGTTGCAACCGGGGGCAAGGACCAATGAGGCTGCCCAACTCGAAGGATCTGAGTGACGAACAGATGGAAGTCTATCTGGAAGCTCCCATAGAAGGAGACGTTCTCGTCACAGGTCCCCCCGGAACGGGGAAGACTGTGATTGCGATGTTCCGTGCCGGTTACTTGGTAAAGAAGCGTCGATCCCCCACAGTTGTCATGTTCAACAGCGTTTTGAGAAACTACACGGGCAACGCGGCTGGCGGCGAATTCGAGACTTCGACGCTTCACAGTTGGGCCAACTCGTGGTGGGAGAATCTGGACATCCCTGTGGACTGTGTTCAGCCGCTATCAAGTGTTCTCGTCGACTGCCCCGCCGACGAACGACCAGAGATCAACCGGCTCGGCGGGCGATACGACTTTTACAAACGGAAAGTCCGGGTAAGGGCTGACGCATACGAGTTGCACCGCTCCAAGATTCGATGGCCCGTCGTTCCGGCGTTCCCTCACGGGGACAGTGTTCTCGAACTGAACTGGCGTGGCGCCCTGAATGCCATCGCAAACGCATACGCAAGAGCGGGGTTGAATCCCAAGAGCATCGACTGGGGCCACCTGATTGTCGACGAGGCCCAAGACTTTGGAAATGAGCTGTGGGAGATGTTCCGCGTGATTCGTCAGATCATGTTCAAAGACAACAGGGGGCCCGTACCGGCTCTCACCGTGCTCGCAGACGAGAACCAACGGATTTTCGAGAACAATTCCACGATTGACGAGATCCGGCAAGGCCTGTCAATCGCCAAGGAACGTGAGTACCAGCTCACCCGGAACTACCGAAACACGAAGGAAACCGCGATGCTTGCGCGGGAGTTCTACGTGGGTCTGGAAACGGGTATCCCAAAACTACCTAGCCGCGGCGGAGACAAGCCCAAACTCGTTCGTGCCCAATCATATAACGCATGCATCGGGTACATCGCACGGTACGCAAGAATGCACGACAACGAGGAAATCGGGATCATCCTGCGCAAGAATTCTCTGGTCGCACAATATGCAGGAATACTGGCAGAGAAACTGAAGGACAAGAAAGCGATAAAGGTTCAGGCATACGCTAGCGACATCAAGGAGTACAAGAACGCGCGTAAGCTCGTTTTTGACAAACCCGGCCACATCACCGTCGTAAACCGGGCCAGTTGCAAGGGTCTTGAGTTTGATGCCGTTTTCATCCCCGAACTTCATTCCTACTCTGCGGACGATGCGTTGCAGGATCAGCCAAAGATGGACATGTACGTAATGATCTCCCGAGCAAGGAATAGGGTCTTCCTGATCTATCAGGGTTCGCCGGGTAGCCCCATTCCGCAGTTTGTTAGCAAGCTCCCCGGACCTGATTCCGGGCTTTTGGAGTGGTGCGATGCCTGACAATGCGAAATCACTGTTTTCAGACACGCCCGATGCGTGGCTCATCCCTACCACGAGGCGCGAGCTCATCCGGATACTTGCTGGCGGGGTTGTGCTACCTCGCAAGATGGAGGAAGTCGACGGAGTTGCAAGGTGCGCGACAACCGCATGGCGTCGTGGAGTGCCGCTCCCTGCACCCACCGGGCGCGACATCCCTGTCGCAGTGGGAATTTCGCCCGACCGCCCCCCTTCCCTGAAATCCATGGAAAGGAATCGCACTGGGTCGCCTGGTATCATTGAAATCCAAGGATGCCTGCATGTAGGACAGTTCTCTGCCATCCTGTTCCGCACCAGTGACGAGAGGGAGGACTTCTTGCTCCGTGAGTTTGAGAACATGCCAGTGGATGTGGACCTGATTGGCGTTGCTCCAGGTTTGTACGCCGAGAATGAGTCAACGGTCGCCGAAGGCTCTGGCAGAGACGTCGACGCCTCAGCCGCTAAGGCAGCGTCAACGGATAGCGTTCCAGCGCGGGCGGACTCGATCATCGGAGGTCTGTGCGGCCTATGCGCCGCTGTTCCGGACACCGCGGCGTGGGTAAAGCTGGTACAGCACCTTTTTACAGATCCTGACTCTGCTCAGGGAGATGCGCTGGATGAACCCGTAGCCTGGCTGCGAACTGCAGTTGATGACGCGATGGGCTCCTCCCTTGAAGGCGGAAACACTGATCCGGATCCTTTGCTCTTTCGGACCCTACTGGCTGAACTGGCAGGCAGAGATCCGTCTGATGGCTGGAACGCCTCGGAAGTCCTTGAGTCGCTGCTCGGATCGCTTCCTCCAGCGTTGTCCGCCCAATCCGACGTACGCGACTGGGCCAGGATCGTCGGCGACGTACTCTCTAACAAGAGGGAGGTGGCTGCACTCTCGGATGAAGGCTCCATTGTTCGACGTGCCATCATGCTGATGTTGCTTCGTCCGGAACCGAAGGACATTCTGGCTGCGGGTCGTTCTTCCCTACGCGCCGGCCACCAAGTTTCGGCCCTCGCCGCCCTGCTGTCGGGTACATGGGCCGGCCTGGAAAGGCTCCCCAACAACATCAAGGCATCGGGCGGTGAGTTCAGCCTTCTCGCACAGGCGAAGGCCGCATTGATCAACCGCTGGCTTGCGCTCGACGATACCGCGAATCTCCCTCTGACGGAGTTTCTGAATCCTCTGCTGGAGTCGTCGGACGCCGGCCCGATGGGCCAGAAGCTGGTGTTGAAAGTCGGTGGCCAGGTCCTGCTGCGCAGGGATATCGAAGCCGACGTGGTCCTGCGTTCGGTCCGGGACGCCGCAGAACTGCTGGGTCAAAAACTTGCGTACGACAGGGACAAGGACCGTTTGAGTCTCCGCTTTGATTTCGAGGGAGGACGCACTCAGACGATTTTCATCGAGAAAGGGATGCCTGACCGCCGGGGCCACAAGACCATCCGGATATGGTCTCCATGCATGGATCTGTCGACTGCAACCCAGCGAAAGAAACTGACGAAGAAGATGTACGAGCACCTGATGAGGCTCAATTCGGCGCCGAACCTGAACTGCCGGTTTGCCGAGTCAATGCGGGACCAGGCCGTAATCGTGCTTGTAGACCAGCTGGCCGAGACGCTCGACCAGAAAGAACTGAAGGCCCACATGGAGAATGTAGCAATGGCGGCCGACATGTTCGAACGGGCCGAGGGTGTAGATGTGTACTAGGTCCCCCAGTAACGCAGCCGGCAGAATCCGCCGTCTTCCGCTGGAGTATTCAGCGTGAGCAATTCCGACATCCTCGACTGGATCAAAAGTGTCTCACGCCCCGGTACCAGATGGGTCCTGAAGCGCCTGTCCGGCAACGATACAGGACGCACAGGAAGCCATGGTGCCGGCCCGTACCTGCCAAAGCACTTGCTGTTCGAACTCTTCCCCGAGATCGCAGACAGGACAGTCGAAAACCCTGACGTGTACGTGTCTGCAGCTATCGACTCTCACGCGGCCGCTACACGGGAAGTTCGGGTCATCTGGTACAACAATGCAGTGCGCGGCGGGACAAGAAATGAAGCACGCGTCACAGGATGGGGTGGCGCTGCCTCACCCCTCCTTGACACGGAAAACACCGGCGCGTTGGTCTGTATCGCTGTGCAAAAGGAGGGAGATCGCCGAGCCCTGAGAATCTGGGTTTGCAGGAACGAGTACGAGGAAGACAGGCTCGAAGACTTGGTTGGCGCTATCGAACCGAGTCAGATCGTGCAGTTCGAGCCGCAGGATCCGGAGTCCCTTCTTGACTCGGGGAAAGATCGACCTTCGCGACGCACCGGAACCTGGCTTGCCGAGATTCCTGACAACTGGCGGATCGAGTTTCCACGCCCGGCAGAACTGAGCGAAATCGCTGTTCGGCTTGAACCCGGCGAAGGTCTGGATGTCGATCACCGGCTTCTCCGGCGGCGGGCGTGCGAGGAGGCAATCTACAACGAAGTTCGCGACGCACACCTCAGGATTGCCCTAGATGCGGCCGGCGACGACCTGGCAGCCATTCGCCGGGCTCTGATGAGCGAAGCGCAGCGCAGCCGTGCCAGATCTGGAATCTCGTTGGAACGGCACCTGGAGGTAGTCTTCCGAGAAGAAGGCCTGGCTGAACATCCTGGCTTTGAAACGCAGGCAGAAACAGAACGCGGTAACCTTCCCGACTTCCTGTTTCCATCAGCCTCCGCCTATCGCAATGTGGACTACCCTTCAGGAAGACTGCGGATGTTGGCCGCAAAGTCCACGATCAAGGACCGCTGGCGGCAGGTTCTGCGGGAAGCTGACCGCATCTGGCCCAAGCATTTGATGACACTTCAGCAGGGCGTATCTGCCCAACAGTTTGCACAAATCACAGATGCTCGGGTGAAGCTGGTAGTTCCCGCCCCGACACACAAGAGCTACAGCGACGACGTTCGCGAACGATTACTCTCTTTGTCTGATTTTGTGCTCGAACTACGCGATCTCGTTTGACGACCGGCAATTTCACGCTGCTTTGCACGCGGCGAATCCAGCCAACGGGAAATGCGCCCAATCAGCTGGAGATCAGAGATGCTGCCTTTGCCCCGCATCGAACACTCCCAGACTGTCATCACCCGCCAACCCCGTGAGATCAGGGCTGCACGGTTTCGCTCGTCACGGAGTTGATTGCCATTCAGCTTCTTCCGCCAGAATGAAGTTCGCGTGGCAGGCATCCGAAAGGCAGGGCAGTCATGCCTGTGCCAGAAGCAGCCGTGAACCAGAATGACCGCCCGGTACTTCGGGAGCACAATGTCCGGTTTGCCAGGAAGGTCCCTTACGTGAAGTCTGAACCGGAAACCGGCTGAGTGGAGCATCGATCTTACGAGGCGTTCGGGGTTCGTGTCCTTGCCGCGAATCCCGGACATCATGGCACTACGTTGCTCGGTTGAGATGATGTCAGTCACCGGTCTGAACCCGTGGCCACTCCAAACAGCTCGCGGTTCTTCAACCGGGGTCTGATCCGCCTCAGCTTCTCCAAGTAAGGCACCATCCTGTTCGCAATCTCCTCGATGACAGGCACCACAACGGCGTTGCCAAACTGCTTGTACGCCTGAGTGTCGGATACCGGGATTTTGAACCGCGGCCGGCCGGGTCCGTCAAACCCCATCAGCCGGGCACATTCACGCGGCGTCAACCGCCGCGGAGCGCGGCGTGACTGGCGCACAAGTATCTCTGAGCCATCCTTGTAGTAGCGGGCAGACAGCGTGCGGGCCACGTCTTCAGGACCTACGAGACTGAATCCGAATCCATTTCCCTTGGCTCGGTGCTTTGCCGCATAGTCCTGCAGGTACTGCCAGAGGTGATCCGAGAGCGTGTACTTGGACGAAACTCTTGCCCGCGATCCTTCTGTGTAAGGCGATTCTGTAGGCTCCGTTCCGTCCTCCGGGTGCAGGACAGCGCTGAGCCGGGGAGCTTCTGCCGGTTCAGTCAGGTCAATGTCCGCCAGATCAAATCCGACTTCCCGGCGGAATCCTGCAATAAAAATGCGCTCGCGGTGCTGCGGGACAACTGATCGGGCATCAAACACATGCCAAGACACAGCGTAGCCCAGCTCCTCCTCAAGGGTACGGCGTATCACCGAAAAGGTCTTTCCACCGTCGTGCGACAACAGGTTCTTGACGTTCTCAAGCAGGAACGCCTTCGGCCGATGATAGTCAATGATACGGGCCACATCGAAGAACAGTGTACCCTGGGTATCACACGCGAATCCATGCGGGCGCCCCAACGCGTTCTTCTTCGACACACCGGCAATACTGAATGGTTGGCAGGGAAATCCGGCCACGAGCAAGTCGTGCGGCGGAATATCCACTACATCAACGTCGGTGATGTCACCGACGATGTCTTCTCCGTCCGGAAAGTTTGCTGAATACGTCTGCTGGGCGAACCTGTTCCACTCACTGGTAAACACACAGGCACCACCAGCCGCCTCGAACCCGAGGCGCATCCCGCCAATGCCGGCAAAGAGGTCTATGAACTCAAATCCCATGCGCAACAACCTTTCGTCACTATACACGTCGCAACTACCACTGTCCCTGTGGACTCCTTGTGGACGACGAATCAGTCGCCGTGACGCGAGGCTAACTGCCCGCTTTCAAGGATAGCAGCTGGTGCGACATCTGGTGCTGCGATGGCCTTCGTCAGGAGAACGGGCGTCAGAAGTTGCAGGACGCACGATGCCTGGCCAATGCGATTCGGCTTGGTCGATTCTCTTCAACATCTGTCGGCCGCAGTCTGACTCCGTGCAGGTCGCCGTACAGAGTCTGCCTGATATCCGGATGTACAACGATTTCCCAGGACTCGGGATCGACTGACAGGAGCTTCCGGTCAAACAGCGTGTGGATGTCCGCCCTGAGCAACAGTCCGTTCTGAACGTGGTTCGTGGTCTGGCCCTGGTAGGGCACGATGTGGGCGGCTTCAAGCGCCTGCGGGACGGCAGTCCCGGTAACCGCGCACTGCCCGGAGTATGCACTCATCAGGAGGTTCCTGAACTCTGGCTGGCCCTGCCTGATCGCGATGGCACGCAACTGCCGTCGTACGGCCTCAGAAATACTCCGCGGGTCGAACCCGCCCTTGGAGGCCCACTGATCAGCCTCGTGCTCAAGACCGCTCTGCAGGGCTCTCGTGTCCAGCAGTTCCGCCACGGCCTCGTTCGCTGCAAGCAGTGCAGGCAGGATACGCCCGAGATCGATGGTCTGCATCGAATGCTGGCCGTTGTACCTGGGACAGGCAGCTCGCAGATCGGCAAGAGTCACAGCTTCCGGCGTACGTGCAAAGGTGTTGCCGAACCTCGCTTCGTAAAGCCGGACCTCGGCGTTTTCCCGGTATGGCTCATCAAAGTCTGTGCCGCACTTGCTGCAGCGGTATTCAGGTTGCTTGTATTTTCTGCGCTTGATGGATGTTCGCCGGCAACTCGGGCACCTCAGGAACAGTTTTGTTCCCTCGGCAACCACCAAGTCTTTGATACGGGCAATTCCCAGCAACACGTCTGACCGAATCACGGCCAAATCTCCAACTGCAATGCGGGCAGCATTGGGGACGCTCTCATCCCAACGGTAGATCGACTCGACCTGATCGTCGTAGCCTGAATTCCCAGCGTGCTGCCGCTGGGCATCATCGAAAGTGATCAGGAGCCAAGAGTTCATTGCGTTGGTCCTCGTTTCCGATCTAGTCAAAGAATGCTAGCCGGAAGTGTTGACTGGAACAGGCGGTAGCAGGATCACTCAGATTCAATCAGATCGGTGACGGCAGAGTCTGCCGTCACCGAGCAAAATACAGTTTTCAAAGAACCATGCCGGACCATTCATCGCTAGCGCGGTGGCGGCTCGAAGAACTTCTCAAACTCGGCCGAAATCAGCTTGTCTCCGACACGCTTGAGCTTTCCCGCTTTGTGTTTGCGCTGCGCTGCCTTCGGAACCTGGTCGAGCTTGATGCCTTTGAGCCAGGCGCGGTTTTCTTTCTTGCCTCCGTCCAGCCACGTGGCGATCTCTTCAATGTCGTTGGGCTCATTCAAGATGATGCTGTTGGCCCCTTGGGAGCCACCATTGAGCGTCCGGCCGGACCGAATGATCAAACCGGCTTCTTCGAGTTCCGTGAAGTAGCGGTTTACCTGGCGCGGACCACATCCGCACAACTTCGCGAGAGTCTGCCGGCTTGGGTAGCGGACGCCGGACGTGTTGCCGTAGTACAGGCAGGCGACGTAGAGCTTGAATGCGCCTGGGCTGACCGCGGCGAAGAGCAGCCAATAGGGAACCATCATGAATGGACGGGCAGGATAAACGGCGGGTTTCATTTCTCGTCTCTCACCAATTACAAAGCCGGGACCGCATCAACTGGCGTCTTGGTGAGAGACGGCGGCCCCGGCATAAGAGTTCAGTTCACCAGTTGACGTCCCTCACCAATACCAGTCTGTGCGCCGTGGTGGCATCGAGCTGACAATTCCGGTTTTTTCTGGTGCGCTGGTGCGCTGGTGCTCTGGTGCGGGACAGATCCGTCACCCCTGCTCGGGACAGATCCGTCAACCTATACCTGGATCCTACAGGACTACCCAGCCCCTCCGGGGCTATAGTCATGTTTCACATGACTATAGCCCGCACCTCCCGGCGCTTCGCGCCAGGAGGTGTGCCGCATCTGGAGAACCTTCGGAGCGTGGCGAAAGCAGTCTCGTTCCTGCTGTCGCCGCGTACGAACCGGACCGGCGAAGGGACGGGGCGGCGTTCAATCCGGCGAATGGTCGCCCGACCCACGGAGTCTTCTCGTTTTGTTGCGCGATGCAATCCACAAACAAGCACAGTCCGCTGCCTGCACCAAGCAACGGACACCCGTGCGCCGGACCGCAACTGCGCCCACTGTACGGGTGTCCTAACATTCGGTAGAGCGAGCCGTTGGCCATGTAGCCCGAACGACGGACCTCTACGCTGCCGGACTCGCAGGATCACTGTTGTCGCGCTCACCGTCCAGGTTCACACCCAACAGCGGCAACGCTGCTTCCGCATCTTCTCCGAGGACAATTGCATCATCTTCGTCTGCGTCCAGTCCTTCACGCCTCAGGACAAAGACAACTTCGTCGACATATACCTCGCACGTTACCACTGCGTCACTCCACAGTCGCTGAGCTAGGGCAGTGTAAGTTATGTCTAATGTCTTCATTTCGCTTTCCTTTCCAAGAGTTTGCGCCCCCGCGCTCCCAACCACTGCCGGACCGTCACCTATGCCTCCTTGAGCTACCGCACAAGAGTCCTTACTCGTCGCTTGCCTCGTCCTGCATTCGAACTAGGCCTTGGGCCACGCAGCGCCGCAACGCCTGTTCGAAGCTGTCGAGCCCCCACTGCCTCATCTTTCCACGCACAAGTTTCGCTTCATCCAACGTCATCCACTCCGGCAACTGGTGGTATCTGGTCAGCCCGATCTGTTGTGCCATAGTCTTGGCCGGCACGCGTTTGCTACCCATTCCGTTGTCCTCCTTTCCGACGACGAAGAAGGTGCAGGCAGTCGTCCATCCACCTCGATTCATGAGAACCAGTGGTCTCTTGCGCTGACTGACTGACCCCCTGCAAGGCAGCTCGCTCCAACCACATCTCTGCTTCGCCCGTGCATCCTGTTGCTCCGGAAAGCAAACGCTTCCCAAGCCTGTACTGGGCTTCCGGATGCCCTCCTTCCGCAGCGGATCGATACCACAACGTTGCCAGAGTTTCGTCGCGCATGACACCGGCGCCAGCCTCGCACCTTCCAGCCAACCGGAACTGGGCCTCAGCGTCTCCGTCGCAAGCAAGTGCCTCCAGCGCAGCCGTTACGACCGGTGCGGCCATCATCGTCCATGTCAACACATCCAGACTGAAATCTGGAAACCGAAGGCCCGTACCTTCGTGCTCGCGCTCGATCTGGTCCTTGATACTCGTGAGTTCCCTCAGAAGTTGCTCATACTCAGGGTCTGGCGCGTCGGCGGCCTCTAGGTCAAACCCGTCTTGCCTGACTTCGCCTGTCATACTTCCTCCGTTTGCATTCGGAGCGGTGGTTGCAGTTTGGCGAGAGTCGGCTGAACCAGACCGAATCAACTCGACGCAGCAACCAGCACCCACAGGTCAATGTGGGCCCAGCAGCCTGCACCGAACGACAGTGTCAGCGCAGTTGCTGAGCATTACAGGTAATTCACGGTCTGCGGAGAATGCCGGCGAATCCGGCTCGGTACTTCAGAGGCGTGGCTTTGAGACTTCCGGCCATAGAGAAGAGTATCTCTCAGCTGGCTGGAATCCAAAACAGCAGCTCGTGCAAAGTCGGCCCTACATGAGTCAAGCAGATCCTTCTGGCGCGTCGTTGAATGGGAATTCCGCGTGCACGGCACCGTCGAGCCTGTCGTGAACTTTGACGCGTCCGAATCGATAGGACCGGCTACCGTCAGGCCAGTCAAAGACCGTGCAGCCGACGATTGGCGCCCAGCCGAAGTTCGTCCAGCTGATGTCGCTGCGGACAAGGCTGCGGGCCGCGCCTGCACGCAGGCCGGACAGCAAATGCTGCAATTCCTGCTTGCTGTCAACGATCCCGAGCTTGGAGTCACGAGAGTAAACTGACTGAAGGCTGACGTGCTTCTCTAGCCCCTCGTCAAGTGCCGGCCTTTCGCGCCTCTTGGCATTGCCTTCTGCCTCTTGTGGTGTGTTCCCTGGCATTTCTCCGTCTCCCTGTGTGTTGCGACGGCAGCTCGCATTTTGTCCGCCTCGCTCACGCTTTCGCCCATGCGAACGCGGACACGAACTGCCGTCGTAGTGCAAAAGATGCTCCGAAGACTGCGCCAGGACAAATTGACCTTGGCGACCGCTGCAGCGGTGCGTTTCGGGACTTCACGATCTTCAGAGAATGAACCGGAGAGTTCGGTTCGTGTACTTCAGAGGTGCGGCAGCGATAGAACCTGCCAACGGCATGAAACTATCCCGTCGTTGGCAGGTTGTCAAATCGGCAAGCAGTTTTTTCTCAGGGTCACTCGTTCGATGCACGCTGTTGTACAACTCTCTGGGGGTCAGGCACCTGCTACTGAGCCCACCGTCGGCTGGATCCACCTGGCGCGAAACCCAACTCTTCTAGAGCCAACCAGACCTCCTGTTCGACGCCTAACCATTGCTCGACCAAATCACCATCGCGCCGGACCCCGAGGGCGACGTAGTGGCGGTGCGCCACTTCGAGCGCGTGACCCATCCGTGCAGCCAAGTACAGGGGCTGCGGCCCGCGAATCGCGGCGGCGGCACAGGTTGAGAACGTTGACCGCAGGTCCTTGGGTGATACGCCGGTACATTTCGCCTTCTTCGTCATCCTCTCCCAGGCTTGGTACTTGAAATTTTTTGGCTGGCTCGGCGTGCGCCCTGCAATGACGTACTTGCTACGTCCCCGCCTCACCGCCATGGCCGACAGCAACTGCAGGAGCGCTGGCGAATCATCCAGTGGAATGCACCTTTCCCGCCTGGTCTTTACCTTGTGCTTCTGGGCATCGTCGTTCCTGACGAAGATGCGCTTTGCGTCAAGGTCCACATCCGACCACTTCAAGTGCAGGACTTCCCCGCGCCGCATTCCGGTGAGGATCAGAGTCAGGAGCATGGGCGCCAGTGGTTCGTAAGTTGAACTTGCCGACGCGCTGGGCTTGCCGGTGTAGTAAGCGCTCTTGTCCTTGCGGGAACCATGGTTGAGTTGCCCGTCAAGCTCAATTGCCGCCTTCATAAGGGCTACAAGCTGCGATGCATCAAGCGCCTTCGGGAGCTTGCGCTCTGTCCGGAACGAGGGGAGGCGGTCAGCGATGTCGTCCCGGCTAAGCTGCATGTGGTCGCGCATGCGTGCCCAGCTCAGGAATGCACGAGTGGTCCGCAGGTATGAGTTCTTGGCACCCCCGCTAAGCAACTCCCGAGTCCTGACTTTTTTCTTGCCCTTGGACACAACCTTGTTGAGCCGACTCAGATGATCCCGAAACTCCGTGATGCGTACGGGCCGGAACTGCGGTCCCGGTAGACGGTAAAGCTCAGCGTTGCGGGCATAATCAATGAAGGCCTTCAAGCGCTCACGCTGCCTCTTCACCAATCCCGGAAGCCGATTGACTGCGTAGTCTTCAAGATACAACTCGACAACTTCCGAGAGCAGCAAGCCAACCGGCACGACAGGAGGGGCCGGTGGCTCATCCACTCCAAGTTCAATTGCCAGCTTGACCAGCCGGAGTTCGTTTGAAGTGTCCTTCAGCCACTTCATCGCCTCTGCTTTGGTCCGGAATCCCTTAGCAGTCAAGGATTCGGACTCATAGAGACCAGTTCGAGGATTGCGCCACTCGGCGATCAGGCTGCCTCCACGCCTAAAACAGGATACGCCAGGATGCTTAGTCTTCCGGTATGCCATGATTCCTCCAGTTCGGCAGTTCGGAGACTCAGTAAGGTCAGTAAGCGCTGAGCTTCATCCGACTGCATACAACCAGTATGGAGGTTTCGTTCACCGTTCCGAAAAACACATGGGAGCCATAAGGCAGGCCGGAACCCGCGCCACCACCGCCCTCAAACGCCTGCGGGGAGCGGGTCTCCGAGCGGCTTCCCAAGCAGGTGGTCGAGGGTTCGAACCCCTTCGCCCGCTCCAGCCTCAAACCCGCCCGGAGAGCCGTTCTCCGGGCGGATGTTATTTTGGCAGACCGGCTCAAATACTCCAGTACACGATATGGTACACGGAATGGCTGGGCATGGTTTAGCAGAATGCGATGCGAATGCTGTCCACGAACTCGAGATCGTGGTCGCTCAGAGAGCGCTAATGCGTGCATCACGGGGACCCAAAACCAGTCCGTAACCGATCGCGCTCGCAATCAACCGCAGCTAGAACCCCCAAAATCAGTCATGCACGCAGAAGCCAAAGATGATCCATTCTTCAATCCAAAGACAGCATCGATCCACGGAGCACCGGGTTTCACAGGACTCCGGCAAATGCCCATTAGCTCTAGTGAGCGCTCAGGTTTGAAGTATCGGGTATAGGTGCTTCAGCTTGATTCTGGCGTCCTTGGTTGTGAAGCGCCAGTCCACTGCCCGGACTTCCTTCGGCGCGGCACGCAGGACCTGTTCGCGGCCTTGAACCCGCACACCGGCAAGGTCTGGGCCGAGTGTCGCAACCGGCACACCGGTGACGACGTGGCCGACTTTCTGGCCTGGCTGATCAAGGAACAGCCGAAACGGCGCCGGATTCATGTGGTGCTGGACAACCTGAGCGCCCACGGGACCGAGGCGGTAGAGAAAGTGGTCGCCAAACACCGAGGCCGGGTGTCGCTGCACAACACATCAACCCACGCAAGCTGGCTGAACATGGTGGAGTTGTACTTCGCCGAGGTCAGCCGCAATGTGCTGAGGCGCAGCAACTTCGAGAGCATCCCGGACTTGCAGGAGAAACTGCTGGCGTATGTGGCCTGGACCAACGAAAATGCCAGGCCATACCGGTGGACCTACACCGGCCAGCCGCTCACCAAGTAGCTGCCGGAAGACTTGCCTGACGCTGTACTAGC
>JAIOJA010000052.1 GCA_019912315.1 Planctomycetota bacterium
GGACGGCCCTTGCCGTCGGCCCGCCGCACGGGAACGGGAATGAGGGGCTCCAGAAGGGCCCATTGCGCGTCAGTAAGTTCCATGCCGACTGTATCGGCAAGCGTTAAGCGCCTACTTCAACGTTTTAGATACTGCTTCTAGTCCATCTACTGATGAACAGACTTCGACAAATGACATCTTGGCCCCTCGTTCCGCAAGGCCTGCCGATTCTAGCCCATTACCGACATCTGTATTGATTATTGTTCGCGACGTGGCGAGTTGGTGGGAACATTGTGGCTGCAGCAGCATCGATATTGGTGGTGCTAGCCGTATGCGCGCGGCAGCACTCTCCGTCCAAGATGTTCACTATGTATTTGTTGGAAGGACTGTGCTGCCTGCCGCAGCGAAGGGATCGCCTGAAGAGAGGGCGCTCAAAGAAGGCACGCCTTGGTTCGTCAATTCAGCGACCGAAGTGTTCGACTCCCTCGAAAACGTAAGTTGGATGCCTAACTCTGATGAAGCTTCAATGCTGCCGCCGTCTAGGTGGCCCGCACTCGACCGTTTTCGGCGCGTTCAGTCAACCATCGAGTGGAGCGGACTTCAAATTCGCATTGAAGACGATTGGCTTTACGTCGAATGCAACGCCATAGAGCGGTATCGCTTACCGCCGGGGAACGACCGCGGTCGCGAGGTTGGAGTACTAGCAGTCTGGGGCGCTCCTGACAGCGCGCCTATCTTTCTTGATCGGCTAGCGACCGTAGCCCCGATTATGCAGCAATACTCACAGGCCGCCGAAGAGGCAAGAAGGATCTTGGCCGATTCTGGGGGGGGGGGCGTGGAGTGGCGTATTGGCGTCGACGTCTTACCATCGACTTGGATGTACAATCGACGGTCGACGATGCAGCGCAAGCCGCTACGCTAGCGCGGTCTCATGCCCCAAAAGGGTCCGCAAGTTATGTCCGGGAAGTAGGACAAGAAGTGACTGCGGGCATCCAGGAGGAAAAATGCGGTGGTTGTCATCAACAGGCGTTTGCACATTGGTCCAAAACTCGTCACGCGAGTAGTATGGCAACTCTTCGCTCGCACCTCAAACAGGGCGACTTGCGCTGTTTACCCTGTCATGCTCAAGAATACAGTGCTGGTCCAACCGGCGGCGCGACCACGGCAGGTACGGATGCTATTACTTGCATCTCGTGCCACAATAGGTCCGGCAGCCCGAGTGAAGTGTGCCGGACTTGCCATACGTCAATAACAGACCCGTTCAATCACTACAGCAATCATTCGCATACTATTTGCTCGGGTGGCTCAGAATCCCCTAGTGCAGGTAGATGCTCAAGGCCATAGATATGCGCGCTCAAGTTCAACTATTGTCAACTATCATTGGAGTCCTTCTAATCGGAGTGGCAGGAGCATATGTGGTATCTTCCTTTCACGAGGAACGGCAGACCGAATGGGCAAATTCTTTGGGTGAGGGTCAGGGCCTCCAGCCACCCGACTCGCACGCCGATTCTCCCACAGGAAATGAAAGAGCTGGCACGACCAGTGCCAGCGACACTTCGGTAAGCAGTGGCCCCATAGTCGCCGAAGCAACGGATCTATCAATTGGGGAGCTTGTAGACGCCATGATGCAGGCGGCGGATAGGGAGGACATGCCCGCGCTGGAGCAGTTACGACGCACATTGGCTACACGCAACGACTTGGAAGTGCTACTGATTGCCAAACAGCGCCTAGAGCTTGAACGATTGGATGGTCATCCGCGATCCACTCTTCAACGTTCACTTCGGGTTGCGAATCTTCTGATGTTGGTCGCGCCGCTAGAGCCTCCGTGCGCGCTCTCGGAACTTCGAAGGCGATGGAGCAGGCCCGCTGTCGATGAAGGGAGACTGGATCGGTGGACGAAACTCGACTCTGGCCCCCAAGACATTCCGGCGTGGAGGGCCCTGGACGACTATGACCGTATCGAAGCCTGCGGCATCGGCGATGTCATCAAACATGGCCTGTATTCCAAACCCTATAACGCGGTAGCGCTTGTGGACCATCTCCAGAGCATTTTCAGTGAGGGTGTTCCAGATGGTGAAATTCCGGATCCATGGCTCTCACAGCTCGTGCTCTCGATCGGAAACTTCAAGTCTAAATTTAGTGCTGACGCTTGGCTGATTTGTAGATCATGGCTGCGCTCTATCAGCGACAGTGCGGCGTTTTCCAATAGGCTGCGCCGTCAAGCAGCGATTCTCTGTGTCGATGCCCCGGCAGGTTACTGGGAATTTCTGGACTTAATTCGAGACGGATACACGCTCGAAGAGACCGCCGAAGCATTTTGGCAATATCTTCAGAACTATAATATCTCCGACGATGAATTAGACATGATGCTTGCCGTGCTTATACAAATGTACGGTAAACTGCCCGACGACTATAGGCAATTTATGGCAACCGCCATGTTGCGCAGTTCTGGCTCGGTTGAAAAGAAACAATGGCGCGAGGTAGCTTCGACACTACTTCGAGTGTCGCTTCAGTCCGAGAACGCCGATCATTGTGACCTGTCGATTCGCATGATGTATGGGATGGTACAGGAATGGGGAAGTACAGAGGAGGACTCGACTTTCCCGGAGGGGCTTTTCAGCAATTCCACAACTTCTTTGACAGACCTGTTGGCCCTTCACCACAAAACTATCTCAAATTCTGGTAAACTTCCAGAAGGCTCCGGAAGCTTCGGCACAGCGAGACTTATCGAAATCGTCTTTTATACCGGTGGTGCCGTAGACGAGCAGCTAGTGGCCGCAACAGCGATGGTCACTCGAAGAGAAGCTCTGGATTATGTCGAGTTTCTTGGAGTGATCAATGGTCTCGCACACCTTCAGGGAAGATTAGTGAATGCGGACGGCGTTGCCGTGGCCGCGCTTTTGGACGCCACTTTTGACCGATATGACTTTCTAAAGCTGAAAGCTACGCCGGAGGAGCAACGACCTGTTCGACCGGACATGGGTGAAACGCTAATAGTAGTTAGCATAGCGGAAACGCTACTGGCCTGCGGGCTACCAGTTCTGCAGGGGAAGGCATTAGCACAGGTGTCCTCATTGGCGCGGATTGTGGTTCAAGATTCGAAGCATTGGGCCGACAAGAGGTGGCGGTTCGTATCACCCGAACAGATTGAGCACTTCAAAGAAATCGCGAGGGACCTAGTGGAAGCTTATCACGAGTAACTTATTCATTCCAAATGCTAGTACCTCAGAAAGGGGTGTCTTATGCGGCGTGTCGTCTATTGTGCTTTGTGTGCCGTTGTCGCGCTGGCTGCCGTTTTTGGACTTGAGTCCAATGTAAAGGCGCAGTGTGCCACGACTTATTCAAACGACCATCCGGCGGGTTATGAAGTAGAATCGGGCGTTGTGTGGTGCTGTACGACAGCTGGTACCAAGCGCGTTGGGCCATGCGCGCCGGGAATTGACGGCTCGAATTGTTCCACTACCGTGAAGCGCTACATTCAAGCTTGGGGAGCAAATTGCGATGGTAGTGCCGAGACGGGATACAAGTGCGAATTGGGGGACGTCGATACCCTTACCTTCACCTTCAGGAAGTGTGGTTCCGCGAAGAGTCCAGGTTGTGTATACGGCGCAGGCGTAGCCGGTCAGGAACAAAAGGTAATTGTCAAACCCTGCCCGTAAAAATTCAACGGCAGGCCTTGGTGCCCTAAACCGGAAGGCAACACCTCCCGGTTTAGGACCCCGGGGCAGTCTCTGCGTATCAATTGCGAAATGACGACCTTAGTCGCCCACGAGTTCAGCGTGGATGTCGGGGACGCCGGCAATACCACCGCCTTAAACGTCACCGTCGTCAAAAAAGGGGTCAGGCTACTGTTTGATGCACCATTTCGAGGCATTTATGGCCTGCCGCCGTGCTTCGGCCTGTCCGCAATCTCCCTGTCGTTACCGAAAATGCCGTCTTGGCAGTAGAACCGGTCGAACGGCGGCCCAGGAACCTGGCCTAGCTATCGCCCAGAAAACCTTTTGCAGAAGGCTCTTACGCCGATAGCCGCACGCCCGAGGTCCATCCAAGTTCGACTCTGTACTCAAGCGCGGTGCGGGCCCCCGCTACCAAAGTACAGCGCCCGGCCGAACACGGCCGGGCGCTTCTTCTTGTCGAAATGCGGCTTACTGCTTCGACATACGACACATCGAGTTTGTGGTTGCCGTAGTTCGCGGCCGGCAGACCCTATGCAGCGCGGGCGCGTTGGCTGTTTCGGTCGCTCGCGCGACGCCGGGGGAAATAGTCAACCCGCTTGATGTCGGCGCCGAGAGCGGTGAGCTTGTCCTCAAGGCGGTCATAGCCCCGATCTACGTGCTGGATCTTTAGCACGTCGGTCTGCCCTTCCGCCACCAGCCCCAGCAGGATCAGCCCTGCACCGGCGCGAAGATCCGTGGCCGCAACCGGCGCGCCGGACAGCTTGTCCACGCCCGTTACGATGCAGGTGTTGAACTGCTTGCGAATGTCAGCACCCAGGCGGCGATACTCCGGCACGTGCATGAAGCGTTCCGGGTAGATCTTTTCTTCCACCAGACTATAGCCGTCGCTCGTGCACAGCAGCGCCATCAGGGGCGACTGCAAATCCGTAGGAAAGCCGGGATAGGGCAACGTAACCAGGTCGGCCGACTGCGCCCGGTGCGGGCAGTTGATGCGTACTGTTGACGCGTCAAGCCGTTCGAATGGCACGCGCATCTCCGTGAACTTGTCAAACAGGGCAAGCATTACGTCCGGGTCGCAACGCTCCAGCGTCACGTCACCGCGGGTTATTGCGCCGGCGATCATCAGCGTGCCGGCCTCGATACGGTCCGGGATCACCGCGATGTCCACGGGCTTCAACTCGTCCACGCCTTCGATCACCAGGCGCGATGTGCCCCCGCCGCGAATGCGCGCCCCCATGGCGTTCAGCATCTCGACGAGGTTGGCGATCTCGGGCTCGCAGGCGGCCTGGTCAATGATCGTTACGCCGCTGCCCATGACGCTCGCGCACAGCACATTGGCCGTGCCGGTGACGCTGGGTCCCATGGGGCCGCCGAGGTACACGCGCCCGCCGGTCGGGCGACCTTTCGCCGTCACGTTGCCGCGGATCAGTTCCACTTCGCAGCCGATCGCCTGGATGCCCTTGATGTGCAGGTCCACGGGGCGCTCGCCCAGGGTGCACCCACCGGGCTGGCTGACGTGCGCCTCGCCGCGGCGGGCCAGCAGTGGGCCCAGCACGCAGAAGCTGGCGCGCATTTCGGAGACCAGCTCGTAGGGCGCGGTAATGGGTGATTCGTCGACTACATTGATGACGACAACGCCGGGCTCATCGAACAGGGTGACTTCGGCGCCGAGGATTTCGAGAATCTCGGCCATCAGGTGCACGTCGGTCAGGTCGGGCACGTTACGCAGCACGGTCGCGCCCTTTGCCAGCAGCGCAGCGGCCATCATCGGAAGCGCGGCATTCTTACTGCCGGATACCTGGACGGTCCCATGAAGTCGCGCCCCACCTTCAACCACAAACTTTGACGGCATGTTCATCCCCATTGACGACAACTCAATGCCGGGCACCCCGGCCTGTGAGATATCGGCAGAATTGGCAGCAGGATTTGGACTATTCGGAAAGGGGGATCTGCGTCGGCTCGTCCTCGCCGTAGTGGGCGACTGCGCGGATCTGGTTCATTTCAATGCGGGCGTACTGGCAGGCGAGTTGAAGGAAGCTGCGGGTTGTGTCGCGCATGGTGATGCGACTGCGGGGCTCGAATTCGATGGTCCAGACTGAGGCGATGTGGCCGTCCTGTTTCCAGCCCTGCTCCACCATCCTCTCCGTGAACATGGCGCGGCTGATCCTGTCGACCGTGTCTTCGAACTCGATTACCAGCACGGCAAGGATGTCGTTCATGCGTGGGTCACCAGTATGCGGTCCAGCCCGGCGTAATCCTTAACCGTGCGGGCATTCGCCAGGCCGGCCCGCGTCGCAGCCTCGCGCAGCGCTTCGCCCTGGGTCATGCCGTGTTCCATCAGTAGGTGCCCGCCCGGGTTTAGCCGCGCAGCCACGTCGGCGAGAATACGCTTCGCCACATCCAGGCCGTCAACTCCGCCAACGAGGGCCTCCTCAGGTTCATGGTCACGTACCTCCCTTTCGAGGTCAGGGTACTCTTCAGGCTTCACGTAAGGCGGGTTGCTCACGATCAATTCGAACTTGCCACCCAGGGCCGACAACCCATCCATGCGCGCGCGAAACACTCGCGCGTTCAGCCTTTCGGCATTCGCACCCGTAACCTTGAGCGGCGTCGGGTATAGATCAGCAGCGATCGTGCGAAGTCGGGGAAACTCCAACGCGAGTGTTACGGCCAGCACGCCCGAGCCGCAGCCGACATCAACCGCCCAGCCGGAGGCGTTTTGCGGCAGCAGCTCTTTTGCCAGGTCGATGATCAACTCTGTTTCCGGGCGCGGAACCAGCACACCCGGCTCGACATGAAACTCGCGCCCATAAAACTCGCGATGCCCGATGATGTAGTCCACCGGCTCACGCTTCAGGCGGCGCTCACACAGAACCGTCAAACGCTCCAGCACCTCTGCATCGAGGGACTCATCCAGCCGCGCCCGCACGTCACCGCGCGTGGCACCCAACCCATGGGCCAACAGCAACTCGACGTTCAGACGCGAATCGTCCACGTCCGCCCGCTGAAGGCGCACGCGCCAGTCTTCAATGAATTGCCGGATGCTGGTCATTGCGTTCCGTTATCGGTTGTCGGTGCTCGGTTGTCAGCAGCGACACCTGATAACTAAACGGCCTTCTTCTTCCACGCGCCCGACCGCCAGCGCAGGAACAGGAAGCTGCCCAGCAAGGTGATGTGCACCAGGGCCGCGATCCAGCCGCCCTTTGCACCCAACCCGAACTGCGGCAGGAAATCTACCCAGCCTTGCCCTTCTTCGAAAATAAGCATGTGACTCAGGGGCACGAAGAGGCACCAGGCCAGCACCAGCAGGGCCGCCGTCGGCACCAGCACATCGCCAGCGCCGCGCAGGCAGCCCAGCGTCCCGAGGTTCAGCGCGTCAAACAGCTGATAGCCCGCGGCGATCAACAGCAGCGTCGTGCTCAGCTCAATCACGGCCTGTGCGTTCGGGTCAGCGCCGGTTACGAAGATGCTGCTCAGTGGCCCGCCGACTGTCGCAAACAACACGGCCCAGAAGGCCTGGTACACGAACGCAATCTTGATGCAGGCCATGCCGACCCGGTAGGCCCACTCCTTGTCGCCCGCGCCGATGCTTTGCCCCACCAGGGTCGCGGCGGCAAAGTTCAGCCCGGCCACGGGCAGGAAACCGAGCGAGGTCAGAATCATGGCAATCTGGGTCGCCGCACCGGGGACAGCGCCGAGCTTGCCCACCATCAACTGGAACGCGGCAAATGCGCCGACGTCAAACATTGAGTGAATACCGATCGGCAGGCCAAGCGCGAACACTGCCAGCAGCACTCGCGGGCGGAGATGCCACATCCGCGTCGTGCCGTACATGCCACGGAAGTGCCGGCTGAAAAACACGGCGAAGTAGTACAGCACGCCGACGCCAACTGAAATCGAAGTCGCCAGCCCCGCGCCGTACATGCCCCAGCCAAGCTTGAGGATCAGCAGCCAGTTGAGAATCACGTTCACGGCCGCGGAGATCAGCGCCCCCATCAATGAGATGCGCGTGCGCCCGACACCGTTGAAAAAGTTGCCCAGTGCGAAGGACACAACAACCAGCCCGCCTGCGGCCATACGCGGCAGCCAGTAGTCCGACGCAGCGGTTACCACACTTTCTGGCAGCGCAAAGAAGTTGAAGATCTGCGGCCCGGCCAGGGCAACACCTACCGCCAGCGGCGCGACCAGTACGGCCGAGTGAATGCCGTGCCATGCCGCTTGCCCGGCGCGGGCGCTTCGGCCTTCGCCGTGGCGCTGAGCGACAATTGTCTGCACGGCAATGCCCGTACCGCCGAACAGCAGCAGAAGCGTGAAGCTGCTGAAACTGACCGCGTTCATGCCGGCAATGGCCTCAGAGCCAAGGCGACCAACGAACCATGTGTCGATTACATTGAGGAAGGCCTGAACACCGAACTGCACGAACAGGGGCCAGGCAACCGTCAGCACAGCGCGATAGTTAACGCGACGCGAACCGTCAGCCTGGTAGAGGACGGCAGGAAGCCTGGTGTTGACGGCCGGTGCGCTCATGGTCGCACAGTAACGCGCGCGGGTTGCGGCGTATTGCTGAATTCGCCGCGCAGGCATACGCGCCTGCGCGGCATTACTTGTAGTTCCCGAACGAAATCGGCAACGGCAGGTCCATTTCCTTCACGGCCTGCTGGATCTCCTGCAGTACGTCGCGGCTTTTGCCGGTTACGCGGATCACGTCGCCCTGGATGCTGGCCTGCACTTTGTACTTGGCCGCCTTGATCATCTTGGTGATCTCTTTGGCCTTGTCCGCGGGAATGCCGTCGATGATGGTGTAGATCAGCCGCTTCGCGCCGCCGCTGGCTTCTTCCTCACCCTTCAACTCAAGCGCTTTCACGTTGATGCCGCGCTTGCTGAGCTTGGTTTTGAAAATGTCGAGCATGGCCTCTTCGACCATCTTGTCCGAGGCCGTGAGGGTCACCTTCTTTTCGCCCTTGTTCCACTCAAGCTCGGCGGTCTTGCCCTTAAAATCCCAGCGCTGGCCGATTTCCTTCACGGCCTGCTGCCAGGCGTTGTCGATTTCGTGAACGTCGACTTCCGCCATTATGTCCATGCTGCTATCAGCCATTGGCTACCTCTGGTGATGCTCTAGCAAAACCGGGGCGAGTACGCAAAGGTGCCACGGACATCGATCCGTCGCTTGCTCGATAACGCAATGCGTTCTCTGCGGTTCGCCCGCTGCGCGGACTGCTCCGGGCTCCTGTTCACAGCAATGCGGCGTTACACTTTGCCCATGACCCAGAACAAAAAACACCTGGCGAAGATCCTGAAGCGCAAGCGGATGCAGAAGCAGCCGCCGGCGGACCTCTCCGTGATCGAATCCGAGCGGGTGTTTAAGGTCGAGCTGCCCCAGGAGGGCATGCGCGTTGACAGGTTCGTCCTCGAGCGCACGCCCTGGATGTCACGCACCAAGGCCGTGCACGCCTTTGACGAAGAACGTGTACTGAAAAACGGGCAGCCGGTTGCGCCGGGCAAGAAACTGCGCGCCGGCGATGAAGTGAAGCTGATCCTGCCGCCGCCCCACGAAGACATAACCGAGATGGGGCGGATTCCGTACGACATCGTTTATGAGGACGACGGCATGTTCGTCGTCAGCAAGCCGCCCCATTTGATCGTCCACCCGACCGGCGGCTATCGCTACACGACCCTGCTGAACGCACTGCACCTCAAGTTTCAGGGCACCGACGTTTTCCCGCGCCTGGTCAACCGAATCGACAAGGAAACCAGCGGGCTGATTCTCTGCGGCAAGACCGGCAAGTTCACCGGCAAGCTGGGCAAGGCCCTCGAAGACAAGGAAGTGATTAAGGACTACCTGGCTCTGGTGGAGGGCGTCGTTGAGCAAGACCACCAGTTCATCAACCTGGCCATCGGCAAGGACGAGGACGCCGAAGTCACCATGCTGCGCCGCATCGACCCGAACGGCCAGCACGCCAGCACGGAAGTAACCGTCGTCGAGCGCTTTAAACGCTTCAGCCTCGTGCGCTGCCGCCTGCACACCGGGCGCACCCACCAGATTCGTGTGCACATGAAAGCGATCGGGCACCCGCTCGTGGGCGACCACCACTACGGCCTCCGCGACGAGTTGCTCGAATCGGACATGGGCGATCCGCCACCGCCACCGACCAAGAATGAGAGCCCCTACGGCTTCAAGGAGGGGGACTCCGAAGCCGACGTAACCGAGCGCATCCGCGCCGCAGACACCGCCATGCGCCACGAGTACGAAGCCCTCGGCAAGGGCGAGCGCGTGCCCCGCGGCAATAGCGACGCCCTTATCCTCGGTCGCTGCGCGCTACACAGCCACTACCTGAAGTTGACGCACCCCAGTACCAAGCAAGAGCTAGAACTCACAGCGCCCCTGCCCTGGGACATGCAAGCTGCGGTTGACCGCATTCGGGCGAGTCAGTAGCCGCGAAAGCGCGAAAAGCAGAGCAGCCACGGAGAGCGCGGAGTTTCACCGCGTTCTCCGTGGCTTATGCAGTTCTTCGCGTTTTAGCGGCCTACTAGTGCCGTCACTTGCCTCATACGCGCGGCTAAGGACAATGCGCCCACTACGGGGGACACCATGTCGGATCGGGCTGTACGTATTGCCATCATCGGGGCCGGGCCTTCCGCCTTTTATGCAGCTGCCGCTTTGATCAGACAGGAAGACGTGGAAGTGCGCGTCGATATCTTTGATCGCCTGTTCGCGCCCTATGGGCTCGTGCGTTACGGTGTCGCGCCGGACCACGCGCGCATCAAGAGCGTTGCCAACCTGTACGAGAAAACCGCCAGCGACCCGCGCGTGCGGTTTTTCGGCTGCGTCGAATTCGGCAAACACCTGACACTCGACAACCTGCGCCCCCTGTACGACATGGTCGTGTTCGCAACCGGCGCGCAATCCGACCGCAGCCTCAACATCCCGGGCGAAGGTTTAGCAGGCAGCATGAGCGCCACGGAATTCGTCGCTTGGTACAACAGCCACCCGGACTACGTGGACCTGAATCCGAACCTCGACGTCGAAGGGGTGGTGGTCGTCGGAGTCGGCAATGTGGCCATGGACGTGGCGCGCATTCTTGCCAAGTCCCACGACGAGCTGAAAGTAACGGACATCGCCGACCACGCCCTGGAGGCGTTAAAGGAAAGCAAGGTCAAGAACATCTACGTGCTCGGCCGTCGCGGGCCTGCGCAGGCGAAGTTCACGAACCCTGAAATCAAGGAATTCGGGCAACTGGAAGTAGCTGACCCGGTCGTCAAACCCGAGGAGCTGGAGCTCGACCCGGACAGCCAGAAGGCCGTCGCCGGCGACCGTCTGACCCGCCAGAACGTCGAGTTCCTGCGCGAGTACGCGTCGCGCGGCGCTGGCGACAAGGCGCGCAAGGTTCACTTCAGGTTTCTGGTCAGCCCGGTAGAGATCACCGGCGACGGCAAGGTCGAGCAGGTAAAGATCGAGCGCAACAGGCTGGTCAGCACGCAGGGAGGCTATCTTAACTGCGAGGGCACCGGCGAGTTTGAAACGCTCGACGCCGGCCTGGTGCTGCGCAGTGTCGGCTATTACGGCGTCGCGCTGCCGGGTGTGCCCTACAACAAGAAGAAGGGGACGATCCTCAACGACCACGGACGCGTGCTCGACGACGAGGGCGAGTTGCTGCCCGGCGCATATGTCGTCGGTTGGGCCAAGCGTGGACCGACTGGCGTGATCGGCACGAACAAGAAGGACGCCGAGGAAACAGTGGCGCTGATGCTCGAGGACGTAAAGAACCTCCGCCGCGTGGGCCAGCCGCAGGATGTGGCCGAGTTCCTCAAGACACGCGACTGCACGCCCGTTCTCTTCGACGAATGGCAGAAGTTCAACATCGCCGAAATCGAACGCGGCAAGCCCGCCGGGCGCCCACGCGTAAAGTTCAACACAATTGAGGAAGCCCGCGGTTCGTAGCATCGCCATCCTAGCGATGCTACTGTGCTGCTGCCCGCGCGGCTTCGATCTGGGCTACTACTTCAGTGCGTTCGCGCTGGTGGATGTTTCGCAGGGCCGTGTCATCGGCGATGGCCGCTTCTACTTCGGCGTGGATCTGTTTGACTTCTTCGCGGGTGATTTTGAGGACACTTTCGCTGAAGACTTCGGTGGTTTTCAGTGCGCGGGCGAGTGTCCTTACCGCGAACACCAGGGGCAATGCGCAGAACAACCGAATATCGCGCTCCGAGCGCGGGATCGTCACCGTGTACTCGAGCGCCTCATCCAGCCACAGCAGGGTCATGTCCGCGAGCCCGGCCACGACCTCCCGCCCGCGCGGGTCGGTCGGGTCGTCGATCAGGGTCTGCAAATCAATGCCTGCCGCGGCAAACAGCTTGTGCGGCACGTAGGCCACGCCGCGCTGGATGTCGTCCGTTACGCCCTTGATGATGTTGGTGACCTGCAGGCCCAGGCCGAAGTTGATGGCGCGCTTGTCGAGCTCGGCTTTGATCTCTGGCGTAATGCTCTCGCGATCAAGCGCCCACTCGTTGCAGAGCAGCTTGCCGACCGTCCCCGCGACGTAGTAGCAGTAGCGCTTTAAATCTTCCTCGTCGTCGAGGCGCAGCCCCTCGCCGCGCTCTTCGCGCCGCACGGTTTCGGCCATGCCTTCGGCCATCTCGCGGATGCTCACCCGTTGCGCCTCGCGGGCGCCGGCGCGGAACTCATGGAAGGTGGTCAACACGGTGGTCGCGTTGCGACACAGTTCGTGGTCAGGGCCGTGAAGCCCGTCGCCGCTGAGCGCGGTCCAGGCCGCACTGAACATCGCCTCAATGTCGCGGCAGCAATCTTGCCACTTGTGCTCAAGCACCAACTCCGTTGCGCAGCGATCAAGCAAAGCCGCGCGTTCTTTCGCTGGCAGCTCAGTGGTGTCCTCAATGGTATCGAGAATGCGGCAGATCAAATAGGCCACACCGATTTCGTCGCGCAGAGGCTCGCGTAACAGTTCGATGCCGAGCGCGAACGTTCTTGAGACGGCCGGCAGGGCCTCACGGCAATAGTCGCGGTTTTCGGGTGTAAGGGGCATGTCGCTCTCCGCGCGCGGAGTATAGCCATACGCGGGGCGATGATGAAAGCCCGGGGTCAGTCTGCCTGGTAGGCGGTGAAGTCGGCCTCGAGTTGTTTCCATCCTGCGGCATCCAGCCCGAAGGCCTTCTCGAAGGCGGGAACGGGGTTCTCCTTGTCGACTTCGCCCGACAGGTCCATGCGCACGAACTTGAGGAACTTTTCGCGATACCTGGGCTCACCGTCCGGGCCCCAGTGAAACAGGAAGGCGAACAACCCGACGGCGTACCCGCGCCAGATCGTGTCGAGGTTCGCCGATTGCCGGGCGACCATCAGGTCCTGCTCGGTCCAGGCCTCGATGCTCTCGAGCTTCCTGACGATGGCCGCGCGAATTGCGTCGACGTCCTGGCAGGTAACGAAGTCCTTGACGCTCAACAACTGCCCCCCGAATGAGTCAAACCGGTCGCGCGCATCCTTGGCGAATGGCTTCTTCCACACGCTCAGGCGGCGCGCGGCGCGCGGGTCGTTGCTCATGAATGTGTAGGTGTCGCTGGCGCGATTCGTGATCGAGATGGCGGTATGAAACCACGCGTCGAGAAAGAACGCGTTGTACGCGCGGAAGTTCTCATCTTCTTCGTGTGTAGTCGGCGCGTGCGGGTGATAGCTGTACATGGAGACGTCGACGAGCGCGCGAATGAACTTGCCAAGGTTGCTGGTGCCGCCCGCACTGTCATGGTCGTAGACCATGCTTACGTGTCCTGTTGCCGGCTCCGTGAATGTCCTCGCGCGTTCTGCATCCACGTCGCCGTAGCCGTGGTCGCGGAGATAGGCGTGCCAGTAGGACGCGCTGCGGAACAGCTTGATCACAATCGGCGCGTCTTCACGCTCGTCGCCCGGCAGCGCGCTCGGCAACATGCGCTTCAGTTCAAGGTCCTCGCGCAACTCCGCATTGAAGAAAGCCGGGAACTGCTCCGCGACCAGCAGCGCGTCACGCAGACGCCGCTCGGCGCCGGGCTGGTCTTCGCGGGCCTGCAACTGGACAAAAATAACGTAGGGATCGCGCGCCACGCTGACCCACGTACCGATGCTGCTGGCCTCGTCGCGGCTGAACTCGAGGCGCGCGGTGGCAAGCTTGAACCGGAACGGGTCTTCCCTTCGCAACTGGTCAATTCTGGTCTGGGCCGCATCAAGCTGCTCCACAATGGCGTCGAACTTCGCCTTGTCGCTCATGGGCGACCAGCCGTCGTCGGCGCGTTTCAGCAGCGCCTGCAACTCGTCGTCCAAGGTGCCGATACCTTCCACGACACCCGCCGCCGCCAGCCCGCGGGCGCGTTCGGCCTGCGCCGTTAGTTCCAGTCGCGAATAGCCCAGCTTCTCACGAGCCTGCAGACAGGACGCCGGCACAGGCTCCACGCCGCGGTGCCTGGCGATGACCATCATGTACAGGCGCTCGGAATCGGCGCTCGCCTTCACGCGCTCGGCCAGGGCCAGCAATTCCGCATCCTCAAGTTCCGCGCCCTTTTCGGCGCTGATTGCGTTGACCATGCGCCGGCTGATCGCGGCCAGATCCGCGTCTTCCACCTTGCCGTCGGCCTCTTTGAGAAGCGCCACCAGTTCCCTGGCGTCGAGCCCTTCATCGAGGCGCGCCAGCAGCGTGTCGCGCTCGGACGGCTCGGCCGGGGTGGGTGAATCCACTGTGACCGTGGTGGCGTCGGTGGCGTCGGGGGTCTTGTCGCCGGTCAGGACAACCGCGATGGCAATCGCCGCACCCAGCAGGACGATCCCGCCAATCACCCCGCCGATCAGCACACCCTTGCCGGATTTCTCGGCGCGCCCGGGTGCGCCGACGCTCGCCATGCGCTGAGACGTTTCGCGCTCGCGGGTGAAGACGCGGGTGGGGTTAACAGGCGCCTGGCGTCCGGACGGGGTCATGCGCCGCATGACCTCGGTGCCGGAACTCAACTCGACCTCCGGTTCAACACGGAAGCCCGCCTCCTGGCCGGATTGCGGAACGCAAAGGTGTGCACCGCATTTCTTGCACGAGAAATCGCGCCCGGCATAGCTGGCTGCCACGCGGTAGGGCATACCGCAGCTTGTGCAATCGAATGTAATGACGTCCGACATGTTGACGCCCATCAGAGCCTGTTCACACGGTGCATTTGTCATCTTAACATGAGTGCCGCCCGGCGGAAATGCACAGTTTTTACAGTGCTGTTTCGTGGACTGTGTACTGTGACGGGGGCTTTACAGTCATTTGGACGGGACTATCATTCCCGCCCCTGACCGCGTCAGCCGTGGTCAAATCGGGCGAAATGCGCCCTGAATGCGGGTGTAGCTCAGTGGTAGAGCATCACGTTGCCAACGTGATGGTCGTGGGTTCGAGTCCCATCACCCGCTCCATCTTCGAAGCCGCCCCGGACTTACTTCCGGGGCGGCTAACTTTAACGAGCATGCGCTGACGGCGAAAATGTACACGCCGCCGCACACGATTGAAAACCGCTTAACGTAGCGCCTCTAGATCCAGAGGCGACATGGCGTCATACCGTCAGTTCCCTGGGCGCACGACGTCTACGGCTGAAGGCTTCAACCAAACATGGAGCCCGGCAGTCGCTGGCTGAACGGCAATCTGAGAGACGAGTGCCTGAACGAGGAGTTGTTCAACAGTCGCGGGAAAGCGCGGGTGCTCGTGGACTGGTGGAGAGAGGTGTACAACAAAGAGCGGCCGCACATGTCACTGGGCTACAGAACACCGGCAGAAGCGGCCGAAACTAACATTACGGTGGACCAAAGGACGGGAAAGGTCACCAAAACGATAAAGCGGCGGCGAACGCCGCGTTGCGCGAGCTGCAACCCGATGCTCCGGCCGCCGCCGTGGCCGTCTACACACGGCAGCTTGACCAGCTAATGGGCCGACGGAAACGCGGCAGGCGTGCGCCGGACGAGTCGAATACGCCGATGCCGCTGCTCATGACGTGCCGTCGGCATTTGAATACACTGAGGGACGCCGGGGCTTCGGCGGAAGCGCGCAAGCAAGCGGACGACTTCCTGCGCCACTACGAGGCCGGCGGTTTCGAGTTGTTCCGCATTGCAAAGTCCCGAACCGTTGAGAGTATTCAAACGACATGACTGACTTTGCTCTGGAAACCGAGGGACTGTCAAAGGTCTACAAAAGTCTGCGCGGGCGCGTGCGGGCGCTGGAGCCCATCGACATCAAGGTCGAGGCCGGCAAGGTGTTCGGGCTGCTGGGCAGCAACGGCGCCGGCAAGTCCACTTTCGTCAAAACCATCCTGAACATCTGCAAGCCGACCACGGGGCGCGCGCGCATTCTGGGTGTTGACTCGCGCAACCCCGCCGCGCGGGCGCAGGTCGGCTACCTGCCCGAGGGCACACAGTTCCCCCGCTACCTGACCGGCAAACAGGTTTGCGAGTACTTCGGGCGCCTGCGCGGGCTTTCCGGCGCGCGCCTTAAAGAAGAAGTACAGCGCACTATGTTTCTGGTCGGCATGACCGACTGGGGCGACAAAAAGGTCACCCAGTACAGCAAGGGCATGAAGCAGCGCGTCGGGCTTGCCCAGGCCATGCTGGGCGAGCCGCGCATGATTATTCTGGATGAGCCGACGGACGGCGTGGACCCCCAGGGGCGCCACGAAATCCGCGACGTCATCAAGCGCCTGGCCAAAGAGGGCGTGACAATTTTCCTGAACTCGCACCTGCTGATGGAAGTCGAGGCCGTGTGCGACGAAATCGCGATCATGTTCCAGGGGCGGGTGCTGCGGCGCGGGCCGGTGAAGGACATCACCGAAGAGATGTCCATGCGCGACGGCAAGATGCACCTGCGCGTGCGCACGGGCGAATTGCCTGCCGAATTACCGCCAGGCTGCGATGACGCCCGGCGCACCGACTACGGGCTGGAGGTCAAGGTGGCGGATCGCGAGGCGATTCCGGCGCTGATCGACGCCCTGCGCGGTGCTGGTGTCGATATCTATGAGTTGGAGCAGCACCACGCCAGTCTTGAGGAAGCCTTCCTCGACATCATGAATAAGGGTGAGCACAAAGGCGTAGGAGGCGTGAAATGAACGCCTTCCTCGCCATCATCCACGACACCTGGCGCCAGAGCAAACACCAGTGGGTATTGATCGTGCTGATCGGCCTGCAGGTCATGCTTGCGATCTTCGCGGTGGCGGCGCCCGAGAAACGCACCGCGCCCGACGGCAGCGAGTTCTTCACCACACGCTGGGCCCGCGACACCGACCAGAAGGGCATGGAGATCGGCTGGGAGGGGCTGTACGCCGACGCCCTGCGCGATGAGCAGAACTTCAACGACACCATGAAGGGGCGCAGCAAGGAGGTAAACGCGCTCATCGACCAGCGCGAAGAGGTCAGCTATCGCATCGCCACGCTCATCGCCGAGGACCCCAACCACCCGGATCTCGATGCCCTGCGCGACCAGAACCGCGCACTCGAACAGGCCATTGACCGCTTCCAGCGCGACAGCATGGCCATGCAGCACCGCATGAGACTCGACATCGAACGCATCACCGCCGAGCGCACGGCCGACATGCCGCGCATGGCCAAGGGTGTGGAGTTCTGGCTGTCGGGCATTGCCTATGCCATTTTCATTCTGTCCATGATCGGGTTTATCGCCGCCTGCTCGATCTACATCCCGAACATGCTTGAGCAGGGCAGCATTGACCTTGTGCTAAGCAAGCCGATCCGCCGCTGGCAGATCTACTTCGGCAAGTATGTCGGCGGGCTGTTGCTGTACTCGGCGGCGCTGACGGTGCTGTACGTCGTGGTGTTTGTCGGCGTCGGTATCGTCAGCGGCGTGTGGCACTGGCCGTTCTTCGGTGCGTTGCCCATGACGATTTTCAGCCTCGCGCTGCTGTATTCGATCGTGGCATGGGTCGGGCTGTGGACGCGCAGCACAGCGCTTGCGATGGTCATCGGCTACGTTTATTACCTGGTCGTGGACACCGCCGTCGGGCACATGGAAGACCTGCCCTTCATTGAGGATTTCCCGGCCATCGACCAGCTTTCGAAGGTATTGAAATTCTCGTTCCCCAGTTTTGTGTGGCTGCGCGAGTCGGCCGAGGCGTCGGTGCTGTCGGTGTACGTGTTTCCCTGGCAGCATCTGGCGGTGGGCGCGCTGTGGTTGTTCATCTGTCTGGGCACCTCGTACAACCGCTTCCGGATAAACGACTACTAGAGCCCCAGCCGAAAGGCTGGGGGCGCCGCGAAGTGGCGAAGCGGTGTGTCGTGGACGTTGCCGGCGCGGTTCGCGAAGCGAAGGCTGGGGACGCCGCGAATCGGCGAGTCAGTGCCCGGTCCCTATTCGCCCAGAATGCGGCGCTCGAATTCATCAAAGTCGCCGATCTCGTCCAGCATTTCCTGCTCAAGCTTGCCGACCATACCCCGGATCGGCTTCTCCGCGCCGCCAGCCGGGGCGTCTCTGCGCGCGCCGCCCAGGCGGGCCGCCATATCCTGGCTTGAGATCACCTTCGCGCCCGCCAGCTTGCAGGCCTGAACGACCTCAATGTCGCTGCTGATGACCCGCAGCTTGCCCGGCTCGCGACTGTTCTCGACGAACTCGCGCACGGCCCGGTCAGCAGCGCCAACGCCGGGCCCGCAGAAGGTGACCCTGACGCGCGGGAACGCCAGGTCGCCCGGTGACAGCTCGCCGTGGGTACCGTCAAAGAACATGCGCACGACCTGTGTTTCCACGCGGGCCAGCCCGGACAGCAGCTCGCACATGCGGGCACGGGCGCGACCGAAATCAGACGGGAGCCCGTCGGGGCGCTTCTTCAGCGCGTGCAGCAGGTTGTAGCCATCCACCACATACATGGCCCCAGTCTAGCGTACCCGCGCCTCTTGCCAATTCCGGTCCACATTTGTGCCCGGCGCGCTATCATGCACGGGCGCCCCACAACTGAAGGAACAGCCATGATCACCCGCGTAGTCCTGATCGCGCTGCTGGTGCTGTGCGCGGCACCGGCGTTCGCCAGGCCCAAACCCAAGATCAAGCTAGAGTGGCGCGAAACCACCTACGAATCCGGCAAGCTCCAGGAAAAATACACGGTTTCGGTCGTCGAAGGCGGCGGGGAAACCCTTTGGGGCGAATACACCGAATACTGGGAAAACGGCCAGAAGAAGCGCGCCGGCAAGCACGAGGACGGCAAACGCATCGAACGCTGGGAGTGGTGGCACGCCAACGGCGAGCGCATGCAATCCGGCTTCTACGATGTCGGCGTACAGTGGAACGACTGGACCACCTGGCACGAGAACGGCAAGAAGGCCAGCGACGGCAAGTACGCGGACGGCAAGCGCCACGACAAATGGGTCTGGTACTGGCCGTCCGGCAAGAAGAAGGAAGAGACCTACTTCGAGATGGGCGCCAAACACGGGCGCAACGTCCGCTGGCACGAGAACGGAAACCGCAGCGCCCAGGGCGAGTGGGACAACGACAAGCTCGACGGCAGATGGGATTGGTGGCACGACAACGGCAAGCCGCGCACCTCCGGCAAGTACGAGAACGGCGAAAAAGCCGGCAAGTGGGAAAGCTGGTACGCCGACGGAATCAAATCCGAGCAGCACGAATACAAAGGGCCTGAACGCACGGGCGCGTGGAAAACCTGGTGGGACAACGGCAACATCAAGTCCGAGGGCGAAGCCTTCAACGACCTGCGCCACGGACGCTGGATTTTCCACCACATCGTCGGCATCAAGGAAGCCGAAGGGGACTACGACAACGGCAAGCGCACCGGCGCCTGGACGTTCTGGCACGACAACACCGCAAAACGCGCCGCCGGCGAGTACGCCGAGGGGATGCAGACCGGCGGCTGGACCTTCTGGCACGACAACGGCAAGAAGTTCACGCAGGGCAGCATGGTCCAGGGCGAACGCACCGGCAACTGGGTCACATGGCACGACAACGGCGAGAAAGCCGTCGAAGCCGCATTCGACGGCGATATGCTGGTCGGGGGCTGGGTTCGTTACTGGCCCAACGGCCAGAAGGCCGCCGAGGGCGCATACCAGGGCGGCGTCGAACACGGCGACTGGACATGGTTCCACGACAACGGACAGATCGCCGAAAAGGGCCGGTTCGATCAGGGCGGTAAGGCCGGCCCCTGGTCAAGCTGGCACCGCAACGGATCACTCGCCGGGCACGGCAGCTATGAGGGCTACCTGCGTCACGGGCTGTGGGAGTACTGGCACGACGACGGCAGTCGCAGGCTGAGCGCCAATTACAAGGGGGGCAAGAAGGACGGCACCTGGACCTGGTATTACAAGGGGGGCAAACTCCGCGCCCAGGGCACGTTCAAGGACGACTGGCTGCACGGCTGGTACCGCGAGCACGACGCGAACGGGCAGGTGCTGTTTGAGAAGTTTTACCAGGAGGGCTACGAGTCCGACCCGCCCAAAGAAGAGCAAGAAGAAGACAAGGACGAAGAAGACGCGGGGTAATCCGGCGCGCCCGCCGGGTTGACAACGGTCCCAATACAACACCGCCCCCTGTCGCCAGGGGGCGGTGCTTTCATTCGCGGCGGAACTATCCCGCCATCTTGCTGAGCTTGTCGCGCAAAGCCGCTTCGGCCAGCAGACCCACGTGCTGGTCCACCACTTCGCCGTTCTTGAAGAACACCAGCGTCGGCACTCCCATCACGCCGAACGCGCCGGCGATGTCCGGGTTTTTGTCAATGTCGCACTTGCCGATTTTCACCTTGCCCGAAAACTCCGTGGCAAGCTTGTCAACGATCGGGCCAAGCACCTGGCATGGGCCGCACCATGTGGCGGTGAAGTCGACCATCGAAACGCCCTGCTTGAAGTCGTCGAGATTGGTGCCGCTGACTTCCAATGTGTCCGGTCCAGCCATGTCTGATCTCCGTTGTCGCCCCGCGGGCGTATTGCAGCGCACAGAGCGCGTATCCGTTCAATGAACATCCGGGTGCCCGGCATTATTCCGCGCGCGGGCAAACCCGCAAGGTGCATTTTGTAACCGTCACGTCCGGTGCCGCCTGCACAGGCGGCTTCAAATTCGCTACAGTGCGCCTGACCCATGCACACCGAGCCCGTCAAACGTCGCGTCCTGCAAGGCCAGTGTGTTTGGCCGATCAGCCCCAACCAGGCACGGGTTGAGGGCAACTCGATTGTCTACACCAGCTACGACGACCCGTTTCATCGACCGGAATCCGGCTACCTGGGGCTGCCGCACGTTGAATATGAGCCCATCCCGCTTGACGGCATCATCACCCCGGCCTTCTGTGACTGGCACTTTCACTGGGTCCAGCACCGCATCGCCGGCGTGAAGGACAAATCCCTGCTGGGCTGGCTGGCCGAAGACGTCTGGCCGGAAGAAGCGCGATTTTCCGACCAGAACTTCGCCGACGTCGCCGCCGAAGGTTTCGTGCGCAAGCAACTCGCCGCGGGCACACTCGCCGGCGCCTGCTGGGCCAGCCCCCACAAGCAAAGCGTGCGCGCGGCCAAGAACGCCGGCATTCGCTACTCGCTGATCGGCCCGACAATCATGACCGCCGGCAACCCGCCGGGGCTGGTACGGCCGTTATCCGATGTACTTGATGAACTCAAAGAGCTGCAGATCGAGTTCGAGGAATCGCTCGCCGTCACGCCGCGCTTCGCGCTGTCCTGCGACATGAAGACCCTCAAAGAGTTGCGCGAGTTCGCCTTCGACTACACGTTATGGGTACAGACACACCTCGCTGAAAACGAAGACGAATGCGCGGCCGTGGCGAAACTGTTCCCCGACGCGAAGTCGTACCTGGATGTCTACGACCAGGCCGGGCTGCTGACACCGCGCACCCTGCTCGCCCACTGTGTCTGGCTCAGCGACTTCGACTGGCGGACGATCAAACAGCGCGGCAGCATCGTGGTGCACTGCCCCACCAGCAACGAGGCCCTGGGCAGCGGGCGCATGAAACTGGAAAAGGTGCGCGCCATGGATATCCCCTGGGTGCTGGGCAGCGACATCGGCGCCGGCCCGGAGCTCTGCATGCTGGACGCGATCGAAACCGTCACGCGGATTCATGACTGGAGCGCGCCGATCAGCACGATCGAAGCGTTTTTCCGGGCGACGGTCAGTCTCGAAATGCTCGAAAGCTACGCGAGCCGCAAGAGCCGCGTGACCCGCATTCTCGGCTCGTCGCGAGCAGGCTTCGTCGAGTTTCACAGGCCCGAATCCATCGATCGCAGCGACCGCGACCCGGAAAGAATCCTGTCGGCGATTGTCGACCACTACCGCAAGCACCCCAAAAAAACCATCGCCGCGGTCTACGACCAGAATTTCAACCTACTCTTCGAGAACCGATAGAACGAGCCCGGCGTTGCCGGGCTCGTTTGAGTTCTGATTCCACAATCCTGAATCCGTCTAGCCTTTGCCCTTGAGCTTCCGGAGAGCATCCAGCGCGCCCTTGGCTTTCTTGCCGCCCTGTTTGTCCACCGTCTTCTTGGCATCCAGGCCGCCGATGTTGGACTCGATGTCGTCCATCCCCTTAAACGCCGCACCGAGCATAACGCCCGAGGCCGCCACGGAATCGTCCATCGAAACTTCTTCTTTGCCGATGCCCGCCGCCGCCAGGCGCCTGCTGAGCGACCCCTCAAGCTTGTTGATGACTTCCGACATGTCGATGTTTGCACCACCCCCGCCGCCGCCGCCCTTTTCCAGCAGCTCCTGCATCTGGGCCATCTGGGCCTGCAAGGCTTCGGTGTTGGCGGCACCCGCGGCGACTGTCTTTTCAGCCAGGTCGTCGCGCAGGGCGTGAATTTCTGTCTTCAGTGCTTCGGTGTTCGCGTTCTTGATGGCGCCGGTCAGGTCGTCAAAGCGCTTGGCGAGGTCTTCTTTCAACTCGCCCAGGACCTTGATGATCGTGTCGGACGTCGCGCCGTTGCGCTTCTTGTCTTGCTCCTCGAGCAGCGTGGTCACCTTGTCGACCACGTTTTCAAGGGCTTTCTTCGTCTTGTCTTCGCTGACTGCAGCCTGCGCTTCAGCGTTGCCGGAGGTCGCGAGGGTCGCCTTCAGGTCGTTGAAGTGATCCTCAAGCAGCTCCTGCTGCTGCTCCATCATGGCCTGACGCGTCATTTCCGCGCCCTGGCTTTTGCTGGCCTGGCTGACCATGAACGCCTTAAGCTCGGCGATCTCGTCCGTCACGCCCTGCATCTGCATGGAAGATGCGGCTGAGGCCGACTCGCTGTTCGCCTTGGTCAGCTGCTCGCGCATAGCGGCGAGCTCTTCCTGCATCTTGTCGCCTTGCTCTTTTTCCTTCTTCTGCTCAGCGAACAGGCGTTTGAACTCAGACATCGAGTCCATGACGATCTTGGCCTTGTCGTCCTTGATCGTTTCGATATCGGCGTCTTCCATCTTGCCGATAATGTTCGTCACCGCCTGAGAGATCAGTTCATTGATCTTCTTGGCGTTGATGACGTTGACTTTTTTCATGCCGCGTTCTTTGAACGCGTCAATGTCAACCTGGCGCGTCTGGGCGCGGATCAGGTTCGCGTAGTCAACACTGCTGTTTTCGGTTTCCGCCATGGACACCTGCCATCAATGCAGACCTTACCGGGCGGACCCAGTTCAATCGCAATGGACAACTCCGGAGGCTTTGGTCGGGGTTTCCGACGCAAACCCCGACCTGCGTTTGCCTTGTAAACCCCCTCGAATTGAACCACGTTACATTCAATTCGACAAGGTAAAAGACGCTTGGCAAGGGCTTACCCGCCCCGGTATGGTCTCTCACCGCAACACCTTACACGGAATTGACCATGCGCCACCTGTTCACTCTAGCACTCCTTATGGCGTTTGTGACTTTCACGACCCAGTTGGGCGCGTCCACTTTATCGGTCGTTCCCCTCGCCGAGGCACTGCAAAATCCCGAACTCGCGAACGGCGACGCCGACTCCCCCGCATATAAGGAAGCCGTCAGCGCCGTCAGTTCATTGATGCTAAACCAGCCCGACGACGACGGCCCCGAGCCCAAACGCTTCCGCGCGCGCCTCGCCGCCCTGGCAAAGCATCGCGACACGCGCGTCGGCAAACTGTTCTTCGGTGCCCTCGAGGCCGTGCCGGGGCTTGAAAACCTGCCTGCCGGGGCCGAGGTTGCCGGCATCAACGCGACCTGGCCACTTGCCCTGGGCGCCAGTATCCGGGTTCGGGCCGAGTTCACGAAACGGGGCGAGGACTGGCTGGTATCGGCCCTTGAGGTCACCATCGACGGCGTCGCGGGCTCGCCCGTGGCCGGCATGGCGCCCTATTTCGGGGGTGGCGAAGCCCGCGACGCGCTGCTTGACCTGCAAGCCATTGACTACGTGGTGGGGCGCGACGCCGACGACCGCCGGCGCCCTGAAAGCGAGCGCAAGCCGTTCGACTATGATGAAGCCCTGGGCGCGATCTTCGCCAGTGAGGACGGGGCCTTCGCCGCCCTGCTTGAGTCGCTGAACGAAAAAGTCAGGTCAAGCGTCCTGCGCCAGGATCGCATCAAGGCCCTGACCCCGCATCTTGCCTCACAGGCGGAAGTGGACGCCATGATTGCGGGCGACGCCGACGACGACAAGCGCGAGGAATTCTGGAACGGCATCTTCGCGCAGCTCGATAACGGGCTGAAGTCCGCCCGCCCGGTATCCATGCCGTCGCGCCCGGGCGCTGAAGTTCGCGCCACCTGGCGCGTCGGCGGCAACGAAGCCGCCATGGCGGGCATTCGCCTGGGTACCGGCGAAATCGCCCTGCGCGGCAAGGCTCTATCGGAGAAAACAAATGAAGAAGGCGACGGCGGCGGAAATTGAAGCCGCGCTCAAAAATCTGAACGCCTGGGAACTCGACGATGACGCCATCGCCAAATCCTTCGAGTTTGAGGATTTCACGCAGGCCTGGGCGTTCATGCAAAAGGTCGCTGCCGCGGCCGACGAGCTCGACCACCACCCGGAGTGGACGAACGTCTACAACAAGGTGCTGATCCGCCTTAGCACCCACGACGCGGGCGGCATAACGGACCGCGATTTCAAGCTGGCGGCCCGGATCGACGCGGCGGGCGCGTAAGTGCGCCCCGATGTAGACACAGCGCGACTTTTCAACTATCTGACTGGGACATATGGGAGCACCGCATGAACTCCGAGATGGTAATCGCCATGTACCGCCCGTACGACACCGCCAGCACCGACGCACTGAAAGAGTTGATCCGCCAGCATAACACGACCCTGCGCGTCGAGGAAATGATCACCGAGCGCCCGGCCATCCTGATGGAAGCCGAAGACGGCACTCTGCTTGAGATTTTCGAGTGGCTGCCCGGCGCGGCCAAAGCGGCCCACGATCACCCTGCAATCCAGAAGATCTGGAACCGGATGCAGGAGCTGTGCGAGTTTGCGCCGTTGATCAGCCTGCGCGAGGCCGAAAAGACGTTCCCGCACTTCAAGCCGGTGGACGGCGTGGTGACGTAGGCGATCGCGGGGTCTGGCTCACGCTGAAACTTCAACGAAGACGGGCGTCTGTCCCCTTCGGGCCGAGTGCTCCGAAGGTACAGACCCGTCACCCATCTGCCCGGCGCCAGACTCCGTTTCACTCGAACAGCGCGCTGCCGACCCTGACGTGTGTCGCACCCTCTTCAATCGCCACTTCGAAATCGCCGCTCATGCCCATGGACAATCGTCCCGCTCCTGCGGGCATGTGTCCGCCCTCGATCAACTCGCGGGACAACGCTGCAAGGCGCTTGAAATGGGGGCGGGCGGTCTCCGGGTCGTCGTCGTAGGGCGCCATGCACATCAGCCCCCACAGATGCAGTCGCGGCAGACGGAGAATTTCTTCCAGCGCATCCGAAAGATCGGCGGGTTCAAGGCCGCCTTTCTGCGGCTCAAGGGCAACGTTTACCTGCACAAACACTCCGACCGTCCGTTGCAACTCATTGGCCCGATTGCTGATTTCCGTTGCCAGCTTCACCGAGTCCACACTGTGGATCACGTCGAACCATTCCAGCACGCGCTTCACTTTGTTGCGCTGCAGCGGCCCGATGAAGTGCAGTGTGGGGCGACGCTTGCTGCTCAGCGCGTGTACGTCCGGCAGCTTCCCGGCGGCTGACTGCTGGCGATTCTCGGCGATGTCCGTCACTCCAAGCTCGATCAGCGCCTGTGTTGTCCCGGCGTCGACGCTCTTGGTTACGCCGATCAGCGTCACGTCAGCCGGCTCCCGCCCGGCCTTGCGGGCGGTTTCCGCAATGCGGTGCTGAACGTCCTTCAGGTTCTGGGCGAGTCGTTGCCGGTCCATGGCAGCAGTCTAGCCGGCGGACGGGGGTTTGCACGACGGCGGATGGGAACTATAAACCTTCAACCACCGGGGGATCAGGTGAAGCGAACGAATCACCGGCAAGTAACGAGCGACGCAAACAGCGTCGCTGTTTTTTTATGCAAAGGGCCGCGTTGACCACTGCCGTCACCTGGAAACGTAAGGACTTGCTGGGACTCGAAGAGCTCAGCCGCGAAGAAATTCTTCACATCCTCGATACCGCCAACGGCTTCAAGGAAATCAGCACGCGCAGCATCAAGAAGGCCCCCGCCTTACGCGGCAAAGTCGTGCTGAACCTCTTCTTTGAGCCCAGCACGCGCACCAAGGCCAGCTTCAGCCTCGCCGCCCAGCGCCTGAGCGCGGACCTGGTTGATGTCGTCAAAGAAGCCAGCAGCGCCGTCAAAGGCGAGACTCTTGTAGACACCGGACGCAACCTCGAGGCCATGGGCGTGGACATCGTGATCATCCGCCACCAGCAGGCCGGGGCACCCGCGCTGCTGGGGCGAAGCCTGGACGCGTGCGTGGTCAATGCCGGCGACGGCACACACGAGCATCCCACGCAGGGGCTGCTGGATATTTTCACCATGCGCGAGAAGTTCGGAGATCTGGCCGGGCGCAAGATCGCGCTGGTTGGCGACATCACCCACAGCCGCGTCGCCCGCAGCAACATTCACGGGCTTAAGAAGCTTGGGGCCGAGGTCGGTCTGGTCGGGCCGAAGACGCTGATCCCCGGCGCGTTCAAGGACCTGGGTTGCAGCATCCATTACAACCTGGACGAAGTCATTGACCATTACGACGTGTTCAACATCCTGCGCATTCAGATGGAGCGCCAGAACAAAGGACTGTTCCCCAGCGTGCGCGAGTACCACCACTTGTATGGCATCGACGGCAACCGCCTGAGCCGCATGAAGACGGATGTAATGATCATGCACCCCGGGCCCATCAACCGCGGCATCGAGATCAGCCAGCAAGTCGCGGATGGCAAGAACAGCGTGATCCTGCAACAGGTCAGCAACGGGCTGTCGGTGCGCATGGCGGTGCTGGTGCTGGTGCAAAGCGCGAAGGAGGCCCACGGTGCCTGAAGGCGCGGAACCCGCTCCCAAGCGCATACCGGCGCCGCTCGCACTGCGGATCGGCTTCGTGCTGGTCGTGCTGGCGATAGCGTTGCTGTCGTGGGTGCGCTGGGCGAATGCCGCCAACCTGTACCCTGGCGCGATGCTGGGCGACGACGACGCGCGCGCCCTGGCAGCCGCCCGGGGCGATGTACGCGAAGTCGAAATCGTCACGGATGACGGGCTAACGCTGTACGGCTGGGTTCTCGGTGACGCCGCCCGCCCCCGCAAGATTATCCAGTTCATGGGAAATGGCGAGCGCGTGGGCCTCGGTGCCGATGTCTACGCCGCGACAGGCGACGCATTGCGGGCGCAACTCCTGCTGTTCAATTACCGCGGCTTCGGCGAGAGCGAAGGACGACCCGACGAGCCGGGGCTGTACTGCGATGCCCGCGCCGTCTACCGCTTCGCGACGGAAGACCTGGGCTGGGAGCCTTCGCAGATCATTATCTGGGGGCGCTCACTAGGCGGCGGACCGGCAACCAAACTGACCAGCGAATTGATCGAGCAGGGGCAGCCGCCCGCGGCGTTGGTCCTGGAGGCGCCGTTCACAAACGTGCCGGATATGGCCCGCGAGCACATGGGATTTCTGGCCAGGCCGGAATGGTTTGTGTATGCGGGCTACGACAATCTTGAGCGCGCCCCCGGGCTGACGCTGCCGGTTTTTCACTTTCACGGGACGGACGACGAGATCGTGCCCTTTGCGTACGCTGAACGCCTGCACGCCGCCCTGCCTGGCCCGAAAGAGTTTCTGGCACTGTCGGGGGCGCGGCACAACGACGTCTGGTCGGACGCGACAGAGTTGCGGTCGCGCATCGACGCATTTCTTGGAAAGCACGAATGAGCAAGGCCATTCTCGTGACAGGAGGACGCGTCATCGACCCGGCAACCGGGCGCGACGAGAGCGCCGATGTTCTGGTACTGAACGGCAGGATATCCGCAATCGGCAGCTTCACCGAACAAGGCGTACGCAAGGACCACCCGAAACTCAAAGAGCTGGAAACGATCGACGCCCGCGGGCTGATCGTCGCGCCCGGGTTGATCGACCTGCGCGCCCACATGGGCGAGCCCGGACACGACAGCGAAGAAACCATTGCCCACGGCGCGCAAGTCGCGATTCACGGCGGCTTCACCACCGTCGCCTGCCTGCCCGACACGGACCCGCCGATTGACACGGTCGCCGCGGCCCTGTTTGTGAAACGCCAGTCCGAGAAGGCCGGCTTTGCCGAAGTCCACCCGGTCTGCGCGCTGACAAAAAACCGCGAGGGCCGCGAGCTGACGGAGATCGGACAATTGATCGAAGCCGGTGCCGTGGCCTTCGGTGACGAACAGCGAGTCAACGACGAGCCCGGCGGGTTGCTGCGCGGGATGCGCTACGCGGCCATGTTTGACCGCGCTGTAATCGAGTATTCGATCGACCCGAACCTCGGCGGCGGCGCAATGAACGCCGGCTATGAAGCGATGCTGGCTGGGCTGCCCGGGATGTCCAGCGTTGCGGAAGAACTTGCCGTCGCGCGCGCGTGCATGTTCGCGCGTGAAGCGGGCTGCCACTTCCACGCCGCCAAACTGACGACGCGAAACGCCGTGCGGGCGGTCAAGCGCGCACAGAAGTTGAAAGTGCGCGTGACCGCCGAAGTCTGCGCGCATCACCTCGCGTTCACGGATGAAGTCGTGCGCCGGCAGTACGACACGAACTTCAAGGTCTTCCCGCCGTTTCGTACGGCGGACGACGTCGCGTGGCTGAAGCGCGGCCTGACGGAAGGGGTGATCGACTGCATTTCAAGCGGACATCGCCCCGTGCCGCCCCAGGAGAAAGAGCTCGAATTCGGGCGCGCGCCCTTCGGCGCCGTGGGGCTGGAAACGACGCTGGGTGTCGTGCTGACGCGGCTTGTGGCCACCGGCGACCTGCCGTTGATGGACGCGCTGGCGAAGTTGACGGTCAACCCCGCGCGGGTGTTGCGACTGGATCACAGAAAGGGCTCGATTGCACCGGGCCTCGACGGCGACCTCTGCCTGTTCGACCCGAAGCTCGAATGGGAAGTCACTCCGGATGCGCTCACCAGCCACACCAAAAACTCACCGTTTCTCGGCAGCAAACTCACCGGACGCGCACGTTTCGTTGTAACGCGCGGGCGAGTATTTGAATTGTCGGGCTCGTCTGCCAGGCGATGAGTTGCGCGGGCTCCCGGCGAATACGTTTCGCTACTCAAACACAACGTAATCCTTCATGCGCTCGAGATCCTTGGCCGGGATGCCGCCGGCCGCATCCGCCAGTTCATCAAGCGTGCTGATCGGCCGCGCGTTCACGATTTTTTCGGCCTTGCGCTCACCGATGCCTGGCAGCGCGGTCAGCTCGCCGACCGATGCGGTGTTCACGTTGACTCTGGCGGGCGGCAATTCGGTGTGCCTGACCGGTACTTCCTTGAACCCGGCATCGCGCAGCCAGGCCCAGCTCGTCAAGGCCACAAGCAGTGCGCCAAGCACGATCAACACCGCGATCTCCCGCCCTTGCAGGCGGTACCAGGCGAAATCGGGCTGGTCGGGGCGTTCCATGCTCAAATCTTAGGAACGCCCCGACCGTGCCGCTATTCGTTCACGCAGTAAGTGCTTTCGAGATTGCTGGCGTCGCTGCCGGCCAACAGACCCTTTTCCTTCCATTCGGCGATCTTCGCCTTGCGAGCGGCGCTGTCCAGCCCGCCCATTTCTTTGTCCATGGCGTGCATGAACAGAGTGAGACGACGGTTTGAGACGGTCATCCAGCTCAGGTCGCCGGTGTTGTTGTCCGCGGCCTTGGCAAGCCAGGCCAGCTTTTTCTCAACGGTGTCGAGTTCCTTCTTTTCCTCGAGCGCGCGGGTCATCAGGGCTTCGTGCACGCTGGAAGCGCCGGCCCAGTCGGTACATTCTGCGCGGTGCAGCTTGCCAAACAGCTCGAGCTCTTTGTTGATGTCTCCGTCCGCCGCCGCCAGGTGCGCGTAGATGTACATGCGGGTCAGGTCGTAACACTGGCTCTGGTCAAGCTCGCGCGCTTCCCACAGTTCCTTGATGCGACGCAGCTTCGCTTCGCTGTCGCCCTTCAGAAAGGTTTCGTCCCGGTACAGCCGCTGCGCGCCGTAGGTCTCAAGCAGAGCGTTCAGCGAGCCGGTGCCGCTGCACGCCTTTGAAAGAGGGTCTTTCCAGTCCTTGGTGTGCGCGCCGATCCACTGCACGAACGCAACCAGGTTCGTCGCCGGGTCCATTTCGTTTGCACGGGCATGGACAAGCAGCAGGCGCATCTGCATACCGCGCGCGGTAGTCCAATCCGTCTTCTGTTCTTTCTTGAGTTCTTCAATGATGGCGCACCTGCCGGCCAGATCCGCGGCCTTGTAAGCCTCGTCCGCGTTCAGGTACGCTTCCAGGTTCGCAATCTTCGCTGGTTTGGCAGGCTTGTCCTGCGCTGCAACTTCGGGCGCGTCATTCTGTCCCAGCCAGAAACCGGACAGGCCAATACCCAGCGCAAACAACGCCGCCGCGACAAATCGCTTCATTTTCATTCTCCAGATAATTGTGAGCGGCGGACAACATAGCCGCGTCACTCAAGACTATCCACGATTTCCCGGAAGCAGCCGTACCCCTTCGCGAACCCTTCACGGAAGTAGCTCTCGGCCTCCGCGCGCGCATCACCCTTCTTGTGCAGCGCAAGCGCGTTGCGATGGAACATGGCGGTGGCCAGCGCCGACATATGTACGCGCGCGTCGGCGTCGCGCAGAACTTTGCCCGATTGCTCGTGCCGTTTGCGCGCGTCGGCTGATCCGCACAGCCTTGCCAGCGCCGTCCCGAACACGGCCTGGTCGAACTGCTCGTTGACCGGCTTGCGTCCGGGCTCGGGATAGTTCTTCAGCAGCTTCAGGGCGGGGGTCTTGCGTCCGTTGAACGCGTCGAGGGCGGCGCTCATGAACACGTTGAAATCACCGCTTTCATCGGTCAGGTAGTGCTCACAGGCGAGCTTGAACGCCGCCGCGTCCTCAAGCCACAGGGCGTACACCAGCATTCCCTGCGCGTGGGCCGGGCCGTCGCCGCGCATCTCTACGGCGCGCGGGAAGTCAATGCCGCCCGACAGAAGCAGCCCGCGAATCAACATGCTGTGCTGTACGGTGTGCCAGCCCGGCACAGGTTGCGGGCTCGCGGTCACGACGCGCCGCAGCCCTTCGCGAATGTCGCCGCGCTCCATCAGGATGTAGCCGCCCATGGCGTTCAGCAGTCGTGTCACCGCCCAATTGCGCCCGCGCGGGCCCGCCAGCGCGATCGCGGCGTCGCAGATGGCGAGCGCTTCATCAAGGCGCGCGTTACTCTGGAGTGTGTTCGCCGCGTTGAAGGCCTCGCGCATGGCGGCCTCGTCGATGTTGCCGCCCGCCAGCCGACGCAGGAACACGCGCGACTGGTACATGATCGATTCATCTTCATCACGCCGCAGAAACGCGTGGTAGCTGAGAGTGCGCTCGAAGCGCTCCTGCAAGGCCTCGTCGTCGCACAGGCGCGCCACCTGCTCAGCGGCTTTGCGGATGTCGTCGGCCTTGTCGAGCTGCCATTTCTCAAGTGCGCCCCAGTAGTCGTCGAGGATCCGCGCGAAGATTGGCCCGGTGCGCTCATTGATGCTGTCGCGCAGTTTCTCGAATCGCGCCAGCGCGTCGTTCAGCTCGCGCAACATGCGCAGGTGGTGTTTACCGGTCAGCGAGCCCAGTTGCAGGCTTGCGACGCTGTTCATGGCCTCGACCAGCTCCAGCAGGTCGCCGGCCATACGCCCGGTTTCCGCGTTCACGTCACTGAGAAACGCCGTGCCCTCGCCGACCAGCAGCCAGGCCGGGTTGACGCCCAGCTTGCGCACCAGCGCGGCGCCGAACTCAAGGGGCATCTTGCCGCCGCGCATGTAGCGGCTGATGTTGTTGCGCTGGGTGCCTGTCTTGCGCGCGATCTCGGCCTGTGGCCAGCGGTCGGCCAGAAATGCCAGTCTTTCGTTGTGTTCGTCCATGTTCTGCTTTCGTGACAGGGCGTTGCGTGCGTCATGTAAACGATACATGACTTTTACGTGGGAGCTAAGAAGATGTTCCGTATTCGCTACGCTTGGTCAGGACACGAAAACGGAGCGAACCCATGAACAGACTTGTCATGATTCTTTGCGCCCTGCTGCCCGCGGCGCTCAACGCGCAGGATGCCAGCGACGCGCCCGCGCCCTATCCCGGATTCACGGTCTTCATGCCGGGCGGCGGAGTGCGTCTCGACGCGCTGGGTGTGACAAGCAGCGACGACAATCTGCCCGGCGCGGGCTGGACCGACGACGACGGCGACGACGCGCTCGAGTTCCTGAACCTCGTGAAGGGCGGAACTTGCACCATCAACGTGCCGGTTGTCTGCACCAACGGAAACTCTGACCTGGCGATCTGGATGGATTTCAACAACGACGGCGACTGGCTCGATGCCGGTGAGCGCGTCGCGTGGGCCGGGCGCAGCCCGGGCGCCCCCAACGGCGGGTTCTCCCCCCGCGTGGCGCCACCCTACGGCGGCAGCAGCACTTCCTTTAACAGCTACACAGTTCAGATTCCCGCCGGCGCCGTCGGGACGCATGTCAACGTGCGCGCCCTGCTGTGGGACGTCACCGCGCACAGCAGCGGGCCTATGGCTCTCAATGGCGGTGGACACCCGGGCGGCGCCACGGGCACGGGGTTCACGGACTTCGGCGAAGTCGAAGACCACCACGTGCCCTACGGCGGAAGCTGGGGCGCTGTCGCCCGTGTTCACGAGAGCAACGGCAGCACCTACGGCGCGCTGATCCCGCACAACGGCGCCCGCGACCTCGGCAACCTGACGGCCGGCGTGCAGGCCAACGTTTTCTTCACGATCCTGAATGACCCGACGGCCTCACACTTTCTGCGATTCACGAGCAACCCGACGATCACGTACAGCAACGCGGTCAATTGCGCCGTCAGCCTGTTCACGCCGGCCGGTGGCGTGACCATGGACCCGGGCAATCTTGGCTTCAGCTACATCGCGATGGTGACGCCCGCGAGTTCAGGCCAGCCCTTCGGCTTCGTGCTGAATATGCCGACCAACGACCCGAACACGCCCAATTACACGTTCACCTGCCAGGGCAACGCGGCCACGGCCTCACCGGAGATGCAGATTCACCGACCGGCCTACACGGTGATTCCCAGCGGCGGCGGTGACAGTGTCGGCGACATGAACGCTGGCGCGACCCAGACCGTGACCTGGACCATCTTCAACAACGGCAACGCGAATCTGAACCTGACAGGGACGCCACTCGTGCAGACGGGCAACCAGACCAACTGCACGGCGACCGTCAGCGCGCAGCCGCCACAGAACTGGCTTGCGGGCGGGGGCTGGAGCATGACCTTCGCGGTAGACATCACGCCGAGCACGGCTGGTCTGCCGTTCAGCTTCAGCATCAGTGCCGCCAGCAACGACCCGACCAGCAGCCCGTACGTCATCACCGTGAGCGGCAACGCAGTTGTCTCAGGCGGCGGTGGCGGTGGTGGCGAGCATGGTGCCGAGACCGATGACCTGCGGCCAGGGCAGCCCGAGCTTAGCCGCGGCCAGCTGCGTGAGGATGTCGACGGGATTGGAGACGACGAAGATGATGGCGTCCCTGCGGAAACCGGCGGTCTGGATGCTGCCCAAAATCTGGGAG
>JAIOJA010000053.1 GCA_019912315.1 Planctomycetota bacterium
GCGGGGAAGCGCAGGTGCTCGTGGACTGGTGGAGAGAGGTGTACAACAAAGAACGGCCGCACATGTCACTGGGCTACAAAACACCGGCAGAAGCGGCCGAAACTAACATTACGGTGGACCAAAGGACGGGGTAAGGTCACCGTTGCAACGTCGAGTGAGTCCATCCACGCAAGGCCCACCTCGTTCGCGACTATGCGGGTACGAGCCAACACTATGAACTCCCCGGACACATATGGGCGAGCTGGCTCACCAAAATCGGGTGTGAGCCCCCAATACCTCCAGGCGTAAGCTAAGGCAGTGTCCAGGCGGAGGTTGCGCCCACCCCTGTCGAACAACTTCAGGTGCCTCAGGGATTCGGCTGGAATATCGGCACAGTGCCCAAGTCGCCACAGCGCGTGGGCCGGTTGCCGTTTCAACTTGTCTGGATTGACGCTACCGCAGCTCAAGAGCGTACGCTCCGGGCCTGATCTCACGTAGCCCATCATCTCCAGCGGGCTCAGTGGGCGTCCCCCGAGTCCGGCCCCGAGGACAATCTCTACGCTTCTGCCGCGAAACACTCGCGTCTGCTCCATACCACACCCCCTCGTTGAACAACCATCGTATCAGCCGCGGCGACACGAATTCGGATCGCTCCTAGGCCGCGCCAATAGCCCACGCTGCGACCTCGGAATACGCGCGCTGCGTCATAGTCACCTCCCTCTACTTAACGTGAGGAACTCTGCCGCTCCCGGCCGGCGTCTCTTGGACATCCCGAATTCGACGCGCCCGCCGCTCCCGTGCCCGGCCCCGAATACGTCTTTCAGCCCGGATGGACTTCACCATCGCCCATGCGACGGAGACCTTGTTCAACGTAACGTTGGGATCGAAGCTCCAAACCAAACCGGGTTCACCTACCACGAGACGCGTACCAGCCAGAATTCGATACTCGCCGGCTAAGTAGGTGACGGTGTTGCCGAAGACCTCTTCGCTGTCCACGAACTCCACAATGTCGGCCCGAACGAACAGATCGTAATGACGCGTGTCGTAGAGGAGAATTTCGCGGAACCAGACCTCGGGGATCGTGCGGTGGCCAGGGAAGTCCCAAAGCGACTTGGGCTTCAGGTCACCGAGAGGATGTACTCCACCGTCTCGATGATCTCTTACGATCCGGTGGCGACTGCTGTTGTGGTACTCGTACAGCTCTTTTAGCCCCACATCCCGGCTCGGGAGCACATCTACGATCAGCTCGACGCTTCCCCCTGCGTAGATCATGACGCCCTCCCGTCAATCTTCACGAATCCGCTAGCGCCAGGCACTCGATACTGTTCGCAATATGCCGTGCCCTTGAGCCCCAAATGAAACTGTCGCGCGCCGGCAGCTCCCAGCGCGGCAAATTCCACTCTGCACTTCAGTTCAGTCACGATCTCTCCTCATCGTCTGGGAGCCGCAAAGCGACTCGCATGGACTTTGCCACCTTGCCTGAAGAGGCAGGTTGGCCGGGCTTCGAAGGGTCCTTCCCTCCACCCGTCTTGATGAGCTAGCGGTTGTCAAAGCCCCAGAGGGCCACATGAAGCGTACGGCATGTACGAGGAGATGTCAAAAAATGGCTAGGTTTCAGCGTGCTTGGACCTGCTTGGCATTCGGGAGTAGAGTGTTAGATACTCCAGCTGGCACCAGTAGAAATGCAAGTCTGATCCGAAAGGGCGCGAAAGTGACGGAAGAACCGGAAAAGACCTACCGCCTGATCAACTTTGAAGGCTCCCTCGAGAAGGAGGGAGGTGCGCGGTTCACTTACGAGGAGTCCGTGAAGCTGAACGAGTTGTTCATCGATTGGGTCGAAGAGCACGGCTTGCTGTGCAATGGCAGTTGGGGCGTCAGCGATGATTATCGCCACGTCGGTGATGAGTAGCCCGGTTGGTACACAAGAGCGCGCGTGGAAGTCGCGTGTGCGCCGATTTCTTGCAGACCGTGGGTGTCGACATGCTGGAGGAGTAGATGGCTAAATCAGCGGCTTTTTCTTTGCGCATATTTGTGGCCGATGGCGATCCAGATGGCCTTCAACTCGTAGAGCGCACCAACTGGATCGGCAAAGCGGTCGTGTTTCCTCGCTCTCAATGGACGGCCGTACGAAGCCGTCCCGAGTTCCAGCAAACGGGTGTCTACTTGCTAGTTGGACCAAAGCCGGACGGATTGGGTGACATGCTGTACATTGGTGAGGGCGATCCCGTTGCTGATCGATTCGCCAGTCACATCAAGGAGAAGGAATTCTGGATCCGCGCAGTCTTTTTCGTCGCACCCGGATTCTTGAACAAGGCGCATGTTCAGCTCCTTGAAGCCAGACTGATCGCCAAGGCCCGTGAAGCAAAGCTCGTCGCACTCGACAATGGCAACCAGCCGACCGAGCCAACGCTATCCGAGGCAGACTTTGCCGACATGGAGGTATTCCTGTCCAACATCCTCGGGATTCTTCCCGTGCTCGGGGTCGATGCATTCAACTCGGGCGCGTCGGCATCGGAAGCCGATGGCGATCTGGTTTTCAACTGCTCCGGTAGGGGCGTCAATGCAAGAGGGCGCGACACAGCTCAGGGATTCGTTGTGCTCCATCATTCCGAGGCTTCTGCAGATGTCGTCGATTCACTAGAAAAGCACTTCCCTAACGTGGTCGCGCTGCGATCTGACTTGATCAAGAACGGCGTCTTAGTTCCTGGCAGCGGTAGTCTGCGCTTCTCGCAGGACTACGTGTTCAACTCACCATCGCTCGCGGCTGCGGTAGTTTTGGGACGGTCCAGCGGCTTGACGGATTGGAAAGACGCAAGAGGCCGTACGCTGAGAGACGTTCAGGCAGAACAGGCTACTGATCGAAGCTAGTCCAGGATGCTCTGCTCAAGTTGCGCTGAGAGAAGCCAGAATACCGGATTTACCGAACACCAGGTCGGCAGCCTTTGGACCAAGCTTCTTGCCAACCGCTGCCTGGTGGGCACATCGGTTGCGCAGCTCCCTGAGCCTGTCCATATCCACCCCGAAGCTCACTGGGCCATATGCTTCTGGAGTGTCTGCTTCTGCCAGACCTGGGAAAGCCCTGAACAGCGATTCTCGATACTGCGCCACCAGTGGACTGCTGTCCAAGGCTGGATCAGCGGCGAGTGAGGAAAGACGAATCAGCGTCTCGAACTTTGGCCCCTTTGAGCCAGCATCGAGTGCCGCACGCCAAGCCTGTTCTGCTTCGCCATGTCGTGCAACAACTGGATCGTTCTTGGCAAGCCACGAATACGCCACTCCGTTGGTCTGCGGCAATGCGAGTCGCTGATACACGACGTCACGCAGTTCATGTTCGAATGCCTGGCCACATGACACAGCAATCAATCCGGGTGAAGCGATTGCGCCTTCGCGTTCGTCCTCCCACATCAGATGGGCGCCGGCCAGCAAGCGGCCGGCGTCTGAACTGAGCGACTTGAGCGCAGGATAGTCATCTTTCAGGACCTTCACGCGCAGCCCAATCTCCCGCGATCGAGACTCGAAGAACTGGCGACGGCGAGTCTCGAGCTCATCGGCCACTTCAGTGCTGAACTCGGTTACCGCTTGCGTCAACCGATCCAAGAACTCCGTTTGGCCAGCACCGTCGAGTTCTTCAAGCTGTTCTTGGGCGCCCTGGAACAACTGACGTAGGCCGGCAGCACTCCGAGCCGCTTCGCCAAGCTTGCTCAGTGCCCGCTGCCGGCGAGACGTCGCTAGCGCCTCGAAGTTGGTGCAACGGCGTCCTTCGCCGACAAGACACCGGTAGTAGAAGGAGTAAAGGCCGCGATCCAAGTCGGCAACCCGTTCAATGCCCAAGTCATCCCTTAGAGTCCTCAGGGCACGCATTAGCTCGATGTACTCGCGATCAGCCCGCTTCTGCTCGATGCGCGTGCCCATCCAGCGTGCAGCCTTGCGAATAGGCTGACTGATGACGCAAAAGTTCTTCGGGTTGGCGAATCGCATAACGAGCGAGACCGTGAAGTCCTGCTTCAAGGTGCGGTATAGGTGCTCGATCAACTCCAGTTCGTCTTCGTCGGATACGGCCCTAGGGTCGACAGGCGCGTTCTCCAGGCGCTTGTAGACGGGATCGTTCGACTTGGCGGGAAGTGGCATGTACTGCTCGAAGTGCTTCTTGATTGGCTTCAACACCGGAGGAGTGAGCTTTCCACCGGATCTCTCCAGGGCCGTCGCCACTTGCTGTTCGATCTGGCCGTAGGGAATGTCCTTGCCGCGCCGGCAGTGAAGGCCACAGATCAGTGGATCAAACACATCTCTCGGTATGCTACGGGGATCGTTCGCCTGTTCCATCCGTCTGCCCTCCGGGAGTGAGTCTACCCTTCAACTGCTTCGTTGGGCGAGGCATCGGGCAGAGCCTTGGCGGCAGAGGCGGACTGCGCCCCTTGCTGCAACCCGTGGTGGATAGACCAAACTTCGTGCAGTGCATGAGAGTAGCCGGATCCGAGCCACGCACTCTGCCGGCTGCAGGCACCTTTAAAGTTCGAGTAGTCCAGCTCGCCAACGAGAGCCGCCGCGACTCGCTCAAAGCGGTGGCGTTCCACGATTAGGCGGTAGCGATAGTCCGTTTCCTCCGACTCCAGGATCTCGCCAGCAAGCCCAACTGGGAACCTCGCCTGCAGGGCCTGTAGATGCATACGCATACGGGCCCGGATCTGAACCAACTCGCTGGCTTTGACGGTTGGATTGTCCTTGGTCGGTTGGGTCACGCTGAAGAAGCCGTATCGGGTAAAGAGCCACATGGTTTGCTCCTGCAAGGTTCGTTTTCGCCCAGTGTACTCGCCTTCGCGACATTGGAATCTGCTATGTCCCCAAAACGGACGTTTGTGTCGCACGGCCTGCTATGATCCGAGCACAGGAGGAGAGTCATGAAGCCGACTTCGCGGAAACAGCTAGAGAAGGTGATGCCCGGACTGCCGTTCTGGAGCAACGACGACTTCTGCAAGTTGATCAAGTCGCTGCCGAAGAACGTCTCCATCGAGATGCTGAAATCTCTGCTGACACAGGCTGCGGACCGCATCGGCAGCCAGACTGCGCCACCCCTCTATCGAGTCGTCAGCTGCTCGCAGACCTCAGCCAGTGACCCATGCCAGTGGGATGGCGAGTTGGTGGTCGAAGGAGGCGACGGTGAAACCCAAGCCTTCTTCATTCGCTTCGTTAGCGGTTCACTCAAGCTCTACATCGACGACATTCTCATCGAATACGTTGAAGTCGAGGATGAGCCAGACCTGAACAAGATCGGACTAGAGCGCGTGGCTGTACTGCTATCCAGGATGTTGCTCTTTCCTGACCTATCTGGCGGCAAGTTGAAGCTCATCAAGTAGGCACAACAAGACAGAAGGCCGAACCGTGTATCGTGCAAAGGGTGACATCATCTTCTCGCCATCGGACCTCATCCGGTTCGTCTCGTCGCCGTTTGCGAGCTGGATGGACCGGATGTTCCTTGAGCACCCCAGCAAAGTCACGCCGGACGAGGAAGATGGTGGGATGCGTCTGCTCGCGGAAATGGGCGACGAACACGAGACCAACTTCCTGCAGCAACAACACGACGACGGCCGCGACGTTTGCGAGATTGAACGCGGCAAAGGCGATGAGAAGGCGACACTGGAAGCCATCAAGCAGCGCCGTGACGTGATCTTCCAGGCTGCGCTATCCGGAGGCCGCTTCCGCGGCTACGCAGACTTTCTGGTTCGAACTGACGACGAGAACGATCCCTATGAAGTTTGGGACACCAAGCTTGCGCGGGAAGCCAAGCCTCATTTCCTGATCCAGCTTTGCTGCTATGCAGAGATGCTAGAGCAAGCGACCGGGATTCGGCCTGCCTATCTCGGTGTGGTCTTGGGAACCAGAGAAGTGCGGGAATTCCGCACCGACGACTTCTGGCATCACTACCTCGCGGTGAAACAAGCTTTCCTTGCTGCTCAGGACAGCTTTGATCCCGACACTCCGCCGGCGCCACAGCCCGGAGCGAATCACGGCAGGTGGCAATCTCACGCAGAGCAGATCTGGGAAGACGCCGATCACCTCTGCCGAGTCGCTAACATGCGCACAAGCCAGATCCGGCGGCTCCAAGACGCAGATATCGACACCCTGACGAAGCTAGCCAAGACCAAGCGTTCGCAAGTAAAGGGCATCGGGGACGAGGTATTCACCCGGTTAAGGGAACAGGCGGCTCTGCAGCTCAAGTCTGATGGCCTGGACGTGCCCGAGTATCGCGCCGTCCCCCCTTCACTCGAGGACCCGCGACGTGGACTCGCGCTTTTACCGCCGGCGTCGAAACTCGATGTATATTTCGACATGGAGGGGTATCCACTGATCGAGGGAGGCTTGGAGTACCTGTTCGGGGCCGTGACGGTCGAGAAAGGGAAGCCAGTGTTCCGCGACTGGTGGGGACATGACGCCCAGGGCGAAAGGGCTGCATTCGAGGGATTCGTTGACTGGGCCCATGCCCGTTGGAAGTCCGACCCCAAGATGCATATCTACCACTACGCTCCCTACGAGGTCACCGCGCTCCGCAGGCTCGCCGGCCAATACGGAACGCGCGAGGATGAGGTCGATGATCTGCTGCGCAACGACATATTCGTAGACCTGTACACCGTAGTTCGTGGTGGACTGCGGGTCGGCACTCGAAGCTACTCACTGAAAGCGCTTGAACCGCTGTACCGGGGACCCAGAGAGGGTGACGTCACTTCCGCCATGGACTCGATCCTCCAGTACGAACGCTGGATGTCGAGCGGCGAGCCACCCGACTGCAACAAGTCTCCCCTTTTGAATGAGATCCGCAATTACAACAAGGACGACTGCGAGAGCACTTGGCAGCTCGCTGAGTGGCTCCGCGAACGTCAGACTGAGCTGGCTGTCGCATGGATTCCCTCCGGCAGTGCCGAGGGCAAGAAGGAAGAAGATCGCCCCCTGGGCGAAGACACGATCAGGCGTCGAGAGCTGTCGCTGGAGATGCTGTCGGAGATTCCTGAGTTGGTAGAGGAGGACGATGAGGACGATGAGGACAAATGGCGGTTGCAGGAGTTGCTCGCCCAACTTGTCGAGTTCCATCGGCGCGAAGACAAGCCCATGTGGTGGGCCCGGTTTGAGCGCCATGCCATGTCACACCATGAACTTGCGGAAGATCTCGACTGCTTAGGCGCGCTCAAGCACGACGGGAAGCCGGCGATCCCCGAGAAGCGATCCTTCCTATTCACCTACGACTTCGATCCGGAGCAGGACACGAAGATGGCTGAGGGCCACAAAGCCATCTTTGCACACGACCTGTCCATCAGCGTCGAGATCCACAAGCTTGATCCGAAAGGCTCTGTCACTCTGAAGGTTGGCCCGAGCGTGCGGTCGAGATTGCCCGGTGGAGAGATGCCGGCCGAGCTGTCGTTGATTCCAGATGAGTTTGTCGATGCGAGAGTGATCAGCGACGCCATCGAGTCCGTTGCCAGCAACTGGCGCGAAACCGGAGAATTGCCCTCTGCACTCCAGGACGTGCTTCTGCGAAACCGACCCCGGATCAAGAAGCACAAGGGAGGCCGCCTCCTGCGTTCAGGCAAGGACGTTTCGGATGAGGCCATCCGTCTTGTGTCAGCTCTGGACGGCTCGGCGTTGTGCATCCAAGGGCCGCCTGGATCGGGCAAGACCTACACCGGGTCACGAATCATCGCCAGCTTGTTGGAGGCCGGGCTGAACGTCGGCGTGACGTCAAACAGCCACAAGGCCGTACTGAACCTGTTCAGTGCCTGCAATGATCGCTTGAGTGGCGAACTGCAGTGCCTCAAAGTCGGTGGCGATCGAAACGATCCGTTCTTCGACAACTGCGAAGGAGCAGACTTTACCGGTACAGGCGGAGACGCTCATAAGCGCTATCGGGGCGGCCTCATCGGTGGCACTGCATGGCTGTTCTGCCGGCCCGAGTGGGAAGGTGAACTCGATTACCTATTCGTCGACGAGGCCGGTCAAATGTCGCTGGCGAATCTCGTCGGCATGGCTCGCTCGGCCCGCAATATCGTCTTGCTGGGTGATCAGATGCAATTGGGCCAGCCGAGCAAGGGCTCGCACCCCGGAGAGAGTGGACTGTCTGTGCTCGATTACCTCCTCGGCGATCAGGCAACCATCGCTGAGGACATGGGCATCTTCCTTCCCACATCCTGGCGCATGCACCCGGACGTTTGCCAGTTCATCTCTGATGCGGTCTACGAAGGCCGTCTGAAGCCCGAGGCCCACACAGCCAAGCGAAAAGTGCTGGCGCCCAAGGGAGCTTCGCTGACCCCTGCGCCGGCGGGTGTCGTCTTCGTGCCTGTTGAGCACGAGGGCAACGCGCAGGCCAGTGAAGAAGAAGTCGAAGTCGTCCGCGATCTGGTGGCCGAACTGTTGACTCGCCAGCACACGAACGAGAAGGGCAAGAAAGTCGGAACACTTGAGATCGGCGACATCTTGATTGTCGCCCCGTACAACATGCAGGTACGCAAACTGCGTCGTGCCCTCCCGGACGGCGCGCGAGTGGCTTCCGTCGACAAGTTCCAGGGTCAGCAAGCGCCGGTAGTCATCGTCTCCATGTGCGCCAGCCCTGGTGAATTTGGCTCGCGCGGCTTGGAGTTCTTGATGAACAAGAACAGGATAAACGTGGCGATCTCACGGGCTCAAAGCCTTGCGGTCGTGGTCGGCGATCCGCGGCTGGCCTTGACTGCTTGCGGCAGCATTGAGGACATGAAGCGAGTCAGCCTGTTTAGTCGGGCTGCGGCTTCATCACCGATGAGCTGACGAAATGCCTGGCTCTCGTCGCGGGACCTCACCGTTATGACGCTGGCAAGGGTTCTTTATCGTGCCAGGAGGGCCGAGTCTCAGGAGCGCCTAGAAATAGGCCCGACGGATTTCTCGGTAGGGACCAGAGACAACAGTGTTCAGCAACCCGAACTCATTTGATACGCGTCAGCTCTCGGCATAGTGTCGGACTCTATTTCATTTGGAGCTTTCATGGCCACATTCACCTTTGACTCATCAGTCTTGGAACGAGATATCGACTACTTGCTTTTGGAGGAGTTCTCGGTGAATGAAGAGTTTCAGCGTTGGCTAGTATCAAAGGCTATTGGGGAGTTGGACTATATTGAGGTGACGTCTGTCAGGCACTCTGTTTCGTCCGACGACTTAGGTGAATCCGACCTGCTCTTTGTCGTCAAGCTGCAAGACGGTGAGCTATTGGCGCTAATGATCGAAAACAAGCTTGATGCCCCATCGCAAGAACGCCAAGGACATCGATACAGAGAACGAGGCCAAGCTGGAATCGAACAGGGCAGGTGGAGCAGGTTCACAACGTGCATGATTGCGCCCGGGTCATACCTTCGTGCAGGTGCATACAAAAAAGACGGCGACTACTACGGGAAGGTCAGTTTTGAAGAGATATGTGATTATTTCAAGTCTGTTGGATCAAACTCACCTCGTCACGCCTACAAATCTAGCATACTGAATAAGGCCATCATAAAAGGACGTCCTGCCCCGACTGTGCTCTCCGGCGAAGCGAAAGAGTTCTTGGAAGCTTACTTGGCTCACGCAACCAGCAACCACTTCGATGCGGTGGTCAAACCAGGCTATTTGATATTTAAAAATCCCAAGTTGCCGAAAGCATCGTCGCTTTGCCACTACCCCGCAAAGGGCCTTGTGAAGCTATACTTAGCCAACCGTTATGAAGAAGTCCTCCCGCTTGTCTCGCCACTTGAGCCAGACGTCGTTCTTGAGAACCCGGAAGAAACTGGACAGCAGCGCCCGGCATTTTACGTCGATGTACCCGTGATAGATCCCAGTTCAGAGCAGTTTGAGAACAGGTTGGATGTCATTCATGACGCATATCAGGCTGTTCACAAACTAGAAGCAGTATCTAAAACGTTGAAGTAGGCGCTTAACGCTTGCCGATACAGTCAGCATGGAACTTACTGACGCGCAATGGGCCCTTCTGGAGCCCCTCATTCCCGTTCCCGTGCGGCGGGCCGACGGCAAGGGCCGT
>JAIOJA010000010.1 GCA_019912315.1 Planctomycetota bacterium
CCGCGCCCCGGCGAGAAATCCCGACGCGGCACCAACGCGGCCGTGCAGTTGCTGAACATTCGTCTGCGGGCAAAGAACCTGCTGCTGCGTGTGCTGAAGATCCTGAAGCCGGACCTCGCCAAGCAGTTGCAGACGGTCTAGAAAATTTGAAGGGCAGTGCCGTACAGACAGCACGGAAGACTCCGTCAGCACTGTGTGAGCCAGGGCGAATCGCGCTCGCCAGTGTTCGCGGTTTAACAGCCAACGCCAGGACGCAAAGAATAGCGACGTGACAGCACAAGAACCGCGTTACCCGGTCCGTGCTCGACGGGTTCATGGCGTCGTTTATCGAAAACGAGCGGCAGCGAAACGTGACACTTATCATCTAAGGAGAACTAGAGCGTGCAGATCAGCTCGGCCAGGCGGTTGCTGTAGCCCCACTCGTTGTCGTACCAGGCGATGGCGCGGATCAGCGTGGTCTCGGCCGTTGTGGCGTGGGTGAGTCTGCTGTCGAAGATGGCGCTGTGCGGGTTGCCGACGATGTCGCTGCTGACCAGCGGGTCTTCGCTGTACTCGATGATGCCCTTGTAGTCGGGGCACTCGCGGACGGCGTCGTTGACTTCGTCCGTGTGCGGGCGTCCGCGTACCTCGAGCACGAGCTCGACGTTGCTGCCGTTCACGACCGGCACGCGCTGGGCCATGCCGGTGATTCGACCGGCGAGCTCGGGCATGACCTGCTCGAAGGCCGACAGGCTCTCGGTGGTGGTCGGCACGATGTTGCTGGCGGCCGCGCGCCCGCGGCGCGGGTCTGTATCATGCCCACCATCGACGACGTTCTGGGCGCTGGTGTAGGCGTGCACGGTCATCATGTAGCCGCGCACCACGGGCCAGCGTTCGTGAATGAGTTTGATAAGCGGCGTGTAGCAGTGCGCGGTACACGAGCCGGCGCTGAGGATGCGGTCTTCCTTTTTAAGGGCATCGTGGTTCACGCCCATCAGCACGGTGCGGTCGCAGACGCCGCGGTCCAGCGGCTTGCTGACAACGACGCGCTTCGCGCCGTGATCGAGGATGCCCTCCAGGTTCTCGCGTGTGTTGTTGCGCCCTGACGAATTCAGCACCACGTCGCAGCCGTCGGCCGAGGTCAACATGCCGTTGTGGCTTAGCAGAATCGGGCGGCCATTGACGACAAGGGTGTTGCCATCGACACCGATCTCGCCGCTAAAACGCCCCATCACCGTGTCGTACTTCAGCAGGTAGGCAAGCTGGTCGGCGGGCAAGGGGTCGTTGATGGCAACAACCTGCGCTTCGCTGTGCTGCTCAAGCAGGCGAAACAGGGCGCGCCCGACGCGACCGAAGCCGTTAACCAGGATACGTTTGGGCTCTGGCATGGAAGCCTTATAGATGGCGGCTTGCAGGAATCACAGGGGCGGGAGTTGGTCAGTTCAGTGCGCAGAGTGCCGAGTCGACTCAACGCCTGACTCAGAACCATGAACTCTGACTAAGAACTCGTTACGCGAGGTCACTCAAGCGGTCCTGCACCTGCTCAACGCCGGCTTCGTCCAGTTCCGGGTTCAGTACCTCGTAGGTCTCGCGCTGGCTGGCGCGTCCAGGCGTTTCGAACACCAGAAATTCATGCCGCTTCGTGCGGCGCGTGCCCTTGAGCTTGAGCTTCTTCATGCGCAAGAGCCCCAGGGCGGCGACATAGGCAAACCGGTCCAGTTCTTCACGACTGAAGTCGTCAATTGCTTCCGGTGCCTCAGACTCGGCTTCCGGCTTCCTCGCATCCTCGCCATTCTTGCGGCGGGCGCGGTGGAAGACCTGCCACAGGGCATCCGGGTCGTGCAGCGCGGGTTTGCGCTTCGTGCTGTGCTCGGTCGGCCAAAAGGCGGTGTAGCCCTCTTCGCCCTGGCGCTCCCAGGCTTCCATGCAGATGTCGACACGCGTGAACACGCCCTCGTGCTCGCCTTCCGGGCGCAGGGCCACGATGTACTTCTCGCCGTCACTGAACGCGCGGCCTGTAATGCTGCACTTGCCCTGCCCGCGGTTGATTTTGAAGTCCACTACTCGCCTTTCAAATCGACGCCACGCGCCTCAGCCAGGGCGCGCGCGTCCGCGATGTTGCGCACGTTCTTGCCGGTCAGCTTGTACACGGCGGCGATGGCTGTGTTCTCATGGAACTCATCCATTTTCCAGAGGCGGATAATCGGGCGCAGGGCTTCGGGCTTGCGCATCTGCCCGAGCGCCTGGATCAGGTGGTCGTGAAACAGAAAGTTTGCGTCGTCCGTGCCGCGCGGGTCAATCCTGACCTTGCCTTCGGCCAACGCCTTCTCGTCGTACTCCTGCACGATCACACGGTCGATCTCGGCCTCGAGGGTCGGCAGGGCGCGGGCGTCCCCAAACCGCCCCAGCAACTCGATGAAGAATTTGCGGTAGCGCCAGCCTGGCCCCACGAACTTGCCCTTGTGCTCACCTTCGGCGATCACCACGTTATCGAGCTCAAGAATCACCTGCCCCACGGCGCGCGGCCCGATGCGGTACAGCGTATCAGCGATGTAGCGGTTGTAGTTCGGATTGCCGACTGTCTTGAAGAACTCCGTTCGCACGCGGCGCCCGGTATCCGGGTCAAGCTCTTCCTCCCAGGCGGCAATCATCTGCCGGTGCATGGTCCACATGGCGGCGCATAGAGGCTCGATGGCGGGCTCGCCCACTTGCACCAGAATGTCCTGGGCGCGCTGGCAGACATCCTCGAGCGGGTTGCTGAGGGCGACGATCATGTTGGCGACAAGCAACTCCTCGCCGTCTTTGCCGTAGGCCAGCATGGATTCCGCGAACTGCCGCCAGTACTCCGTTTCACGCGTCGCCGAGCCGTGGGCCTGGCGGGTCTGAAACTCGTGCAGCAGCGCGTACATACGCCCGTAATTCGCAAGGCGCAGGCGGCTTTCGTCGCTGTCCCAGTCTTCGGCATGAAGCAGCCCGCGAATGTGATCCGGCCACAGCTCGTAGGACATCCACTGTCGCTGGCGTTCGTTCAGGTCGTCGGGGTCGCGCGGCGGCCAGTCGTAGTTGCGTTCCGTGATGCGCCCGTAGTCGTCGTACTCGGCGGGGGGCAACGGGGCCGGGTGGACGTGGCGGCGAACGTACACCCAGTCGTCGCGTTCCTGGCTCTGCATTCGCTCGAGCAGGTTCACCATCTCTGTGCCGCGGAACCTCTGGACGTCGCTGCGTTCAAGCACGATCGGCGCGAGGTCAGCCACGTCCTCGTCGCCTTCCTTGTTGTCGGGCGTGTTGCCCGCGCCGTTGCCCGCGGACGGGGTGCTCTGGCACGCGCACAGGCCTACGGTTGCAGCAAACAGCAGGATAGTCAGGTACTTCACGAAGCGACTCCGGGGACCGCGGCGGGGTGAGGCGATGATCGGTGATCAACGCCCAATGGTCAATGCGGGGTCGCGGCGCCGCACCCTGTATTTGCAGTCTCGTCGCGGCGCGTTATAACGCGCGCCCCACAGCTTAGGAGCAGCCATGAAGGTCGGCATTCCCCGTGAGATCAAAGACCACGAATATCGCGTTGGCATGGTGCCCGCGGGCGTTCACGCGCTTGCGCAGGCAGGACATCAGGTATTCGTGGAGGTTGGCGCGGGGCTGGGCTCCGGCATTCTTGACGAAGACTTTGAGGCCGCCGGTGCCAGGTTGCTGGGCACGGCCAAAGAGATCTACGACACGGCGGACATGATCGTAAAGGTCAAGGAGCCGTTGCCTCCCGAATACGCGCTGATCAAGCAGAATCAGATAGTCTACACGTACTTTCACTTCGCCGCGTCGCGCGAGTTGACGGAAGCCATGGTCAAGACCGGCGCCGTGTGCGTCGCCTACGAGACCATGGAGGATAGGCGCGGCGGCTTGCCACTGCTGACGCCCATGAGCGAAGTTGCCGGGCGCATGAGCGTGCAGGAAGGCGCAAAGTACCTGGAGCGCCCCACCGAAGGGCGCGGCATCCTGCTGGGCGGCGTACCGGGTGTCGAGCCGGGCAAGGTCGTGATCATCGGCGGCGGCGTGGTCGGTACCAACGCGGCAAAGATGGCCGCCGGCATCGGCGCGCGCGTGACCATTATGGACGTGAGCCTTGACCGCCTGCGCTACCTTGATGACGTGCTCGCCCCGAATGTGGTTGAGATCTACAGCAACGCCTACAACATTCGGGAAGAGATTCGTGAGGCCGACCTGGTAATCGGCGCGGTGTTGATCCCCGGCGCGAAAGCCCCGAGCCTGATCCGGCGTGAAGACCTGGCCCACATGAAACAGGGCGCGGTGATAGTTGACGTCGCCGTTGACCAGGGAGGCTGCGTCGAAACCACCAAAGCAACCACCCACAGTAACCCTACCTATATAGTAGACGGTGTTGTGCACTACTGCGTCGCGAACATGCCGGGCGCGGTGGGACGCACCAGCACGTTTGCGCTCACGAACGCGACCACCCGCTTCGCCCTGGAAATCGCCAAACACGGCTGGAAGGACGCCGCCCGCAAGCACGGCGAAATCCGTACCGGCATCAACGTGGAAGGTGGCAAGATCACCTATGAAGCCGTCGCACAGGCCTTCGACATGGAGTACACGCCTCTCGCTCTGTAAGGATGAACCTGCCAATGAAACACCCGGCTGCGCGCCGGGGTGTTTCATTGGCAGGTTCGCGAGGCGCCCGGATTGTGATATCATGGGGTCGACCTGTTTGGGGGATCATTCATGTCGGATCTGGCCCCTTGGGAATCAAGTGGCAGCAAACAGCCGTTCCACCCGGACGCGCCCACGGAGAAAGTTCCGCGTCGCGCGCCGGGTCGCCTTCCCGAAATCTACAAACGACAGACAGAGGCGTTCATCGCCCCACCGGGCAACGTGGTGCCACGCCCGCAACAGACGCCGCGTCCGCTTGAGCCGCGCGCCCTTTACGCCATTTACGCGCTGATCGCCATGGCTGTGCTGGGACTCGGTTGGAGCGGGCTTGTGTTCGTCATCTTCAGCGCCGAGGCGGGCGCGATCCGATTTGCGTACGCCGCCGTCGGGCTTCTGCTCGCGATCACGGGCGTTGCCGTGCTGCTGATCGAGATGCCTCGCATCAACAGGTATCGCACTGGGCACTTTATTCCGGGTGTGCTGGTGTACGGTGCACGGATTAATTTTGACAAAGTGCTGGGGCCGGCCGGCGTTGGCTCCGTGACCGCGCAGTTGGCCCGGGGTACCGGCGAGGGCCTGCTAAGCAAGGTGTTCGACCGCTCTAGCCACAAGACAGCGCCGCCGGAGATTGTGGCTTTGCACGTGAACCGGGGTAACGGCCCGGAAATGATCGGCATTGAGTGGGAAGCCGTGCGCGAATTGCAGCGCGGCGACATAGTCTGGTTCCAGTTGATCAATCCGCAGACCTTGCTGATGTTCCACAAGTTGATTCCCTACGCGCCTTGGGTGTCGCAGGATGAAGCCACGCGCAAGGAAGTTTTCGCGGCACTGCGCGTCGGCGACAACATGTTCAAGGACCGCGTGGACGCCAAGAACATGGGCACCACCAAGGTTTTTCACACGGACGCGGACGGCAACCTGCAGGCCGGCGGCGCGCCGCCGCATTCGCCTCAGCCGCACCAGGGCGAAAACACGAAGCAACTGGGGCTTACGTCGCGGGGAGGAATGCTGGGGGGCGATGAGCAGTATAACCAGCAGGACGACTACGCTGTGGACCCTCAGCAAAGCCACGATAACACGCACCGGTACCGCATCGGACAGGAAGGCGCGTCATTCGCCGACTACGACCAGCCCGAACAGGGCGATACATACGAGTAAGTCATGAGCAATGAAACCGTGATCGACGCGCTTGCGCCGGTACTGGAACGTCTGAAATCGCTGGACTTGACTGATCCCGGGGCGGCCAAGGAAACCCTCGACATGGAGTTTCCACTGCACAGCGAATTCGGCGACAATCTGCGCACGCTGGCCAGGCAGGGCATGGAGGACGGCTGGTTGTGCAACCGCGAAGGCGGTCCCAGCCGGTTCTCGCGGGTAGCGAAGCCGGACGCGGGAAAGGGCTTCAGCATCGATGCGGTATTCATGTGGGGCGACGGCCCGTGGCACAAGCACACCAAGGGTGAGGTGAATTGCCTGCTTGCGCTTGAGGGCGAGCCTGCCTTCTGCGGCTTCAAGGAGGGCTGGGCTGTCTTCGAGCCCGGCAGCCAGCACGTACCCAGCGTCAAGGGCGGCAAGATGATGATCTTCTACATGCTGCCCGGCGGCGAAGTTGAATGGAAGAAAGCTTAGGCGCTGGCGGCGCTGGCCGCATATCTGCGGTGGATATGCAGCGGGTGATTGAGGGCGGATTGTTTGACGCCTAACAATCGTCTTCCGGCGCCTGGTCACTCCAGCAGCAGGTTCGCGCAGCGGGCAAGCTCGCGCAGGATTTCTTCTTTCTGCTTGAACGTGGGTAGCCCGTCCACCATCAGACGGTTCTGCAACTTGCGCAGCTTGCGAATCGCGGTTTCAAGTTCCGGGCGCTGGCTGACGCGCGAGAAATTGCGGCGCCCGCATTCATGCCAGAACACTTTCCCCTCCACATGCTCGATCGCCCGGTCGACGGCCCACAGCCAGAAGCGCTGCTGGTTCCACTCGGCGGTCGCGGCGCCGGCGTGTCCCTGCCCCAGACGGCGTACGACGTCGTCCCGGTAGCCCTCGGCCGTCTGGAACGCGGATCGATACAATGAGAGTTTTTCCATGGCGCTACTCTGCGAAAGTTGAAGCGCGGCGCCACAGTGGAAAATTGTGGAAATCACCATGACCAAATCCCACGGCGCTGTTTTGTCAAGGCAAAAACAGCGCAGGGTGAACGGATGACACGACTTCTGAGTCACGCCACCAGCCCCTTTGCGGTGCGGGTTTCAAACGATCGGCAAGCGGCATTTGACGACGTTGATTGGCGGTGCTACTTTCGCCCCTCCACTGACGGGAAACACCAAAAAAGGGCCGGGGGTAACTGTCCATCAACGTGCAGGACGCGATTGATGAGGACCGCAATCCCAATGAAGGGTGGAGTACGGAGTGACAGAAACACTCGCCAAAGAACATTGGAACAAGGTCCTGACCGACCTGCAGGAACACGTTGGCGAAGAGTTCTTCACGCTTTGGCTGCGCAACACCCTGATCGTCCGTCTTGAGCCCGAGCTTATCGAAATCGGCGTACCCAACCTGGTTGTCAGTGACTGGCTGCGCAGCCAGTGCAGCGACGAGATACTCAGCAGCGTGAACCGCGTCGTGGGCTTCCGTCCCGGCGACATCAAGTACAGCGTCAACGGACACCTGTTCCGACAGATGCGCAAACAGCAGGAGATCGCGCATCGCGCGGCCGGCGAACCCAGCCCGACCTCGCGCACAAGCCCCAAAGCCGAGCCCGCGCCCAAGCAGATTTTCAACCTGAATGAGCGTTACACCCTCGACCGCGTCATCGTCGGGCCCAACAACCAGCTCGCCTTCAACTGCGCGTGGGAAGTCGCGCGCAACCCCGGCGAAAATTTCAACCCGCTATTCATTTTCGGGCGCACCGGCGTCGGAAAATCGCACCTGTTGCAGGGCATTGCCCGTGAAGTTCTTGAGCGTTTCCCGAGCAAAGAAACTCTTTACATCCCGGCCGAGTACTTTGTGAACCAGTACGTGCAGTCATTGCAGAAGCGTGATGTGGAGCCGTTCCGCCACCGCTTCCGCACTCTAGACGTGCTGATCATAGACGACCTGCATTTCCTCGCGGGCAAGGACGCCAGCCAGGAAGAGTTGCTGCATACCCTGAACGCGCTTGAGCAGGCCGGCAAACAGGTCGTGCTTGCGAGCGACCAGCACCCTCGCCAGCTTGAAGAGTTCATGGAGCATCTGACCACGCGCTTTCTGCAAGGCATGATCGCGGAGATTCAGCTTCCGCCGCGCAACACGCGCCTGGCGATCATCAAGAGCAAGCTGGAAGGTCATCGGGCGTTGTTCCCCACCGCGGTGGTGGACTTTCTCGCCGACAAGCTTGAGTGCAACGTGCGTGAGATGGAAGGCTACGTCACGCGCCTTGTGGCCCTCGCCGGGCTGACCAATGAGAAGGTCACCTTGCAACTTGCTGAACAGGCGTTGCAGGACTTCCTTAGCAGTCGCTCGCGCATGGTTGACCTGACCGACATTGAGAACGTGGTGATCGCCCACTACGGCGTCACGAGTCAGCAGTTGCACAGTCGTCTGCGCAAACGCCCCGTCGCGCTGGCCCGACAGGTCTGCATGTACCTTGCCAGGCGCCTGACCAGCTACAGCTTGAAAGAGATCGGGCGTTTCTTCGGCGGCAAGAATCACACCACGGTGGTGTTCGCCGTGCAGGCCATTGAGGCCAAAATCAAGAAGTCCGCGGCCCTGAACGACGAGGTCGAGCACCTGCGCCGCACGCTAACGGGTGACGGAGCTAACGTCCGCACGCGCTAGATTTCATCGTACATCCCACTACAATTCGCCCACGCCGGAAGCATCCCGGGCGCGCAGGCGTTTCCTTTCCGAGTGGGGCGGAGAGCATCGTGATCAAGCAACCTATGGTCGTTGGCGTCACGTCGATTGTCGGCGAGACCAGGCGACCACAGAACATTCCCGAGCAGCCTACGCGGACGGCGGTCGAGATTCGCCTTGACCTCGGCGCGGGGTGGCACCAGGTGTTGAACGATCGTTCGGTGCTTACAGAGCGCGTGGCATGGCTCAGCGCCGACATCGACGAAACGTCGCCGCCCCCGGTCATCATCGCCAGTTGCCGTCGCAAGCAGGATGGCGGCGAGTTCAACGGCGATGAGAAACAGCGCCTGCAGGTGCTTCAGCTCTGCGGCAAAATCTGCGACTACGTGGACATCGAAAGCGGAGTACAGGCGGATGTTCCACCCAGCAAGATCCTGCGCAGCTTTCACGACTTCAAGGGCGTGCCGGACTTCGATGAAGTCGCCGACCGCCTGGCCCGGGAAGGCGGCGCCCTGCTGAAGATCATCGGTACCGCGTCCTGCCTCGCCGATAACCTGAAGGTCCGCGACTTCCTCGACGGTCGCCTCGACGCAACCGCATTCCTGATGGGCGAGTACGGCGTGCCTTCGCGCATCCTCGCGCTGATGTGGGGCAGCCGCATGACCTACGCGTCTCTGGGCGGCGAGGCGCTGGCACCCGGCATGATAGACTTCCAGCGCCTGGTAAACCTGTATCGCGCCGCGCTGATCGAGTCCGACTTTGAGTTGTTCGGCATCACCGGCGCGCACGTCGGGCACAGTCTCAGCCCGGCCTTGCACAACGTCGCCCTGAAGGAATCCCGGCAACGGCGGGTGTACCTGCCCCTGGCTGCCGCCAGCGTTGACGACTTCCTGGCGTTCGCCCGGGCGACGTCGCTGGTTGGCGCCAGCGTAACCGTACCGTTCAAGGAAGAGGTGCTGAAGCGCTGCGAAAAACTGGACGAAGCCGCTGAAAAATCCGGCGCGGTCAACACGCTGATCCGCCTCAAGGACGGCGGCTACCGCGGGCGCAACACGGACGTGCAGGGCTTTGCCGACGATATCCGCGTTGAATACGGCAAGTCGCTGTTCGGGCGCACGGCGCTTGTGCTTGGCGCGGGCGGGTCCGCGCGCGCCGTGGTTCAGGCCCTGCGCCAACAGCGCGTCGGCGTGCGCATCTGGGCCCGACGCATTGAGCAGGCCGAGGCGCTGTGCAAAGAACTGGGCGGCGAGCCGATCGCCGATGTCAGCGAGATCGGCGCGCGCGTTGACCTGTTGATCAACACGACGCCGTGCGGGATGGAAGGGGAACACGAAGGCGAAATCGCCCTGCCCTGGAGCACGCTGAAGCCCCTGATGGCCCACGACGGGCTGATTTACGACCTCGTCTACGAGCCTGACGAAACACCGCTGATGAAGAGCGCCGAGTCCGACGGCTTCAGGGCGCTGAACGGGCTTGGCATGTTGCGCCTGCAGGGCGCGCTTCAGGCCGGCATTTTCGGCTACAAGCTTCACTACGATGTTGTGGAACCCGCGCGCGTACCGGAACACATCTGGCTGGTCGGGTATCGGGGCGCCGGCAAGTCCGCCCTTGCCCGCGAGCTTGCCATCAGGCTGCGCCGCCGGGCCGTGGATACGGACACGCAGATCGCCCTGCACGAGGGTGTGCCTGTCGCCAAGCTGTTCGAGGAGCGCGGTGACGACGCCTTCCGCAAGCTGGAACGTGACGCCGTCACCAAGGCCGCGGCGGGCAAGCCGGACGCGATCATTGCTGTCGGCGGCGGTGCCGTGGAGCGCGAGGAGAACATCAAGGCTATGCGCGCCAGCGGCACGGTGGTCTTTCTCGACGCGCACGAGGAGGCGCTGGTGAAGCGTCTGGCCGGCGACCAGGACCGTCCGTCCCTGACAGGGCGTCCTGTGCATGAGGAAGTACACGAGGTGCTGCAACGCCGCCTGCCCCTGTATCGTCGGGCCGCGCACATCGACTTCGCGGTGACCGACAAACCCATCCGGGAGTTGGCTGGCGAACTTGCCGACAAGCTGGCAGAGTTCGGTAAGCTGTAGGGCGCATTGCAGGACTGCCTACCCGGCCGCCAATGACTGAAGTTTTCGAAATCATCAAATCCATGCCGCCATGGTTCTGGCTGGCGTGGTGGTTTGTTGTGGGCTCGTTCGTTGGCAGCTTCATCAACGTTGTCGTGTATCGCCTGCCGCGCAACTGCCTCAGCATCAACAACCCGAAGCGCAGCTTCTGCCCGAGCTGCAAAACGCAGCTCAAGTGGAAGGACAACCTGCCCATTGTCGGCTGGCTTTGGCTGCGCGGAAAGTGCCGCTACTGCGGCGTGAAATTCAGTATTCGCTATCCGGGCGTTGAGCTGGTCACGGCGCTGCTGTTTCTGCTGGCCGCCTGGCGGGTGCTGTACGCCGACGGCAACATCTCGGACCAGTGGCAGGCTTGGTTGACGGTCTTTCACATTGTGGCGATTGCCGGCGTCATGCTGCCCTGGGGTCTGATTGACTTCGACCTCACGTACATCCCCCACAGGCTGACGTTCGGCCCGCTGCTGCTGTTTGTGCCGCTTGGCGCACACTACCACGCGCTGAATTGGGGGCTGGATACGTGGCACAGCAACCCCGGCATGTTCGAGATCGGAGCGCCACAAACTGCGGTGGACCACATCCCCCACCTGCTGTTCCAGTTCGAGCCGCTGTGGCTGAACAGCATTGCCAGCGTGGCACTGACAGGCGTTTGCGCGTCGCTGGCGCTGTTCTTCATTGGCAAGATCTTCAACGTCGTATTCCGTCGGCGGGTAAAAGAGATCGGCGGGGAGTCCATTCACCGGGCCGACATCTACCTTATGCTGCTGCTGGGCGTGATGCTTGGCTGGCCCAAACTGATCGCGGCGTTCTTTCTGGCGATCTTCCTGGGCGCCGGGTTTGGCATCATCCAGATCGCCATGAAACGCGGGCACGGCACGCCCTTCGGGCCGTACCTGGCATTCGGCACCATCGGCGCCGCGCTGTTCATGGATGTGCTGATGGGCGTCTACAACTGGTATATGAACCTGCTGCAGAACTGGGCGACATGAGCGACTACGTAATCAGCATCAACGGCGAGATGACGGAAGAAGCGAACGCGAAGATCAGCGTGCTCGACCACGGCTTCCTGTTCGGCGACAGCGTCTACGAAGTCGTGCGCACCGTGGGCGGTAAGCTGTTCGCGGCCGACCGCCACCTGAAACGCCTGCACGGCAGCGCGGGCGCGATTGGCATGACGCTGCAACAGGACGACAACTGGTACCTGGACCTCTGGCGAAAGCTCCATGCGCGACGCGAGGGCGGCGAAAGTTACCTGCGCGTCATCATCACACGCGGCGTGGGGCAACTCGACCTTCACCCCGCCACCTGCGAGACGCAGACTGTCATCGGCATCGGCAAGGCGCTGAACCGCTGGCCTGATGAGCACTACGCCCACGGCTGCAAGGTCATCCTCGCGAAGGTCCGTCGCAACCCGAAGCAGAGCACGGACCCGGCCATCAAGTCCGGCAACTACCTCAACAACGTGCTCGCGATCATAGAGGCCCGCAAGCAGGACGCCGTTGAGGCGATCATGCTGAACGTGAAAGGGCACGTAACAGAATGCACGACCAGCAACGTGTTCATTATCAAGGACGGCGTGGTCAAGACGCCGGGACTCGATGAGGGTCTGCTTGAGGGGGTGACTCGCGGGTTCATTCTTCAGGTGTGTAGTGAGTTGAAGCTGCCGGTTGTAGAGGGGCAGCTAACCGAGCAGGACATACTGGACGCCGATGAAGTCTTCATCACCAGCACCACACGCGATGTCATGCCCGTGGGGTTCATCGGCGATCACAAGGTCAGGCGTACGCCGGGCACGCTTACGATCCGGATTGCAAACGCATATCACGAACTTCTGCACGACAGCAAGAACCACACATAATGGCCCAGCGTCGCCTGCTTGCAGTCGCAAACCCCATTTCCGGGCGCGGGCGCGCGAAGCGTCTGCTGCCGCAGTTCGCTAGACTTGCGGAAGCCGCGGACGTACAGATCGACGTCACGCTGACTCAGGCGCCCGGGCACGCACGCGAACTCGCTTCCGCCGCTGGCGACAATGGCTACGACGGCGTAATTGCCGTCGGTGGTGACGGTACGATCAACGAAATTGTAAACGGGCTTGGGGCATACGGATTGCCCCTGATGGTGATTCCGCAGGGCACGGGAAACGTGCTGGCCAAGGAGTTGCGCGCGTCACGCAAGGCGATGGATTACGTGGATGCTGTGCGCGAATGGCGTGTCGGCAAGCGGGACCTCGGACGCATGCAGGACGGGCGGCTGTTCAGTTGTTTTGTCGGTGCCGGCTTTGATGGTCAATGCACGCGCGCACTGGCCGAGCGCGACGGCGCGATCCATATGGCCCAATACGTGCCGATCATGTGGGGCGCGGTGAAGCACTCCGACTTCCGCACGTTGCGGGTCCACAGCGACGGCCAATCCGAGAACAGCGTAAGCTACGCGCTGGTCAGCATCACACCCGAGTACGGCGGCCCCATGTGGCTGACCGGCAAAGCCCGCCCGGATGACGGGCGCTTTGACGTGCTGACCGTGCATGAGCGCATCACACCGCTGTCGCTGCTCAAACTGCTCGCCTTCGCGATGTTACGCCGTATGGGCAGCGCGAAAAGCAGCCGCTTTTTCCGTACCACCAAAGTTCGCGTCGAGGCGGACGAAGAAGTCCCCATCCAGGTGGACGGGGACTTCGCGGGGTTTCTTCCTGTTGAGTTGGAGGTGCTCCCGAACGCGTTGAGCTACTTCGTGCTTTGATGTCCGGCGGGGATTTTGACCTTCACGCCGGCGCGCAACTTCACGCCCGGGTTGGCGTTGGCGACGTCGTCGCTGGTAATCCCGCGATCCTTGAAGTGGACGTAGGCGATCTTCCACCAGGAGTCGCCGTCCTTGACGATGTACTCCGTTTCGCTACCCGTACCGGCGCCTGCTTCCGTGCGCTCCGACACCGGGGCGGGGGCGCCGCCCTTCAGCGCTTCCTTGTTCGGCGGGATCTTGATGGTCTTGCCCGGCACCAGCGTGACGTTGTGGTTCGCGCGCTCCAGGTCGCTGGATGACAGCTCGCGGTTCTTGAAGGTCACGTGGGCCAGCTTCCACCAGGAATCGCCGTTCTGGACAACGTAGTCCGTCCAGGGCGCGTCAACCTGGACAGGCTCGGCTTCAGCGGGCGGCAGTGTGTCCAGGTTCGGTATGGGAAACTGTGGGTCCAATTCATCAGGCACGTTCAGGCGCGCGATATCCGGCGAGCCGACTCGCGCGTCAATTACCTCGGGCGCGAGGACATCCGCCGGGTTGTCCTCGACCAGCACGCGGGCATGGCTCAACACCTGATCCCAGATCAGCCCAAGCCCCAGGCTTGCGATGCTGGCTACAAAAATGGCGATCTTCACTCCACGATCCATGCTTGCTCCTGTCTGGCCGACATCGTCGGCTTTCCGTACTTCGGCAGGCGCGCTTTGCAACTTGAGCCCAAGGGGGCAAACGTGGTATGGCATTCACATGAAATACGCCACAGCAGACGTTCCCGCCTGCCCGGGACTGATCAAATCCGTCAATGAGGACTTTCGTGTATTTGAGGTGCCCCTGTACGACTACAGCGGCAGCGGCGACCACACTCTCGTCCACATTGAAAAGACCGGCATCAGCACGTTTGAAGCCATTCGCCGCATCTGTCGCGAGCTCAAGTTCAACGAGCGCGACGTTGGCAGCGCCGGGCTGAAGGACGCGCGTGGTGTTACCCGCCAGTGGCTGAGCTTTGAGCACACCAACCCCGAGAGCTTCCTGGCGTTGAGCATTCCCAAACTCACGGTCCTCGAAGTCACGAGACACGCCAACAAGCTCAAGCGCGGGCATCTGGCCGGCAACCGCTTCGCCGTGACGCTTCGCGACGTTGACCCAGGTAACGTCGCCCACGCGGAGTCCGCCCTTGCGCTTCTGGCCAAACGCGGCGTGCCGAACTGGTACGACACCCAGCGCTTCGGGCGACGCGGTGAAAACCCGCAGGCCGGGCTTGCCATCCTGCGCGGCGATCTTGAGGGCTACTTCAGGACCTTGCTGGGCGGGCACGAATCGGAGCCCGACGCCGAGGTCCGAGATGCCCGCAAGGCCTACGACGACGGCGATATCGAACGTGCCCTTGAGCTGTGGCCCCGCCGCATGAACCATGAGCGCGCGGCCTTGAACGCCGTGCTGCGCGACGGCCCAAACTGGAAGGCGCTCAAGAAGCTGCCCCAGAAATTGAAGCTGTTGCAGGTCAGCAGCGTACAGTCGATGCTGTTCAATCGTCTGCTCGACGCCCGATTTGAGGATTACGACAAGGTGTGGGACGGCGACATCTGCCGCCTTGCCAACGGCGCCGATTTCGCCGTAGAGGACGCAGGCGCCGAGCAGCCGCGTGCGGCCACACTTGAGATTTCCCCCACCGGCGCGATCTTCGGACACAAGGCCCGCCTTGCCGGCGGGCGCGAAGGCGAGCTTGAACAGCAGGTCCTGACAGAATCCGGGCTCACACCCGGCATGTGGGATATCGGACGCGGATTGAGTCAGAAAGGCGATCGTCGCCCGTTCCGGTTTGTCGCGTCCAAGGTGGGCGCCGAATACGCGGACGGAGCCCTGAACCTGACTTTCACCCTGCCGAAGGGCTGCTACGCGACCGTACTACTGAAAGAGATCACGAAGTCCGGCGAGGACCTTGCCTTTTCACGCGATTCGGAGTGAATTAGCACCATGAGAACCATGATCCTGATTTGCGGTGTTGTGCTGATGGCCCTGGCCGGATGCAACTCAACGCCGGCGGAAACCACAACCACAGAGGGAAGTCCATTGGAACAGCTTCGGAATGACATCAAGGAAGTCGCGGCGCGCGATGAGCGCAAGGCTGACACCATCGAAGTACAGCACCTGCTCGTCGCGCACAAGGATGCCGGCATCGGCGGCGTAACACGCACCAAAGAAGCAGCCGAGCAATTGACGGCGGAGTTGTACGCCAAGATTAAAGACGGCGCCGATTTTGACGACCTCGTGAAAAAGCACACGGATGACGCCCATCCGGGCATCTATGGCATGACGATGGTTGGCGGTGGCGATCAAGGCAAGAACATCTATGCCCGCAAGGGCATGGTCGCGGCCTTCGGCGACGTTGGCTGGAGGCTGGATGTGAACGAAGTCGGTGTCGCACCATTTGACGCGCGCACAAGCCCTTACGGCTGGCACATTATCAAGCGCACGAAATGAAGCAGCTCGCGCCCGTGTTCGCGCTCATGCTGATCGCCCTCGCGGTCAGCATGAGCGGTTGCGGCAACGGCAACACCGATGTCCCGATCATTGAGCCAGGCCCGGACGTCAAGGCGTTCCGCGAGGCCGCCGTCGAGCTTCAGAAGCGCGACGAGCTTGACCTGGATCAGGTGACGATCCAGTACGTTCAGCTTCCGACCATGATCGAGGGCAACGCTGAATCCAAGCCCCGACTGCTGGCCGAAGAAGCCGAAGCAAAGGCTGCGGAGTTGTTCAAGCAGGCCAAAGCCGGTGCGGACTTTGACCGCCTGGTGTACATGCACTCATACGGCAATCTTACGCCGGCGCAGCGCCCCGGCGCCTTCACGCTGCTGAAAGGTGAGTTGCCTCCGAACCTTGGCCCCGCCACCTTCCAGCGTGAGCAGCAGGACACCAGCGTCTGGAAAGCGGCCTGGCGTCTGCGACCGGGCGAAATCGGTGCAGTGGAGAAACACCATCAGGACAGCCCCGGCGGCTACTACGTGATTCGCAGGCTAAGTGAAGAAGAACGCCTGAAGGACAACCCGGCCAACTTTGACCCGCCGAATGCCCACGTCGCGAAGTACCGCGAGGACGCCCAAGCCCTGAGCAGCCGCCCTGAGCACAACGCCGAGCGCGTGAAAGTTCAACACTTCGTGATTGCCCGCTATATGTCGGCGCCTGGCGGCCGCGGCGAGATCCTGCAGCCCGCGGAAGCAGAGATCAAAGCCGCCGAGCTATACGCGCAACTGCTGGACGGCGCGGACTTCTCGGCCATCGTTCGCGAGTACACCTACGATCATCTGGATGGCGCCCCGCCCGGAGTGTACGTCATGGTAGCCGACGACTCGGAGCTTGAGGGCACCAAGCGCAGCGGCATGACGCGCGCGTTCGGTGACGCCGCCTGGCGTCTGGAAGTCGGCGAATTCGGGCCCGTGCTTTACGACCCGGCCCGCAGCTTTTATGGCTACCACGTGATCAAACGCCTGGAGTAATCACGCCTGCAAGGTGTGCATGCCCGGCTGCAGGTCATGCACCTGGCTCTTGGCGCCCTGCCGCACGCGCAACCTGAACGGCACATCACACATCAGCTCGATGGTGCGGCGAGCCCCGGTCTTGTCCGCCGGACCGACTTCCATGTTGATCGTGCCGTACGCAAAGCGCAGACCCTCGATGGTGTGCGTGCTCTCGAGGTAGGGAATCAACTCAAGCTCATGGCGATGTGCGTGCGGGCGCAGCCCCATGTAGATGCCCAGTGTCGCCTGGATATTCAATGCCAGCGCCAAGGGTGCGTTCGCCCCTGAAGAGCCGTCGTGCAGGGGTGCGGGGATGTCACGGTCCGGGTCATGCGCCAGGAACATCTCCCCCGAATCCGCCAGCACTTTTCCAACCCGCTTCAGATACGCCTCGCAGGACCTTTGTGCCGTCGAGTACTTGTGCAGTGCGAACAGCGATTCCCATGCGGGCAAGCTGAAATCCACACGCGACACGCCGCCCGGTGCGCCATCCCTCTTCCGGTAGTCGCCCTCGCCGGCGCTGACCGTCGAATACGGATGCGCGCGTTCGAATTGGGTAGGATCGGACAGGCGTTTGATCATGGCTTCGGCATGGGTGCGCGGGGCGATACCACTCCAGACCGCCCAGATACTCGCGAGCGTCTTCACGGACAAGTGTTCGCCGTGCTCATCCAAATCGTAGTACCACTCGTCTTTTTCGTGCCACATGAGTGCGTTCGCGCGCGCCGCCACGTCACGTACCGCCCACTCTAGCTCTCCGGCTTCTTCCTTGCGTCCGAGCACCCGGGCGATCTCGCCCAGCACGCGCGCGTTGAGGGCGTACATGCCGCTTGCGTCTACCCAGCTCGCGCTGGCGGCGAGGCTCGGGACGACCCGTCCGCCCAGCATGAAGCGCCCGGTAGCGTGCAGCGCATAGGCGTCCGGCGTTCCGGCAACCAGCCCGTTGCGCTTGCGTTGATGGTCTTCGCGGTACATGAAGTCGGCCAGCAGCAATTCAAAGGCGTGCCCGAGTCTTTCGCGATTGCCGTGCAGCTTGAATAACTCCCATTCCGCGAGGGCGAACAGGGGCGCGGCAACACGGCGATTCGGCTGATCGGAGGGGGGATTGCCCCCGGTTGCGGTCTCCAGTCGGGAGGGCAGATAGCCGCTTCCGTCCAGCGCGCCCAGGAACGGGTCCGTCACGCTGGTCGTGCCGATGCCGGCCCAGCGCAAGCCAAGCGTAGCCAAGGCGGCGTCGCGGGCTTCAACGAAACCCTGCGACAGCCCGCGCAACGCCGGGGCAACGAGGGCGCTTTCGTCGCCGGGCTCCACGATGTACTCACGCAGATGGCGGCAGGCGTGGCGGTATGGGTCGAGCAGGGAATCCTGCTCGCCTGTAATTTTCAGGATCGGAAAATCTCGGGGTTCGGGCATGTGCTTTCGTTCATAAACTACCTGCGGACAGTGGGATAACAGAATTTCGGACAGATTTTGTCTAGTATCGCGTTGCCGACTCGGCAGAATCTTAGTTGTTCGAGAGCAACCGCAAGCAACCCTTGCCCAAGCTCGCGGGCACTTTCGTGACACTCCCGCCCATGCGCGGGATCAAACGCAGGAAGGCTTGCGAATGACATCCTTTTCAGATGACCCACTCATGGACGAGGCCGCCATCACTGATGGCGACATCCAGGGTGTAGTTGACGTCGGCGGCGTGAAGCCGGGCGACAACGTGGCATGCCTGGTGAAAGGCATGCTGCGCGCCATCGGCGAAGACCCGGAGCGCGAGGGACTGGCAAAAACGCCGTTTCGCGTGGACCAGGCCATGAAGGCCCTGACCAAAGGCTACGCCAAGAAAGTGGAAGACGTCGTCAATGACGCCATTTTCACAAGCGATAACGACGACATCGTGCTGGTCAAAGACATCGACATCTTCAGCCTGTGCGAGCATCACCTGCTGCCGTTTTACGGCAAGGCGCACATCGCCTATATTCCCGACGGCAAAGTCATTGGCATCAGCAAGCTGCCGCGCATCGCGGAGATCTTCGCCCGCCGCCTCCAGATCCAGGAGCAGTTGACCGTAGAAATCGCCAATGCGGTCGAGCAGGTTGTCCGCCCAAGGGGCGTCGCCGTGATCATTGAGTGCGCCCACATGTGTATGGTCATGCGCGGCATCCAAAAGGTAGGCAGCACCACGGTAACCCGCAGTCTACTTGGTGCATTCAAGGAAGACCCCGCGTTGCGGAATGATCTTGCGCGCATGATCCACGGCGAGGCAGTTTAGCTTCCAGTAGCCCGGACCTGACAGCTTTACTAGACTCCCGCACAGGAGACACGACCGTGCCGGAACTAACCGACGATTTCATACGCGACAAGTTCGCTCACCTGTACGAGCAGTACTTCGACAAGTTTGAAATCCGCACCGACGGTGAAGACAAACGCTACATTCACGCCGAACACTCCCACCCGCGCTTCAAGCGCACATGGGTGCCCGTGGTCTTCTGCGGTATTCGGGTCCACTGCGTGCCGACCGAAGCCGAAGCGAACGCCTGAGCCATGCTCACCGAATACCCGCGACTGCACTCAAAAGCGCAGTCGCTTTCTTGAGCCAACTCCGTGCTCAGAACTCTTAAACTGGGGCCATGGCCGCATCGAAGAAGAACAAGCCGACCGCCGGTGAGTCCCTTCGCACACGCAAGGGCAAGGCCAGTCTTGGTTTTGTTTCGATCACCATGGTCGCGCTGATCATCGGCGCCCTGTATCTGCAGGTTACGGACCAGTGGAACGTCATCACCGGCGCGGCCACACTCAGGTATCAGGAGTGGTTTGAAGGAATCGTCAACGACCCGGACAACGAAGAGTACCGGGCGCAACTTATCGCCCACGTTGTCGAACACTACCGCGAGACGCCATCCAGGAAATCGCTGCCCCTGCGCAACGACGCAGGCCAGGTGATCGGGCGGTTTCGAATTAACACCGCTGACGTGCTCCAGCCGCACCAGGACGACCCCGACCCGGCCAGGCGACGCGTTTACGTCGTGAACCTTTCGGGCTCCGGCGAGCTGTGGCACGACGTGGGCGGTCGCGTGCGATTCAATGGCGTCGCCGTCGTGACCTATCATGTCGACTTCAAGGTCGAGGAATGGGCGGCTTACGCCTACTTCGAATGCGCGCAGATTGAAGGCGCGAAGTTCGAACACACGCACATCGACAATTTCCTCGGCAAGATGTTCCCCATGGCTGTGCGCAATGCGGGCACGGAAGCGCTGGAAGAATCCCTGCGCCCGGGTTTTACGGTTATCGCCAAATCAGGCGGCGACACCTATCTCGCCGCGGGGCGGGTTGGCACCGAGTTCGTGCCGCGCAAGGGGCCGTATGCCGAGGCTGACGCCTCTGCCAGTTTTGAAACGATTCACAACGATACGACCCTGCTGCACGCGGGGTACCGCGACTATCTGGGGCCGATTGAGTTGTTCGACGACGCCGAGTTGCGCATCACCCTCGAGGCGGAGTCCCTGGAGCCCCGCAAGTCGCTGGGCGTAGACGTCTACGTGCTGACCGAGGAACAGTTTCAGCACTTCGAGAATTTCTATCCGGACGAGCTGGACAAGCTGCCAAAGCTCGAGTGCATCGAGGCCGTCCACGACATGCGCAAGGTGAATCGCACACTCACCGGGCTCAGCGGCAACGTCTACATCCTGATCGACTACACCGAATTCGGCAGCGGCAAGGACCCGGACGACTTCGCGGATGCTGGTTTCATCAAATACTACGTTCGCGCAAAACGCTGATCAGAACTTTCCACCGCTTGACCTTACACGGGTGAGTTCTATATCTGTCCCATGGAAGTGATGGAAAATGTGCCTTCACAGCCCTGCCGGAACCATCCGGTGGGGCTGCGTGCGTTAATGACTGCCTTAGTGACGACGAGACGACTGCCATGACTACGCCGAACGGACGCACGGCCAAAGAGCTGTTCGAAAACTCGCCCTACGCGTTGACCTACAACGACATCATCCTGATGCCGGGGCACATCGACTTCGGGCCTGCGGATGTCGATCTGACGACGAAGCTCACGCGCGAGATCACACTGCGCCGCCCGCTTGTCAGCTCACCCATGGACACGGTGACCGAGCACCGCATGGCCATCGCGCTGGCCCTGTGCGGCGGCATCGGCATTATCCACTACAACTGCACGATTGACGAACAGGTCGCCCAGGTGAAAAAGGTCCGGCGCTTCGAGAACGGGTTCATACTCGATCCCCTGACTCTCAGCCCTGACCACACGGTCCAGGATGTCTGGAACATCAAGGCGCAGCACGGCTTCAGCGGGATTCCCATCACCGAAGACGGCACCATCAAGTCAAAGCTTGTCGGCATCGTGACGAACCGCGACATCGACTTTGAACCGGATCGCGGTCGCAAATTGCGCGAGGTCATGAGCACCGACATCGTCAGCGCGAAGAAGGGCATCTCGTTGCCGGAAGCCAACGAGATCCTGCGCGAGTCCAAGAAGGGCAAGCTGCCGGTGATCGATGATCAGGGCCGCCTGGTTGCTCTCACCAGTCGACGTGACCTGCGCAAGAACCGTGACTTCCCGGACGCCACCAAGGACGCCAAGAAGAACCTGATGGTCGGCGCCGCTATCAGCACCAAGAACGAAGATCGCGATCGCCTGGCGGCCCTGGCCGAAGCAGGCGTCAGCGTCGTCGTGATCGACAGCGCCCAGGGCGACAGCACCTACCAGCACGACATGATCAAGTGGATCAAGAAAAGCCACCCGGACGTGCAGGTCATCGGCGGCAACGTAGTCACCGAGCGACAGGCCGAAAACCTGATCAAAGTCGGCGCGGACGCGCTGCGCATCGGCATGGGCCCCGGCAGTATCTGCACGACGCAGGAGGTCATGGCCGTCGGGCGCAGCCAGGGCACGGCCGTCTATCACACAGCCAAGGCTGCGCGCAAACACAGTGTGCCGGTGATCGCCGACGGCGGCATCAGCGTTATCGGACACATCATGAAGGCCCTGAGCCTGGGCGCCAGCGCGACCATGTGCGGCAGCCTGTTTGCCGGCACGGACGAAAGCCCCGGCGACTACGTCTACCGCGATGGCGTGCGCCTGAAAGTTTACCGCGGCATGGCGAGCCTCGACGCCATGAAGGTCGGCGGCAACAAGCGCTACTTTACGGAAGCGCAGGACGTGAAAGTGGCGCAGGGTGTCAGCGGCTTTGTGCAGGACCGCGGCAGCATGTCAGACCTTGTGGCGTACCTGAGCCAGGGTTTGCGACTCGCGTTCCAGGACGCCGGTGTCCGAAGCGTAGAGACGCTTCATGCGGCCCTGGAGGACGGCAGCCTGAAGTTCGAGCTTCGCAGTCCATCGGCCCAGCGCGAAGGCGGCGTACACGACCTGCACAGCTACACCCAGCCGGACCAGTTCAACCAGCGGAACCAGTAGCTACTTGGCTGCCTGGGTCCACTTGGCGGTGCCTGCGGCATCGTACAGCGACATGGTGGTTTCGCCTTCGTCGGTGTACCTGAGACTGAAGCGGGGCTTGTAGTCTTTGCCGCTCGCGTACATTGAGAACGAGTCGTCGATCGATTCCATGTTGAAGGCGTTCTTGCCGTCGGCCCGGTTGACCGCGATGCCCGCATCGTGCTTGGGCCCGAGGTAGATGCGCATGCGCGACTCACCCTCTTCGTTGCTGAACTTCAGCTCGGCGTCGTTGCTGCGTCCGGCCACGAGTTCCGCACCGACTTTTTCATTCCAGCTGTAGTGCAGGCGAAGCCCGTAGTAATCGTTACTGTCGTTGGCCAACGTCGCGCGCAGTTTGCCCTCCTTGTCGTAGAGCATGATGCTGCCCGAATCGTTTTCGTCGACTCCGATCCTGGCGCGAACCTTGCCGTCCTTGTTCTTGATGACGAACTCCTGCGCCTCCACGCTGGCCTGTGCGGGCTCAGCCATCACCGTGTTTCCATCAAACGCGTTGGCGATCCAGCCGCCGCCCATTGCAGCGGCCAGAAGCCCCGCATACTGAAGCTTGGTCATGTCATGTCTCCAAGTAGAAGCACTGGGCGAATACTACCCGCCAATCCCGTCGGTTGAAACCGACAACAAACTACTCGTCTTCTGCCGACAACTCGATGCCAAGCAGCGCGGCCGCTTGTTCGCGGAAGTCGTTGGCGCCGCCGCGCGCGGGGTGCCGGACACTCGCAACGACTTCGATTTCGCGTCCCTGGACTTTGAAGCCTGTCAGCGCCGTTGCCGGTGTCCGACCCACGGCTACTACTTTGACGTTGGGGTAGAGGCGTTGGAAGAAGTACTCCAGTACTTCCAGCCCGTAGCCGATGGTCTCCGCGTCCGGGTCGGCGTTGCTTAGTGCTTCACCTGGCTTGTGCGGGTGCCACGGGACGATGTTCCAGCAGACGACGTCCGTACGTGATCCGAGCAAGTCGAGCACGATGCCGGCGGTCGCTTCCCGGTACGCGGTCTCGCGAGTGCTCGTGCGGTCGTAACAGGAGCCGGGAAAGCAGATTCGTGACTCGTCGCTGAAGGGCACGCCGGTAAAGCGTGCACCGCGATAGCCGGGTGCGATCCCGATGAACGCGTACTTCGGCGCGGGCAGGGCCTTCAGGTAGCGTCTTAAATTCTCGCGCCGCTTTGCCGCACCGCCACGTGTATCCAGCGCCGGGTCATCGTGCCGGTACAGGTTAAAAACATGCTCCGGCAATTCAGCACGCCGAAGGCGCGAGATCAGTTTCTCAATGCCTTCTTCAAACGGTTTCTGTTGGATGGGTGGTTCGGCCATAATTGATTGCCGCGACGAATTCGCTGGCGACGCAAGCGTCGCCCCTACACTGTCGGAAGACCGCACTTCAGGTTGCGGTAGCGGGCTAGCGCCATTAGCGGGAAGTACTCGCGATAAAAATGGTAGTTGAGATAGAACGCGTTGGGGAAGCCGGTGCCGGTGAACTTGTCCTCGCGCCAGCCGCCGCCGGGTAGCTGATTCTTGATCAGCCACTGGATGCCCTTCTCGACTCGCGGGTCGTCGACTTCGCCCGCAGCCATTAGTCCGAGCACGGCCCAAGCCGTCTGGCTGGGAGTGGCCTCGCCTTTGCCGGCCAGTTCCTTATGGCGATAGCTTTCGCAGTCTTCGCCCCAGGCGCCGTCATCCTGCTGCACGGAGTACAGCCAGTCGACGGCCTTGCGCACGAAAGGCTGGCTCATGTCCTCGCCGACCTGCGCGAGCCCGCACAACACACCGTGGGTGCCGTAAATGTAGTTCACCCCCCAGCGCCCCCACCAGCTTCCGTTGGCTTCCTGCAACTTCTTCAAGAACACGATCCCGCGCGCGACCGGCTTGAAACTGCGCGTGAAGCCGAAGTGTCCCAGGGTTTCCAGCACGTGGCCGGTCACGTCGGCCGTGCTTGGGTCGAGCATGTTGTCGAGGTCGTTGAAGGGGATGTGGTTGACGATGTCCTTGTTCACCGAGTTCTCGAACGCGCTCCAGCCGCCGTCGCGGTTCTGCATCGCCAGCAGCCACTCCAGCCCGATGCGCACCTGTTCTGTGCGCATGCACTTGCCCTTGCGGAAACCGCCCCACAGCAGCGCCATCAGCACGACCGCGCTGTCGTCTAGGTCCGGGTAGAAGTCGTTGTAAAACTGGAAGCACCAGCCGCCGGGGATCGCGTCGGGGTTCTTGATCGCCCAGTCGCCTTCGCGGAAAATCTGCCGAGAGTAGAGCCAGTCCACGTGCCGCTGCATTTCCGGTTTGCGAAGGTCGTGCCCGGCTTCCGCCAGCGCGACCAGGCTCCAGGCCGTGTCCCAGACCGGGCTGACGCAGGCCTGCACGTGCAGACCGCGCTCGCCGTGGTCGATCATGAAACGATCAAGCGCCTGCCAGGTTTTCAAAACGCGCGGGTCATCCTTGGCCACGCCGACCTGGGGCAAGGCCATCAGATTGTACATCATGGGCGGATAGATGCCGCCCCAGTCGCCGCTGTCGTCCTGGTGGTTGAGGATCCAGTCCTTGGCCTTGCGCAGGGCGATTTTTCGAATCACGCTGCCAATGGTGCCCTCAAAGCGTTTGACGAACTTGGCCCCGAGCTGGATCAAGCCACCCAGGCTGATAATGCCGGGGTCGGTATAGCTCTCGTAATCCCAGACGCGCTGCTCTGTGGGCTCCACAAACAGCTCGTCGATATCGACGTGCAGCTTCTTCAGCGGGCGCGTTTCGTACAGGACCGACATGGGTACAAGGCTGATACGACACCAGTAGCTGAGATCGTAGATGCTGACCGTTTTGCGCTCGAGTAGATCCGGCAGTTGCGGCAAGTAGGGCAGCAGCACCAGCCACGGCGGAATGGGCGGCACGCCGGCCCAGTCGAACTGACCAAACAGCGCAAGCAGGAATCGCGTTTCAACACCAACGCGCATGGCGCCGCCATTGGCCAGAATCCACTCGCGCGCCTTTACCATGTGCGGCGCAGCCGGCGAATCGCCGGCGACCTTCAAGGCGAAGTAGCAGGTAATCGTGTAACTGAGGTGCCCCGGGCCGCCCTGGTGGATGGTCCAGAAGCCTTCTTCCGTCTGCCAGTTGCGCGTGTAGTCGGCAATCCGCCTTTGCTTGGTCTCATCGACGCGTTCGAGAAAGTGCATCATCAGGATGTACTGCGCGCCAAGCCCGGCCGTGGAATCCAGCTCGGCGTTCCAGTACTCGTTGTGCGGCTTCTCGCGCAGGTTTAGAAGGCGCTTGATCTGGATGTTGATGACGTCGTCCAGGGCGCGGTTGTTGGATTTCGTAGCGCGTGCGGGCTTGCCGCCAAACTCTTGAAGCATGACCTCAAGCTTTTCGAGGTCGCGATCAATCTCGCGCAAGGTCCGGTGCCGCGGGCGCTTGCGGTTCAAGTCTCGATGCAACGTCTGTGAGTGGCGAGCCAATGTTATTCCCTCCGCGCGGGAGTATGTATCGCGTGGAAACAAAAGAAAGCCCAGGCGCATCCCCAGGCCTACTGGTCGCGTTTGTCCGGGCGGTCTTCGGGCGGCTGGTATTCGGGCTCGGCGTCCAGCTTCACCGTCACCTTGTACTTCATGGTGTTGGTTTCGCCGGCCTTGATGCCCTTGGGGAATTTCCAGCGCAGCAGGTTTCGACGGTCATCGCGCTTGATGTATTCGACGCTGGTGCCTTCTTTGGGAAGTGTCGCCGTACCATCGATGTATTCCGTATAATACGGCACGGGCTCATCAATCTCCGTGGGGCCCGTGCCAAAGTCATTCGTGTTGTAGTACACCAGCGTGTACGTGATCTCAACAGAATCGGCCACCAGCTCACGGTCCGCGTACTTCCAAAGGTGCAGCCCGACGACGCGCGTGCTGAATGCGGCGTCGTAGCCGTAGCGTGTACGGGCGCCCTCGGCGTAGGCCTCACCGCGCATGGATTCGACCCAGCTGCTGGAGCGCATGCCTTCCGTGGCGAGTTTACCCGACGTGATGGAAGGCGTCTCCTGGGTCGAGTACGCACGGTAGCGGTCGCGTCCCAGTCGAGTGCTGAGATGCTCATTCGTGTAGGCGCCCGGATACAGCGTGTTTGCGCGCCGGGCGATCAGCCCTTCGCTCATGTAGTCGTCTTCAAAGCCGTGAAAGCGCACGTCGCGGTCAACGTAGTCGACGTGCCGAAGGCCCTCGAACACCGTGCGAACATAGCGCGATTCGTAGCCCGACCTGCGGTGGAACGCGTAGCCTTTGCTGGTTACGGCGTACTGGGCGAACTCCATCACCGGTATGTCCACGCGGTTGGACTCCGTGCGCGTGGTGTCCTGCCGCGAGGCGCCGTCCTTGGTTGTGGCCTCGGCCTCCGGGTCTTTGATCCAGTCGCCCTCGCGCGCGTCTTCGTTCGCACCCGTGTACACAATCTCGCCGCTGCTCGTGCACGCTGTGCCGAGCAGGGCGAGAAGGGTGAGCGTGTACAGCAGTCTGTGCATGGACTACTTGATGTATTCGCTGTTGCCGAAATCAATGACCGCGATGACGTGCCCGTTCAGGCGGGCCTGTTCGATCAGCGCCTCACGCGTGACGGTGTCACCGTAGTCGTAAACCCGCAGCTGGGTGTCCTCACCGGCGGTGCCGCGCACGTTGGCGTCGCGGTAACGCTGGTACACCACGTAGGTGACGGCCTTGAAGTCGTCAACGGCGGTGATGATGTCGTTGGTAAGGTGGACCGGCACGACCGAAATACGGGTGAGCGCCGTGTGGTCATAGACGTCCATCTTTCCGTAGACGGTCTTACCGTTCCAGGTCAGCTCAATCTTCTTTTCGGAGTCGTTGCTCTTGAGCGTGTACACCTCGCCGGTGTTGCCGCGATAGACCGAGCCTTCATCAATTTCGATCTGGGCCTGCCCGCTCGGTACCTTAAACTGGAACCGCATGGGCTTGCTTGAGCCACAGCCGACAATGATAAGGGAAAGGGCAACAAACAGGACGCCGGTCAGAACGCCACCAATGCGGTGCATCGGCAGGGCGCGCGTTCGCTCTGCGAACTGGGCCATGGAAATCCTCCACGCAACGACAGATATGTTCAGCGGGGGTGTTGTGCAACCTTCTAACTGATTCGTGTTTGCGGTGCAACGGACTACCCCCATGCCCCATTGCCGAACCCTCGATGAGACTATCCGGGCGTCGATGTGCACTTAACCTTACATGTCGTGTGTGATAACCGTTCGTCTCGATCTGCTATATAATGTGTCCATTGGTGTACTGTGCTATATGTTGGGTGTTCATGGCTGGCCGCGTGTAAGAGGCGCGTCTGCCGGGCAGGTTTTCTTGACATAATCTTGCAATTTACCTTCCATTGCGTCAGAATCATTACACAAGGTTCGAATGAACGGCGTCAAACGGCGCCCCAATATGTCGAGAAGGATTGACCTTAAGGACTGCCATGACCGATCAGCCTTCCACCGTGGCCGCCGGCGAGCGCATCAAGCGCCTGCGCAGTTTCCGCGGGCTTACTTGTGCGGAACTTGCCAAGCGTATCGGCTGTACCCGCCCGTACCTCAGCGCCGTTGAAAACGGCCGCTATCCCGTCAGTAGCAAGATTCTGCGTAAACTGAGCCAGGCCCTGAACGTGACGCCCGATTTCTTCATTGCAACCGACGAGCCCGACCTCGAAGACACCGAGACTCTCACCCGCGAGATGCTCAATCGCAAGATGGCGGAGCGTTCCCGTGAGGCCGTCAGCGTCGGCGCCCGCAGCGGCACGCGCATGATTCCGGTTGTCAGTATCACGGCGGCGGGTCGCCCCCTGGCAGCCTTTGATGACTATCCATCGGGCGCGGGCAGCGAGTACGTGGATTGCCCCCGCGACGTGGGCGACGAGAACGCCTTCGCGCTGCGGATTTCGGGCGACAGCATGGAGCCCGTAATTCCGGACGGCAGCACGATCATCATCGCGCCGAACATGATGCCTCGTGAGGGCAAGCCGGTAGTGGCCAAGCTTGAAAGCGGCGACGTTACCTGCAAGGTTTACCAGCGCCGCGGCGACAACGTGATTCTGGCGCCCTACAACACGGCCCATGACGTCCAGATTTTCAGTGTGCGCGAGCTTCAGTGGGTCTACCCGGTCATGAAAGTGACGGTGGATTTGTACCATTGATCGCTCGGGCTCTCCCGTAACAACGCCCGCGTACGCGGGCGTTGTTGTTTTGGCAAAGACCAATCAGGCGTTACGTCGATGACTGCTTCCGCGTAGTATAGGTACACAGGCAATCGAACCCGGGATCACCGTGCGCCACCTGTTTCTGTTAAGCGTTGTCGCGACCCTGGCCCTTGCGGGCTGCGGTGAGCCCAACACGTCACCGTCGCCCCCCGGCAACGGGGGCAGCGCCACGTCAACGCCACCGGCGCCCACGCCGCGAATTCGCGCGCTCATACCCGCGGATCTGAACGCAGACGGCAACCCGGACGCGATCCCCCACACCAGCCTGCGACGCCTTCTGGTGCAGGCGCCCGCGGGGACGGGTTTTCGCCTCACGCGCGGCGGCGTTGATATGCCTTTTGCCGTTGCCCTGGTAACGCTGGACGACGGCAAGACCGTTCACGAACTCACCCTGGAAGACCCGATCGGAACCGCCGCCCTGACACTGCGCGCCGAAGGCTACACTTTGAATCTGCAAGGCAGCCCCGACTTCGGTATCCAGCAACAGCTTACTGCGCGGGCCGCCACGACGGGTGCCTTGACCAACGACCTCGCCAAGCCCAACGGCGCGCTGTTTCCGGGGGTAGAGGACGTGGCGCTTGCGCTCAGCGGCGGTTTGCCGTCGCTTGTGGAAAGCGGCATCGTGTTGCAATCGGGCCAGGGACGCGAAATCCCGCTGCGACTTTCCCTCACACCGGAAGGGCTGATCGCGAAGCCCGCGGCCGCGCTGGAGCCGCGCCGCACGTACGCACTCAAACTGACGGGCAAGCTTGTGGACCCCTATGGGCGCGAGGCTGACACCCGTTTCCATCTCATGTGTCGCGGCGGCGCCGGCAAGGCGCCAATCAGACTGAAGCTGGGTGATTTGAACCGCGACGGCGACGACGAGTTGATTGCTCTGTTTGAAGACGGATCCGTTACCGCACTCACCAACCCGCAAGGGCGCGCCGAAGGCATCCTGCCCCGCGGCACGGACACGGGCGTGGATTTTGCAGCCGGCGACTTTGACGGCAACGGTGCGACCGATGTGGTCGTTTTGCTGCGCGTGCAGGACGGGTTCCGCCTGCTCACGCTTTACAACCAGACCCGCGTCGGCGAGTCCCGCTTCCTGATGCAGTCGGACGCGATACCGCTGGAGGCGCCGGTGGCGGTATGTGCGGGCGACTTCGACCGTGACGGGCGGGATGACGTCATGATTCTCGATGCGTTTGGCGACGTGCTGGCCCAGTACAGTTCGCGCGCGACGCAATTGTTCTCGGCGCTGGACTCCCGTCGCCTGGCATGCGCGATCGTCTGTGATGACATCAATGCGGACGGCAAGCCGGACCTTTATGTCATGGGTGCGGATGGTACAGGGCGCCTGCACCTGAATGTGGGCTCCGGCTTTGGTGGCGAACTCGGCGTGCTGGACGTGAACTCGCCTGGTGCGCAACGTGTCGTCACCGGCGAGATTGACGGCGACCGGCACGCCGACTTCATCTTCACGGGGCGCGGATCGACCATGACGGTGATGATGGGCGTGACGCTGAACTCGCCCGGGACGTTTCGCATGAACGGCGAAACCGAGCGCCTGGCCGGCGCGATGCTGTGCCGCGACGTGAACCGCGATACGCGGCGCGACATCCTGGTGGCGCGCGAGGATGATCGCGGCATCACGGACGAAGTCGCGATCTACCTGAACTCTGACCGTGTAGACGGCAGCCCTGACGCAATCCTGCCCCTTGGTGCGCGCGTCAGTGTGGATGCCATCGACTACTGGCGCGACCATGTCGTTTTCGCCAGCAACGCCGGGCTGCTGGTACTCAAAGTCAATCCGGCGGACATGCCGCCGACCGTGGACAGCAAGGTGCGGTTCATCGAGGCCTATCATCCGGTGCCCCCGATTCCGGCACCGCTCGCGGCCGCCATGGCCGATTTCAACGACGACGGCAAATCCGACCTCGCCGCCATTGACCGCGACGGCAATCTGCAAATCTGGCTTAGTGGCGACGAAGGTGAGCCGTTCACGGCATCAGGAGATCCCATCGCGCTTGACGGCCCGGGCGTATTGCAGGCCATCGACTTTGACCGCGACAGCGCCCCGGACCTTCTGTACATCCCCAACGACCGCTCACGCAAGCCGCGTGTTCTGCGCAACAACCGCGCGGGACGCTTTGACGGCAACGATGAAGGCTTCCTGCCGACGCCACCCAGCAATCTTCGGGGCGCACCGGCGCTCGGTGATTTTGACCGCGACGGCGACCTGGACGCGCTGTGGCCAAGCCCGCTGGGGTGGGTGCAGTACCGAGAGCGGGAAGACCGCTGGAGTGCGGGGCAATCGCTTCCTGAGATTCGCGACGATGCCAGCCTGCGCCTTCAATTCAGCGGCGAGCTTTGCTGCGCGGATTTCACGGGCGACAGCATCGAAGATGTTGTCGCTGTCATGCAGACCACCGAGGATGGCGCGGGGCCGCAGTATCTGGTGCTGTTCGAAGGCACCGGCAGCACGGATTTTGCGACAGGCCCATTCCGGGTAGTCATAAGCACGCAGATCAAAGGACGTCTGTTCGGCCTGTCGCCAGCCGACTTTAACGGCGACGGCAAGCTGGACCTCGCGGTCGGTTTCGGTCAGACCGAAGCCGACGCGCAGCTGACACTTCTGCAACTCGGAGCCGACAAGCAGTTTGTCACGTTTGAAGGGTCGCCCGCACCGAAGGGCAAACTGCTGGACATCGCGCTGGATGACCTCGACCGTGACGGTGACCTGGATCTGATTGTCAGCGAAGACTCCATCGATCACGGCAATGTGATGACCCTGTGGGTGAACGACGGGCGCGGACGCTTCGGCGAAGCCACCGAAGCACAGCGAAGCCTGAGCGAAGCCATGGGCGGCTTTCGCGCGACAAACCTGTCACTGGCGGATTTCACCGGCGACGGTCGCCCGGACCTGATGGCCATTGACCGCGACGGTAACGTCGTCATCGTGCGCACCACTCTGCCGTGAGCAACCAGACCGAAATCATCGCCGCCGACATCGGCAATTCCAACGCGACTATCGCGCATATGCGCGGCGCGGCGTTGATCAGCCAGTTCGACGTTCCGACCAGCACGCCCCACGACGAATACGTCGCGGCACTCACGGCATCGCTGGGTGCCGGGCTGTTTGCCTTGCCGCTGGTGGTCGCCAGTGTTACACCGCGAGGACTTGAGGCCCTGGAGGCTGCCTGGGCGCTGAGTGGCGGCGGCGAGGTCGCGGCCCTTGGACGCGATTTTACCGCGCCCATAGAGAATCGCGCGAATCCGCCTGAGCGCGTTGGGCAGGATCGCCTTGCCAATGCGTTGGCTGCTTCCCGTCGAGCCGACGGGGAAGCAATCGTGGTGGACTTCGGGACTGCTGTCAGTTTTGACGTCGTGAAAGAAGGGGCGTTCGCGGGTGGCGTGCTCACGCCCGGCATCGGGCTGGCAATGGAAGCCCTGCACCAGAAAACTGCACTGTTGCCGCTCGTAAACCCGACCGCCGTCAAGCCGCCGGTGATCGGAACGAACACGGAAGACGCGATTAACTCGGGCGTGTACTACGGCTACATCGGTCTGGTGAACAATATCCTGCGTGAGCTGACGAAGACATATCAGCGCAAGCCGACAGTCTTCGCCACCGGCGGCTATGGCGCCTACCTGGCGCCGGAGATTGACGGCATCGACGAAATCGTGCCCGGGCTGACCCATGAGGGCATCGCCCTGGCCTGGGCCGAAAAGCAATAGCCCACGGCAGGTCGCCGGACTACAATGCCCGGCAATCTCACGGGCGAGAACATGGACACAAGCCGGCTCAACAAGCAGTACTACGGGATTCCCTACTGGGCATGGCTTGTGATCGGGCTGTTCCTAGCGAGCTGCATACTGGCGGGCATCAAGTACATCGGAACTGAGGAAGAGAAGACCCAGCAGGAAATGATGCGGGACATCGATCAGGATCTGGTGACGCGACAGCGCGCCGAAGCCGAGGCGATGATCATGAACGCGATCGCGGATGCCTGGAGCATCTACAAAAAGAACCCTGATGACCACCGCGCCGTGACCGCGTTTGACGGCAAGTGCAAGCAGGGCAGCTATGCAACCGCAAGTTACTCAATCACGCAGGCCGTTCTGACGCGGTCCAAAGACCCGGACGGCTACGACGTAAGCATCATCTGCAACCCGACAGCGCAGGCTGCTTCGCCGGTTGGCGCGTGTTATGCCTACTTTCGCTGGCGAGACGACAAGACCAAGCTGGAATGGCGCTAGGAACAGGAGATTGCCATGCAACCCCCACCGGGCTATCCGCAACCGGGACAACCGCCGCAATATCCTCAGGGCGGTCAGCCGCAATATGCGCAGGGGCAACACGGCATGAGCCCAATGCCGTACTACCCGCAAAAGAAAAAGGGCATGCCTGGTTGGGCCTGGGGGCTGATCATCGGCGCCATCGTGTTGTTTTGCGGGTTCCCCCTGCTGGCAATCCTGATGATTCCATTGATCACTTCCAACACCCGTGACGCGCGACGCGCTGAGGGCGAGCAGTTGCTGGGATCAGGGCGAGACATGGCCCGGATCGAGTATTCGAAGAAAGGAGCCGCGCCCGTCAGCTTCTCCCGCTTCGAGATGCCCATCCAGCCATCCATGCTGACCGGCAAATACTACCGCGTAGACGACGCCATCCACGCCAAACCCGGCGGTTCGGCCGAGATCACCTGCACCCCGCAGCAGACGATGTCGGACGGCACGGGGCGCCTGGAGTTCGTGTGGTCGCATGGCATGGGTCAGATCAGGTGGGACAACTAGGAAGCCGCAGCGGACAGCTTCCCGTTCAACTCGTCACGGCGTGCGTTCCAGCGCTCAATCATGGCGCCAAGTGCTTCGATTTCGCCTTGCAGGGGCAGCCCGTGTTCTTCGGCGACGATCTCGAGTGCTTCGCGCAGTGACTGTGCATCTTCCGTATAACGCGCCCCTTCGCCCGTAAAGCGGGCTGCAACCGCGCGCAGCGCGTCATCACTTTCGCTGGCAAGCTGCTCGAACGACTTCACCCGCAGGCACATGAGGCGGCACAGATTGATCAGAAACTTGGGGTTCTCGCTTACCAGTTTCGGAAAATGCCCGGACGGGATAACCCCCACCACGCTTGGCTCGTCGGCCTGGATGTCAGCCATGCGTTTGGGCTCCTCGTCGCCCAGCAGCACGCCGATTTCACCGACTATCTCACCGGGGCGGACGATACCGAACTGTTCGCCGCCAATGCGCACACTGAGGCGTCCGCTGACCAGCAGGTAAACGCTGTCGCCCGGATCGCCGCGGCGGCACAACAGGTCGCCGGCTTTCAAGCGGTGTTGTTTGCCGACCATGTTCTTGTCGTCAACGACGCGAGCCATCAGCACGCGAGTGTTCTTGGTCAGCCCCGCGCCGCCGGTTTCACCAACGCCGTAGCTCCAGCTTCGCTTGGCGGCGCTCAGGGACTGCAAGACGTCGTCCTCACCCTGGGCGTCGTCGCCGATGCGCTGGATCAGGTTGTAGAAATCCGAACACAGCCCCTGAAAGTCACGCAGGAAGCGACTCGCCAGACGCTGCGAGCTGCCAAGGCTTTTGTTCGCCGCCACAAGCCGTCGTGCCGACGCACGCGCCAGGGACAGCCCGAACCCCGGATCCTCCTGCGCCATACTCATGACCGCACGGGTATCGACGGGAAACTCCGCCACAATCGTGGTTTCCGCGGCAATCAGTGACGTCAAATAGTGCCCCGTCAGTCCACCGTCAATTTCAATCAGCGCGCCGGGCTGCGTGTACAGCGTCACGTCGTGCCCCCTGCGCAGGCGCGCCTCGTCGGCCTCGATCAGTACTTTGTCGGGCACCACTACACTGCGCAGGCTGCCGGCCTTCAACACGTACGCCCGCGTCGCCGCCGCGCCCTGTCGGCACAGCAACTCGCCCGGTGCGTATTCGCGGATAACGGCCTCGCGTGCGCTCAACAGGACTCCTGTACGTCAGAAAACCTGATTTCAGCAGTTCTGGGCGGGCGGGGCAATGATCAGAGGATCGTGGGGTCCGTGGCGAGTTGTACCAGAAAAATCAGCGCGGCCATGCCGCCGACCAGCAGGACACTATTGAGCGCTCCGCGCAGCAGCCCGCGCTTGAACTCTTTGCTGCCAGCGACCCCCAGCACCAACCCCGCGACAATGGCCACCGGCGCGTAGTAGAGTATGTACTCGACCACATCGCTCATGCGGCCTCCTTGCCCGTGATGGCATCGGCGCGCATGGTATCGCTCGGGCCAGGCTCGAGGGGGTGTACGTGTCGCCGGTACAGCTCGCAGATCACGATCAGGTTCAGCACGCCTGCCACGGCCGCATATACGGTGCCGGTCTGGTGGGCCATGACGCTGATGCTTTCACCCAGATAGATGCCCTCCGGGTGACGCAGATAGTCAATCACAATGGATGCCGGCCCGGCCATCAGCTGGCACAGAAAGTACCAGAAGTGGTCCGTGGCGTTGATGGACGTGCCGTCGGACACAATCATCCCGGCGCCATACAGCCCGGCGATCATCACAAAATAAAACAACCCGTGCAGTTGCCGCCTGGCATAGAAGTGACCCAGCCCGGGCACGAGCCAGCCGAGTGCCATCGCGAACCAGATGTTGACCTTGCGCTCCGCCATGCGCGGGATGTTAGGCACGCGCGGCGTCACGCGCCAGTACCGACGTTTCGGGATGGAACGGACGCTCCGGCTTGTTATACAGCGCTGTCCAGAAAGGTTATGAGATGAGCAACCACAAGGTACTGATCATTGGCTCCGGTCCCGCGGGCGACACGGCCGCTCTTTACGCCGCACGTGCCGGCTTGAAACCAAAGGTATTCGCGGGTTTCGGGGCGGGCGGCCCGCCGGGCGGGCAGTTGATGCTGACGACGGAGATTGAAAACTTCCCAGGCTTCCCGAACGGCGGTATCTCCGGGCCCGAACTCATGGCGCGTATGCGGCAACAGGCGATGGATTTCGGCGCCGAGTTCGAGGACGTCGACGTAACGAAGGTCGATTTCAGCACTCGCCCTTTCAAGGTGTGGGTAGGCGAGCAGGAGTACCTGGGTGAAACGGTAATCATCGCCACTGGCGCGCGCTCCCGCATGTTGGGCATCAAGGGTGAAGAGAAACTGATCTCGCGCGGGCTGCACACCTGCGCGACCTGCGACGGTGCGTTTTACCGCAACAAAAGCATGATCGTGATCGGCGGCGGTGATACCGCCATGGAAGAAGCCACGTTCCTGACACGCTTCGGCGACGTGAATCTGGTGCACCGGCGCGAAGAGTTCCGCGCCAGCAACACCATGCTCGATCGGGCCAAAAAGAACGAAAAGATCAGTTGGACACTCAACGAACAGCCAACCGAGTATCTGCTGCGCGAAAACGGCACCGTCTGCGGCATCAAAGCAAAAAACACCCAAACCGGCGAAGAGAAGGAAATCAAAGCCGACGGCGTGTTCCTGGCGATTGGACACATCCCGAACACCGACCTGTTCGAGGGTCAGCTCAAGATGCACGACAACGGCTATCTTGTTACGGGCGCCGAAGCTGGCGGGCCTGCGGGTCACCCCAATACCTACACGAGCGTGGAAGGTGTGTTCGCGTGCGGCGACGTACAGGACCACACCTACCGCCAGGCGATCACAGCCGCTGGTACGGGCTGCATGGCGGCAATCGACGCGGAACGCTGGCTGGCTGAGCGCGAGTAGCTATGCCACTGCGCTGATAATCGGCACCTGCCAGCAGGCGTAGCCGTTGGGATTGCGGATGGCCGCGATCATGTCGTTCCAGTAGTCCCACACCTGTTGACGCGTCAATGTTGTATTGCCGGCGATCACGTCGCTGTAGCCGTCGCGCCAGGCTTCCCAGATGCGCGCAAACACCTCGCGCTCAACGCGTATTGTGTCCAGCACCACATAGTCAACGCGCACTTCCTTGCAGCCCAACTCGCTGAGCCAGCTAAACACCTTGCGACCGCTGCGCAGATCGCTGCCGGTGTTGCGCGCAAAGGTGATCGGCCCGAGTCGCCAGAACTCGTCGGCATCCAGCTTTGTCGGGTAAAAGTGCATCATGCTGTAGTCTTCGGCCAGAATGTGAACCCGCCCGCCGGGCCTGGTTACGCGCACCAGTTCGGCCACAACCAGATGGGCGTCAGGCACCGCCTGCAGCATGTGGCGGCAGACCGCAAGGTCGAACGTGCCGTCCGTGTATCTCAACTCGAATGCGTCGCCGGAATCGTACGTCACCCGCTTACCCAGATCGGCGCTCAGCTTGCGCGCCGAGTTCAAATGAGACTCCTCCAGGTCTACGCCGGTGACCTGTGCGCCCGTAAACAACCGCGCCAGGCGTCGCGTGATCTCTCCGGTGCCACAACCAAGGTCCAGGATCGTCGCCGGCTCTCCGTAGCGCCCGAACAACGGCATCTCCTGGGGCCAGATCGCCTGCGCCTGCGCGGCAAGGTTGCGCACCATGGATTCATCCGCCATTTGCGCCTGTTGCGGATTGCGATTCACAGACATGACGTAGTTCCCGACTTCAGGTCCAACTGCCGGTGTATGGCGATCACGTCGGCAGGCTTATGGCGCGCACAGCCCTTAACAGCACGTACACAACGCCGCCCGCGCAGGCGGTCAGTAACCCGGCCACGATCAGGAACGCCGCAAGGAACACCACTTCCGTAAAGAACGCCCCCACAAAACAGGCGCCGGCTATCGCCATCAACCCGAGGGCATACAGCCACAACTTGAGGCGAAGCTCCTTGAGGCGCCGGTCGGCCTTTTCGGCGTCGGCGGGAAACGAAAAGACACTGCGCCCGAATACGGTTCCGGGCGGAATGCGCTGAACGTCAACCTTCTCAACGCGAGTATGGGGCTCGTCGTCGCGCACGACTTCAGCCTCTACAACGCGCGGCGCGTGTTTTTCAGGCTCTATGCTCATTCGCCAGCTTCCGTCGGTACCTCGACACGGCTGCGTGACGGACTGATTGTCATTACCGACTTGCCGTTGCGGAATACCGTCACACGCCCCGTGCTCTGGGACAGCACAATCGCAAGCGCCCGGCTGGCCTTGGTCATCGCGGCCGATACCCGGTGACGCGTGCCAAGCCCTGAAATCAGGTCCACCCTGATTTCCGCAGGCGGCGACAGATACGCGCCCGCGGACAACAAAACCCCGGCCCTGCTGACTACAAACGCCCCGTCGAGTGCGGAAAATTCCTTGACGGTCTCCTCGAGCGCGGGATCCAGAATGTTGCGCTCCGACTCGTCGTATCCCCGGAATGGGTTAATCGTCAACTGCTGGGTCATGTCGCGCACAAGCTCTTCATCGCCCAGTATCATCACGGTGCCGATTGGCTTGCCCTCTCGTCCTTCTTCCGACATCTCCAGCATCAGTTGCAGCGCGCGCTCAAAAACTTCCGGCAAAACGGTTTCCTTCGCCGTCTTGCTGAATATGCGCGAAATCATCAGACGCGGAGTCTCAATGCGAATCACATCGAACGAGTCGCTGTTCCGCTCGCCGCAGACAGCTACAACCCGCCGCCCCGCACCGAGAAGCCCCTTCGCGCCGGCCGACAGCAGCGCGAGTTGCACCGCGCTTTCTTCGCTGAAATCGCCACGGGCGAGTTTCACCACCCCGCGCGCCTTGGCGGACAACGCCTCCGGAATCTCCGCCGCGCGCGTGGCGAGAATCAGTTTCTTCGTGATGAATGAGCCCAGCAAAGCCGGGTTACGGAACACATCCGTAAACAGGATGATCGCCTCCGCATCCACATCGTCGGCAAACCGAAGCAGGTTGCGAATCAACGCCCGTGTCACCTGTGGCAGGCGACGCGATACAATGATCCGGCGTTTGCGCACGTTTTCGCCGAGGGCGCTTTTGAGCTTCGCCGGAGTATCAGCCCGAATAGCCCGTTCCAGTCGATCCGGGTCATCGGGATCCTTGAACACATTGGCGAGTTGGCTAAGTACGCGCAGGTACACATCGTGGTTTCGCGGCGAGCTGATGAACAGGAAAATCAGATGCACGCGCCCCAGCTCGGGTCGCCCGTATTCAATGCCCGACTTGCTGCGCCCGATCACCATCACGAGCTCGTTGCTTACGTCCAGCATCGCGTGCGGCGCCGCCCAGCCCGCCCCCAACTGGGTGTTTAGGGCGGCCTCGCGCGCCTGTACAGCGGCGGACAGGTCCAACTGCTCGCCCGCCGTCAAGTTAAGCGCGCGCGAGGCCGAAGAAACAAGCTGCTCAAGCGCGCCGCCCTTGTCGCTGCCCTTGATGCGGACCATGCGATTGCGGTGGACCAGGCTGCCGATTGTAGGACCATCATGATCCTGCGACGCGGATTCCTTCCCGCCCTCTTCGGGTTTACGCGTACCAGTGGAGCCTTTACCGGAACTCTTTTTCGCCATCGGCTGGTTCACTCACAGAAACGCATACCGGGCTTGAGACGCAGCCCGTTGGCCACATCCCGCGCGGGTTTGTGCGGCTTGCCCTCAAGTTGTACTTCGCTCAATGATATCGAGCCAGCGCCGCATCCCACGACGATTCCCCGTTTGTCTATCGCAAGAATTTCGCCAGGCGATCCGGGGCCATCATCAGAAACCACTTCCGCCCGGTGGACAATCACGCGGATTTCGCCCCTGTCCGGGATGCCCACCCATGTTTCGCCGCGCGGCCACGGCTGTACAGCCCGGATACGATTCACGACCTGTCGCGCCTCGCGGTCGAAATGCAACTCGCCGTCCGCCTTCTCAAGCGGCGGCGCGTAGCTGACCTGCGACTCATCCTGCGGCGTCGGGGTTATCTGTTCAATTCGCGCAAGCACATCCAGCATCATGTTGGCGCCGATCTCACCGGCTTCGCTCAGCAACTCACCGGCGGTCTTGGTCTGGTCCATGCGCCACGATTGCTGCATCAACACCGGCCCGGCATCCAGCTTCTTCACCAGGCGCATCACTGTAAGCCCGGATTCCACAACGCCTTCCAGCACGGCACGCTGAACCGGAGCGGCGCCCCGGTACTTCGGCAACATGCTTGGATGAAAATTCAGGCAGCCATGTTTCGGCAAGTCCAGCACCGCCTGCTTCAAAATCTGGCCGAAAGCCACGACAACAATGACGTCAGGTCGCAGCGCGGACAAGGCGTCAAGAGCTTCGCCGCGGCTTACCGCCTGCACCTCATGCACCGGCAACCCTAGAGCCTTCGCCGCCTCGCCGACCGGGCTGGATTCCGCACCGCCACGACGCGAGCGCCGCGCCTGGGGCTGGGTGAACACCGCCGTCGGGCGAAAGCGTTCATCGCCGCTCATTGCGCGCAACGTTGGCAACGCGATCTCAGGTGTACCAAGAAACACTGTTCGCATGGGCGCAACATACATTTCAGGCGGCAGGAAGTACCAAATGCAAGAAGCCGACGCAAAGCGTCGGCTTCCACGCGATTGAGTATGCTCGTTACTTCATCTTGTACGTCGTAAGCCCGGCGCTGCCCGCCACGAAGAATTCCTTGCCCTTGGGACTGATGGCGGCAAGCCCGCGTGGCTCCCGACTCCAGGCGTATAAAGTGATCGTTCCTTTGCCGATGTCCACGTCGAGGGCGCCGGCCGGGCAGGCGAACTTGCAGTTTCGTTCGTCGCCCGCGAACAGTCCGCCGAAGAACGGTGACGCCGCAGTTGCACCATAGGTGCTGCGCCCCGGAAGCTCCTCGGACTTGAAGACCGCGCTGAAGCTGGTCTCTATGGCCTCGCCTTCGCTGCCTGGACCGATCACGGTGCAGTTGATGCCCGTGTAGCTCCACTTGTTGATCTCGCTGATCAGCACCGCCTGCTTGCGCTTGGTAACAAAGCCGGTCACGGCCGTATCGCCGACATACATGGGGTCGGCTTCCGCGACGTTGTAAGCGATTTCGACGTCGCCCTTGGCGTTCACAAGAAACAGTCGCCCCTCGCCAATCTCTCGCTCCGCTATCAGGAACTCATCGCCTTTGTCATTGATCCAGTAACAGACGGCCATGGCGTCCTTGTACTCGCAGCGATAGATGCGCTCCGGCTCTCCACCCTCGAGCTTCTGCAACATCACGTTGCCGCCCTTGTCCTTGCCCTGGCTGAAGACCACGCCACTGAAATCCGGCATGGGGCGGGCCCAGGTGCCGTCGATAGCCGGCAGGCTCTTCTCGATCGTGTTGGTCGCAAGATCAATCAGCCATACGCCTTTGCCGCGGGCGCACGCCATCAGCTTCTTGCCCTTACTGTCGAAGGCAACGAACTCGCCAAGCGTGTTGGCTGGCAGCGCCGCCTCAAACGGAATGCTGTGAATCTCCTCGCGGGATTTGGCATCCAGAACAAAGACTCGGTCCAATGCCAGCACGGCGACCATCTTGCCGTCGTTGTCGTAGCTCATGCAGATTGGCTCAAAATCCACCGCCTGGGCCTTGTACAGCCATGTGGGTGTGTCGCTGGTGACACCCTGGAAAATCCCCCACTGCGCCGCGATAACGCTGGCGCCGGGGGCGACGCTGGTAAACGGCTCGTCGTCGCCGTCGCCGGTGGCTTCGGCGTGGGTAATGCTGGTTTCCCAGAGGGCTTCCCCCGTGGCGAGTTTGATGCCTTTCACGGCCGCACGCTGGGGTGATTTGTTTTCGGCGAACACGCCGATGCCGCCCTCGGGCGCGAAGCCGTAGCAGGCGTCAAAGTAGTCGCACTTGTAGCCGACTTCCCAGGTACCGCGCGTGTGGATGTGTGAGTAGAGCGTGTCCTCGGAGTGCGCAACGAAGAACACGCCGGCGGGCTCTATACAGAACCGGTTGGCGTTGTTTCCCGACCACGATTTGGGCGATGTCTGCGCTTCCTTGAGGTTTCCCTTACGGTCGAACACCAGGCACGTGAGTTCATGCGCGGCGTTGAAGCCCCCCGGCGTGCGCGGCCTCACCACCAGCACAATGATCTCGTTGTCCGTGACGGCGCATACCGCGTCGCGGTCTCTGGGCGGCACGCCATATTGGGCATGATCCCAGCTCAGGTTCACGCTTTTCTCGTCGGCGAAATGCAAGGTCGCGCCGGAGCCGGTGTACTTCTTCGCATCCTTGTCGTACTTGACCAGTACGCTCAACGCATATCTGCCGGCCGGACCGCCGTGCACGCGATAGGCTTCCGCGGCCAGCGCGCCGCTTTTCTCACGATTCCGCCAATCCTTCTTTTCGGTTGCGGGCTTGGCAGACGCTCGGGCCACGGCGCTGTCGTATCCCGCCGCGACTTTCACCTTACCCTTGAACGGATCGACAAACAGGGTTGCAGCCTGGTCCGAAACCACGGCGTTGGCACCGCCATCGAATGACATGCGAGGGTTGTCAGGCAGGTCGGGCGCGTCTGTCGGCAGCTTGACGTCATTCGCTTTCACCAGCCCGGTAATCAGGTCGACGACCGCGAACTTCAGGACTCGCGTGGAGGGCTCATAGGACACCAGGCGATAGGCCTTGTCCTCCGTGACCCCGATGCGTGGCTGCTCTTTGGCGGTCGGCAGCAAGTTGACGACTTCAAATGCACCGTCCGGCTTCACGTCCTCGATCTTCAGAGACGGAAAGCTCTGCTTGCCGGCGTTCTTGCCCCATTTGCTGTTGCCATTGCCACCGTTGGGAGCACCGCCTTTTCCCTTGCCTTTGCCGCCACCCCGCTGGGCTTCAACGAGAATCGGCGCGGCGATCAACGCGAGCGCAAGAACCGTTGCCAGACACCACACCGTTTTGTTCATGGTTTCCTTTTCGCCGCAGCAGGATAGCAATGGAAAACGCCCCGATTGCATTCGGATTATGCATTCAACCCATAGGTAGAGCGAGGGTTGCGAAAATTACGCAGGAATCAGACGAATCCACCGCTCCAGGTTGCGTATGTGCTCAGGCTGCCGCCGTTGTGCATAAGCGCCCGCCAGGTTTCGCAGAAAGCGCGCCAGTATTTCGCGATCCTTGACCGGGTTCAGGTGCCGGTGCTCAACCGTTTCAACAAAACGGTTCAACAGCACCCGAATCTCGCCGGCCGTGAGGCGTCTGAAGCCGTCAAATGGGTCGAAATAGCTGCCAATTCGAAGGTCGGCATCACCGTAAAAGCCAAGGAAGTGCCCCGGTGCACCGATTCCGGTAACGGGCAGCTCAAGACGGCGCGCGACGAGAATGGCGACGCTGCACAGACTGATCGGGACTCCCAGCCCGCTGTGAAGCACATGCGCAAGATAGCTGTTTTCGGGCGCGTGGTAGTCCTTGGCGTTGCCGCGAAGATGGTGCTCGCGATACAACACACTCGCCAAAACGTGCAGCCCGTTGTCGAAGGCGCGGTCACCGCTAAGGCGGTCGCCAATCTCATTGGCGTAGGCATCCAGAGTGGCAGAAATGTCTACAGGAAGCGGATTTTCCGCGGTGCGGGAGATAAGGATCAGACCCTGCTCAAGCTCGACGCCTTTCAGGGACGCCCATTCGCCTTCTGCAGCACGATAGCGGGCGCGGATCAAGCCGCTCTCTATGTTTGCCCTCACATGCTCGTTTGCGCCCATGCCGCGGGCCACTACCCGGTCTCGATCGGCCGGACTCATGACCGCGATCTGGTCGATCAACGGGTCGGCATTGCCGAGGTCCGGGTCGTCCAGCAGGTGAATGAGTGCTTCCAGGTTGCCGGGCGTTATCGTCACGCTCGCCCCTTCACAAGCCTGTGTACCAGCTTACTCTTATGCGATGTTCGAAGGAAACGTGCATCGCCATAATGAGTGTCCCTGCTGCGGTATGCCCGCATCCGGCGAGGGCGACCGCTGCATCATCTGTGGCAACAGCCTACTGCTCGAAACCGTTTCCAACTGGCGCAAAGTCTACCACCCCTACAGTTACGCGGATGCAATGCTGGCCCACGCGACTTTGCAGGCACACGGGCTTACAGCCCGCCACCTGCACAGCAACATGGAGCGCGTTTTGTGCAGCAACGCCGGCGGCGTAATCGTGGTCGCGGAGGGCGAGCACCTGTTCGCCCAGGAAGTATTGCGTCAACTGCGGGGCGTACGTACGGACACCGAATACATGGAATGGCAGGAATGCAAACAGCGCAAAGCCCGCCGGCGCCGCATCATCATGGGTGCGGTGGCAGCAACGGCCGCTCTCGGCGCGGCGGCTGTGCTTGGGCTGATACTCGACGGGCGCCTCACGCCTGAGCCTGAGACGGCACAAGAGCATCGCTAGTGCTGTCGCGCATCCACACGATCCTGTTTGATCTGGATGGCACGCTAACCGTGCCGGTGATCGACTTTGACGGGCTGCGTCGGCGGCTGAGTTTGCCCGCCGGCGTGAGCATTGTTCACGCACTGGAGGACATGGACGCACCCACCCGTGAGCGCGCCTACGAAGTCGTGCATGAAGTCGAGCTTGAGGCCGCCGGCAACGCGACGCCCGCACCTGGCGCCGTGGACCTGATCCGCTGGCTTGACGTTGAGGGCTACGCGACGGGCATTATTACTCGCAACAATCGCGAGGCCGTAGATATCACCCTGCGTGCGCTGGACGTGCAATTTGACGTAATCATTACCCGTGAGTGCGCGCCGCCAAAGCCGGCCCCGGACGCGGTGCATGAGGCGCTGCGGCGTCTGAGGCGCAAGCCAGGCGATACGTTGATGGTCGGCGACTACCAGGACGACATGCTGGCGGGCAAGAACGCGGGAACCATGACCTGCCTTGTAACCAACGGCGAATCACCCAGCTTTGAAGCCGACATTCATGTGCCCTGGCTGAGCGACTTGCACAAGCTGTTACGCAAACACAAATGAAACACGCCCCGGTCATAGACCGGGGCGTGTAGTTGACGTGGCTTACTGCTTGCGCGCACGGAATGTACCGACCACTCCGAGCATCGCCAGCAATCCAACCAGCATGAGCCAGTGCGAGTTGCCGGCATCAGCGGCGCAACCACCGCCGCCGCCACCGCCACCGCCCAAGCTGCCAGTCCCGGAACCGGAACCAGGCGCTATCACAAGCGAAAATGCCTGGACGTCTGTCTCTGGTGGCGCATCCGAGTCCATCACCTGAATCGTGAAGTTGAACGTCCCGCTTGCCGTTGGTGTTCCGCTAAGAACAACCGTGCCGGTCGCCGACGCACCGAGACTCAGCCCGGCCGGGAGCGGTCCTGCGCTTACGCTCCACGTATGATTGCCAACACCGTTGATGGCCACAATGTTCGTGGAATAGGACTGGTTCTGCGTTCCCCCCGGCAGTGAAGCAGCAGTGGTGATCAACAGAGTCCCTGCGGCCACAACGTCAAAAGTATAGGCTCGGATCGCAGTTTGCGGCGGAGCGCCGTTGTCCGTGACAGTCACGGTCACGTTGAACGTGCCCGAGGCTGTCGGCATACCAGTGATCTCACCCGTGGCCGGGTTGATGGTCAATCCTGTCGGAAGCCCTATCGCACTCCATGTATAGCCGGGAGTGCCGCCAGATGCGGTGATCGTGGCCGGGCCCCAAGTCGCGCCCAGGCTGCCGTTTGGCAACGACACCGGACCGGTAATCTGAAGATTGGCCGGTCCCGGCCCCCCGGTCAGCGGCGTTTCATCGGCACCAATGTCGTTGGTGGTAGCCGCCGGCTGCGGGCGCGCCTCGCCGTCGACATCTGTTGTGGCGGTGGAACCCACGGCGCCGCCGATTGCTGCGGAAGTGCCCAACAGATGCAGATCCGCACTGCCGCCGGTAATGCTTACCAGCGCCGGGTTGCTGCTGAGACTGTTCGCATCCAGCCCGCTGGCGGTGCGCCACGTAGCAAGACTGGCGTAATCCGTGCTGAACGTCGCCAGCCCGGACGGGTAGTAAAAGATGTTGCGGTTGGAGGCAACCGGTTCAAGACCAGGCGGAATGCTGACCAGCTTGGTGTTGGCAACCGTTGTGTAGATGATGTTGTACATGAGCGAGCCCAGGTCCGACAATCCGCCCGAGATACCTACGCAGCAACCTGCGGAGGTCGGGAACCCGAAACTGGTCAGCAGGAACGTGTTGTGCTCGACCCGGCAGGTCGAGTCCGGATTGAAGAGCGACAGCATTCCGTTCTGTGGAATCGTCAGTCCGGTGTGCAGCACACTGCCGGTTGGTCCGCAATCCCACACGAAGTTGTTTTCAAACGTAAAGCCTGTTAGCGCCTGGCCATTCGCCAGCCCTGCGACCGCCATGCCGCTGATGTTGCCGCTGAACTTGCAGCGGGACACGTTGACCGTACCGCCCGGCAAGATGGCGTCCTGGTAAATGAACAGGTTCGCATCCGTGGTGCCGTTAAAGCTCAACCCGATAATGCTGATGTTGGAAACGTCGGTCAGGGCCATCGATACGATTCCGAAGCTGGTCTGACCGAACAGGTTGATCGGGAAGTTCCCGCTGATCACCGGCGAAGCACCACTCGCGGCGACAAACGTAATGCTGTTGGCACCCGTTCCCAAGACCGTCTGCGGTGTTACAAACCCGCCGTCAGAGCCCAACTCGTAAGATGGATTGGCGGCGTAGCCGCTGCCATTGTCGAAAATCGTGAACGTCACGTTGCCGACGACGCCAAGATCTTCCAAGTCATCGAACGCAGCGCCGATATCGGTGTAATCACCGCCACCACCGTTGTTGATCGTGAACGAACCACTGAGCCCGCGTGAGCCATTCACCGTGATCGTGTACGGGTTCTCGTTGGCATCGTTGCTCGGAATGGAAATCGTGAAGCTCAATGTGCCGGTGCCGGCTGAACCAGTGACCAGAATTGACAGGATAGTGGAACCACCGCCGGCTACAGTTGTGCTTGAGGGGTTCGCGCTGATCGAGGTGGTGCAGCCCGCGCCCGGCGTAACTACAACTGTGCCAATGTTCAGGCCTACCGTCGGATGAAGATTCTGAATGGTCCAGCTGAAAGTGCCGTTGCCGGAAGGACTCACCGGGTCAATGCGATGGGAGCCGCCTGATGCAACAGGATCTCCGTTGGGATCAATTACATTGATCTCAGGCGTTGACTGGCCAATTTCGATTCCGGTGTTCGCCGAAATCTGCGCGCCGGACCGCGCGACGTTCCAGAAGCGGAACTCGTCCAACCCTCCGACAAAGCCGGTTGTGTTGTAACCGCCAATCAGAAAACCGGTACCGGCCGCAGCCGCCGGCACCTGCGCCGTGACCTGGGAATCCTGGGCGCCGTCCAGATAGGAAGTCGTCGTCTGAGTACCTGCGTCATGCACAAACGCTACGTGGTGCCACGCGTTATCATCGAGCGCACCGACGATTGGAACATCCTGAAGCCCCGCGCCACGAAGAATGGCACCGCTCAAAGCAATACCGTGAACAAACAGGCGGAACCCCGTGTGCCCCACGTCGCCGCATATGTAGTTCGGATTCGCGCCTGCGGCGCCCACCCGAACCCAGACTTCAATAGTCCATGAACCGGCCGTCACGTTGGCGTTGTAACCGGTCGGCAAAGCATAAGTGCCGGTGAAGTCCACGTCCGCCGCGCCGACCTGCCCTGGTGTTTCCCACGTCGGGGCAGCGGAGAACGTTGCGGTTGCGGTACCCTGCGCACCCAGATTCGCAGTCGTATTGCCGGTGCCCTCATTGAATTTGTAGTACAGAACTCCTGGATTCTGCGCACACAGCGCACCACTCAAAACGCCGCACAGCGTCAATGCGAGGGCCGTCAGCCCCAATAATCTGTACATCTTCTGCTCCTCCTCAAGTGCGCTGCCCAGTGCGCGAAAAATGACACACACGGTGCTGCGCCATGCACGCACCATCCACAACAACTCAAAGTTGGAAGTGTCCCCAAGCGGCAAAAAGCATAAGACCCGCGCGACCAGTTACAACAGTCGAACCCGACGATTGGCCGCGAAAACAGCGTAACTTACTACCCAACAGACCATTACAGCAAGTGCAATATGTACGTCACAGTTTCTGTACCGCATGATCCTGTGCAGATTCCTCACACCCGTGTGCAAATGACGTGAGGCTCGGGGGGCACATCCCCGAGCCTCGTCATGTTCAAACAATCGACTAGCCTAGCGCGATGCCACGTACTTCCTGCGCAGCGCGTAGCCTATCAGCGCCAGGACGCCGAGGAGTGCAAGCAGTGAAGTCTGCCCGTTGGACGAGCATCCACCGCCTCCGCCGCCTCCACCACCACCGCCGCCACCACCACCACTATCATTGTCGGTGATGTTCATGGTGGCTGATGCCGGCGTGCCAACTCCGTAGCCGGTGCCTGGCATCACGGTAAGTATGACCGTTTCGGTCACCTCGCTCGCTGTATCGTCTACGGGGGTGATCGTGACCGTAGCCGTGCCGCCGACGCCGATCGTGACGGTCGTAGTCGCAGAAGCACTGTAATCAAGCACGTCCGTGGCTGTGCCCGTCAAACTAATGTTCACGGTGAGCGGAGCCAACGGCGCGGGCGTCGCTGTCAGAGTGAACGTGTTCGGCGTCATGCCTGCCTCGGCCGCGTCCCCGTTGGCAACGACGCTGACGACAATCTGATCGTTGTCCGTGATCGTCACATCACCGAAGTCCGGCGTGCCCGGCGCGTACCCGACGCCGGTATCCAGTGTCAGCGTGGCGACTTCCGCGGGCTCCACCAGCGAGTCATCAACGGGCGTAAGGATGATCGAAACGAGTGTCGTAGCCGCCGGGACCGTGATGGTGCCCGACGGGCCGGTGAAGTTGACCACGACGCCGGCAGTCGTGGAACTCAGGTCATAGTCCGTGCCCGCTGTCGTTGACGCCGCGCCGGACATGGTGAAGTTCAGCGTAAGCGCCGCCGCCGGAGCCGGAGACAGAGTCAGCAGGTATTCACCGGTCTGGTTGTTGGCCGGATCCTCAGCGGCGTTCGGGTCTGGGACAGACACGGCAATATTGACGTCGTTGTCGGCGATGGTGACGTCGTCACCGGCTGGCGTGCCAACAAGATAGTTGACGCCACTCTGCACGGTAAATGTCGCAGTTTCCTGCCCCTCGGGTGTGGGATCGTCCACCGGCGTCAGAACAACATCAATTGTCGGTGTGTTCGCGGGAGCGCTGATCGTGCCGGATGGCCCGACGTAGTTCACGACCACACCCGCCGTCGGCGAACTCAGGTTGTAGTCCACACCCGGCACCGTGTCGGCCGTGCCGCTCATCGTGAAGTTGAACGTAAGCGGCGTACCTACTGCCTGGCTAAGCGCCACCTGAAAGGTACCAGGGTCGGTACCTTGCTCCGCCGCCGCGTCGTCAGGCGCCGTTACCGTAAGCGTCGGCGTGTCGTTGTCGGTGATGAAGACATCGTTCGTCGGAGTCGCGCCTGGCGCATAGCCTGTGCCGGTGGACACGGTTAGGGAAGCGAGTTCCGCACCCTCGTTCAGGTTGTCATCAATCGGGGTCAACACCACGTTGAACTGCGTTTCACCAGCGGGGACGGTAACGGTGCCCGTCGGACCGGTGAAAACAACCGCCGAGCCTGTTGTCGTCGTGCTGAGGTCATAGTCCGTACTTGGCACATTCGACGCAGTCCCGCCCATTGTGAAGTTCACGGTAATCGGGACAGCGGAAGCAAACGTCAACGAGAGGTTGAACTGACCGATAGCCGGGCCGGTTTCCGACGCCGGTGTCACCGTCGTCAGCACGTCAACACCTGGATCACCGGCGTATTCGTCGGCGCCGGCATCAACTCCGCCGTGGGCTGGACGTGTGTCGCCGTCAATGTCGACAATTTCGGTGCTGCCGGCCGCCAGGTTGAACGCTGATGAGCTGGCGTGTATGTGCATGTCAAAGGGCGCATTCACGGCTTCCACGAGCGCAGGGTCCTGCGTGGTGCTCGCGCCGTCGTACCCGAGGGCCTGCCAGAGCGCGAGTGTTGCCTGCGCCCGACTGATCGAGCCGTTGGGGGCGTGAAGCACGTTGCCGTCAGAGGCCAGGGGATTGTTGGTCGGGAAGCTGAACAGTGCGGCGCCACTTGTGGTGGTATCAAGAACATTGAAAGCGATGTTCTGGATGGAACCCGCACCACTCGTATGAATGCAGTTCGCGGCCGAATTCGCCGATGGCGGCAGCGAAAGTGTGTTGTGCTCAATGATTGTCCCGGTGCTCGGGTTCAGGAACGAAATCAGCCCCTGCATGTCCGCCGCGAGGACACCACTGGTCACCAGATAGCCGGACACCATGTTGTTGCGAATCTCGACGCCCGGCATCGCGACACCGTTCCCGAGGTAGCACAACGGGGCGCCGCCAACGGCCACGCCCGTAAACTCGTTGCCGACAAAATTGATCGGGCCGACGTTGGTCATGTCCGGCTCGCGCCATTGCAGGCTGGCCCAGTCTCCCAACCCAACCTCAAACCGGAAGCCCGTGAACGTGAGATGGCCGACATTTGTAAACGACATGAGCCCGATGCCACTTATCAGGCCCTGGTAATTGAACGTGCAGCCACCACCGCCGACGTTTCCAACCACCGGAACCTGAGCGCCGGTGCCCTGGAAGGTAATCGTATTGACCGCTGATGTGCCGTAAACCGGTGTGTACGTCGGCAAAACCATTCCGTCGGAGCCCAACTCGTAGGTCGCGTCTGGCGTATACGGGGTGCCCGTGCCTTCGACGTTGAAAGTAACAGCGCCGGCGACTCCGAAGCTTTCGAGGTCATTGAACGCAGCCCCGAGGTCGGCGTAATCCGCAATGGCGATGTTGTTTACCGTGTAGGTGCCGCTCAAACCCCGGCTCGACAGGACTGTCAGGTTGTACGGGTCCTCACCTACATCGTTGTTGGGAATGCTGATCGTGAACCCGATCGTTCCCAAGCCCGCGTTGGCGGTGAGCTGGATACTGAGGGTTGCGCTCGATCCCCCGGTCAAAGCCGTGTTTGACGGGTCGGTGCCGGTGATTGCGACGCTGCAGCCGGTAAGGGCCGCCACGGAGATCGTGCCAAGATTGAGTGTCGTACCGGCTGCTAAACTCTCGATGGTCCAGTCAAGCGTCGTAACAGAAGACGGATCAACGGGAAGAACTCGGTGGGTCGAGCCGGAGGCGACACTTGCACCGCTGGGTTGTTTGACGTTGATCTCCGGGTTTGCCTGCCCGAATTCGATACCCATGTTGGCGTTGATCTCGCCGACGGTACGGGCGGTGCTCCAGACACGATACTCGTCCATGTCACCGGTAAACGACCCCCAGCCCGCTCCGAGAGTCGCTACTGTATCGTCGAACAGTGTCATGTTCGTCGCGGTGAGTACCAACGGCAAGGTGCCGGGAGGTCCTGCGAACAGAGTCAAAGCATCGCTTACGCCATCGATGTACAGGGTGGGGTTCCCCGCATCGACTACCAGCGCGACGTGATGCCATTGACCGTCAGCCACGGAAACTGCGCCGTAGAGTTGCACGTACCCACCGGTGGAATCACACAGCAAGCTGATCTCACCTGTGCCGAGCACGATGATATGGAATAGATTTCCGATGGTGGTTGCACCGGAACCGATCACACCACACGCGAGTGTCGTGCTGGTGCGCAACCAGAATTCGACAGTGATGGTTGCAGGACTCACAGCCGGGCTAAAACCCGTCGCCATCGTCACGTTCTGCGGAACGTTGACCGCACCGCTGCCGATTTGGCCTGGCTGAAACCAGGTGGGCGCGACCGTGAAAGAACCGCTTGTGCCTGCCGTGCCGTCGTTGACCGCAGTCGTGCCGGAAGTTTCGTTAAACTTGTAGTGCAGCAAGGGTGTCTGAGCGAATGCATCCGCCGCGAACCCTCCGGTAACCAGCAGCAGTGCTGCAAGCCAGAATCCGTATCTCCTCATGACGCGGTCTCCTCTATCCTGTTTGGGCGGCTTCCGGCCGCTCGATCTGCACCGGTTTACTTAAACAATCGTTCTGTCTTGTGTTGTCCCGACACCTGCATCAAACGGGAAACTTCATCCCCCGATCGAATAGATCCATCACAGTTACATCACACGAAATGAGCTCACAGCGATCCTCCACAAACCCATTCGGTGACAGCGCGCACCATCTGATCCCGCACTTTTACCCGCGCAGACGCTCAAGTGGTACCACTTACGTGCCATTTCCGGATCATTTTCGACACCGGCAGCAAGCCCTCCTGTCGCATGTGACACTTGGCGACGGTGCGACGTCAGTGGAAGAACTGGATTGGGCCAGGCGTTCCCTGTATGAATCCGCCAACCAACAGCCACCTATGGAGCAAACATGAAAGCCGTAGCGCGCATCACTGGAAAGACTTTCCGCACCGACATACGGGCCGGTATCGATCTCGAACACAAGCTGGTCGCCGACGAGCCAACCGATAAAGGCGGCGAAAACGCAGGCCCGACGGCAATGGAGTTGCTGGCGGCGGCGCTTGGCGCGTGCACAGTCGCCACGTTGCGCAGCTATGCCAACATCAAAGGCCTCGAACTTGAAGGTGTGGAAGTCGACGTGGATGTCCAGCGGCGCAAGCCGTCGGAACAGCAGGAGGCAGGCGAGGGCGCGAAGGCGACAGTCATAAGGAAGAAGATCACCATCAAAGGTGACAAGCTGACGAACGATCAGCGCGTGCGGATGCTCGAAATCGCCGAAAAATGCCCCGTGAACAAGGCCCTGCTCGAGGGCGTGGACATGATCAAAGACCAGGGGGCATCAGACTTGTTGTAGCGGCTGACGTTGGTTTGCCGATTGACGGGTATCCTCTTTCTGGAGCCCTACCATGGCGAAGAAGTACGAAGCCTTCGATGCCAAGACGGCGAACCGGATCGATCTGCACTTCACCCCCAAACACGGAAGCTGGCTGAACATCACGGAGATCGAGTTTCGGGCGCTGACGGGACAGTGCCTTGACCGCAGGATCGCCTCTAGCTACTTCGACGCCTTGTCGACGATCTCTTTGTCGAAGTAATTCGTCCCCATGCCTGCATCCAGTACGACCTCCTGCGCGTTCATGCCGCTGCTGCGCGGGCTGATCATGAACGCCACAGCGTTCGCAACCTCCTGGGTGCTGACCGCATGGTGCCGGATCGTCGCTTTTTCGGCGTACAGGTAGCTGTCCGCGTAGTTCGGAATGCCGGCGGACGCGCTGGTCTTCAGCAGGCTGGGACAGACCGCGTTGAAGCGCACCTTTCCTTCAAAGCTCTTGGCCAGAAAAACCACACTGCTGTGCAGCGCAGCCTTGATCGGCGCCATGTAGCCGTAGTTCTCTGCGGCCATGCGCGTGGTGCTGATGCCGATCGTGACCACGCCCGCATTCTCCGCAAAGTGAGGCTTAAAGGCGTTGCTTATTGCGACAAGGCTGAAGGCACTGATGTTGACCGCCTGCAAAAAGTCTTCGCGCCGGGTTTCAACAAACGGCTTGAATCCATCGCTGTAGTTTGCATAGGCAATGCTGTGGACAAGCCCGTGGATCGGCCCGTGCTTCTCGCCTATGGCCTTGGCAGCGTTTTCGATTTCTTCCTGTGATTCGACATTGCAGACATACACGCCACTTGCGCCGCCATGCAGGCCGCGGTGCTTGTCCAACATCTCACCGACTTCAGTCCGGCGTTCCTCGTCACGCACAACGTGAAAGACACGGGCGCCTGCCTCTTCAAGGGTCAGCGCTGTGATCCATGCGACGGACTTTTTGTTGGCCGCACCGAAGACGACGACGTTCTTGCTGCGAAGGTCAAGGAAGTCGGAGTTAACCAGCGCCACAGTGCACCTCTAGATTTCGACCACCGCCACGATGAATTTGACACGCAGGACATTCTTGCCCGCGACCGACACCTTACCGTTCATCACGAAGGCGTCGCCCATCTTTTCTTCCTGGGTCACTTCAATCAGCATCACATCTCCCGGATGAACCATACCGCGAAACTTGGCCTCCAGAATGCGGGTTAGGACGGGCTTGCGAGAGTCACGTAGCGCAGGCGCCTCGCCTGCACCGGCTGTGGGCGCCCCGCCCACAGCACCACCAACCCACTTCCATTCGGCAATACCCGCTGCCGAGGGGTTCTCCAGCGTGTATCGAACTCGACGTTCAAACTCGGCCTGATTTCGCACAATCCGATCGAACGACTCGCGTTGCCAGAACTCACCAGTCAGGCCGAGCAACTTGTTGCACGCTTTCGCGGTGTATGATTTCCACGAATGCAGGACATCAGAAAGCGAATGGCCTGATCGGGGCCTGAAAACAGTGTGAACGTGATTCGGCATCACGCACCAGGCATACAAGTCATAACGCTCGTCATCAAACCTGGTCAGCGTCTCGGCAACAATCCGAGCACACTCATCGTTCTTGAAGTGACACGCACCGGAGCCCGCATTCAGCAATTCGTCAACGCGCTCTGAGTAGAGATGATCAAGCCTCTCTCTTTCTTCGTCCGAGAGCGGCCGCCCGACTTGCTCCGCTGTTGCAACTATGTCCCAGCGTTCAAGCTCAATCTGTCTTCTGGCGGATTCCGGGATTGAATCTGCCAAGCGAAACGTGACGAGGTAGGTCGCTCCCTCTTTCTCCCAATGCGGCAGGTAGCCTCGATTGCGCTTCGTGATTGTCGCGGGCGAGGCGCCCGCGACTCTTGCAGGCGGGGCGCCTGCGCTACTCAGCAGCATCGCGCCCGATTGAAAACAGGCTTCGCACAGCAGTACTCCGGGCATAAGTGGTGAGCCGGGGTAGTGTCCCTCGAATTGCGGCTCATCCGCGCGGACGGTGCGCTCGGTAACGATTCTTCCTTCGCCCTGCTCGACGATCCTGTCCACGAACAGGAACGGTTCGCGGTGCGGTATAATGGCTTTGACTTTGTCGAGATTGTTCATGCGCTGTTACAGGTGGGACACCTTCGCCTCGTGCAGATATTCCGCCATTTTGTTGGCGGTGATCACGCCGTAGTTCACGGTGCCGAGCCAGCCGGACATGATGATGCCTACACTGCCCGCGTGGTACATGCCGGGCAGGTGCTCGCTGAGCTTCATGGACACGTCAAGCCCCTCGAACTTCGTACCGAACGAAGCACCCTCTGACTGCTGTGTATAGAAGTTGAAGGTGCGCGGTGTGCTGGCCTCCAGGTGGTCGATCTTCTCACGTACGTTAGGAATGTATTGTTCCAGGTGCGTGACCGTGCGCTCGATCAGCGCGTTCTTCTCGTGCTCGTATTCTTCGTCGCTGAGCCCCTGCCAGTCCTGCCAGCGCGCGTTATTGCTGCTGACAATGGTGAACCCGGCGTTCTTCAAGTGCGGTCGCGTCTTCGGATAATAGAAGCTGAAGGTGCGCGACTTCGTGCGCAGCTCACACAGTTCCTCTGACGTGAAGTGATCGGCCGTGCTGCAGAACAGCAGGTCCGTAATGAACGGGATTTCTTCACCCTGCCTGATCCCGATGTACACCTGGCAGGATGATCCGCTCAGGCGCACGTCTTTTGCCTGCTGGATGAAGTCCCCGGATAGATGATCCTCTCCCACCAGCTTCAGCACCGTGCCCTTGATGTTGGCGTTGCTGAGTACGGTCTTCGCCTTGATGTCGCGCCCGTTCACGCGCACACCCGCCACGCGGCCTTTGTTCACCAGCACGCGCTCGACCTGCGCGCCGCTGAACATGTCCACGCCGTTGGACTGCAATATTTTGCGCATCTTCATGATCAGGGTGTCGGTGCCGCCGCTGAAGGTAAAGACGCCTTTGCTCATGAAGTTTGAAAAGACGATGCCGTAGGTGATGGCCGGCTCGTCGAGCGTGCTGCCGTTGGCGTAGGTGATCGGCTCCATGAACGCGCGGTGCACGTCGTTGCGGCCGGGGAAGAACTGCTCGAACATCTGGCGGATGGTTTGGCCGTCGTCGTTGTAGTACTCCATCTTGCGCAGGTGGTCGTAGAAGCGTTCCACGTGCGCGCGTTCGAGGTTGAAGGCCTGCACAACCTTGTTGGTGTAATCTTCGCGCGTGAACTGGGTTTCGAAGCTGAACTGCGGGTTGTCGAACTTGATGCTTTCGAGCGGCACGATGCTGTCTGCAATCTCCTGCGACCAGTAACGGCGCATGGACTTCTTCATGCCGACGGGGAAGCCGTGCAGCGAGATGTCAAAGATGTGTCCGCCGGGACGCCGGAACCATGTCGCCATGCCGCCGTAGTTGTAGTGCTGCTCAAGCAGGCAGACGCGGTAACCCTGCGTGGCCATCACGTTCGCGCCGGTTAGACCCGCGAGCCCCGCGCCGATCACGATAACGTCGTATTCGCCTTTGGCTTTCTCTACGGGGTTGTGCTTCTTCTCAGCACGCCCTCCGGACGAGCCCTGCAGGACCCGCTTGCCCTCGGCCTTCAGGTTGAATCCGGATGTCTGTTGCTCAGTCGTCATTGCGTTGCCTTTGTAGCGTCGAGGCGTGCCTCGCCCGCGGGCGACCCAAGGGTCGCCCCTACGCCTCCACTGCTGCGTTGTCACGTTGCAGCACCCAGCGGTTTGCCATGCTGATGCCGCTTAGCATGGCGCCGATGATGCCTAAAAAACCCTGGTCAGTGCCGATGATGTACAGGCCTTCGAGGCCGCTTTCGCCGGTGCGCTTCTTGATGGGGCTGCCGTAGACGGCGCCGCCTTCGTGACCGGTGTAGTGCCGGATTGTGCGCGGCGTGAACATGTCCGTAAGCGTCGTGTGTGCCCGAAATTCGGGGATGTGCGCCAGCACGTCGTCGCATGAGCGCGTGTACCAGTGCTGCTTGGCGGCCTGATAGGGTGATGTGGGCGCCTCGCTGCGCGACTGCGGGCAGGGTGCCCGCATCACTTCTGCGGGCTGGAAGCCCACTCCACGATCCACTGCATTCCACTTGTCGAAGTTGGCGATGTTGGTGATGCGTATCAGGTGGTCGTTCGGTTGCTCCGGCAGATTGAAATTGCCGGGCATACATATCACGCCGCTGGATGTGTCGCACAGGTCTGTGGGCTGGGCGTAGTTGAACCGCTCGTTGTTGTTGAAGAAGATGATCGTCTCTTCGATGCCCAGCTCGCGCGCCGGCTTGTTCAGCACGTTGATGGTTTCGGTGAACGAGAGTTTGCCTGTAGGGGCGATGCTTGCATCGCCTGAGAGGCTACTGTGGCTTGCGGGCGACGCGAGCGTCGCCCCTACCATCTTCGTAGTCTCTACCAACCCTGCTGACGACAGCACCGTATCGGCCGTGAGGGTTTCACCATTGTCCAACTCGACGCCGACGCTGCGGTTGCCTTCGGTGAGAATCTTTGCAACACCAGCCTTCAGGCGCAGTTCGCCGCCGGCTTTGCGATAGCGGTCGATCAGCAGTTTCAGGATGTGCCTGACACCGGCTTGCGGGCGGGCGAAGCCCTCGAAGAAAATACTCTTGAACATCACCACGAACTGGTCCCAGTCCATGTCGTTTTCGCGCGCCGAGCCGTAGTACATCAGCGGGCAGAAGATCATGTCAGCGAGTACTGGGTCGCTGATGTGGCTTTCCACGATCTCGCGGGCGTTGAGCGTTGGCGCGTTCAGGTCCAGCTCGTTGTAATCCCGAACGGCCTGGGTCAGTGCGTCGAAACCGTCGGCCTGTGATGGGAAAGCACGGGCGACTTCGCTGCGCAGCAACTCAAAGTCGTTGCTGAACTTCAGCTTCTCGCCGGGCCAGCTCACTGCCGAATGCCCCTGCTCATGCAGGTCTAGCTCATCCCAGCGGATACGAAGTTGCTTCAGCAGGCGTGTCAGGGGCAAGCCCTTGGCTCCGCGCGGGGCGTAATTCGTCATGGCATGCAGTCCAACGTCGAACTGGTGTCCCTGGTATTGGTAGAATGAGTTCAGCCCGCCCCACACGTAATGGCGCTCCAGCACGACAACTTTCTTGTCGAACATCGCCAGGCGTATGCCCGCGCCAAGCCCGGACATGCCTGCACCAATGATGATGGCATCGTAGTGGGTCATGGTTTACCGTTGACGGTCGACCGTCAACCTCTTTAGCTCACCAGTTCCTTGCCGACCATTTTGTCGCGCAGGTACGCCACGCAACTGTCGAGGCTTGCGAGGTGTTCGTAATCCGTATCCGGCACGTGCACGCCATAGCGCTTGCGCAACTCCATCACGATGTCGAGGAAATCCATCGAGTCGAGGTCGAGCTGGTCGCGCAGGCGCTCTGCGGCGCTGATGTTGCTGGTGTCTTCGTCGGGGTTGATGTCGTTGATGATGCCGATGATGGCCTGCTTGATCTGTTCGTCGTTCATTGCTGCTTCCTTCCTTTGTTGTCCCTTGCGGGTTTGTTTTCGTTCCCGTTTCACGCGGCTGCTTCGCCGCGTGTCCCCGGCCTTTCGGCCGGGGCTCTATTCGTACTTCTTGACTATCAGGGCTGAGTTGATGCCCAGCATTCCGAAGCTCATGTTCATGATGGTTTTGATGTTGCCGACCTGTTTGGGCTCGTTGGTCACCAGGCCGCGCACTGCGCATTCCGGGTCGAGTTCATCGACGTTGATGGTCGGGTGCACGATGCCGTCGTCGAAGCTAGGCAGGTTGCCGGCCAGCTCCAGTGCGCCGGCCGCACCCATGGCGTGCCCTATGTAGCTCTTGGTGTTGTTGACGTGCACGCCGTCGAAGTCACCGAACACGGCGTTCACCGCAGCCGCTTCCATCTGATCGCCGCTGGGTGTACTGGTGGCGTGAGTGTTGACGATGTCGATGTTGCTCGGTTCCATGCCTGCGCGCTTGACTGCTGCCCTCATGCACTGGGTCTGGCGTTCGCTGTTCGGAAGCACGTAGTCGCTGGCGTCACTGTTCACATGCCAGCCCGCGATTTCTCCGTAGATCTTTGCGCCACGTGCGAGCGCGTCGTCGAGACGTTCCAGTGTGTAAAGGCAACCGCCTTCCGCCACGACAATGCCGTTGCGGGCTTTGTCGAATGGGCGCGACGCCTTGGTCGGGTCCTCGTGATGGGCCAGCGCGCCCTGCTGCTTGAAACCTGCGAAGATGCCGAAGGTGTGGATGCTTTCGCTGACTCCCCCACCGAACGCAAGGTCCACTTCGCCAAGCTGCAGCATCTGGGTTGCGTGGATCACGCCCATGTTGCCGGCCGCGCAGGCTGCACCGATGGCATAGGCCGGCCCGGTGATCTTGAGGCTAAGCGTGACTTCGCCGGCGGGGTTGTTTGCGACTGTGCGCGGGTTGTGGTGGTGGGTCCAGAAGTCGAGGTTGTAGCCCTGCTTGCTGACCTCGTAGATTTCTGTTTCTGTCTCGACGTTGCCGTGTTCGGTAGTTCCCACGTAAACGCCTACTCTTGACTTGTCAACTTTGTTGAAATCAAGACCTGCGCTCGCGATGGCCTCGTGGGCGCAATAGATGCTGATACTGCCGGCCCGTGTGCCGCGCCGTAAATCCTTGCGTTTCTGATAGCGGGTGGCTTCAAAGTCGCATACGCCGGCCAGTGTCTTGCCGAAGTAGCGAATCTCGTACGGCCGCACGCCGGACTTGCCCTCAAGCAGCGCTTGCCGGTACTCGGGCAGGCTGTTGCCATTCGGCGAGGTCAGTCCAACACCGGTGATCACGACGCGTGGAAGGCTAGACATGGGCGTCCTCCTGTTCGCGCACGGAGGCCGGCGTTTCTTTGGCGTTCTCTTTGCCGTTCAGCTGCCCGGTCTTCTTGCGCCCGTTGCGGAACTTGTTGATCTCGCCGGGCACTTTCATGCCGATGGCCGCCATGCGTTTGACTACCCGGGCCAGGCGCGACTCGTCGTTCTTGGGCACCGCGCTGCTGGCGGCTACGAAGAACTGGATGGTGGCTTCGGCAATTTCGCTTGTCGTCACGATGCTCTGGAGCGTGCGGGCGCGCCCGTCTTCCGAGCCGTAGCGCTCGGACACGTACTGCAATGCGCTACGGGCGTTGTCTTTGAAATTCTGCACCGCAAGTTGCTCGCGACGGCGCAATACCGTCGTCACGATGCTCATGGTGTCGCTGACGGCGCTGTGCATCTGGCAACGATGCTCACTGGAGAACTCGCTGGTGACGGCACCCCACTCGCGCAGCTCGCTCAGGCATTCGCTTACGCTGCCCGCACTCATGTCGAGTTCATTGGCGACGTCAGCGGCACTGAGGGCTTTTCCCGACAACGCGAGCAAACCCCACACCTTCCCCAAGCGCGATTTGAAACCGATCGCGGAAAAGAACGTCTCGAAGGTGCTCAAGTGTTCACGAAGCACATCATCCATGGCTGACTCCCTCATGGGTCATCGCTACTTCTTGCTGCTCTGTTTGGTGATCTGCAACCGCGCCGAAGTACTCATCCAGCGCGCAGTCGCCTGTCCATTGCGCCTCGTAGCCGAGGTCCCGCTTGGCGGCGTCAAGTTTGAACCAGTGTGACGTGGCCAGGTTCTCGGCCACGAACCGCGTCATTGGCGGCTCGGATTTCTTGCCCATCACCTTCCACAAGAATTCTATCACAGCGCCAGCCTTGTACGCGGTCCCGGCGCTGACCGTCGCGCTAAGTCGCGGCACACCTGCGCGCTCCAGGACTTTGTTGATCCAGGGCCACAGCTCGACCGTTTCGCTACTGATGAAGTAGGGCTTGCCGGCCGCAACTTCGATGTTATCCAACGCAAGCAGGTGTGCGTCCGCCGCGTCGTCGACGTGTGTGATGTCGACCTTGTTGCGCCCGTTGCCGACCTGCTTCAGTTTGCCCGCGCGCGCGCGATCCAGCACGCGTGGCAACAGGTGCGGGTCGCCCTTGCCCCAGATCAGATGTGGGCGCAGAGCCACACTACGCAGCCCATTCGTGCCGTTCGCCGCAAGAACTTCCTGCTCCGCCAGCGCTTTGCTTGCGGCGTAGTGGGTCAGGAACTTGGTTGGATAGGGCAGGGTTTCGTCACCTCCCGTAATGCCGCCGCGGTCAAAGACCACGCTGGGTGTGCTGGTGTAGACCAACGACTTCACGCCATGCTTCTGACAGGCTGCAAGAACGTTGCGTGTGCCGGTCAAGTTGACCCCGAAGTACTCGTCACGCGGGCCCCATACGCCTGCCTTGGCCGCGACGTGGAAAACAACGTCCGCGCCTTCTACCGCGCGAGATACGTCGGACGCATCCCGAAGGTCACCCGCCTTCGCCAAGGCTTCGGCGGGCAGGCCCGCGGGACTGCGGGAAAACACGACGACGTCATCGCCACGCTCAAGCAGACGCCCGACAATCTTTGCGCCCAGAAAGCCGGCGCCGCCTGTTACGACTGCCTTCATAGAGCGACCTCCGGCAGTTGTGTCTCGGCCCAGTGCTTTAGGGCGTCGCGGTTGATCTTGGCGTTGTGGCGCACGTCGACCGGCAGCCCCTCATGAAACAGGAAGTGCTTGATGCCACGCGTCTTCTCGTGCGCTTCGGACACGCGCAGCAGTTCGTCGCGAATCCGGTCGCGCAGGTCTTTGGCCGGGATGTGGCCATCATGTAGCTCAGCGATGATCACAGGCGTCTGATTCGGGCGATCACCGAGCCCAACCAGCGCGCAACGACTGACAGCGTCGTGATTGTTGAACACCGCTTCGATCTGAATCGGATACAGTGTGCTGCTTGACGTCTCGACGCGGTGGCTTACCCGCCCGCAGAACCAAAGGCGACCTTGAACATCGAAGTAGCCGGTGTCACCCATGCGGTGCCATAGTGGTGCGGACTGGAAGTCCACACCACGAATCTTGGCCAGCTTCGTGTTTTCCGGGCGATTGAAGTACTCGCGTGTTGTTACGGCGCTGCGGACGATGATCTCGCCGACTTCGCCGACGGGCAACTCTTCGACTTCTTCGATGGACCCTATAGGCCCATCCACCAGTCGGATGACCTTCGCTTGAACACCCGGCAGCGCCTTGCCAACGCAAGTCCCTGCGCCGGTGGCTGTCTCCAGCATGGTCTCGCCCAGTATTTCGCTGGCGCTGATAGTGCTGAAGGGCAGTGATTCCGTGGCGCCGTAGGGTGTATGCAGGTCGCCATCCGGCGCGAGCTTGCCCTTGAACATCGCCAGCGTGTTGTAGGGCACGGGCGCGCCAGCGATCAGGATTCGTTTGATCGTCGGCAGGGAAACGCCGCTTTGTTCGAGGTACGGGCCTACGCGCTTCCAGACCGCAGGCGAGCCGAAGCTCATGGTTGCGTTGTGCTCAATAATTGCGTCGACGACCTTTGCGGGACTGGCCTTGCCGGGGTTTGAGAAATCGATGTCAGGCAGCACAATCGTCACGCCCATCGCTACGCTGAACAGGGCAAACAGCGCGAAGCAGGGCACGTCGATTTCGCCGGCCTGGATGTCATAGGCCAGGCGAATCATCTCGGTCTGGCCGACAAACACACCGTGGTCAAAAACCACGCCCTTGGGCACACCGGTCGCGCCTGACGTGAACAGAATCGCGGCCGTGGTGTGTGCCTGGGTGAGCGAGCGCTCCGATCCCTTCACTGTACGACTACGCAAGGCATCCAGCGTCTCGCCGCCCCACAACCAGCGACGACCGACAGTGATGCGGTGCTTGACGGTCCTGAACGCGCGCGACTTCAGCTTGCTAAGCGCATGCGCCATCGGGATCCCGACGAGTGCCTCCGGTTCCGCTTCCTCGATGCACTTGAGCATGTTGTCTACGCCCATGCCGGGATCGACAACCACAGGCACCGCCGCAACGCGGAACAGAGCGAACACGGTCTCTACAAACTCAATGCCCGGCTTGACGGCCAGTACCGTTCGAACGCCGCTCTTGATGCCCATTTGCAGGAAGCCGAAGGCGATGTTCTCAATGCTCTGCGCGAGCTCTGCGTAAGTGACTTTGCGACCTGACCAATGCTCAATGACGGCTGCTTGGTCAGGGCGCTGCTTCGCCTGCTCAAAGATGAAGTCGCAGACGTTGCAGTGCGGCGGCTCGGCAACCTCCGAGTCGTTCTGGGTCACTGGCAGCTTTGCTTCACTGATCGTCATGCGTGCAAGTTCACCGTTGAGTGGTGCTCATCCGTGTAGGTCTGTTTTTCGCCCCCCAGAAATGTCTTCATGGCGGCGATGATTTCGCTGCGGGCGTCTTCCACCACGAAATGCCCGGCGTGCTCGAAGTACTGGGTTTCAGCCTGCGGGAAGCGGTGTTGCCACTCGTGCAGGAAGCTGTCGTTGAACACGAAGTCGTGGCGCCCCCAGCACAGCAGCATCGGGTGTTGTTTGAACTGGGCCAAGCCTGCTTCGACCTGCTTGAGGGTTTCCCAACTTTCATGGTCAGGTGCAGTCGGGATGTCCTGCACGAAGCGCAAGTTGGCGATGCGATCGTCCCAGTTGCTGTAGGGGGCGAGGTAGCCCGCCTTGCCTTCGCGCGACAGTGGCTTCTTTGCGCAACGGGCCAGAGCGCCGCGCACGAATGCGTTCAAGCCACGAATAGCCAGCGCGCCAAAGCCCGGCAGGCGGCACAAACCAATGCTCAGCGGCATCCGTCGGCTGGGAAAGGCCGCGGTGTTGAATACCACAAAGCCCTTGATGCGATCTGGAATCTGCGCGGCGAGCCCCATGCCGATCGCGCCGCCCCAGTCGTGCACGCAAAGCACGATGTTTCGCAGGTCGAGTTTGTAGACCAGAGCGCGGGCGTTCTCGATGTGCTGTGCCAGTGTGTAAGGGTAAAATTGCGGCTTGTCGGAAAGCCCGCAGCCCATGTGGTCAAGCGCGATGCAACGGTTCGTTCCGCGGAAGCTCTGGATCAGGTGACGCCAGTAGAAACTCCATGTCGGGTTGCCATGGAGGAACATGAGTGGTGTGGACATCCTGTCCGCATCTGTTTTGCGGGCTTCCAGCCCGCGAGCGGGAGTGTCGCCTGGCGTCTGCGGGCTTGAAGCCCGCAGTACATGTGCGGACTGGAAGTCCACACCACCCTCGTCGACGTAATGCAGTCTCGCCTCGCCCAGGTCGAGCCAGTTCGACTGGAACGGATACTCCTTCTCCCAGATGCCGTTGAAGGCGCGCGTTTGCTCGATGAGGGTCACCAGCGCACCCCCATGTTGAGGCACACCAAGCCGCTTCCAATTCCGAGCAGAGCCACGTTGTCGCCGGAGTTTAGTTTGTTTTGCTCGAGCCCAAGACTCAGGGAAATCGGCAGGCTTACGCTTCCGATGTTTCCAAGCGTCTCCACAGTCGGAAAGTCCTTGGCCGGATCCAGTTCGAGCTTTTCGAACAGCAGCTTGCGGTGCATCACGCCGACCTGATGGGTGAACACGCGATCAACGTTGGCGTTGGTCCAACCGAGATCAGACTTGGTTTCCGCCCACACTCGCGTGGCCAGTTTTACACCTTCCTGCATCAGGGTTTCGCTGTCGGTCTGCATAAGGATGCCGCCGACTTCGGCGCCGCCCTGGCACAGTTTCACGGCCTCGGAATCGACCAGCATTCCGCCACCCAGCAGTTGATGATCGCCGTCGCGGGTCAGCACCATCGCTGCGGCGCCGGAGCCTATGGTCAGGCTGGCGAAACTGAGCTTGCTGCTCTTGCGACTGATGCCTGTATCTTCGTTCAAGCGCCTGATCGTGCTCTCAACCAGCGGCCCGCCGTCCTCACCGGCGACGATCAGGGCGCTTTCGATCTGCCCAAGCTCGAGCATGTTGCCCGCGACCATCATGGCGTTGGCGAAACCGAGGCAGGCGTTGCTGATGTCAAAGCACTGGCAGGAGTGCGGCAGCTTCAGGTTCGCGTGAACCACGCTGGCCGTGGCTGGTTCCATGAAATCGCGGCAGACGCTGCTGAAGATCAGGATTCCCAGCTTGTTGCGGTCCAGACCCGAGCGATCGAGAGCGATCTCGGCCGCCTGGGTTGCGACTGTGCTGGGGCGAGTGCCAGGCTCGAAGTGGCGGCGCTCGCGGATGCCGGACATCAGCTCGATGCGCCCTGGGTGCAGCCCCAGTCGCTCATAGGCTGGCGCAAGTCGATCCTCGATTTCAAGCGAGGTGACGACGCGTTCGGGCAGGAGGTGCCCAACGGCGGATATGTAGACGTTGCTGAATCGCAAACCGACGCTCCCAAGGGGCGCGAGTGTGCTATTCCGACGCGTGGAAAACAACGAATTCGCTCATGTTTTTCAGAAAATCCTGAAAGGGTTGAACGTCGTGAAATTTCCAAAGCCGTCGGTGAGTCATCCGTTTTGAACATTGAGGCCGCGTTTGATCCGTTTGATTTGAAAGTCAACTCGGTCCAGGTCGCGGCAAATCTCCACATTTCCTTCACCTTCTGTGGAAAAGAAACTGTCAGCAATCCGCTTGACGTGTCAAGTTCATGGGCTACACTTCCCTTGTCCGCAGGCACTTACGCGGACCGCGCTGAAAGCCGAGCGCATCGTGCCCGGACGCGGGCGGTAACAGATCGGCCTCACGGCGAACGAGCTTTCAATCGCCGATGACGCCCAGGCCTTTATGAAGGGAGGTGATCCGTGACCGAAGATTATCGAAAGCGTGGGGGGCTAGGCTAGCCTGAGACTGACGGGCTCGGTTAGTTCCAGCCCATCCCCTGCGTAGATATACGCTGGATAGGGGGTGTCCCGAAAATGGGGCACCCCCGCCGCGCTTTAGGGGCTTTTTGCGCGCGCCCTGGCAACATACTTCGCGCGAAGGCGCCCGTTCCAACACCCCTTGCCACCCGCGCAAACATGCTGTAAACCCATGCGCTGGAAGTGATTGGAGCCCGCAAGTGTCAGCCGACGCGTTCAGCCTTCTCCTTTACGGATTGCTTATCTTCGCCGTGGCCAGCGGGGGGTTGATTACCTCGATTCTGGTCGGGCCGCGCCGCAAAGGCTTCCTGAAAGAAGAGCCATACGAAAGCGGCGTACCCCAGATTGGCGAGACGCGCACGGAGTTCAATGTGCGCTTCTTCGTACTGAGCATGCTGTTTGTTCTTTTCGATATCGAAACCGTGCTGCTTGCCCCTTACGCCGTGACGTTTCTGCAGGATGTCCAAAGCGGCAAGGGTGTCGAGTATCTGGCCGAAGTTGCCATCTTTCTGGCCGTGCTGGGCTTCGGGCTGTTGTACGCATGGCGCAAGGGTGTACTCGACTGGAATGTTCCCCTGGGCGTGAGTCAGGCGGATGCGCCGCACACCGAACCCCGCCGGGCGGCCTGAAAGGACCCTCATGGGACTTGAGCAACTGATTCCGTCCCTCGCCGGTGAAGGCTTCTTCACGACACAGATCAATAAAGTGATCGGCTGGGCGCGCAAGAACAGCCTGTGGCCGTACCCTTTCGGCACGGCCTGTTGTGCGATTGAAATGATGTCGACACTAAACAGCCGCTACGATTTATCGCGCTTTGGGGCCGAAGTGATCCGCTTCAGTCCGCGCCAGAGCGACCTGATTATCGTGTCTGGACGTGTCACGCTGAAGATGATGCCGGTCCTGAGCCAGATTTATGCGCAGGTCGGCGAGCCCAAGTGGGTCATTAGCATGGGGGCTTGCGCCAGCACCGGCGGGGTGTTCAACACCTACCCGCAAATTCAGGGCGTTGACCAGTTCATCCCGGTAGACGTGTACGTACCCGGCTGTCCCCCGCGCCCGGAAAGCCTGATTGACGGTGTGTTGAAGATCCAGCAGATCATCGACGGACAGGCCGAGCGCGGCGACTTCACGCGCCCGACAGTTGAAGCCAACTGAACAGCGAACAAAAAAGCCAACCGATGAGCGACAACAAGACGCCCGAAAAGAAGCTGCCGCCAACCCACGACTCGCACGAGCTCAGTCGCCGCGTGCTCGAGGAAGATCAGGTAGACCAAGACCAGCTTCGAAGCAAGCTGTCCGGTAGATTCAGCGAAATCGTCACGGAATTCAAACAGACCGTAATCTGCACAGACCGCGACAACGTGATCGGCGCCCTTGAGATCCTCAGAAGCGACCCCGAGCTGGACTACAAGATGATCACGGACATCACCGTCGTGGACAACATGCGCCGCACGGATTTCGACCCCGAACGCCGCTTTACCGTGGTTCACATCGTCTACAGCGTAACGCACAAGAAGCGCGTCCGCCTTGAGACAAACCTTTCCGAAGGCTCGCCGCGAATTCCCACGGCATCCGGCGTCTATAAAGGCGCCGCATGGATCGAGCGCGAGGCTTACGACATGTTCGGCGTGGAGTTCGAGGGCCACGCGGATCTGCGCCGCGTGCTGATGCCCGACTACTACGAGCACTTTGTGTTGCGCAAGGATTACCCGCTCACCGGGCGCGGCGAGCGTGACAACTTCGTCCGCGCCGAAGAAGTAGAGTAGTCAGACCTTCTCGCACAGTAGCACGAGTTTTTCGCTGAACGGCGGCCAGTTCCAGACCTTACGCCGAATGCGCAGACCGGCCTCGGCGAGGTCGGCATCAAGCTCGCGCATGTTGTAGCGATGCTCCGGCACCTTCACCTTCAGCCCCATCGCCTTGCGGAACTTCTTCCACCACAGGTTCAGGCAGTATTTGTGGCGCACGTCCAGCACGACGTAGCGCTTGCAGACCCGTGCGTACTCGCAAAAAATGCGAATCCGCACGTCTTTCGGCACGTGCATCAGAAAGCGAATGCTGATCACAAGGTCCAATGCCCCGTCGGCGAAGGGCAGCTTCTCCGCGTTCATGCGCGCACTGCCGACGTAGTTGCCGTGAGCGCCGGTGTACTCGCGCGCCTTGGCCAGCATGGGGTGTGAGATGTCGGCGTTGATCAGATTCCAGCCGTGCTCAAGAATCCGTGCGGTAAAGCGCCCCGTGCCACACGGCAGATCCATGACTGTAGCGTCGCTGCCAAGCTCGGGAATGCCCTGAACAGCCTTCAGAATCATGCGCCACTTGCGCTCGGATTTGGGACCGGCAAGCCCGCCCTTAAAGCGACGATCGTCGTACTTTTGCACGACGTCTTCGCTCTGGTAATGCGACTTCTTCGCATCCCAATCGGGTGTTTTGTTCAACCGCGAGTCCTGTGAGTGTCAGCGTACGCCGTCCGTGCCTTCAACGCCGACGGTGCCGCCCTTGAGGTTGATTGTCAACATCGAGCCGCCGCGCTCCACCAGCATTACCACGTCGTCCGTGTTCTTGGTGCGGCGGATCGCTTGTCCCAGGCCGCCCCAACTGCTGATAACTTCGCCGTTGTACTCGATCACCAGGTCATTGACCTGTAAACCCTGCCTGCTCGCCTGGGTATCCGGGTAGATATGCGTCAGGCGACAGCAGTTTGGCTGCTGGACGGCAATGTTAATCGCGTTGTCACCTGCACGCAGGGTGATGAACTGCGACGGCGACGCCTTGCCGCGCGAGTTGGCGATCACGGTGTAGCTGCCCACTTCAACAAAGGAAATCGTTGCCACACCCGAGCCATCAGTGTTCTGGTTGTACTTCTTGACACCCTGCAACTGCACGCTCGCCCACGAAACGGAGTTCCCCTGCTCATCCACCACTTTGACGATGACCGTGGCGCCGGCGTCCACCACCGCATTCTGTGTGTTCTCACCTTCAATCAGGGTTACGACCTGGCTGTAAACGGGCTCGTTCCAATTGTTGCCGTTGTAGACCTCAAGCAGCCAGCTACCCGGTTCGGCAGGGCCTAGCTTGAAAGTGCCGTCGTCGCTGACCCGGGCATTTCGGCCTGTACCCCAGCCACCCCAGCGATTTTCATCGTCTTCCTTCCGGAGCAGCGCGCGCAGCCCCGTAAGTTTGCTGCCCGAATTGCTGGTAACGGCACCGACCAGCATCGCGCCGGTACTGAACTGCAGCGCGATCTCGTTGTCGCCGTCCTTGACGGTGATCTCTTGCTGAATTGCAGGAAAGCCGCTGGCGGTCACCGTCATGGTGTACTCGCCTTCCTTCAGCCCGGCGTACTCTGCCAGCCCCGGCTCGCGCGATGGCAGCTTCTCCGGGCGGGGCCATCCACGATTGCCTTTCATCTGAAACCAGACACCGTCACTTTCGAGCGGTTTGCCCTCGGGGTCGCTGAGCCTTATGTGCAGCACACCACCCACGTTCATCGAAAAGTCGAGCGTGTTTTCGCCTTGCTTCAGCGCTGTGGTTTTCGTTTCGCTCATCTCCCCGAGTGACGCCGTTAACGTAGTTTCTTTTGGTGCCAGCGTGTCGAAACGATAGCGACCCTTGCTGTCCGTGCGTGCGCTGACGCCGCTCTGCTGATTCCAGCCGCGTCGATTGCTTTCGTCGTCGCTGCCCAGGCGGACGGTGACATCCGGCAGCGGCGCGCCCGCTTTGTCCGTCACGACACCCGACAGCACCGCTGCCTGCTCAAGTGTAAACAGCAACTCATCGCCGCCGACCTCAGCGTCCACCGGTTCGGTCTTGCTGTAGCCCTTGGCGGTGATCTCGACCTGCACGACACCGGGTTTGGCGGGCAGCACAAACCGCCCGTCCGCGCTCTCGAAGTTGCGCGACGTTGCTTCCCACTGGCGGTTCTGGCGCCAGGCCCGAACCTCAAAACTGGTGATCGGCTTGCCGTCCGCGCCGATCACGCGCCCCCGCAGTTGGCTTTGCGCGCCGAGCAGCAGAATCACCGTGTCACCCGCCGCCACGCGGCTCAACTCGCCGGTGCCCGCGGTGTCACTGCTGGCGCTGAGGTTGTACGCGAGAGTCGCGTCAAGTCCACTGAAACGGAAAGCGCCCTTGCCGTCCGTGCTCGTCGAGCGGGTTTCGCGCGCGGTGCGGGTCAGAAAATCGCTCACGTCGGCGCGGTAGCGCTCAAGGTCATCCTCCTGAAAGCGGGGCGGATCCATGTCCAGGTTGCTGCGGCGGGCGGTTACGGTGGCGCCCTCCACGGGGCGTCCGGCCGCGTCTTTCACGGTGCCCTGGATCACCGCGTCGCCCTTGTCGGTCGGTGCGGAAATAACTTCCACGTCCGGCAGCCTGGCATCGGCATTGTGACTGGGAGGCGGCGCCTGGCGATCGACGGGGCGGTCGCCGTTGCTGCGGTCCGTATCGCGGGGGTTGGCTTCGCCTGGGTTTGCCAGCGGCGCTGAGCCTTCTCCGCCGCTGCCCTCAAAGCCTCCGTCCAGCGGAGTCGTCGCAACCCGATTGCCCGGCGTGCCCGACTCGCCGACGCTCCCTTCCATGAAACCGTAGACGCCGAACATCAGCGACGCCGCAGCCACGACCAGCAGAAATATGTTCAACCCGGAAAAGCGGTCTGAAGCCATCGGGGGCCCTCACGAGGATCATGTTCTACTACGAACAAGGCCGTGATTCAGTTCGTGTATTCTGCGCAATTTGGGCGTCGGCACGGAACAAAAAACGTACCTAATCGATGTAGCTGCCTTCGGATTCGGCTGAAGTTGCGACGAAGCGCACAGCCTTGAACGGCAGCGATCGCCCGAAGGCCGTCTCAACGGTCAGTGTCACCTTGGGCGACTCGCCATCGATCACGGCGAGTTTGACATCGAAAGGAGAAAGCTCGGCCCACCGGAAGTACCACCACGACCCACCAAGCAAGTAGATGCGCAACTGATCGACCTTCGTGCCGGCCTTGAGCTGATCCAGCGCCATGTGGGCCATTTCGTCCAGCAGCCCGTCGATCCGGTTCTTCAGGCGCTCGCGATCATCCGGCGGACGCATCCAGTCGTCGGATGCAACACCCGTGACCGAAATGGTGTTCGCCGTGTAATCAGCGCTGATGCCGACTGGCTTCGCCAGGGGCTCCCCCCTGACCGTCGAACAGGACAATCGATACCCCATGCTGCCGACCGCCGTAGCCTTAAAGTCATCCGGCTGAAATGGCTCCGGAATGTCCTCAGGCACAAGCCTCGTGACCGCCACCAGCGTCTCGACTTCGTTCTGCTGAAGGTTGTAGTGGGCCAGCACCGATTCACGAAACACGCGACTCAGCTCCCTGTAGGCCTCATCACCAAGCAGCACGTATCCTTCGGCGTTGCGGGCAAAGACAGTCCCCTCGACTTGCGTCTCGCCGGTTCGCATATCGACAATCATTGCCAGCGCACCATCCGGCAACGCGCGCCCATTCGTCGCAACACACTCAATTCTGACGGTATCGACGCTCCCTTCCGGGTAGTGCAGGGCGTAGTCTGTGCCTCTGAAGTATTTGCCATCGAGGCGCTCCAGCTTGCGCATCAGCGCCGCGAGAGTCACCGAACGGTCCAGCGTGTACTCGGCATATTTGTACTTGAGTTCCAGACGCGAACGGATGTCGCCCATCGCGCTCCATGCTTCTTCAAGCATGGCGTCGGCGACGGACGCATCGTCAGGTGCACCGTTGTTCGGCCGTGGTCGCGGGCGCAGGTCAGGATCCGCAGGCAGCGGGTCGTCGCCGTCGTCCACCCAGGGCGTCGTGCCGCCGTTATCCAGCGGCTGTGGGATAGGCGAAGGCAGCGGAGCAGGCGGATCCGGCAGCAGCAGAAACACCGCTACCGTGCCCAGTACCAGCAGCACGGGCAGCGCCATCAACAATGGCAGTTTCACGGATCTTTGAACCATGACTTCGCCCGGCACATGGTTGTCGAAAGCGCCGCAACAGTTACAGCACCGTTTTGATACGAACAGAATGTCACGAAGCCGGTTCGGCTTCCGGCTTGCGCCCCTCCACTTGTGGCGTGAACCCGGGCGCGTCGGTTGGAATATCGGCGATCAACTTCGGCTTGCGGTGAATCATCACAAACAGCGCAAACCCGCCAAGCACCATCGACAGACTAAGCAACTGCCCCCGCGTCAAACCCAACAGATACCCCAGCCCGGGCTCCGGCTGCCGGAAGAACTCACTGACCATGCGCAGCCCCCCGTAGCACACCAGAAACCACGCCGACAGCTGCCCCACTCTGGTCGCCTTGCGGCGCACAATGATCAGGATGATCAGCAGGATAACGCCCTCGGTGATCGCCTGATAAAGCTGGCTGGGGTGGCGCGGCGTCGTCACCAGCATACGCACGGTTTCCAGCATGTCCGAGTTCGCGCCGCCAACATGATAGGTTTCCCACTCGCCCCCAGGGAGGCTTTCAAACGTCTGATCAGGCTGCCAGGGTTCCAGATAATAGCTGGTCGTCGGCGCCTCCTGCCAAGGCCACGTCCAGACATCGGGAGTTTCAGACACGACAACAAACGTTTCACCGGCTCTGTTTTCGACCGCACTACGAAACAACGGACCGCGCAGGGGAAACCGAACGGCCCAAGGCACGCCGCCTTCGCGCCCCCACAGGTCGCCCCCGAGGAAATTTGCCACGCGCCCGAGAATCGTGCCGAAGGCAACGAAGATGACGCTCTGGTCAAGCAGGTGAAACCAGGGGCGCTTGATCCAGCGGGCCCAGAACCAGAAGGCGATGATCGTGAACAGGATCATGCCGTGGATGGTAAATCCGCTGGCGTTGGTGATCAGACGCATGGGCTGGCTGAAGAAATACTCCGGCTGATAGAACATCGCCTCGCCCAGGCGCCCGCCAATGATGATCGCCGCCACGGCCACCAGCACGCTGTCCAGCACCTGGCGCTTGCGCACGCGAAAGCTGCCGCGCTTCCACCACAGGTGGCACATCGCCAGCGCGACGACAAAGATCGTTCCGTAGGCCAGGTGAAACACGTTGAACAACTCGAACCCGTCGCTACCCGACGGCACGCGCCTGAAGAAATGCAGCCCCCCGTCGTACCAGGAAAGCACCGTGGTCGAGTAGTTCGGGTCCGTGATATAGGGATGGTCAAACATGCGCCCTGATTATGTTGCGCGGCCAACAGCCCGCAACCAAGTAAAACAGGGGAGCCGGTCGGCTCCCCTGTTCAGGAGACAGCATTGTTACGCGCGTGCCTTGCGCAGGCGGGTGGCCACCACAGCCGCGCTGAGGGCGCCAAGCAGCACGAGCAGCCCCGTACCGCTGCTTTCGCTGGTTGAGCAGTCTTCATCGTCCTTTTTGGGCTTGCCCTCGGTGCCCTTGATCTTGACCGAAAACGTCGGGTTGGTGGGGTCGTCGCTCGTGATGATCATGTTGAAAGACCAGTCGGAGTCTTTGTCCGGGTTGATCTGCAAATTGAAGTCAAGGAAGTTGCCCGCTGTGAGCGTCTGCGCCGGGGGCACGGATGTGAATTGAACCTGAACGCTCTTGTAGCTGCTGCCGTCCACCACCGGCGCCAGCAGCGCCAGATCAGCGTTGCCGACATTTTCGATGCGCACCACATAGTTGATGATATCGCCGTTACTCGTCTTGCCGTGGTTGATCGTCTGCCCGTGTGTGAGGCTGGTGCCGATGGGCATCTGGATGTCTATCTCTCGCTGAGCTGCAAGAGCCGCACTGAACAGACATATCGCCGCAGCAACGGATGCAAAATGGAACCATTTCATGGCATTTCCCCCACGCGAAGCCGCTGATTGCAGCGGCACAAAGAACAGTCCCCACGACCGTCCCAAAGCCCAATGATGAATTGAATAAAACTAACATACCTCGCACATCCCCTGGCGCCAACATTGTCAATAGAAAAGGGGAGGCGTGATCGCCTCCCCTTTTTGGTGTTTCCGTTGTTGCTGATGCCTTAGGCCTTGCTGCCGCGCACGCGCATGGCGATCGCGACCACACTCAGCAGCCCAAGCAGCGCCAACCAGTATGTGCTGCTGGAACCGGTCGAGCAGCCGCTGTCGTCGCCCCCACCGCCGCCACCACCGCCGCCACCGCCACCAGCGGATACTGTGATGGTTACGGACTCGGTTGCTGCCGGCGCGACACCGTTGTCGGCCGTTACGGTGAACGGACCAACGGTGCCAATGTCGCCCGTGGCCGGGGTGCCCGAAAGCAGACCAGCCGGTGTCAAGGTCAGCCATGCCGGCAGAGGCCCGCCCGCGGTCACCGAGAACGTCGGCGCCGGGGTGCCGGTCGCCGTGAACTGGTGGCTGTAGAGCGTGCCGACAGTCGCCGTCGTCGGCGCCGCCCCACTGGTGATGACCGGGGCAACACCCGCAATCACCGTAATAACCAGGACTTCCGTGTCGTCAGGGGCGATGCCGTTCTGAGCTGACACGGTAACGCTGATATCCTGGCCCAGCGCCGGCGTACCCGAAAGCAGACCAGCCGGAGTCAGGGTTGCCCAACCCGGCAGAGTGCCGGTGGTAACCGCGAAAGTCGGCGTCGGGTTGCCCGTGGCCGTGAACTGGTGGCTGAGTGTGCCACCGTCTGCAGCCTGCGTCGGGGCCGCGGCACTGGTGATGACCGGCGCCGTGCCGCTGACTACGATGCGGACGAACACCACGACAGGGTTTGCCCCGTCCGAGATGGTTACGTCGTAGTCGTGGTTGCCCACGTCCGCCAGCACTGCCGCCGCGCTTGGCGTGGCCTGCAGGATGGTCGGGTTGCTGTTGTTTGTGCTGAACGTGAACGTCAACGCGGAGCCAACCGGGAAGGC
>JAIOJA010000011.1 GCA_019912315.1 Planctomycetota bacterium
AAGGTGGAGCGCCTGTTCGCCTGGCTTCAGAACTTCCGCAGACTCGTGACACGCTGGGATTACCATGCCGCCAACTTCCTTGCCTTCGTGCAGCTTGGGTGCATCATCATCCTGTTGCGCCGTTTTTGATACCGCTTCTACACCCCAACCACCCCAAGAGAATGGAACTGGCGAGCAGGATCGCCAATGAGATGCTTCGAACGGTTGATATTGTGGGCACACGTCAACGGTATCCCGCGGCGGGATATTGTGTCCAGATTTTTCTAAGAATTTGCAGATCCTGTCACATCATCACAGAGGAATTGATGGGCGGTCGATGCAGCATGACAAGAAGCGATCAGAAAGCACATCCCCGTTGGTTCGCGGGCAAGGATTCGAACCCTGATTTCCGGGTTCAGGGCCCGGCGTCCTATCAGTTGGACGACCCGCGAATCGCTTGCCTAGTAAAGGGGCCGGGCACAAACTCGCCCGACCCCTTTACCCCTTGAATAGAAGACGGGGAGCCCGAAGGCTCCCCGTCTTGGTTGAATCCTGATCAGGCCTTGCGTCTGCGAACCGCCGCCAGCCCGAACAGCGCGAGCATGATCACCGCCAGCATCGGAAGCGTGCTCTCGCTGGAGCTGACGCAACCTCCACCACCACCGCCGCCACCGCCACCGGAGCTTTTTCCGTTGACTCCGATGCTCAGTGAAACTGTGTGTGTGGCAAAGGCAGCATCCGTGACGGTCACATCGAAGTTGAAGGTGCCGCTCGATGTGGGTGTCCCGGTGATGGTTCCGTTTGCAGCCAGGTTCAATCCCGGCGGCAGACTGCCTGCTGTCACGGCGAACGTGTAAGCCGGGGTTCCGCCGGTAGCTACGATGGTCGCCGGGCCGTAGACGCTGCCATCCGTGCCCGAGGGCAGGGTCGTCGTGGTGATGGTCGGTGAGCCGTTGGCGGGCGGGTCGATGGTGATGTTATAGACCACCGGCGTGCCGCTGACGTTCAGCGAATCCGTGACCGTGACCGTGAAGCTGTACGGGCCGGCCGCGTTGGGCGTGCCGCTCAAAGCACCGGCTGCATTGAGAGTCATGCCCGGCGGCACCGCACCAGCCGTGACCGCAATGGTCAAGCTGCCGGTTCCACCCGTGGTTACGAGGTTGACCGGGGTGTAGGCCGCACCCTGCTCACCGTTCGGGAGGGGTGAAGTGGTGGTGATGGCTGGAACCGTCGCCACGTCGATGGAGACGGAGACGGCTATCGCAGTGACGCCGTCCTGAACATCAATATCAAACGTATGCGTACCGACATCACTCGCAGTGAGGGTGCCGTTCGGCGCCACGTTCAGGAAACCGCCGACCAGACTGAACACGAAGCCCACGCCACCGGTCGGGTTACCGACGCCTGCCGCTGGTGCGCTCAGCGTAAGCGTCTGGCCGGTGTTGGCATCGGTGACTGAAGCCAAGTCGATGTCAGTGGTGCCGTCCATGGTTTCGGTATATTCAGCCGTGTAGGGAGTCAGGGCTGAACCATCGCCGGCCAAAGCGTTGGCGATGACGTGCGCTGGCGCGAGGTTGTTGATCGTGATCGTCACCAGCACCGATACCGGTGTGCCGTTGACAGCGTCAACAAAGTTCACGGTCCAGGTGTAGTCCGTGGGGACGTTTACCGGGTCGGCCGTGCCTGTCCACGCCAGCAGGATCGGATGCCCTGCCGCCGGAACCGGTGGCGGGATGATGCCAGCCGGGGCGGTTGCGGGGGGCGTGATCGACGTGACGGTGATGTTGTCGAGTTCAGGGTCCGTTAACTCGATTTCTGCATTTGCAAGAGTCACGCCCGGGTCCACGGCCAGCGTGAACGGTCCGTTTGTGACGCCGCCGAAGGTGGAGCTGACAGCGGTGTTCGCAACAGCGGGACTGTTCGGAACAAAGCCAACGCCGGTCACGTCGAACACAAACGGGTTCGGCGCCGCGTTGTTGGCAATGGAAACAGTAAGGCTGAAGGGCAGGTTGCCGACCGGCAGAACGAACACATCAAAGCTTGTGGTCGTGCTACCCGGAACCGGAGTGATAGGCATGCTGGTCACGCCAGAGCTCGGATCAAGCCCGAAGTTCAGCGTGACAGTAACCAGCGGTGTACCGGAGAGAATCAGGTCAGCCGAGCCCCCGTTGGCAATTGTGAAGGTGACCGTCGTGCCCGGCGGTGTGTTGACGCTGCCAATGCCGTGCTGGGTTGTCGCCGGAATGTTGGTTGTACCGTCGAGAACCGCGATCTGCGGGAAGTTACCCTCGTGGGCACCGATGTCGATGACGCCGTTGATCGGGCGTGCGGTGCCATCAATGTCAATCGTGGATGTGCTGGTCGGATCACCGACGTCAAGCGGGGGCGAACCGGCCTGCAGGTGAAGGTCCATGGTGCCCGATGTGATGTTGACGAGCAGCGGGTCGACGTTTAGCCCGTTTGCGTCGCGTCCACCTGCCTGCCACTGGGCGAATGTCTGGGACGCCGCGCCCTCCTGGAAGATGTCACCGGTCACTGCGTGTAGCAGATTGTAGTCGGCGCCGCTGTAGCGCCCCGCGTGGCTTGCGTGCAGGCAGAACCCGGTTGAGAGGCTGTTTACAACGATGTTGTTGCGCAGGGTGATATCGCGAGTTGTACTGGAGGCCAGCGTGAGCGCAACACCCACCGTGCCGAAGTTGCCGTCGGCGTGGACTATCGTGTTATTCGTGACCAGGTTCGGCCCGGTAATCTGCGAGATAGAAATCAGCCCGAAACCGTAGCTTGAGAAGCCAGTGTCGTTGACGAGGTTGCAGTCGTAGATGAAGCAGCCGTCCACGTTCATACGCGAGAACCCGCCACCATTTGCCCAGGCCATGACAGCCGGACCCTGGATGTTGTGAACCTTGCAACGACGAACGGCAATGTCGTTCAGACTGGTCGAATTACCGCTTTTGATGGCGGCGACGCCAAAGTACGTGCCGCCCGTTATCTCCAGTCCTTCGATTGTCACGCCGTCCGCGTTGTGAATTGCAATCGTTCCAGTACGAGACGACCAGCTTGCGACAGCCCCGCTGCCACTGACTACCGGATTGTTGCCAGTTGCGGCGCGCACCGTAATGGTGTTTGTCGAAGAATTACCGGCAACGGGCGCAGCCATCCCAGCGTCGTTCGTACCAAGTGCGTAGTTAAGCGCCGACGTGAAGGTCCCACCCGTGTCGTAGATTTCGAAAACGACAGGTCCGGAGATTCCGTAGTTTTCGATGAAGTCGAATGCTTCGCCAATATCCCCGAAGTCGAACGTGCCGCCCGGGTTGCCGTTTGAGATCGTGTAAGTGCCGTTGAGCGGCGGAGGAACCACGGTAACGAGTCCGGCATCGATGGGATACACAGTTGTGTCGTTCGCGCCGACGCTCCATGTCACGTCACTGGCGTTGGCAATGCTGAATTCAAAGTCGTCTCCCACCGGTGCGGTCGAAGCGACGTCCACGGTCAGCAAGAGGCGGTAGTTGCCATCTGCGGCCAGGGCAAGAGGCATGTTCGCGCCGCCGGTGAAAGTAATCAGCCCCAGGGAAAGGGTGCCAGTGCCCAACAGCGTATCCCCCGCGCTCACCGCACCGTCACCGTCAAGATCTTGATACAGATCGACACTCGTCAGCTCACCATCGGCCAGGGTGCCGGTCTTTGTAAACGTGATGGATTCAAGGTCGCGCCCGGCGGTGATCACTGCGACGCCCAGATCGAGTACTACGAGATCCGTTGACGGAGCCTGGGTCCGCCCTGTCGGCGAACCGCCGCCGATCGCGACTTCAGCGGCCGGGGTCAGTTCAATATCCATTTCCAGGACATAGTCGCCTGTCGTGGAACTCACGAATCCCGAGGTGGTCGTGTGGTTGCCGCCGTCCATATAGACGCGCGAACGGGGGGAGCCGCTAAGGTAGTTGACCGTGAAACCCGTCGACGTACGTGAGTCGTAGGACCAGTCCACCAACACCCCGTCGGTGCCGTTGTAAATGAACGGCACAGCCAGCGGGAAAACGTAGTAACCGCCGGCTGTCACGGTCGGAGTGAAATCGGTGGGACCCATGCAAGTCACCAGTGAGCCCGTGTAGTTCGAGTCGAACACGCTGCTGAGCGAGGTTACGGCCTGGGTAGTGTGTGCGAGACGAACTCGCAGCGCACCATACTCGGGGATGGTCGCCAGTGACGAACCGAGGACGCGAATTTCCCGCACCACGCTGCCTGCGGGCATGTTGATTTCAGACGCACTATAGGCCGTCTGGAAGCGTCCACTCTGACTTGAGAAACTGAACGGGATGCTGTTGTTGCTGGTGCCGGGTGTGCCAAGCTGACGCGTTACAATGTTTACGTAAAGGAATGTGCCGCCGTCGACAGGGTAGGTCGTCAGATCAGTGCCGGTGCTCCAGGTTACGTTTGCGGCGGAGGCCACGCTGAAGCTGAAAGAATCCCCGCTTGTTGGCGCAGTCAGGTCGACGACCAGCAGCAATCGTACCGGTGTCGACGTTGTTACCATCTGAAGGGGCAGGCCTGAGAACGAGACATTGCCGGTAATCAGCGTACCCGTTGAGCCAAGCTGGGTGTCGCCTCCGTCGAGTATGCCGTCATTGTTGTTGTCGCGGAAAAGGCGCAGGTTGCTGAACTCGGTGTCAGCGATGTTTCCAGCCTTGGTAAACGTGATGCCGTCCAAGTCGATGGTGCTGTTGAACGCGGCTGCCTCAAGATCCATCGCTACGACGTCGGTCTGCGGCGTACCCGGAAGGAACTGGCCGCCTGTGCTGGCTGCCGTTGTCAGCAGCGTAGAGTCTGTCGCCGGGGTCCACTCGAAGCGCACCACCGGTAAGCGTGTGTTTACCGATATGCCGGTTGTTGAAATGGTCGTGGTTGGGGACGGCGCACCGCAGGTGTTACCGTAACCGAGTCCCAGACTGTTGCCGGTGTAGCTTTCGTAGCTCCAGGAGAAACCGTTCGTGACAGGATTGCCCAGAGTGGCCGAGCAGTCCCATATAATGATGACTTCCAGATTTCCGCCCTGATAGATGTAAGGCGCCTGGTTGAACGGACCAAAATCAATCCATCCGATCGTTGCGGGCATGGCAAAGGTCGTGCTGTCGAACACCAAGGTTGCGCCGGTCGTCAGGTTGCCGAACGTCTCGTTGGCTGTGTATGAAGTCGCGGTGGTTTCTCTCAGGTAGACTTGAAGGGAGTGTTCAGGCGCGACGGACGCTCCGTTGTTGGTTTTGTAGTACTCCACACCGGAGATGATCGAGCCGGTGGGAATGTTGATGGTTGCAGACCCGTACAGGGTTTGCGTTACGCTCCAGTCTCACGAGCTGCCAGCTGAGGACCGATACAGCGGCGTCGTGGCAGTGGCGGATGGTGCCGTCGCTTCGTTGCCGACCTGCGAATAGTTCTGCCCCCAAAGCGGCGCACTCGATAGCACGAGTACAAGTCCCGCAATCAGCCCCAAAAACCTGTTAGCGTTCATATCATCCCCATCGAAGAAAGAGAGTTTCTGCTCCAGACCAGACTTCGCCGAACAACCGGTCACTCACAACAGGCTGGTGCTACGCGCCACAAAGTTGGCAACTTGTACGGGCGTAACTAACCGACTAGCCAGTCAAATAACCTTCACGTGTAAAACAAATTTCTAGCAGGCAGGAACGAATGGCGACCATAGACTATTTCCCGCGTGAAAGTATTACCACGTAAGACTAGAAGCGGTATCAAAAACGGCGCAACAGGATGATGATGCACCCAAGCTGCACGAAGGCAAGGAAGTTGGCGGCATGGTAATCCCAGCGTGTCACGAGTCTGCGGAAGTTCTGAAGCCAGGCGAACAGGCGCTCCACC
>JAIOJA010000054.1 GCA_019912315.1 Planctomycetota bacterium
GGCGCCCTGAACGTATTGGCGCGGGGGCACCGCGTACTTGCCTGTGGAGGGGATGTCAGCCGCGCAAGGCCCGCAAGGGTCGGGCGTGCGACCTCGGTGAAGCAGGAACCCGCCGAAGCGACCAGAGTGGGCGATCAGCTCGCCCTGGCGCCGTAGGAATCCCCTTCCTTTAGGGAGGGGAAGATGTCAATCAAGTCAAATACCATTAAAACACTGATCCACATTGCGCAATCTGCTCCCATTTTCATATCAACGTGTTCAAGAATCTCATCGTTTATCGCATCGCCCCCTCATCGCAGCTCGAACTTCAACGGCTGCAGGCGGCCCTGGCGGCCGCACCCTTCGCGCCCTGTGGCGCCACGCAGGAGCAATCGGGCGGCTGGTGCCCGCCCCGCGCGCAAGAGCATGGGGCGCTCGTCGAATCCATTGCCGGGCACTGGATTGCCTGCTGGCAGACGGAAACCCGCATGCTGCCCGCCGCCGTGGTGGCGCAGCGCGTGGACGAAAAAGTGCAGCGCATCACCCAGGAAAGCGGGCGCACCCCCGGGCGCAAGGAGCGGCGGGACCTCAAGGACGAAGCACGCCTCGATCTGCTGCCGCTGGCCTTCACGCAGCGGCGCAGCATCATGGTCTGGATCGCCCCCCGCCAGCGCCTGCTGGCGCTTGACACCAGCAACCAGACCCGGGCCGACGCCGTGGTGACCGCTTTGGTCAAATCCGTCGACGGCTTGGCGCTGGCGCTGCTCGATACCCGGCAAAGTCCGCAGGCCGCCATGAGCACCTGGCTGCTGGAGCAACAGGCGCCAGCGGGCTTTTCCATCGACAACGAGTGCGAGCTCAAGTCCACCGCCGCGGACAAGGCCGTGGTGCGCTATGCCCGCCACCCGCTCGACATTGCCGAGGTGCCCGAGCACATCCGCGCAGGCAAGCTGCCCACGCGCCTGGCGATGACCTGGCAGGGCCGCGTGAGCTTCGTGCTGACCGAGGGACTGCAACTGCGCCGCGTGGCACTGCTGGAAACCGGGCAGCAGGAAAGCCAGCGCAGCGACGACGATTTCGACGCCGACGCGATGCTGAGCACCGGCGAGCTCAGCCAGATGCTGCCGGATCTCCTCGCCGCTCTCGGTGGAGAACAAGTCGGCGGGCAGACCGGCGCGTAACACCATGGCATTGAACGCGGTCTGGATCGGCTTTTTCCTCATCGCGTTCCTCACCGCCTGCGTGCGCTGGGCGCTGGGCGATACCGGCATCTTCCAGCAGCTGCTCACCGCCATGTTCGACGGCGCGCGCTCGGGCTTCGAAATCTCGCTGGGTCTGGCGGGCATCATGGCGCTGTGGCTGGGCCTGATGAACATCGGCGAAAAGGCGGGCATGGTGCGGCTGCTCGCCCGCCTGGCCCAGCCGCTGCTGCAACGGCTCTTTCCCGAAGTGCCCGCCGGCCACCCCGCGCGGGGCGCGATGACGCTCAACATCTCGGCCAATCTGCTGGGCCTGGACAACGCCGCCACGCCGCTGGGCCTGACGGCGATGAAAGAGCTGCAGACGCTCAATCGCGAGCCCCCGGGCACGGCAAGCCACGCGCAGATCATGTTCGTGGTGATGAACACGGCCGGGCTCACGCTCATCCCCACCTCGGTGATCGCCATCCGCCAGAGCGTGGCGCTGCAGCAGCACGTGGGCGCGGGCTTCAACGCCGCCGACATCTTTCTGCCCACGCTCATCGTCACCTTCATCGGGCTGCTCACCGGCGTGCTCGCGGTGGCCGTGGCGCAGCGCCTGCCACTGTGGCGCCCCCGCCTGCTGCTGCCGGTGCTGGCCGTCGCGAGCGTGCTGCTGGGCAGCGTGGCCCTGCTCGCGCGCCTGCCGGCCGAGCAGGCGGCACGCATCGCAGGCACGACGGGCGCGGCCGTCATCCTGGCCATCGTCGCGCTGTTCCTGCTGGCTGGCGTGTGGCGGCGCATCAACGTCTACGACGCCTTCATCGACGGCGCGCGCCAGGGTTTTGACGTGGCAGTGCAGATCGTGCCCTACCTCATCGCCATCCTGGTCGCCATCGGCGTGTTCCGGGCCTCAGGCGGCATGGATGCCCTCCTTGCCGTACTGGGCCATGGCATCGCCGCGCTGGGCCTGAACACCGATTTCCTGCCCGCGCTGCCCGTGGGTCTCATGAAAGTGCTCTCGGGCGCCGGTGCGCGCGGCCTGATGATTGATGTGCTGCAGACCTACGGTGTCGATTCCTTCGTCGGGCGGCTGGCCAGCATCATCCAGGGCTCGACCGAGACGACGTTCTACGTGCTGGCGGTGTACTTCGGCAGCGTGGGCGTCAGGCACACGCGCCACGCGCTGGTGTGCGCGCTGCTCGCCGACGCCGTCGGGCTGGTGGCCGCCATCGTCGTGGGGTACGCCATGCTGCGCTGAGGCATGCGGTTTGTCCCCGGACCTACCATCACCATTGGATTGCAGTAGAGGTATTTAAGAGATAGTCGTAGTAGTAGGTTCTTGCGACCCGATGGGACAAGTCCATTTTTCGTTTGAATTTCAACGAGCTGCGCGCTGTGATAACTGTGCTTCGAAGACGCGTGGGTACGGGACGCGCATGGGGACAAGTCGCCATGGTGCACCCAGCCTGTGGATAACGATCCGTTTGTCCCGCCTTGCTGCCCAGCTTATCCACAGCGTGGCCGGTTCAGCGCAGCAGGATCAGTTGGGGCGCCGCATCCGCGCCGCTCCAGACAATGGCGTTCTGATCCCAGCGCTCGCCCAGCCGCCGGGCGGTATCCAGATCAAGCCCGAGCACGAGCAGGCTCGCCTCTGCCGGCCAGCCGTTGCTCGGGTGCTGGCCCACGCCATCGATGCAAGGCAGGCCCAGCGCGTTCACATGCGCCCTCAGCCGCTGCAGACGATCGGCATTGGTGGTTGCGTCGCTGGCCTGGCTGCGTGGGTTGACGGCGGTGATGAAGGCGCTGCAGGCCACGCCATGGCGCCGGTGCAGTGCCAGAAGGGCGGCGCTGGCCACCCCGATGCGCAAGGTGAAAGGTGTGGCGGCGTCCACGCGGTAGTGCGTCTGCGCGTAGGCCTGCAGCAGATGGCGGGGCAGCGTGCTCATGCCGATTTGTGGATGGACCCGTTGGACGATACGCATTTTCCGCCTGCCCTTCGATTCGGAGCGTTCGAGACGGACCGCGTCAATGTCTGCGCTCCGTGAGTTCGCGCAGCGGCGCGGGCAGCCGGGCACGCAGGCGCGACGAGAGGCTGCGTTCGTGCCGTTGCCAAAGGATGCCCAGGCCGACGACGCCCAGGCCGATGGCGGTCAGGGCGAAGGGAAACACCATGCTGTCCCTGAAGACCGCGTAGGCCAGATGCCCGACATAGCCGGCCGCGCCAAGCCCACCGAATACGGCAAATACCCGGCGCGCCAGCACCGCGCCGACCGCGATCATCAGCAGGTTGATGCACAGGTAGATGAACCTGCCCCACTCGCTGTCCGAGCGCATCAGCGACAGCCCGCACCAGAACGCCAGCACCCCGAACAGATAGAGCCAGAAGGGGTAATCCTTTGCATGGCGGGTGCGCACATCGACCCAGAACGCCAGCAGCACCATCAGCAGGCCGAACCACAGGGAAACGGCCTTTCGCAGTTCCCAGCCGGCATCGGCCTGGCCGAACAGGAAGGGCGTGAGATCCATGCTCATGTACCAGAGCGTGACGGCGACCGGCATGACCAGGAAGGGCAGGCGATAACGCCACAGCATGACGGCCCCTGTCGCGAGCGTGGCCAGTTCCATCAGTACCCATCGCCAATCGACCTGGGTGTGATAGTCGCGGTAGACCCGGCCGTCGGCCCACCAGCCCAGGGCGACTTGCAGGCCGTAGACCGCTAGCGCAGTGAGCGCCACGACGAACGCGGCGGTGATCCCGGCGGGGATGGGCAGCCTGAGGCGCCCGAGGAGCCACTCGGTCAGCCACAGGCCCGCCGCCGCGTAAGCGATCGCTACGAAGAACAGCCCCCAGCCGCCAAACCGCTCCCAGCCCAGCGTCATGAACAGCGTCATCGCGCCGATGGCGATCAGCCCTCCGAGGTAGTAGAGGATGTGCGTCGGGCGAAACGACGGCGTGTCTGCCGTGCCTTCGGACAGGAAGGCCCAGAGCGCCTGAACCTGGTCGGGTGCGATCACGCCGTGGCGGGCCGCATCTTCCAGGTGGGAGCGGGAGAGTTCCATGAACACCTCGGTGTCTGGCGTTCAGGCGCGCACGGGTCGTTGCGCCCGCATGTCCCGGTCTCCGCTACACCCGCTCGAAGATGGCGGCGATGCCTTGCCCGCCGCCGATGCACATGGTCACGAGCGCGTAGCGCCCTTTCGCGCGGTGCAGCTCGGCAATCGCCTTGGTGGTGATGATGGCGCCGGTGGCACCCACGGGGTGTCCGAGCGAGATGCCCGAGCCGTTGGGGTTGACCTTGGCCAGGTCCATGCCCAGCTCCTGCGCGACGGCGCAGGCCTGCGCGGCGAAGGCTTCGTTGGCCTCGATCACGTTCATGTCGGCGAGCTTCAGGCCTGTGCGCTTCAACACCATCTGCGTGGCGGGCACCGGGCCGATGCCCATGTAGTTGGGATCCACCCCGGCGTGGGCATAACCCACCAGGCGTGCGAGCGGCTTCACATTCAAGGCCTGCACGCGGTCGCCGCCCACCAGCACCACGGCGCCCGCACCGTCGTTGATGCCCGAGGCGTTGCCAGCCGTCACCGTGCCACCTTCCTTCTTGAACACCGGCTTCATGCCCGAGAGCGTCTGCACCGTGGTGTCGGCGCGCGGGTGTTCGTCGGTATCGAAGACCACCAGGCCCTTGCGCGTCTTGATCTCGATCGGCACGATCTGCTCCTTGAAGCGTCCGGCGGCGATCGCCGCCACGGCGCGGCGGTGGCTTTCGGCGGCCAGTTCGTCCTGCATTTCGCGGCTGATGTGGTAGCGCTCGGCCACGTTCTCGGCCGTCACGCCCATGTGCAGCTTCTGCCACGGGTCGTGCAGGATGCCGATCATGTAATCGACGAGCTTGGCGTCGCCCATGCGCGTGCCCCAGCGCGCGGCGGTGTCGAAGAACGGCCCGCGGCTCATGGATTCGGAGCCCGCGCCCACAGCCACGTCACAGTCGCCGAGCACGATGGCCTGCGCCGCCGAGACGATGGCCTGCAGGCCCGAGCCGCAGAGGCGGTTGACGTTGAAGGCGGGTGTCTCGATCGGGCAGCCGGCGTCGATCGCGGCCACGCGCGAGAGGTAGGCGTCGCGCACGTCGGTGGGAATCACGTTGCCGACGACCACATGGCCCACGGCCTTGGGGTCCACGCCCGCGCGCTGCATCGCCGCCTTGACCACAGTGGTGGCGAGCTCGGTGTTGGGCACATCCTTGAGCGATCCGCCAAAACTGCCGACCGCGGTGCGGGCGGTGCCTACGACAAAAACTTCACGTTGCGACATGGCAAAACTCCATTCATCCAGAATCAATGGCCCGTGAACACGGGCTTGCGCCGTTCAAAAAAGGCCTCCAGCCCCTCGCGCAGATCGGCCGTCTTCGCGCAGGCATCGAAGGATAGTGCCTCGGCTTCCAATTGGGTGGCCAGGTCGGTGTGCCCGCCCGTGCGCATCAGGCGGCGCATGCGGCCATAGGCCTGCGTGGGGCCGCTGGCCAGGCGCAGGGCCAGGGCCTGCGTGGCACCCGCCAGCTCGGCGGCGGGCAGCACGCGGTTGATCAGCCCCAGGCGCAGTGCGTCTTCGCTCGTGAGGTTCTCGCCCAGCAGGGCGATCTCCAGCGCGCGGCGCAGGCCCACGAGCCGCGGCAGCGCCCAGGAGCCGCCCACGTCGCAACTGGTGCCCAGGTTGATGTAGGCCAGGTTGAACTTGGTGCCTTCGGCCACCAGGATGAAGTCGCACATCAGCATCAGGGACATGCCGCCCCCGGCCGAGGCCCCGTGCACCTGCGCGATGATGGGGGCATTGATCTGCTGCATCAGCACGATGGCTTCGTTGAGCGGGGTGAGCAGCGCGCGCGCGCCCTGTGAGGGGTTGGCGCGCAGCACGGCCAGATCGCCCCCGGCGATGAAGGCCCGCCCCGCGCCCTTGAGCACCACGGCGCGCACGCTGGGGTCGGCTGCGATGGCCTGCATGGCCGCGAGGTAGGCTTGCGCCATGGGCACGTCCAGGGCGTTGAGCGCGTCCGGGCGGTTGAAGGTGAGGGTGACGACCGCGCCGTCGCGCTCGGTCAGCAGGCAACTGTCCATTGCGTACTCCTTGAAAGATAGCCTGTGGCGCAGGCGGTGTGGTTGTTTATGCCCGTTTTTATGCGCTGAAAATTGAGCGTAGCGCGTTGAGCGTGAAGACACGCCAAACCCTCATCGCCCATCGCTCAACCTCTTCCCCCACCATACAGCGCTTCGATCTCCCGCGCATAGGTCTTGTAGATGCTCGCGCGGCGCACCTTCATGGTGGCGGTCACCTCGCCGTCGTCGTGGTCCAGCTCTTTCGTGAGCAGGTGGAACTTGCGGATCTGCGCCACCTGCGCGAGTTGGGCGTTGCCCTTGGCGATTTCTTCGCCCACGAGCTGCTGCACCTCGGGCGTTTCCACCAACGAGCGGAAATGCGTGAACGCCAGGCGCCGCGCTTCGGCCCATTTGCCCACGGTCTCGAAATCGATCATCACCAGCGCCGCGACGAACTTGCGCGCGTCGGCCACGATGATGCATTCCTTGATGAAGGGGCTGGCCTTCATGGTGTTCTCGATCTCGGACGGCGTGATGTTCTTGCCGCCCGCGGTGATCATGATGTCCTTGAGGCGGTCCACGATGCGGATCTGCCCGGCCTCCTCGCGCACCACGTCGCCGGTGTGCAGCCAGCCGTCCACGATGCTTTGCGCCGTCGCTTCCGGGCTCTTGTAGTAGCCGGTGAACACCATCTCGCCCCGGATCTGGAATTCGCCGTTCTCCGCGATGCGGTACTGCACGCCTTCGGTCACCGGGCCGACGGTGCCTATGGCCACATCATCGATGTGGTGGCCGGTGACCATGCCGCTCGATTCGGTCAGGCCGTAGACCTCGATCAGCGGCACCCCCAGGGTGCGAAAGAAGCGCACCACGTCGGGTGCGATCGGAGCGGCGCCGGTGAGCGCCACGCTCGCCTCGCGCAGGCCGATGAAGTTCTGCAGCGCGCGCAGGATCAGCCAGTAGTGCAGGCCAAAGTGCAGGCGCTCCAGCGCCGTCCAGTGCTTGCGCGGCTTGTCGGCCAGCGGGGCGCAGGCGGCCATGGCGCGCCGAAACAGCGCACGCTGCAGCGCGCCGGTTTCCTGCATCTTGATGTGTATCGCGGCGTGCAGCTTTTCCCAGATCCGCGGCACACCCAGGAACATGCTGGGCGCCACCTCGCGCAGGTCTTCCTGCACGGTGCGTATCGATTCGCCGAAGTTCACCGTCGAGCCCAGGTAGATCGGCGTGAAGGTGGTCAGCATCTGCTCGGCCACGTGGCACAGTGGCAGGTAGGACAGGTGCGAGGCGCGCGCATCGAGCCGCATGCGCTCCACGATGCCCGGCACCACGCCGCGGATGGCGCGCCAGGAGATCATCGCGCCCTTGGGCTTGCCCGTCGACCCCGAGGTGTAGATCATCAGGCCGATGTCGTCCATGCCCTGGCGCGCCAGGGCCTCATCGATCACCTGGGCATTGGCGCTGGCGCGGCCGAGCTGCTGCACCTCGTCGAAGGTGGCGATCAGCGCGCGCTGCTCGGGCGTGAAGCTGCGCAGGCCCTTGGTCTCGATGACGATGATTTTCTTGAGGCGCGGCAGTTGCTCCAGCGCGTCGAGCACCTTGTCCGTCTGCTCCTGGTCTTCGCAGACCACCATGTCCACGTCGGCGTGGCCGATGACGTAGGCCACTTCCGAAGCGGGACTGGTGGGGTAGACGCCGACAGTGATCGCGCCCATCAGCCCCGCGCCCATCTGCGCCAGCACCCATTCGATGCGGTTTTCCGAAATCACGCCCAGGTGGCCGCCGCCCGTGAGGCCCAGCGCCGCCAGGCCCTGCGCGAAGTGGCAGGCGCGCTTGTGGTAGCTCGCCCAGGTGCAGGGCTTCCAGATGCCGAAGTCCTTCTGGCGTATGGCCACGCGCGCCGCATCGCTGCGCGCGCGTTCGCGCAGCATCTGCGGCAGGGTGAGTGGGGGCAGCGTCATGACAGCCACCTCTTGCGGCGTTTGTAGTGTTTGAGCTGCTTGAAGCTCCTGGCCTCGCCGCCGCCGCCCATGCCGAGGTAGAACTCGCGCACGTCGGCATCGCTCGCGAGGCGCTCGGCGGTGCCGTCGATCACGATCTTGCCGCCTTCCATGATGTAGCCGCGGTGCGCCACGGCCAGCGCCACGGTGGCGTTCTGCTCCACCAGCAGCATGGAGGTAGCCCGTTCGGCGTTGATGCGCGCGATGATGGCGAAGATATCCTCGGTGAGCTTGGGCGAGATGCCGAGCGAGGGCTCGTCGAGCAGCATCAGCGTGGGCTGGGCGATCAGCGCGCGGCCGATCGCCAGCATCTGCTGCTCGCCGCCCGAGAGGTAGCCCGCCAGGCCCTTGCGCCGCTCGAACAGGCGCGGGAAGTATTCGTACACCAGGTCGAAATCCGGTTTCGCCGCATTCGTGCGGCCGCTCAGCGCGTAGGTGGAGGCGACGAGGTTTTCCTCCACCGTCAGGTCCTCGAACACGTGGCGCCCCTCCATCACGTGCGATACGCCCAGCCGCACCAGCTGCTGCGGCGCCAGGCGCGCGGTGTCCTGCCCGGCAAAGCGGATGTGGCCCGAGGCGAGCAGCCCGTCCTCCAGCGGCAGCAGGTTGGAAATCGCCTTGAGCGTGGTGCTCTTGCCCGCGCCATTGCTGCCCAAGAGCGCCACGATCTCGCCGCGCGGCACGGCGAGCGACAGCCCGCGCAGCGCCTGCACGACCTTGTTGTAGACCACCTCGATGTTGTTGACTTCGAGGACCAGGTCCGTGGCGTTCTGGGTCATGTCACGTCGTTACAACTTGATCCAGTCGGATGCGGGCACCATTTTTTGCGCCTTCATGTCGGCCTTGTACACGCGTCCCACAGGAATGGAATTGCCCGGAATGCTGATCGGCACGCCGATCAGGCCGCCGGTGTCGAAGTCCTTGAGGCTGTTGAGCGCGGCCTTCATGGCGTCGCCGGTCAGGGGCTTGCCCGCATCCAGGCAGCGCTTGACCGATTCCAGGAACAGCATCGCCGCGAGCATGCCCTGGGTGTAGGCGGTGCTCTGGTACTCGGGGCGCATGGCGCGAATCTTCTCCAGCATGGGCGCCGCTTCGGTGTCGTAGTAGTAGCGGTAGGGCATCACGCCCATGAAGCCGTCGCCGTCAGCGCCCATCTTCATCACGGTGGAGCTGTCCATGGTCCAGAACGTGCCCATCCACTTCGATTTCATGCCCTGCTGCTTGCCCTGGGTGATGAACTCGGGGATGGGCGCGAGGATGTAGCCGTGAAAGATCGTGTAGTCGGGCGCGGCGCGGCGCAGCTTGATCACTTCGCCCGAGACGTCCACGCTGCCCGCCGCCGTCATGATCTTGATAGCCACCGTCAGGCCGAGTTGCTTGGCCGCGGCCTCGCTCTTTTCGATCGGGTCGCGCCCGAACTCGGAATCGGAATACACGAAGGCCACCTTGGCGCCCGGCTTTTCCTTGGCGATGTGCTTGAGCAGGATGCCGAACATCTCGGTGTAGTCCGGGCCGACGAGGAACTGGTGCGGGTACTTCTTCGGGTCGTTGAGTTCGCTGGCGAACGAGGCGCCGGCCATCAGGATGTTGCCGTTGCGCTCGAGCTCGGGGTTGATGGTCTTGGCAAATCCGGTGGAATCGCCGTAGTAGACATTGACCTTGTTCTGGCTCGTGATCTTCTTGAAGGCCGCGACCGACACGTCCACCTTGTAGGCCGTGTCCTCGGGCACGTACTTCACCTTGCGGCCCTTGATGCCGCCCGCGTCGTTGATGATCTTGACGTAGTCCTGGATGCCGTCGTTGATGCCCACGCCGGCGAAGGCGAACACCCCGGTCATGGGGATGGAGCCGCCGATCACGATCTCGCTCGCGTCCTGCGCCAGCACCGCGAGTGGCTGCGTGAGCGCGGCGAGGCCAGTGGCGGCCGCGCCCAGCATCAGGCCGCGGCGGCGGGGGGACATTGCTTGCTGGTTCATGTTGATCTCCTTTTGATGGATGAAGCGTGGCTAGTTTTTGAAGGGCCACAGGTGAAAGAACCGGCGCGTGCGCCGCCACATTTCCGCGAGCCCCAGCGGCTCGAAGACCAGAAAGACGATGATCAGTGCGCCGAAGATCACCAGGCGCACCGGGGCAAGAAACACGGTGAGATCGGCGCCGCCGGGCAGCAGGTCGAACACCAGCTTGAGCAGCTCGGGCACCATGGTCATGAAGGCCGCGCCCAGGATGGAGCCCAGCGTCGAGCCCATGCCACCGACGATGATGGCCGCGAGGAAGAAGATGGACATCGAGAGCGGAAAACTCTCGGGCGTGATCACGCGAAAGAAATAGGCGAAGAGGCCGCCCGCCACGCCGGCGTAGAACGACGAAAGACCGAACGACAGCAGCTTGTACTTGAGCAGCGCGATGCCCAGCACCTCGGCCGAGATGTCGCGGTCGCGGATGGCGATGAAGGCGCGGCCGATGCGCGTGCGAAACAGATTGGCTGCGCCCAGCAACATCAGCACGGTGACGGGCACGATCAGCCAGTACAGGCGAAACGAGGTATCGAGATCGGTGCCGAACACCCGCGCCGGGCGCATCGACAGGCCGCTGGTGCCACCGGTGAAATCGAAGTTGGCGAACAGAAAGTGCGCGATGAAGGTCGCCGCGATCGTCACGATCGCCAGGTACAGGCCCTTGACCCTGAGCGAGGGCACGCCCACGATGAGGCCGCCCAGCATCGCCACCACGCCCGCGGCCAGCAGGTTCAGCGCCAGCGGCGTGCCCCAGCGCAGTTGCAGGATGGCCACGGTGTAGGCTCCCAGGCCCATGAAGGCCGCCTGCCCCAGGCTCACGAGGCCGGTGTAGCCGGTGAGGATGTTCAGCCCCGCGCTGCTGGCGATGTTGATCGCCACCAGGCAGGCCATGTAGAGCCAGTAGTCGTTGGCCATGAAGGGAAACAGCAGCAGCGCCGCCGCCGCGATCGCGAGCCAGACATGCTGCGTGCGCGAATCGAACAGCGCCGCATCGGCCACATAGCTTTCCTTGAGCGTTCCTATGCGCATGGCCCTGCCCTACAACCTTTCGATCTCGCGCGTGCCGAAGAGCCCGTAGGGCCGCACCATGAGAATGAACACCAGCACGATGAAGGTGGCGAGCAGCTTGTATTCGCCGCCCAGGTACGCGCCTGCCAGCCCTTCCACCAGACCCACGAGCAGGCCCGCCACCAGGGCGCCGAGCACGCTGTCCAGCCCGCCGACGATGACGACCACCAGCACCGTCAGGCCGAACACGCCCATGCTGCTGGAGATGCCGCCGATCGAGCCCACGATGATCCCCGAGACCGCGGCCAGCATCGCCGACACCACCCACGAGAGCGAGAACACACGCGGCACGTTGATGCCCACCGCGTAGGCGGCGGCCTGGTCGCTCGCGGTGGCGCGCAGCGCCACGCCGCCGCGCCAGTAGCGGAACACCAGCAGCACCGCCGTGATGAACACCGAGGCAATCACCGCGCCCCAGAAGATCTTGGGCGCGAGAAAGGCGTCGCCCACCGTGATCGCCTGCGTGGGCAAAAAGTCGGGCAGGCGGCGCTGGTCGGCCGACCAGATCATCTCCACCAGGCCGACGAGCACCGACCCCAGGCCTATCGTGACCATGAAGGCCGAGATCGGCGGCTCGCCCAAGAGGGGCCGGATCATGGTGCGCTCGATGACGGCGCCCAGCACGCCGCTGGCCAGCACCGCGGCGGGAATCGCCAGCCACAGCGGCAGCGCCCACATCGCGGCGAAGGTGAAGAACAGGTAGCTGCCGGCCATCAGCATTTCGCCGATCGCCAGGTTGACCACGCGCGTGGCCTTGTAGACCATGACGAAGGCCAGGCCCGCCAGCGCATACAGGCCGCCGCCCATGACGCTGGTCAACGAGACTTCGAACAGATAGCCCCAGTCCATGTCCATCAGGCCGCCTCCGCCCGCGGGCGAGCGGCCGCGCGCAGCCGCTCGCGCAGTTCATCGACGTTGCCCGAGCCCAGGTAGGCGCGCGCCACCTCGGGGTCGGCCTGCACCTGGGCGGGCGTGCCGCGGGCGATCACCTGGCCGAAGTTGAGCACCACCACATGGTCGGACAAATCCATCACCATGCCCATGTCATGCTCCACCATCAGCACCGTCACGCCCCATTCGGCGCGCACGTCGAGGATGAAGCGCGCCATGTCCTCGGTCTCCTCGCGGTTCATGCCCGCGACGGGCTCGTCGAGCATCAGGATTTCGGGCTGCATCGCCAGCGCGCGCGCCATCTCCACGCGCTTTTGCAGGCCGTAGGACAGGGCCGAGACCGGCGCGTGGCGGATATGGTCGATCTCCAGGAAATCGATGATGCGTTCCTCCACGTCGCGCCTGAGTTCGGCCTCCTCGCGGCGCGCGCGGCCCAGGTACAGCAGCGCGTCGAAGACATTGGTCTTGAGGTGCGCGTGGCGGCCGAGCTTGATGTTGTCCAGCACCGTCATGCCGCGAAAGAGGGCAATGTTCTGAAAGCTGCGCCCCAGCCCCATCTTCGCGCGCCGGGGCGCGGGGATGCGGGTGATGTCCTGGCCCTTGAAGGTAATGTGGCCCTGCGATGGCCGGTAGAAGCCCGAGATGGTGTTGAACAGCGACGTCTTGCCCGCGCCGTTGGGGCCGATCAAGGCGACGAACTTGCCCGGCCCGAGCTCGAACGTCACATCCTCCACAAGCTTCTTGCCGCTCGCGGAGACGGTTACGTTTTCACACCTGATCAGCGGGTTCTCAATCGCCAAGGGTCTTCAGCACCGTTTCGAGATTCTTGCGCATCACACGCTCATAGGCATCCGCGCCGGGTTTGCCGACGCCGAAGGGATCCAGCGTCGCCAGTGGCAGCCCGGTGGATTCCGCAATCACGTGCGAGGCCGCATCGTCAAACCCGGGCTCCATGAAGATGGCGTTGGCGCCGCCCTTGGTAACGCTCGCTTCGATTTCGCGGCGCTCGTCCATGCTGGGGTTGTGCCCGGGCGTACGCTGGATGACACCTACCTGCTGCAGCCCGAACTCGCGCGCGAAGTAGGGGAAGGCGTCGTGGTTGCTGACGAATTTCGTCTTCTTCAACTTGGCCAGCCTCGGTTTGAACTCGTCGCGCAGCTTCTCCAGCTTCGCTGTCAGTACGTCGAAACGCGACCGGTAGCCTTCCGCGTGGCTGGCATCAAAGCTCGCCATGGCGTCGGCGATCGCGCGGGCCTGGTGAATCGCACCCTCAATACTCAGCCAGACGTGCGGGTTGTGCGCGCCATGGTCGTGGTCATGGTCGTCGTGGTCATGCTCCTCGTGTTCTTCGTCTTCAGATTCTTCGGGCGCGATCAACCAGTCTTGCGGGATGTTCGCCGAGCAATCCACAAGCGTCACTTTCGCGCCTTCGGCAATCTTGCCCGTGTCGAAAGCCTCCAGCTTCAGCCCGTTCACCAGCAGCAGGTGTGCGCTTTGCAGGCGACGCCTGTCGGCCACAGTGGGCTCGTAGTCATGCGGGTTGGCTCCTTCGGGGGCAAGCATCTCGACAGTCGCGTCGTCGCCCGCGATTGCCATGGCCAGGCTGGCCAGGTGCGGCGTGGTCGCAATCACCGTCAGCGTCTCGCCCTCTTTCAGTGACTTCGCCCCGTTCCCGCCGCAGGCGCACAGGAGCGAAACGACAAGCAGCAGAATCGTCTTCTTCATAGCCTCACCATCGTGAATTCGGGCGACGAGGTTATGGCGAACGATTGGCTTTTGCAATCGGCTTGCAGAAGAATCCTGAATAAACGAACGTCCGCCAGTTGCGCCGCCATGGCACCGTCGTATACATTGAGACTGAGTTTCAAAACAAGCATCACAGGACAATGTATGAAGACTCTGCCGACAGCCCCGCTCTCCACCTTCTCACCCTACGACGGCGAGCTTGAAGTCGTCGAAGTCAACGATTTCGACGGCAACGTCAAGCGCATGTGCGAGCTCGGCGTGTGCCCCGGCAAGCGTGTACGCATTATCCGTCAGGGCGACCCCGCCATCATCAGCGTAGGCGACTCGCGCTTCGCACTGGCCTTTGATCTCCTTTCACGCGTCTACGTGCGCCCCGCAGGCTAGCCATGTCCAGCAACACACTCGACAAGCTGCCCATCGGCGCAACCGCAACCGTCACAAACGTGCAGGGCGATCCCCAGCTTCAGCAGCGCATTCTGGAAATGGGCGTGCTGCCTGGCGTGCAGGTGCAGGTCGTACGCTATGCCCCACTTGGTGATCCCATCGAGATCAAGGTGATGGGCTACAGCCTGTCGCTGCGCAAGGCCGAGGCAAAACACATCAGCGTGGAGGTCTCATCATGACTGAAGCGCACCGCCAGGACCGGCACACGGTCGCCCTCATGGGCAATCCCAACACCGGCAAAAGCAGCCTGTTCAGCGCGCTGACCGGCACGCGCCAAAAGATCGCGAATTTCCCCGGTGTCACCGTCGAGGCCAAAATCGGTACGACGCGTTTCGAGAACTCCGAAATCACCGTCATCGACCTGCCGGGCACATACAGCCTGGCCGCACGCTCGCCCGACGAGCGTGTTGCCACCGACGCTCTGCTGGGGCGCATCGAAGGCACGCCAAAACCGGACGGCGTCATCATCGTACTTGACGCGTCAAGCCTCGACCGCAACACCTACATCGCGACGCAAGTGCTGGAGTTCGGCTTACCCGCCGTGATCGCCCTGACCATGATGGACGTGGCGGAATCCCGCGGCATCAGCGTCGATGCGAAGAAGCTGTCAGAGGCACTGGGTGTACCGGTTGTGCCCATCAACGCGCCGCGTGGCACGGGCATCGCCGATCTCAAGGAAACCCTGCACCGCACCCTGCACCACCCGGGCAAAGTTCTTGAACTCGACTATCCCGAAGATTTCAAGCGCGGCGTCGACACTCTGCACCAGGAACTGTGCGACCTCGGCGTCAAGCTCGGCTTCAAGCCCGTGCGCCCGGAGGCACTACGCCTGCTGGTCGACGGGGCAGGCCCCTTCTTCGACGAATGCGAAGAAGTCGGCGGCGCGGAGTTCACCGGCAAGTTCTTCGAAATTCGTGAGCGCACCGCGGCCGGGCACAGCCTCAGCATGGTCGAGGCCCAGACACGCTACGGCGCCATCGGCAAGTGGATGCAGGATGTAAAGCAGGCCGAGGCACGCGAAGGCCGCACCAAGACCGACGTCGTAGACGGCGTGCTGACCCACAAGTTCTGGGGCAGCCTGGTCTTCCTGTTCATGATGGGGCTGATTTTCCAGAGTATCTACTCCTGGTCTGGACCGCTGATGGACGTGATCGACGGGGCGTTCGGCGCACTCGGCGACTGGGTCGGCGGCATGATGGCCGAGGGCGCGCTGAAATCGCTGGTCGTGGATGGCGTGATCGCGGGCGTCGGCGGCGTGCTGATCTTCCTGCCGCAGATTCTGATCCTGTTCCTGTTTATCGCCATTCTCGAAGACCTGGGCTACATGGCCCGCGCGGCCTTCCTGATGGACAAGATCATGTCGCGCTTCGGGCTCAGCGGGCGCAGTTTCATTCCCCTGCTGAGCGGCTTCGCCTGTGCTATCCCGGCCATCATGGGCACGCGCGTCATTGAGGATCGCAACACGCGCCTGACTACGATCTTTCTCGCGCCGTTCATGTCGTGCAGCGCGCGCCTGCCGGTCTACGTGCTGTTTATTGCGGCCTTCGTGCCGAAGCAGGAGTATTTCGGTTTTCTCGAGCTGCAGGGAATCGTCCTGTTCGCCATGTACTTCGTCGGCGTATTCGCGGCCATACCGACCGCGCTGGTGCTGAAGAAGGGCATTCTAAAGTCGAAAGTAACGCCCTTCCTGCTTGAGCTGCCCAGCTACAAGATGCCTCGCCCCAAGGCCGTAGGGCGCGTGCTGTATGAGCGCGGTGGCAGCTTCGTCAAGCGGGCCGGCACGATCATTCTGGCTGTCACGATTCTCGTCTGGGCTGCCGGCTACTTTCCCCAGAGTGACGAGATCGACGCCAAGTACGACGCACAACTTGCGACCCTGGCTGAAGACTCCGAAGAAGCCCGCAGTGAAATCGAAAACGCCCGTGCCGGCGCGCACCTCGAAAACAGCTACCTGGGGCGCGTCGGGCATGCCATTGAGCCGGCCGTGGAGCCCCTGGGCTGGGACTGGCGGATCGGCATGGCGGCTATTGCAAGCTTCCCGGCACGCGAAGTAATCGTGGCGACACTGGGGACCATTTTCAACCTTGGCGGCGATCAAGACGAAGAGTCGGCCACCCTGCGGGAAGTCGTCCAGAACGCCGAGCGCCCGAACGGCAGCAAACTGTTCAACCTGGCGACGGCCCTGTCGATCATGGTCTTCTTCGCCCTGTGCGCCCAGTGCGCGGCCACGCTGGCCGTCATGCGGCGTGAAACGAACTCATGGAAATGGCCTATCGCCAGTTTCCTGTACATGACCACACTGGCCTACATTGGCGCGCTGGTAACCTTCCAGGTCGCCAGCGCATTGGGCGGTTAGAGCCCCAGCCGAAAGGCTTGGGACCGGCGGGCCTGCCCGCCGGAACGAGGTAACGAGGATGCTGGAAACATTAGCAATCGCTGCAGTCGTCACGGCCGCCGCCGGGTTCGCTGGCTGGCGGGCCTATCAGACACTGCGCGTAGCACGGGGCGACAAGGCCTGCGGCGGCTGCGCCAAGTGTCCGTCGACGGAAAGTTTTTCCGACTGATTCCTTGCGCCCGCGCGAAACCGCGATATTTCTATTCGACTAAGACATTAGAGGAAGTGCCGCGCGTTCTCAGGGAGAGCGAGCGAGCGCCGGAGAAAACGAAGTGACGAAGCTGCACACGATCCGACCGACCTATCGACGACCGCAATAGCGTTTCGTCGGGTCATTGGATTTGCCGCAACTCACTTTGAAGTTTCTCAGGACGTTCCACTGCGCTGGCGAAAGGGTCTGGCTCGTTTTCTTGGTGTATCAAGAAAAGGTGCCTGACCCTCTCCCGAGTAAAAGGGCGTCCAGGACAGAAGGCAGGACGCCATGCCCACCACAACCGAATTCACACAGGACACACTAGCTGACGCGCTCAGCCAGATCGTGCGTATTAAATCCGTCAGCGGCAACGAGCACGAAGTCATCGAGTGGTTCAAGGCGCAGTTCGAGAAGCACGGTCTGCAGTACAAGCACTCCGGCAGAAACCTGCTGGCGTGGAGAGGTCAGGGCCCCAAGCGCCTGCTGTTCAACACACACACGGACACCGTGCCGCCCAACAACGGCTACACCCGCGACCCCTGGGACGGCGCGCGCGAAAACGGGCGCGTCTACGGGCTCGGCAGCTCCGACGCCGGCGGCTGTCTGGTAGGCATGTTCCACGCCCTGCTGTCCGCGGACATTGACGAGTCCAGGTGCACCCTCATGTTCGCGCCGACCTGTGATGAAGAAACCCAGGGGCAAGGCTTCGAGATCTTCCGCGACGAGATTCCCGAGTTCGAGGCCTGCATCACCGGCGAGCCGACCGACTGCAACGTCTGCACCGCTGAGCGCGGCATGTTCAAGCTTGACATGTCAACCGCCGGCAAAAGCAGCCACGCCGCCCGCCCCTGGCAGGGCGACAACGCGGCCTACCACGCGGCACGGGATATTCTGGCCATCGAGTCGTTGTACGAAAGTTTTGAGGAACGTGACGACCTGCTGGGTCGCACGACACTGGCCGTCACCATGGTCAACGGCGGCGTCGCCCGCAACGTGGTACCCAGTGAGGTGAAGTGGGTGATCGACGGGCGCACGATTCAGCAGCTTGATAACACCGAAACCATCAAGCGCGTGAAGGCCGCAATCAGTTCGCACAGCAAGATCGTGCGCGAGAAGGCCCGCTTCGGCGTCTGGAAACGCGACAAGAACGACCCGCTGGTGAAATGCGCCTGCGACGCCAGCGGTGCGGAAAACGTAAGCGCATTCGGCGGCGTAAGCGACGCCTGGTGGAACCAGAACGCACAGGGGCTGATCATCGGCCCCGGCTTCCCCCACCTCAGCCACGCAGCCGACGAGTACATCGAGGAGATCGAGCTATACCGCGGCTACCAGATCTACAAGCAGACGGCGGAGTTGTTCCTGAACTCATAGGCGAAAGTCATGAACCACAGAGACACAGAGACACAGAGAATCAACTCGTTGAGTGAGCGCATCATCGGTTTCTGTATTGAGATCCACCGCACACTGGGTCCCGGGCTGCTTGAATCCGCCTACGAAGAGTGTCTGTGCTTTGAACTCGCTTCGGCTGACATTGAGTTCAAGAGGCAGCAGCCCCTGCCCGTTGAATACAAGGGTGTGCGGCTGGATTGCGGCTACCGCCTGGACTTAGTGGTTGAAGATTTGATCGTGATCGAATTGAAAGCGGTCGAGAGAGTTCTGCCGATTCATCAAGCCCAACTGTTGACATACCTCAAACTGACGGGCCTGCCTTTGGGTTTGCTCATCAACTTCAACGTGCCTTTGCTGAAAGACGGCATTACCAGGCGCAAAAATGGGAACTGGTAGTTCTCTGTGACTCCGTGACTCTGTGGTGAATGCCTTTGAGGCAAGTGAAGGAAGTCTGCGATGTGGAGTGGAAGATTTAGTGGCAAGCCGGACAAGCTGATGCAGGAATTCAGCCAGTCCGTGTCATTTGACCAGCGCCTCTGGAAGGAAGACATCCAGGGCAGCCTGGCCTACGCGGCTGAATTGCAGCGCATCGGCATTCTTGACGAGAAAGAACTCGCGGATATCAAGACCGGCTTCGCAACCATCACCAAGGAAATCGAAAGCGGCAAGTTCGAATGGAAGGTCGAGCTGGAAGACGTCCACATGAACATCGAAGCCCGCCTCACCGAGCTGATCGGCGACGCCGGCAAGAAACTCCACACAGGGCGCAGCCGCAACGACCAGGTCGCAACCGACTTTCGGATGTGGTGTGTCAATCGATCGGCGGAGATACAAAGTGCGACAGCCGAGCTTGGGCTAGCAATTACGGAACGTGCAGAAGAAACAATCGACGTGATCATCCCGGCTTACACACACCTGCAACGAGCGATGCCGGTTCGGATGGCACATCACCTCCTCGCGTACGTCAGCCTTATGTATCACTCCAGGTACTCCCTGCCCGGGTACAATTTCGGCGGCGAGATTCGCTATTCGCCGCTTGGCTCAGGAGCCTGTACCGGCAATAGCTTTGGCGTCGACATGAAGCGGCTTGCGAATGATGTACTTCCATACGGCGCCAGAGGCGCGCCGATGCTGAATTCAATGGACGCCGTTTCTAATCGAGATTTTGCACTCGACCTGATCTTTGCGTGCGCGAAGTGCATGACCCATTTGTCGCGTATCTCGGAAGACATGATCCTGTGGTCGTCGTCGGAGTTCGGCTTTGTGACACTTGGTGATGCCGTCACCACCGGCTCTTCGATCATGCCACAGAAGCGGAACCCGGATGCCTGCGAACTGGTTCGTGGCAAGACCGGGCGTGTAGTTGGGCATCTGATGGCGTTGTTTACGACGCTTAAGGGTCTTCCCATGACCTACAACCGCGACCTTCAGGAAGACAAGGAAGCGGTGTTTGACGCCACAGACCAGACGCTTGCCTGTCTGCGCGTGATGGCGCTCGTGTTCAGCAAGGAAAACTTCAAGGTCAACCGCGAGCGCATCCAGCAGCAGCTCGATTCCGGCGCGGGCTACATGGAAGCCATGAACGTGGCCGACTGGCTCGTGCTGCAGGGCGTGCCCTTTCGCGACGGCCACGACATCACCGGGCGCCTGGTCAAGTATGTCGAAAGCAAAGGCATGCGCTTCGCCGACCTCACGGCCGAAGACTTGAAGGCCGTGGACGAGCGCCTGAAGCCGGAGTTGCTGAACGAGTTGTCACTAGAAGCACTGGTAGAACGCAAGCAGGTGTACGCGGGCACAGCACGCGCACAGGTAGAAGCAAGACTGAAGGAACTGAAAGACTGGCTGAAGGAATAAACTGCGGGCTCACCACAGAGGCGCAGAGACACAGAGATGGCAGAACAGCAGCATGCAGTTCCTCTGTGTCTCCGTGACTCTGTGGTGAATCCAGACGGAAACAACAATGAGTGAGACTTGCGTACTGGCATACAGCGGCGGGCTCGACACGAGTTTCTGCATCCCGTTCATCCGGGAGCAATACGGCTATGACATCGTCACTGTCATGGTGGACACGGGCGGATTCAGCGCTGACGACATCAAACGCGCCGAAGAACGCGCGACGAAACTGGGGGTCAAAGAGCATCTCGTCATCGACGGGCGCGCCGAGGTCTTTGATCGCTACGCCCGCTACCTGATCTTCGGCAACGTCCTGCGCGGCGGGGTCTACCCGCTGTGCGTCGCGGCCGAGCGCGTGGTGCAGGCCGCCATGGTGGCCGAGTATGCGCTCAAGATCAAAGCAGCGGCCGTCGCCCACGGCAGCACCGGTGCGGGCAATGACCAGATTCGGTTTGACGTCGCCTTCGGCGTGCTGTGCCCCGCCCTGAAACAGCTCGCCCCAGTGCGCGAGCACTCCCTGTCACGTCAGCAGGAAACCGATTACCTGGCAAAGCACGGGCTCGAGATTGCCGCCAAGACCACCCAGTACAGCATCAACGCCGGCATGTGGGGCGTGACCATCGGCGGCAAGGAAACCCACGACAGCGCAACGGAAGTCCCTGAAAGTGTGTTTGAGATGGCCGTCCCCAGCGACGCCGGGGCAAAACCACAGACGCTGAAGATCAGTTACGAGCAGGGCGTGCCGGTTGCCCTCAACGGCGAGAAACTGGATTCGGTTGCCCTGGTCGAGAAGTTGAACGAGCTGTCGGCCACTTACGCGTTGGGCCGTGGCATTCACCTGGGCGATACGATTGTCGGCATCAAAGGGCGCATCGCCTTCCAGGCAGGCGCGGCCTTGATGCTGATTCACGCCCACCGCGAGCTTGAAAAACTCACGCTGACCAAGTGGCAGCGCTTCTGGAAAGATCACGTCGCCGACTTCTACGGCAACATGATCCACGAAGGCCAGCCGTTTGACCCCGCCCTGCGCGACATGGAGGCCATGCTGGCCAGCAGCCAGCAGCGCGTCAGCGGCGAAGTCACGCTGAGTGTGAAACACGGCGGCTATTTTGTGACCGGCGCAACCAGCCCGCATTCGCTGATGGCCGCGGCCGCCGGCAAGTACGGCGAAGAGTTCACCATGTGGGACGGACGCGACGCCGCCGGCTACAGCAAGATTCTCAGCATCCCCAGCAAGCTCTACGGCAACGCACAGGAGCCAACCTGATGCGACGACGACCGACACGCGCGGCCCGGGTGTGAACTCTTTGAGTGCGCCCCGGCCCATGCCGCGAGCACTCAAACTCACTCAACCGGAGAACCGCCATGACACAGGCGCTATTGATTGACAACGAAGTCAGACAAACGAGTCTCGGAGTACTGCCCATGGAAATACGCGTTCACAAAATCGCCAGCGTGGTGCACCGCTTGAACCTGCACAAGGAAGAGCGCGTCATCACCGAAAACCTTGAATCCAGGGCCGGCAACGTCGTAATCGTCCGCGCGCTCGGCGAAAAGGCGACGTACGGTGAACTTGAACTCGAAGAAGGGCGCATGGCCAAGATTTTCGAGGGCGACATCATCATCGGTGCACTCGGCGCCCGCAACGCGCTGAAAGGCTACGTTGGCGGGGTGCCTGCCAGCATCAAGTCCGGCGACACGTTAAACATGCTGAACCTTGGCGGCGTGATCGGGCTATGCACCAGCGCGAACAAGGATTTAGGCCCGCCCCTTAAAGTGGAAGTCGTCGGCATGGTCGTGCGAAAGGGACGCATCCTGAACCTGACTGACGCCAGCATCGCTGACCACGACCGCATTGAGCCCGGCATGGACATTCCCATCGTAGCCGTCAGCGGCACCTGCATGAGTGCCGGCAAGACCAAGGCCGTCGCGGAGTTGTGCCAGTTGCTCAGCCAGCGCGGCTTGCGCGTGAACGCGGGCAAGCTTTCCGGCGTGGCGGCACGGCGCGATTTGTTCAGCTTCGAGGATCACGGCGCACGCAAGACGCTCAGCTTTGTAGATACGGGGCTCGCCAGCACGGCCGACCTGGAAAGCATCGCGACGGTCAGCAAGACGATCATTAATGGGCTGGCCGAAGACAAGCCGGACGTGATCATTCTGGAACTCGGCGACGGTATCATCGGCGGCTATTCCGTAATGACCTACTTCGACGATGCCGACCTGTATGAGCACACACGCGTGCACATCTGCTGCGCCAACGACCCGGTCGGCGCGTTCGGCGCGAAGCGGATTTTCGACGATCGCGGCCAGCGCATCGACATCATCTGCGGGCCCACCACCGACAACGAAGTGGGACGCCATTACGTCTCCAAAATGCTGGGCGTGAAGGCCATCAACGCGCGCACGGACCCGGAAGAGTTGGCCGACGAAGTCTGCCGCCTGCTCGGGTTCAAAGATCTGGTAGGCTTGCGTGATGAAGGCCCGCTGGAGTCAGCATGAGCGAAGATAAGCCGCCGCTGAAACTTTGGAAGCTCTGGCCCGTGCTCGGGTTCGCGATCTTCATTGGCTGGGAAGCCTTCGAAGCCTGGCAACAGCAGCGCCCCATCGACATGACCTGGATGGGCATCTGCATCGCGGGGATCGTTGCGGTGCTGATCATCCGCGTCGGCATGCGAGTTTGAACTGCGGTCAAGGGTCGAAGGTCAAAGGTAACTACGGCTTGCCTTCTTCCTTCTTCCTTAGGTTGTGCAGCTTGCGCGCAAGCAGGCCGCATCGCTCGAGCAGAGGCGCAATTTCGTCCGCAGATGAGTACTTGAGGTCTCGTGCGAGCATCAGTTCGTATTCGGTCTCTGCTAACGAGCCTTCACTGATGTTCAGAAACCGAGCGTAGTCTTTGTTGCTTGTACGCTTTGATCCTTCCGCAATGTTGATCGGTACGGAAGAAGACGCTCTACGCAACTGCGACGTCAGGCCGAAAAGCTCTTCCCGCGGAAACGCCCCGGTTATGCGGTACTCCTCCTGCGTAAGTTGATGACCGAGTCGCCAAACCTCAAGATCGGTGAAACGCTGCATGTTTCCTCCTTCGTTAGCCGAATTCGACCTTTGACCTTAAACCCATAGACAGGCAAAGTTCACCAAGACTCGAACGGATACACCATGGCATCGATTGTAATCAGAGGCGCTAAGACCTTTCACAACGGGCGGTTCCAGGACCTGGAGGTCCGCACGGACGGCCCGTTCATCTCCGCGATCGCACCAACTGTCGACACTTCCGGCGCGCGCGTGATTGATGCGGGCGGGCTGTACCTTTTCCCGGGCATCGTCGACCCGCAGGTTCACTTCCGTGATCCGGGGCTGACTCACAAAGAAGACCTTGAAACCGCCACACGCGCCTGCGCCAAGGGCGGCGTCACCAGCTTCTGCGAGATGCCGAACACGATTCCGCTGGCGATCAACCAGCGCGAAATCGACAACAAGCACGCCATCGCGGCGCGCAAATGCCGCGTAAACTGGGGCTTCTTCGGCGGCGCGACGAACACCAATCTGGCCGATCTCAAGGCCATGAAGCGCATCTGCGGCATCAAAGTATTCCTCGGCGCCAGCACCGGCGACCTGCTGGTGGATGACATGAACGCGCTGGAGAACATTTTCGCTGAGACCGACAAGCGCCGGGTAATCGCATTCCACTGCGAAGACGAAGGCGTCATGAAGGCCACCAGGGCGCAGTACGAGAATCGCGACGACCTGCGCGCCTACACCGCATGGCGCAACGTGGATGTCGCGTACAAATCCACCCAGCACGTTGTCGGGCTTGCGCGCAAGTACCAGCACCGCGCGCACATCCTGCACGTAAGCTCCGCGCGCGAGTGTGAACTGTTCATACCCCGCGACACGCTGGTCACCACCGAGACGTCGCCGCACCATCTGCTCATGAACGTCGAAGACGACCACGCGATGGGCACACTGGCCAAGATGAACCCGCCCCTGAAATTCCGCGCCGATAACCGGGGACTGTGGGCAGGCCTGATCAGCGGGCGCATCGGGATGATCGCCACCGACCACGCACCGCACCTGCTGACGGAGAAACGCCGGAGTATCTGGAAGGCACCGGCGGGCATCCCTGCCGTTGAGAACTCTCTGGCACTGATTCTTGACGCGTCAAGCCGCGGTTTGTGCACGCTTGAGCAGGTCGCCCTGTGGATGTGCGAAAACCCCGCCAGGGCCTACGCCATGAAGCGCAAGGGCTTGATTGAGCTCGGCTACGACGCCGACCTCACACTGGTTGACCCGAACGAAGTGCACGAAGTCCGCAACGCCGACCAGCTGACGAAATGCAAGTGGTCGCCGTGGCATGGCCAAAAGCTGAAAGGCCGCGCAAAGACAACCATCGTTCGCGGCCAGGTTGTGTACGAGAACGGCCGCGTCAACGACAACGTCCGGGGCGCCGAAATCGAGTACGCGTGATGCGGGCTTCCAGCCCGCATGATCGGCAAGCATCCTGCTTGCCGATCGGTTCTGTGGCTGGCGTTTGCGGGCTTGAAGCCCGCAATTCTGTGCAGGCTGGAAGCCTGCACCACTACGCCTCCGCCGGTTGCCCCACAAACACTTCTTCGAGTATGCCGAGCACCAGCTCCAGGTCTTTCTTGCTCGCCACGATCGGCGGCGTGAAGCGCAGGACCCAGTGGTGTGTGTCCTTGATGATCGCGCCTTTTTCCAGCAGCAACTCCGTGAAGTGATGCCCGTCCGGGCCGTCCGGGGTCAGCTCAATGCCGAACATCATGCCCTTGCCGCGGACTTCCTTGATGCGCGGGGCGCGCTCGGCCAGCTCTTGAAGCTTCTCAAACAGCCACTCGCCCTTCTCCTGCGCCTGTTTGACCAGCTTCTCTTCTTCGATTGCGGTCAATGCAGCGTATCCAATGCAGCTCGATATCGGGCAGCCGCCGAAGGTGCTGCCGTGGCTGCCGGGCCCGAACAGTTCCATCAGTTTCTTGCTGGCAAGAATCCCGGCCACGGGCGCGAACCCACCGCTGACGCTTTTGCCGACACACAGAATGTCCGGGCGCGCTTCCGGGCCTTCGTGTTGCCAGCAGAACATCTCTCCCGTGCGGGCCCAGCCAGTTTGCACTTCGTCGAAGATCACCAGGAAGTTATGCCGCTTGCCCAGCTCGATCAGCGCCCGCAGGTAGCCTTCGTCGGGAATGTTGATCCCGCCCTCACCCTGGATCGGCTCAACCATGATTGCCGCCGTGTTGTCGTCGACCGCCGCTTCAACCGCCGCGAGGTCGTTGTACGGGATGCGCTTGAACCCCGCGGGCCACGGGCCGAAACCGTCGCGCGCGGCCTTTTCCTCCTCGACGAACATTTGCGTCACGGTCAGCGTTCGCCCATGAAAGCACTGATCGGCGAACAGGATCGTCGGTGTCCCCTTCACGCCCTTGACCTGATGCGCCCAGCGGCGCGCGAGTTTGATCGCCGCCTCCGGGCCTTCAACGCCGCCGTTGGCAGGCAGGAAACTCTCGAAGCCTGTCATCTGCGTGATCTTGCGCGCGAACAGCCCCAGGTACGGGTCGGCCAGGAATCGCCCCAGCACCGTCGGCGCGTGCGAGCCCAGGAAGGCCTTCAGGGTCTCGCGAATCAGCGGGTGCCCGTGCCCCAGGTTTGCGGCCGAATACGCCGCCACGCCGTCGAAGATCTTTTTGCCGCTGGCGCAGGTCAGCCAGGCGCCTTCCGCTTTGACTACCGGATCGCGGCTCAGCAGCCCGTAGTTGTGGGCGACATGGCTTTCGATCAGGGCTACGGTTTCGTCGCCGGTCAGATTTGCGGCTTCTTCTATAATGCGCCGGGCGTGCGCGTGCGCGGTTTCGGTGTCCATTGCGGCCTCCAAAGGCAGTCTAGCCCGGCACTTACGCGCGCGGTACCCCTCGCCTGCGCGCCGAAGCACGCGAAGCCGCGAAGGAGCGTGACGCGGATGTGAATGAATCCGAACTTCCGCCCGGCGGGCTCGTTCATAAGATGTTGATCAATCAGCAGTTACCCGAGGCGTGAAATGAGCACGATCACCTGCAACTCCTGCGGCATGCAGTATGACGGCTCCGGGCTTCAGCCCGGCGTCCAGTTTCAATGTACCCAATGCGGCGCCATGGTCGCCGTCGGCGGCGGCGCTCCGGCACCCGCGGCGGCACGCGGCCCGGCACGCCCTCGTGGCGGCCCTCCGGGGCGAGCACCTGCTCGCGGTCCGGCACGTGGTCCAGCACGCGGCCCGGCGCGAGGCCCCAAGCCCATGGCGGGCGGTCCCCAGCAGCAGATGCAGGACCAGCAGCAGGGTTACGGCCCACCGCCGCGAAAGGGCAGCAACGCCGGTCTGTTCGTTGGGATCGGGGTGGGCGCTGTTGTGCTGATCCTGATTGTCGTGGCCGTCATCGCCAGCGGCGGGCCGACGCCACAGGACCAGGAGCGCCTGAAGGCCGAACAACAGGCACAGGAACAGAAAGAGCGCATTGAAAAGGAAATGGCGGAAAAACGCGTCGAAAACGAGGCCATCAAAAAACCCATGGACGCGTCGCTCGCGCAGGCGTCATCCGTGTTTGCCGCTTTGCAGAACGAAGACGCCGGGACGCTCGATGCGCTGTTCGACTGGGACGTTTATGCGGCCTACAACGCCACGTTGATCGACAGCAACAAGGACTTCCTCAACACGCCGCTGTTCGGAGTCGGACAGTGGGAGAAAGGCGCCGATGGCAGATACACGGGCAAGTTCCTGGGTGAGGTGGGGCATGGGGCGAGTGGTCTGCGCCAGCGCGTGATGGATTACATCAAGGAATTCATCTTCGGTGCGGAAGGCCTGGAGTGGGAGCGCGCGAAGACCGAATCCGACAACGGCGGCTTCACCCTTGAGCTCAACGGCACCAAGTACCTCGGCAAGAAAGTCTTCGTCACCTACCAGGGTGCCGGCAAGACCAAGGAGTTATGGCTTGGCGCACCCAAAGGCACGGACAACGTTCGTCTGCTGAACTTCGTGGACATGAGCTCGCTGAAGAACCTGCAGGCCCTCGAGGCCAAGAATGATCGCTCGGGCGACCAACGCGATCCGTACAACCCGGACCGCAACCCGAGCGACCCGGACCGCAACCCGCCCGACAACCCTGACGACCCGCCTGCGGACCCGGATGCTAACCTGCCGCAGGTCGCCAAGACCGGCGCCATGCCGACCGAGCCTGCACTGGTGAACGCCGTCAACGACCTGAAGCGCGGGCAGGACCTCAACACCGCACGCATGAGAGCCGTGGAAAGCGAACCAAGCAAAGTACAGAAAAAGGCCACCATGGGCGCGTTTATCGACCTGCTGATCGATGCCCAGGCCAACAAGGACCGCAAGCAGAAACTCAGCATCAGCAGCGCCCTGTGGGAGATCTGGCGCCCGTTTGTGCCGCAGGACTGGCAAAAGAAGGAAATGGTCTACACCCAGGATTTCGACGGACAAAGCGACAGTGACCTGATCGTCCGCCGCTGGCTTGAAGTGTACAACAGCTACAAGACCGACTGATTCCCGTCATTCCTCAAAGCGCCCGCCACCGGCGGGCGCTTTGCGTTGCCCGGAATAGCCCGCGGCCTTTACATGTTGCTACAATGAATGCGGAGGATTCATGGGTGACGTAGGCTTCTTTCTGCTGCTGGCCGTTGCAGCGATGCTTTCGTTCGGCGCGACCGAGACGCTGGCGATCCGCCGGCGCCGACTGCGACGCGAACTGGTTGATTCACGCACTCCGCAGTCGGACGAAGTCTTCACCGTCGGTATCAGCACGTTGACCCCGGTGCCGCAGGGGTTCGTGCGCGCTTTCCGCCTGGCGGTAGCCCGCGCGATCGGCGTCGATCACACCCGACTGCTGCCCACGGACCGCATCTCGAAGGACCTTCGCGCCGTCAACTTCGACGCCTGGGAACTCGCGGCCGTGCTTGAGCGAACCTTCGACATGCGCGTGCGCGTTGTTGACGTCATGCGGGCCGGCACGCTGCGCGAGCTGTGCAAACAGCTGTACCTCGGCAGTGAAAACATCTCGGAGTCCGACCCGCCCCTGCACCGCGACCCGGTGCCGAAGCTGCGCGCCCCCGAGCCGGAAGTCATCATGCCCATCGAAGTCACGGTGCCGGACCAGCCGGCGGACGAAGGCAAACACTAGACAGATCAACCGCGCTCAAATTCGAAGGTCGAACACGGCGGGTTCTTCACCTTTCGACCCTGACCGGCTTTCAATCTATAGTCGTGGCATGAAAGACCGCATCAAAGAGTCCACTTCCACCTTTCACCTCGAGTGCCCCTATACGCTTGTGCTGCCCGAGGGCTTTCGGCGCAACCGCGCATGGCCGCTGGTGATCGCGCTGCACGGTATGGGGCAATACGAGGCCCTGATACAGCGCGCCATGACCCCGCTGTTCGACCGCCCGTGGATCTGGCTGTTTCCGCGCGGCGTCTATCCTTTCGAGATGCGCCAGCCCGACAAAATCCGTATCGGCTACGCCTGGTACCTCTACACCGGCGACCAGGATGCCCTGCGCGAGAGTTTCCGCGTCTCGGACAATCATCTGATGAACCTGCAGGACGTAATCCGCAAGGAATACCCGATCAGCGACACGGCCGTGATCGGTTTTTCCCAGGGCGGCTATCTCGCGGGCTACGTGGCGCCGCAGCACCCGGAGCGCTTCCGCGCGGGGGGCAGCATCGGCGGGCGCATCAAGCACGAGTTTCTGAATGACGTGCCGGCCTTGGCGCACAAGTCCGTCGCGCTGGCGCAGTTTCACGGCGGGCGGGACGAAAACGTGAAACCGGCACTCGCGCGCGAGGCGCTTGAAAAGTGCAAGGCCCTCGGCTTTGAAGATGCGGACTACTTCCAGGATGACGAGTGCGCACACCAGATCAGCGACAAGCTGGTGCTTGAAGTCGGGCTGTGGCTGGAAAGGTTGCTGACTTGAGATACCTGGCGCTATTGCTGCTGCTGGCGGGCTGCGCGATCGGCCCCTACGCCGACCGCCCCGAATACAAGCTGCCAAGTACACGTGCGGTCGCGGCGCGCCACCTGACCGAGGCACTGGCATTCGGCGGTCGCGGCGTAAGTGAGGTGGCGGGCGACGAGCTGAAGCTTACATGGCACGAGTATCGCACACTCACGGACAAACGGAACGTGCTGATGGAGCGCGAGCTTCAGTTTCTGGAAATCACCTTTGTCGCCCGACCCGTTCAGCCGGGCGAGTGGTGGCAGCTGGAAATCACGGCGACGGGCGGCGCGATCACCTTCGAGTTCGAAAGCGCCGACGCCGCTTCCAAGGCCGAAGCAGCCTTTCGCCGCCTGCGCCAGCCCCTCAACGAGGGCGAACACAAGAAGCTTGCCCCCGGCTAACCCAGCGCGGCGATGCAGTCGATTTCGACTTTCACATCTTTCGGCAGACGCGCGACTTCGACCGTCGCCCGGGCCGGTCGGTGATCGCCCATGGAAGCCGCGTAGACGTCGTTGACGCCGGCGAAGTCGTTCATGTCTTTCAGGAAAATCGTGGTCTTCACCACGTTGCTGAAGTCGCAGCCCGACGCCTTCAGCACTTCCAGCAGGTTTGCCATCACCTTGACGGTCTGTTCGCCGGCGGTTTCACCCACGACCTCGCCGCTTGACGCGTCAAGTGGTATCTGCCCGCTGCAGAACAGAAAGCCGTTGCTGCTGACGGCCTGGCTGTAGGGCCCGATGGCCTTCGGCGCGTTGTCACTGCTTACGATCTGGATGTCTTTGGACATGGGTGTCTCCTTCGTCGCGTCTATGGCTGATGGTCTATGGTCGATGGTTAACTGCCTTCGACCCTCCGGCGCAGGCTGTATAGTTTCTTTGCCAAGAGGGTCACGTCCGCAAGCAGTGGCCCGGTTTCTTCCTCGGTCGCAAAGCCCAAGTCGGTGGCGAGCATCCGTTGGTACTCGGTTTCGGCCAACGACGACTCAGCGATGTTCAGAAACCTTGCGTAGTCGTTGGGCTTTGCGCGCTTTGAACCCTCGGCAATGTTCGTCGGCACGGACGATACAGACCGTCGAATCTGAGACGTCAAGCCAAAGCGTTCGTCCGCCGGAAAGCCCCTGCTCAGCCGATAGACTTCCAAAGTCAACTTGTGGCCACGCTGCCAGACTTCAAGGTTCTGAAACCGCTGCATAAGAACCTCCGCCACCACTACGAAGCAACACAAACCATTAACTATCAACCGTAAACCATCAACGCGAAGGTCAAAGACCTTCGCCTACCACGTATCCGGGTCAAATAGTTTCTTGTACTGCTCCAGCGCGTAGCGGTCGGTCATGCCGGAGATGTAGTCGCAGACTACGCGGTGCAGCTCAATGCCGTCGCTCAGGCGCTTGTGGAAGCCGCCGGGCATCAGGTACGGCTCACTGACGTAGCGCTCGAACATCTCGCGCATGAAGCGGGTGCTCTTTTCCATGCCGCGCCGCACATGCCGGTGCATGTACAGCTTGTGGTAAAGCATCAGCTTCAGCCCCTTCACCTTCTTCTTGAACTCCGGGCTGAAGTCCACGACCGCGTCCTTGCTCTGGTGACTCAGCACGTCCTGCGCGTTTTTAAAATCCAGCTTCATCAACCGGGCGGTCGTGTGCTGCAGCAGGTCGGTCACCTGCAGATCTTTCAGTCGGCGCACAAGCTGATAGCGCAGCAGGTCTTCTTCGCCCTCGGGCACGTTGGCTTTGGCGTACTCCTCGGCCTGCGCGAACAGTTCGCTTTCGCGGGCCGCATCCCACTTCAGCAGACCGGAGTACAGCCCGTCGTCGGTGTCGTGCGCGTTATAGCTGATCTCATCGGCGGCGTTGGCAACCTGCGCTTCCAGGCTTGGTGATTCCCGATCAACCAGCCCGCGAAACAGCGGCTTGTCGTAATCCGTGCGGTGTTTCATCAGCCCGTAGCGCAACTCGTGCGTCGGGTTCAGCCCGCCGAATCGGGGCAGGTAGTGACGCTCGATCTCGTCAACGATGCGCAGGCTTTGCCCGTTGTGCTCATAGCCGCCGTGGTCCCGCATGAGATCGCGCATGGCGTGCTCACCGGCGTGGCCGAAGGGCGTATGCCCCAGGTCGTGCGCCAGCGAGATCGCTTCGGTGAGGTCCTCGTTCAGACCCAGCGAGCGCGCGATGGTGCGGGCGGCCTGGGCGACTTCAATCGTGTGTGTGAGGCGCGTGCGGAAGTGGTCGCCGCTCCAGTTCAGAAACACCTGCGTCTTGTACTCGAGGCGCCGGAAGGCCGCGCAGTGAATGATACGGTCGCGGTCACGCTGAAAGCACGTGCGGTAAGGGTGTTCGTCTTCGGCGTGGCGGCGCCCCTGCGACTCGCAGGCTTTCAGGGCATAGGGCGCGAGAGTTTTGATCTCCCACTGCTCAATGGCGTCGCGGTCGTTCATGTCGGCATTCAAGCACGGGGCGACGCCTATACCAACAGTTGTGATCGGGGATAGTCTGGGGAAATGTCGGACCTGCCTGAACTCGGGCGGCCGGTGTTGTGGGGCCTTGCCGTGGGCGGCGAGGCGGGCGTGCGGCGCGTGCTTGAGCTCTATCGTGAAGACTTCGCACGCGCCATGCAACTCGCCGGTTGCCCGGCTATCGCTGACATCACGCCCGACCTCGTCGCCTAGCCGACGATCCTCGACGCCACGGCGAAAGAAATCATCGTGAACGCCGAGCCCGCCAGCGACAGCGCGAGTGCGAATCCGTCCTTTCGCACGCGCGGCCTGGGAACCATCCAGAACGCCGCAATGGAAAACACGAAGAGCATCAGCCCCAGGTACAGCGAAGGGCGCGCAAGCAGCAGAAACCCGACACGCCCGAATTCGGTTACGCCCGCACAACACACCGCAAACCACAACCCCGCCAGCAACCCCGGCGTCCATACCAGGGTGGTCTTCATGAATCCGCGCGCCGAAGCATTCGTTGACCAGTCCGTCGTGAGTCCGCTCATGGCAATCTCCGTTCTTGTCCGGCAAATCGATTCGGCAGGTACGTCGTTCGACTTGACGGCAAAGCCCGGAAACACGCCTTTGCAAGCGCCCGCAACGCACAGCGCAAGACGGAAGCGCCGTCGCCGCCAAAACTTCGGCGCACGAATCGCCGCCGAAAAAGTTTTGCGCGCGTGCTATCCTGCTCGCGCCCGGCGTGTGCAAGCTGGAGAATCCATGAAGGCGTTGTCGCTTTTCTCACTGATGGTTGTCGCTCTTGCCGCCTGTGGCGGAAGTCGCCTCGCGCCGCGCGTGGAAGCGCCCCAAGATCCTGAGCCGGTTGTCGTGCCCGAGCCCGCACCGGCGCCCGCCCAGCCAACCACGGACATCGTCATCACCACCGGCGTTCACGGCAACGAGCCTTCGGGCTGGCTCGTGCAGGACCAGCTCTTTGCGCTTGGCTTCAACGTGTTCGGCCCCTGCAACCCCTGGGGCATACAGAACAACAAGCGCGAGCTCGAAGACGGCACGGACCTCAACCGCGCCTTCGCCTGGGAAGGCTACGCCGAAGTTGACGCGGTCAAAAAGTTCCTTGAGGAAAACCCGCCCGGACTTCTGCTGGATCTGCACGAAGACCCGAACGGAACCGGCGCATACCTGATTCAGAATGGGCCGGACGATGACATCGCCCGCGCGATCATTGACGCCCTGAAAGACGAGTTCGAATTCGACCCGGAGCCGCGCTCGGTCATCACCGGCGAGAACGGGCTGGTGAAGCCGACGCTGCAACAGCTTCGCGGGCTGCTGTTCCTGAAGGTATACGGGCTCGCGGTTTACGCCTGGGCCAACTACGCCTGCACGGCCATCGTGGTCGAATGCCCCGGCGCCTGGCCCGAGGACAAGCGTAAGCGCTACCAGTTACGCGTGTGCGAAGTCGCGCGCGAGATTTACGCCGCCCGGCGTTAGAGCGTTTTCATGGTTGGTTTGCAGAGTCGCTGACGAGTGGGGAGTCCGGAGTAAGGGCCTGTCGTTACTCCCGCCCCACCTGGTTCTACAGAAGAACCCTGAAACTGCTCTCAGCGGTCCTGCATGAGTTTCTTTATGTGTACGAAGGACAACCACCGCACGCCACGGACTGTGGGGTTTTCGCTCCTTCGCGCGGGTCGTGTTGGCTTGGGCAGGGTGTACACCCAATCTCGTGCTGTATCCGTGGCTGATTTAAACCCGTGGCGTCGTCGTACGGGGCGGTTGTCGCGGAACACGATGGCCGCTCCCTTGCCTTCGCCAAGGCTTTGCCGGACAAGTGCGATCGTGGTTCTGTCACGGGCGGCGGCTCGTGCCTTGGGCGTCCAGGACGTACGCAGCACCGCTCAGTCAATCACGATGATTGTCAGAAGGCTGCGATGGTTTGGGTCAGGCGTCGGCACCGGGTCCGTCAGCCCCGGCAGCAGCACCTTCGGCGGCGGCGGCGGTGTGTAGCCGCCTCCTCCACCACCACCCCAACCTCCGCCGCCTCCACCGCCGGAAGATGCGCGGAGCGGGCACAGGAATCGCCCGGCGCGGCGATAGTATTCGTAGCTGTCCACGGTCAGTTCGTGCACCGCAATCGCTACTTCGTCTCCCTTCAGCACTGCGTCGTAGCCGAACCAACCAACCATGCGCAGCCAATACCCGGGCGGCAGGGACGAATAAGGCGCTGGCGCGCCCGGCGTATAGCTCGCCGTCGTAATTGCATACGTCGTCGGCGCAGCTGCGGGCGTGAAGTCGTCCCAGTGAGCGTTATGCAACTCAAGTCCCCATTGGGTCGGCAGCAGATACAACATGTCCACCCGCTTATTGGCGCCAACCATGCGCGCATGCACCGTCGGCATGAATGCGCCGCGCACCGGGATGGAATGCACCGTTGCAAACGTCTGCCCGGCGTCCGTGCTGTAGGCCAGGTGCGCGCCATCTGCCCGGTCCCAGGCAAAGAAAATCTCCATGCTGGCGCCCGTGCCGAGCAGAGAAACGTGCGGGTCGGCCGATGTCGGGGCCGTGCGTGTCGCGGAGTCGACGATCGTCGTCGCAAATGTCGATTGGCCCCAGAGACGCACAGCGCAACGGTAGTTTGCTTCCCACCAGGTGGGGCGGGCGCGGGTGTAGCCGTAGCCGACGACGAGGTCACCGCCCGTGCTGTACTCGGCGTGCATGAGCACTGGCGTGGCGTCGCCGTTCGCGTCGTACAGGATCTCCGGCGCGCTCCACGTGTAGTCGATCGGCGTGTTGTTTATGTCGAACGCCGTCGGCGTTGCTTCAACCAGCATTAACCGGGCCGTCTGCTGCGTCGAGTCGTTGCCCCAGTATATGCAGGCCAGCTGGTAGTCGGCGCTGATTGCCATCTGCACCAGGCGCAAACCCGCCTTCAGCCCGGTTTGCAGAACGTGCTGGATCGGGAAGGTCGCGCCGCGGTCCAGGCTGATGTCGGCGCGCACTTCGTTGTTGCCCGTGTAGACCACACCCAGCACGTTGCCCAATGCAGCGACTTCCTGGTCGCGCCAGTTGCCGGTGTCCTTGGATACGCTGGCGGCCTCGCCGCCTGTCACCATGCTGGTGGTAGCGTCCATCTGCAGCCAGCGCCGCATGCGCTGTCCGTACACCCCGGCGGTGTCGCCGTCGTAGGCGACGACGCTGTAGCGATCACCGGAAACGGCGATCGCCGGCAGCCCGAAGTACCAGGATTCACTGGAGTAAATCGTTGTGGAGGTCATGCCCGGGCGTTGCCCCGGAATTGTCAAGTTCGGCAGATTGATGTCGCTGACGTTGCCGATCCGGATGCGCAGGCCGATGTTCAGTGTGCCGCCACTCATGGGCGAGCTGATGAGCAGGACTTGCTCGGCGCTGACGCTTCCGCTGATGGTGATGCGGGAAAAGCCGTCCCCGGTAACGTCAAGCCTGGAGCCTTCATTCGACAGCCCGGACCCGTCAAGGCGTAAGCCGGAGGCGGCCATCGATTCCACACCCGCTGCCGGTTGCACGCCGTTGTCTGCCACGTGGCTGATGGAGAGGCGGGTCGTGCCCTGGTTATCCGCGCCGCGCGCAACGAGTGTGAAACTGAACTCAGTGGCTGCCGGGGTTTCGAGCTCATAGACGCGATCAAAGGCGCTGAGCCCGAACGCGGCGACATTCACGGAGGCCGAGAGATTATCCACCGTCTCGGGATCGATCTCGGCCGAGCCGGCTGCAAGGACGACGTCCGTCGTCGTGAACTGAATCGTTCAGCGCTGAGGGGTCGGCGTATCAAATGTGCAGCCTGACATCAGGAGCGCTGAGGCCGCTAGGCAGATTGCAGCAGCGCGATTCAGGTTTCGCATGGCTTCTCCCGTGCCGAGCCCGAGGTGGTTGAAGCCGTCATCCTACGCAAGGGAGAGGATACCCCACGGAATACGATCCGCCAATTCGCACAAGCGGAATAGTTGTGGGGGGCTTTGTATTACGCCCCGGGGTGGCCTGCCGTTGAAGACTATTTGGCCGTGGCTGTCTTGCGGTTGGCCTTTGGCTTGGCCGGATTCTTTTGGGCTGATGATTTCTTGGTGGCCGACTTCTTCTTGGCCGGCGTTTTCTTGGAACTCGACTTTTTCGCTGATGAACGGGACTTGCCGTTCCCCCCTGTCTTCCGGCCGGGGCTGGTTGCGCGTTTGTCAGGCATGCCAGTGAAGTAACGTTGCAGGAAGTGGCCGGTGTAGCTGCCTTTGGTCTTGGCTACTTCGGCTGGTGGGCCTTCGGCTACGATCTGGCCTCCGGCGTCTCCGCCCTCGGGGCCTAGATCGATCAGCCAGTCGGCGCATTTGATTACGTCCAGGTTGTGCTCGATGACGATGGCGGTGTTGCCCTTGCCGACCAGTCTTTGCAGCACGGTGATCAATCTTGCCACGTCGTGAAAGTGCAGCCCGGTGGTGGGCTCGTCGAGAATATAGAGCGTGTGCCCGGTATCGGGGCGTGCGAGCTCGGTAGCGAGTTTCACGCGCTGGGCCTCGCCGCCGCTGAGCGTGGTGCTGGGTTGCCCGAGGCGCACGTATCCGAGCCCGACATCCGCCAGCGTTTTGACGATCTTGTGGATCTTCTTGTGGTTCTCGAAGAACGCGCAGGCGTCCTCGATGGTCATGGCCAGCACGTCAGCGATGCTCTTGCCGCGATACTTCACATCCAGTGTCTCGCGGTTGTAGCGGCGTCCGTCGCAGGCCTCACAGGTGACGTGAATGTCGGGCAGGAAGTGCATCTCGATCAGCTTGACGCCCTGGCCTTCACAGACTTCGCAGCGCCCGCCCGGCACGTTGAACGAAAAGCGCCCCGGCTTGTAGCCGCGCATCTTTGCTTCCGGGGCTTTCGTGAACAGATCACGCACGAGCCCGAAGACGTTTGTGTACGTCGCCGGGTTGCTGCGCGGTGTGCGCCCGATTGGCGACTGGTCAATCTCGATCACCTTGTCGATCTGTTTCAGCCCGGCGATCGACGCGTGCCTGCCCGGCTCCGCCAGCGCGTTGTGCAACTCTTTGGCCAGCGCGCGCGCCAGTATGTCCGTGACCAGCGTGCTCTTGCCGCTGCCGCTGACGCCGGTGACGCACACCAGCCCGCCCAGCGGGATCGTCACGTCGATCTGCTTCAGATTATTCTCGGCGGCACCCTTGACGACGATCGCCTTGCTTTTGCTCAAGGCGCGCGTTTCTTCCGGTATCGGGATGTCCTTGCGCTTGGCCAGATAATCCGCCGTCAGGGTCTTCGACTTTTTCAGCCCTTTGACATCGCCGGCATACTCCAGCTTGCCGCCGTGTGCGCCGGCGCCGGGGCCGAGGTCGACCACATAGTCGGCCGCAAGAATCGTGTCCTCGTCATGCTCAACGACGATCACCGTGTTGCCGATATCGCGGAGCTGCTTCAGCGTGCCGAGCAGCAGGTCGTTGTCGCGCTGGTGCAGCCCGATGGATGGCTCGTCAAGCACGTAGGCCACGCCGACCAGTCCGCTGCCAACCTGCGTCGCCAGGCGAATGCGCTGGGCCTCGCCGCCGCTGAGAGTGCCCGACTTGCGGTCCAGGGTCAGGTAGCCGATGCCGACGTCGACCATGAAGCCAAGGCGCGCGGAAATTTCGCGCACAACCTCGCGCGCGATGATCGCCCTTTCGCGCGACAGCTTCATGTCCGTGATCCAGCCCCTGGCGTCTTTCACGTTCATGATGCTGATTTCGTGAATACGCTTGCCGCCCACCACCACGGCGCTCGCGAACGGGTTCAGGCGCGAGCCGCCGCAGGTCGGGCATTCCTTCTCGTGCATGAACTTCATGACCCACTGCTTCACGCTGTCGCTGTCGCTGCTCTCGAAGCGTTTCAGCATGTCCGGTATCACGCCCGGGAAGCCACCGCGCCCCCGCCAGCCCCACTTGCCGGCCGCCTTGGGCTCGCCGTTCAACACGAGTTGCTGGGCTGATTCAGGCAGGTCTTTCCAGGGCTTGTGAACGTTCACGCCCATGCGCTTGCAGTGTTTGCGCAGTGCGCGTTTGTACCAGCCGGCCTCGCCGGGGCGGTTCCAGCCGGCGACGGCGCCATCGTCGATGGATTTGCTCTTGTCCGGCACCAGCGAGTCTTCACTGAGCTCGGTGTGAATGCCGAGCCCGTGGCAAACTTTGCACGCCCCCTGGGGCGCGTTGAAGCTGAACAGGCGCGGCTCTAGCTCGCCCATTTCGGCTTCCGGGTGATCCGGGCAGAACATTCTGGCGCTGAACGACTGGTCGGACCAGGCGACTTCGCCGACGACTTCGCCGTCCCCCTCTGCCTTTGTGACGACACACAGCCCGTCGGCGAGCTGCAGGGCGACTTCGACTGCTTCGTTCAGTCGCGAGCGCGCGTCGTGGTCAATCACGATCCGGTCGATCACCACGTCAATGTCGTACTTCTTGTGCTTGTCGTCGGTCTGGGTCTTGGGCCCGACTTCGATGACTTCGCCGTTCAGTCGGGCGCGCACGAAACCGTCGCGCATGACCTTGGCGAAGACGTCGCGATGCTCGCCTTTGCGGCCGCGCACAACCGGCGCCAGCACCATCAGCTTCGTGCCCGCGGGCCATTCCATCACCGTGTCGACGATCTGCTCGGCGCTCTGGCTGGTTACCTCACGGGCGCAGACCGGGCAGTGGGGGGTGCCGGCGCGGGCAAACAGCAGGCGCAGGTAGTCGTAGATCTCGGTGGTGGTCGCGACGGTGCTGCGCGGATTGCTGCCGGCCTGTCGCTGCTCGATGGCGATGGTCGGCGGCAGACCTTCTATGGACTCGACCGACGGTTTCTGCATACGCCCCAGGAACTGGCGGGCGTAGGCCGACAGAGACTCGACGTAGCGGCGCTGCCCTTCGGCGTAAATCGTGTCAAAGGCAAGCGACGACTTGCCGCTGCCGCTGAGGCCGGTGACGACCACCAGCGCATCGCGTGGCATATCCACGTCGATGTTTTTCAGGTTGTGTTCGCAAGCGCCGCGAACCGTGATGTGTGTAAGTGCCATGGGCCTGCCCTGTGTTGACCAGGGGTTTTACCAGACCCCGCGACACACAACGAAGGGGCGGCGAAGTTTCATTCCGCCGCGTTCTCTGCGCCTCACGCTTCAGTCCCGGTATCGGCGCAGGCGACGCGCCAGGACTCTTCCAGCTCGGTCACTTCCTCGGGCGTCCCCATCTCCATCAGCGCCGCGCGGGCGGCGCGGTAGTCTTCCCTGGCTTCATCGACACGACCGGCGCGCAGCTTCTGGCCGGCTTGGAGGCCCCGGACCCAGCCCTCCATGTAGCGGTTGCGCTGCTGAGCGTACATCCGCCGGGCCTGTTCCAGTACCTGCAGTGACTCGGCATATCGCCCGAGCCTCGTGTACAGCACGCCCAGGTTGGCAAGCTGAAGCGCCTCCGACGTGCGGTTGCCGGTCTCACGGCAGCGCTCGAGCGCAAGCCGGAACGTCGCCTCGGCCTCCTCCAGCCGGCCCGCGTCGCTTCTGACCTGTGCCAGGTTCCCCAGCATCAGCGCCTCGTACCTGCGGTTGCCGGTTTCTCGTGCCAGCGTGACGCACTGGGCCATTTGCTGCTCGGCCTCGGCAAACCGCCCTTCCCGTGCCGCCCTGGTGGCCCACTGCCCGCGCAGAGTGAGCTCGTATTCCCGGCGGCCGACGCGCACAGCCAGCTCCAGGGCTTCGCTTCGCGTCTGATCTGCTTCGGCGTGGCGTCCGGTCTGGCCGTACACGTCGGCCAGGTTGGTGAGCACCGCCGCTATCGGTTCGAGCTCGCCGAGCTGCCGGGCCAGTTCCAACGATTTGCGCAGGGCGTTCTCGGCCTGCACCAGGTCGCCCAGAGTCTCGGCGGCGTTGCCCAGAGCATTCCAGGCTGCAACCTGCTTCCGGCAGTCGTCGCCCCTGGCGCAGTACTCGATCGCCTTGCGGGCCAGGTCGAGGGCCTTCTGCGTTTCGCCTAGCTTGCGTGCCAGGATGGACAGCTCCAGCAGCACGTTACCCATGTGGGAGGGGTCGTTGGACTTTTCCGCCTCGTGCTGCGCGGCCTTCAGCAGCCGGGCGGCTTCTTCCATCCTGCCCTCCTGCTGCCGCTGCCTCGCTGCGTTGATGTATGCGCTGGCGCTTACGCCGGGCGGCGTGCCCTCCAGTTCAGCCAGCCGCTCGAACAGTTCCGCCACATGCGCCGCGTGGTAGTGGTCGCGCGCATAGGTGGCGGCGCGGGCCAGGTAGAAACGCTCTTTGTCGCGCAGGGCGGGGGCGTGCCGGCTGCCGCGCTGGGCGTGCTCGGCCATTTCCTCCGCGTAGGCGTCGTGGGCGCTGGGGCTGTCGTCCTGCGGGAAGTCCAGCACGGCCTCCAGGATGGAAAGCACCAGCCCGTGCAGCCGCGCGCGCTCGCCCGGGGGCTGCAACTCGTAGGCCGCGTCGCGCAATAGCGCGTGTCGAAACAGGTAAGCTACTTCGGCGTCAGGCATTCACGGAGTCTAGACTGCCGCTGAACCAAAGTCGCCGTTTCGCCGCAACTCACTCCGGCATGGGCACGTAGAGTTCCTCGCACAGTTGTTGCAGCGATTGGCGCTGGTCTTTGAGTTCTTCCAGGTAGCCCCACTCTGTGAAGAGTGTCCGTGCCGTGCGCCACAACTCAACGGCTTCTTCGTGAAGACCTCGCTTGAGGCAGACGCATGCGCGCTCGTAGGAAAGCGCACCGATGTCACGGGCGATACCGGTTTCGCGGCCCATCTCAATTCCGTGGCGAAGTACCCGGTCAGCCTCATCAAGGCGCCCCTGCTTGTCGAGCACTCTCGCCTGCGTCGCATACACTGTCGGCAGGTACTGTTTGGCCCCGATTTGCTCAAGGATGGCGACCGCCTCTCCCACTAAACGCTCCGCCTCCTCCAGGCGATTACTCCTGAGCATCCTCGCGGCCAGGGTGCCCCTAAAATAGCCCTCTCCTGCCCGGTTGCCGGCTTTCGCATTCAGCGCGATCGCGCGCCGGAGGATGCGCTCCCCCTTGCGTGGGTCGTATTCGATCAGGTTCACGCCCATGTTCCCAAGCGCCAGCCCGGCCGGGAACCTGGCCCCAGCCCGCGCGGCGATTCGATAGGCCCTGCGGTTCAGTCGCACGGAACGCGCGCCGGACCGTGTGGCGGCCAGCAACGACAGCGCGCGGGATACCGCCCCTTGCTTGCCGGAGGATCGACCTGTGCGAAAGAGTCCGAGCGCGTGCTCGCGCGCCCTGACCTTGTCGTCGCGAAACCGGATGTACGCGCCGAACAGGATCTGGCGTGCCGCCATCTCGTCGGCGTCGGTGCCAATTTCAACGAGTCTTTCAAGCATCTCGATCGTTGAGTGCTGGTCAAAGTTGTCATTGGCATACTGGGCGCCTTTGATTACGAACTCTCGCTCTAGCTCCTGGTCGCTGCCACCCAGCCTCAAGTGGCGTGCGATTTCCGCGGCGGCTGATTCCAGTGAGTCGGCGTGCAGATCGATCATTACTCGGGCCGCGATGCCGTGCAGCGACTCGCGGTCTGTAGGCAACTGCAACTCGTACGCGGCATCGCGCACCACCGCGTGGCGGAACACGTAGGTTTCCTCGGCGCTTGGCATGTGCCCATCCTATCAGGGCTTGGGCACGATTTCGTACAGCGCCCAGGAGTCATCCGCGGCGCGCGTGCACAGCTTCAGGCGCCCGCCGTGGGCTTCTTCGGAAAGTCGGTTGTAGAAAAACTCGCTGCTGCCGCGGTGCGCCAGTATGTAGTCCGCCCCGAAGTCGTCGCGAATCGTCGGCAGAAAGTCGCGCCGCTTGCCGCGCCGGATGTCGTACCAGGCTTCGTACTTTTCGGCGTCGTGCACCAGAAAGAACGTCGGGTCCAGCCCGACCAGATAGTCGCATTCGCTGGCAAAAAACATCAGTTCGGTGAAGTCGTCCCAGCGGTCGTGCCAGACCAGCTTGCCGTGCGCCTCTTCGTGCTTATGCAGCCAGATCGCCGCCTGCTCGATGTCGCCACGGTCCTGTACTCGATAGCTCAGCGCCGCCCCGATCCAGATACTGATGCCCGCGATTACCGCCACCACGGCGCCACTGATCGGCAGGGCGCGCGACACCACCGGGCGCTTGGCCATCCAGGCCTTCCAGGCCTCGGTTTGCAGCATGTGCGTCAACCACAGCCCGATCGCCAGCACCATGAACGGCGCCGCGTACTCCAGAAAGCGCCCGTTCAGCATATAGGCGCACAGCCACACCACGCCGATGGTCGCCGTCAGTATCGCCTCGCGGGTCGGACGCCAGCCAAGAACAGCCGCCATCAGCGGCAGGAACATCGGCGCGAAAAAGATCACCGGCGTGCCGAAGATCGCCGCAGGCCCGGCCGTCGGGTTCAACTCACGCCCCAGGTTGACCTCGACCGCGTTGCCGTAATCAGTTGGGTTGCCAAACAGGGCCGAGATGTTGTCGATCACCGGCGCGACGCTGCCCTGGTGTGACAGGGCCAGCACCACCACGTTCTGTGTCCACCACAGTTGCACCAGCTCCAGGCTGTTCGGATGCAGCAAGCAGCCCAGGACGATGCCCCCGCCAATGCAGCCCGCCAGCGCCAGGTTGCGTTTCATGTCCGCGCGCCGGGTGCCGCCTTCGCGGGGACCGATGAACAACTCCATGACCGCGCGCACCAGCAGCATCGCCAGCAGCAGATGGCTGGCCGTGTACGCCAGGGTGTAGACCGTCGCCAGCAGAAACAACCCCAGGCGCCGCCCCTGCGCCATCAGCAGCCAGCCGATCAAAGCGAGCGTCACGCTGACCAGGTAGCTGCGGCACAAGGATAGCCGAAACACCCAGTACGTGCCCCCGACGGCCACCAGGCACAACGTGAACAGCCAGGCGTGTTTTACGCCGAATCTGCGCAGCACGGTAAAGAGCGCCAGAATCAGCAGGGTGCCCAGCACGGACGTGGCGAACTTCGCCCCGGTGATCAGCCCCTGCGTGTCGTTCGCGTCGTCCGCAAAGTATGTGAACGGCACCAGGTACATATGAAACAGAAAGTCCTTGTCGCTGAAGCTATCGCTCCAGGTGCTGTAGCGCGTCCAGTGAAAGTTCTCGCCGGCGCCCGGAACCTCGCCCGTACGATACAGATAGCCCATCTTTATGTGGTAATAGCCGTCGGCGCCCGGTAGCCCGATGGAGGTGCTTCTGAGTTCCTTGCCGTCGGCGCCGTGCACCCAGCCGGGCACGAACTGATAGTGAAGGGTCGCCACCATGAACAGCAACGCCAGTGCGATCCCCTGAAACCAGGGATTCGCCCACCAGTTGGATGATGGCCTCGGTTCATCTTCGTTAACAGTGTCGGTGTCAGGCATTTCAGGTTTCAGGTTACAGGACTCAGCATTCCGGCACCCGACCCCTGTACCCTGAATCCGGTCGCGGCGGCGTTTGTGTCGGCGGACACAAGTACAAACATTATCGGGCGTTATGTCCTTTGTAATGGGCTGTTTCGGTTGCTGAGGGGGTTTTGGCAAGCTAGTTTGATGTACAGGCAGCATTTTGGCTGCTTTTTGAAGGATTAGGCAATGAGCGATACCAGCCCTGATGTAGAAATCTCGATCGACGATTTCGCCAAGGTGGTATTGAAGACTGCCCGGGTTAAAGCGGCGGAGCCGCACCCGGACGCCGACAAGCTGCTGGTGCTGACCGTTGAGGTCGGCCCCGAGGAGCGCACCATCTGCGCCGGCATACGGCAGTGGTGGCAGCCCGAGGAGCTTGTAGGCAAAAATATCATCATCGTGGCGAACCTCGCCCCGCGAAAGCTGCGCGGCGTTTTGAGCCAGGGGATGCTTCTGGCCGTCCAGGATGGCGACAATGTCGTCCCCCTGACGTCCATGAACCAGGTGCAGTCGGGGCTCAGGGTCAGTTAAGCCCGTTGCACCTACAGGCCGCTTCGGCGGTCAAGACGTATGGCTGGTCACATCGAAGCGGCGCGCACCAAGGAAGCGGTCTACGTCCGCGTGGCAGGTCTCGGCAACTTCAACAATGCCGGCCCCATGCGAGAGTACTGCGAGAAGGCATTTAACGACGGCATCCGCAACGTGATTGTTGACCTGGCGCAGTGTACCGGGCTGGACAGCACGTTCATGGGCACGCTGATGGGCTTTCTGGGCTATGGCGACGGGCGGCATTATTCGGTCACGGTGGTGAACGCGACGCCCTCAACCATGCGCGCCATGAGCAGCCTTGGTCTGCCCAAGATTCTGCATGTGAAGGAAGACCGTATCGACTTCCCGGACTGCAAGCTGACACGCCTGCGCGAGGGCTGGCAGGACAAGCGCCGGCGGACTCTGCTGATACGCGACGCGCACGTCGCCCTGATGCGTGCCGACCACGAAAACGAGGCGCGCTTCGGCCCGTTCGTCGAGGCGCTGGTGAAGGAAGCCCGCGAAGTCCTCGACTGTGACGAGCCCCCGCGCGATAAGTAGCGCATGTCCGACGACGCCGAAACGACACCCGAGATCAAGTGCAAGGTTGACTGCCCCTGCGGCTGGACCGAGATATTTTCCAGGGCCTACAGCGGCTTGCAGATCGAATGCCCCCGCTGCGGCAAAACCCACCGCATCCCCACCTTCGACAAACCGAACGCCGATGACGCCATTGACATGTCAACCATGCGCCAGCTTCTTGGCAACGACAGCGCCCCGACACCCGGCACAGGCCCGCGCGTGACCGTGCCCTTCAAACGCCTGTTCGTACTGGCGCTCGCGATCGCTGTCATCATCAGCGCGATCGCGCTGCCGCTGTTGTGGGGGCGCTGGCCGGTCAACGCGGCCGTGGTCGGCGGGGCGTTCGCCTGGCCGCTTGCAATCAGTGTGGCGTGGCTGGGCCAGACCCGACAGATCAAGAAGATGAACGCAGCATCCTGACAAGTTTTGGTTCAGGTCGGGTTAAGTGCCTGTCAGTGAGTTTTTCTTGCATGAAGTTAAGTGCCCAAGCGCGGTGGACTTTCGTCGAAACTGACAGCTTATCCCGCCTGTCGGCAGCGCCGCCCCCGTTGACCGCACCTCGCCAAAAGCTAACTAGGTTCTCACGTAGTTGACGGCAGTGAGTTGGGGGTGGGCAGCCGGGGTTTCGCTCCGGACGTTCCAGAAGCTAACCGAACCTTTACTTTTCGCGCGGGCATTCGTGCGCGCGAGTGGGTGGTGTTGTCTTCACTTCACACTGCTTTTCCGAGGTGGCTTGTAAAAGATACGAGGTGGTGATGTCTGCTCCCGATGGCGACGTCCTTAGTCAGTGGCCGGCGATTGAAGAACTCGCGCTTACCCGCTCCAAGGGGCTTCCTGTCCACGATTTGCTGCGCAACTCGAAGCCTTCCGCTTACGACAGCGAACTCGACACTTTGAAGCTGATCGTACGGGCGGACAAGCTGAACAAGGCCGACGCGGAAAGCCTGCGCTCGTGCGTCGGCAAGGCGTGCTACCAGGTACTGGGCTTCCAGCCGCGCCTCGAGGTCAGCACCTCCAGCAACGGCGCGCCCCGCGTCAACGTCAGCGTTTCCGGTGATGTGCGCAATCTTTCCAGCACCAGCGGCACGGATTCCGACTTCCTTACAGCCCGCAAAATCCCCGCCGGCTCCGACTTCGGGCACTTCGTCGTCGGACCCAGCAACCAGCTCGCGGCCGCTTCCGCCACGGCCGTCGCCGAGAACCCGGGCAAGTCCTACAACCCGCTGTTTCTTCACGGCGGCGTAGGACTTGGCAAAACGCACCTGCTGAACGCCATCGCGCAGAAGCTGCTGCCGAACATGCCCAAGATCCGCATGATCTCTTGCGAAGAGTTCGTGAACCGCTTCGTTGGCGCACTCAAGAACGGCAACATCGAGGCCTTCCGCCACGAGTTGCGTGACTCCGACGCGCTGCTGATCGACGACATTCACTTCCTGGCCGGCAAAGAGCAGACCCAGGAAGAGTTCTTCCATACCTTCAATCACCTGTACCAGCTCGGCAAGCAGATCGTGCTGACCAGCGACTCCCTGCCGCGCGACATTCCGAACCTGGAAGACCGACTGATCAGCCGCTTCCATTGGGGCTTGGCCGTCAAGATCGAGCCGCCCTGCACGGAAACCCGCATGGCTATCGTGCGCAAGAAGGCCGACCTGCGCGGCATCGACGTGCCGAACGAGGTTGTGCAGTTCCTGGCTGACAACATTGTGACGAACGTGCGCGAGCTCGAGGGCGCGGTTGTCCAGATCGCCGCGCTCAGCAGCATGAGCGGACAGCCGATCACACTACAACTCGCCCACGACGCCTTGCGTCACCTGGTGAAAAGCAAGCCCACCCCGGCCCGCATCGCCACGGATGACATCATCGACGTCGTGTGCGAGCACTACAACGTACGCATGAACGACCTGTTGAGCCAGCGCCGCACCAAGAACCTCGCATTCCCGAGGCACGTGGCGATGTTCCTCACCAAGGAGCTCACGCAACTGACCCTGACCGAGATCGGCAGCTTCTTTGGCGGGCGCGACCACAGCACCGTCCTGCACGCCATCAACAAGATCAAGGGACTGCGCCTGAAGGACACCGAGTTGCGCAACGAGCTGGAACGCTTTGAGCTGCAGCTTCGCCGCCCGGTAAGCTAGGTCGACCCTACTTGCGTCACCCATCTGAGCCCCCGCGGAAACGCGGGGGCTTTCACGTTCATGCATCCTCTGCTTCCAACAAGGTGATCAACTGCCCGGAAAGGCTTCTCACTTCACTCATTGGCCAAGAAGCGACCAATTGTTCAACAGACAATTCTTTATTCACGCCCTTCAGTGCCTCTTCCAGCTTTCCGATCAACAAGCTAATCGCACGCCCAAGTTCCTTCTCCGCCTCGCCTGCCTCCAGAGCGTCCGAGAGCCCCGTGTCGTCAAAAGCCCCGCAGACCACTTCGGTAAACGACGACACGCTTCCTGGGTCCCTACCAAGCCATACTGCCTCCTGAAACTCGCGATCTGCTAGTTCGCGTAGACTCGTCAGAAGATTTGCCCTGTTGATCATGACTACCTGTTCCCACGCTCTGCCCCGACTTCGCGAGCAATCACTCCACGTGTCAGCACGTCACGTATTACCTGCGCAAAGTCTGCGGATTCGGCCGTATTATCCTGACACTCGCCAACGTCAGCCGCGCCAACAAGTTATCCGGCTGTCAGTCGAAGCCACTGAGCACAGAAGTTATCCGTGTCGCCCTCCACGCTGTCATCCGCTGCATGAAGCCGATCGCGGCCATGCGCCAACGCGTCACTGACTTTCGGACAGGGCTTACTAAGAACACTGTATTTAAAACTTAACTGTTAACAGCCCGGGACCTGGCCCATACGCGAACTTGCTTTGCCGCTTCTGTCAGCGAATTCACAGTTGCAAGCGAGGCCCTGCTGGCTACAAGGGCCCTTCGAACAAAGCGAGGCAAAACATGCACGTAATCTGCGCACGCGACCAGTTGGCCGAGGCCATGAACCTGGTCAGCAGCATCGTCAACCAGCGTTCCACCAATCCGATCACCCAGAACGTTCTGCTGATCGCCGACAAGAACGGTCTTGAGGTCCGCGCCACGGACCTTGACCTCAGCCTGAAACGCACGCTGACCGAAGTGGACACCAAGAAGCCGGGCAAGTGCCTGGTGCAGGCGTCGCTCGTCGGCGGGTTGCTGAAGGATATCCGCAGCGACACGGTCGAGTTCAAAGCCGACGGCAACACCGTGGAGTTGAAGGCCGGGCGCGACAGGTTCGAGTTGACCAGCGCTGACCCGGACGAATTCCCCAAGCTGCCGGAAGTGGACGGCAAGGGCGAGTTGAAGCTCAAGGGCAGCGACTTCGTGATGGCCATCCGCCGCGTCGGTCGCAGCATCGCCCAGGAAAAAGGGCGTTACGCGCTGAACGGTGTGCTGCTGGAGCCGCACAAGAACGCGATTGAATTCTGCGGCACGGATGGCCGGCGTCTCGGCTTTACGAAGGTCAGCGCCAAGGGCGCGAAGATCGATTACCAGGTGATCGTGCCGGCCAAAGGCTATAACCTGATCAGCAAAGTGATCGGCGCCGGTGAGGACGACGTAAGCCTGAAGGTTTCCGAAAACCGGATCGTCGCGCTGGTTGACGGCACGGAAGTAGGCGCGCTGCTGGTCGAAGGCCAGTTCCCGGATTACCGCGCGGTGATCCCCGGTGACCTGGACAAAACCCTGACCGTCAACCTGGAAGACTTCCGGCTTGCGCTAAGCAAGACCCGCCACCTGACCAGCGTGGAAAGCCAGGCCGTGCGCCTGGAGATCAGCAAGGGGGAATTGACCCTGCGCTCGCGCAGCCCGGCCCAGGGGCAGGCCGAGGTCAAGCTCGAGATCGACTACGATGGCGAAGATGTGGCGCTGGGTTTTGACCCGCAGTACATCCTGCAAGGGCTCGAAGGCTTCGACACAGACAAGGTGACGTTCGAGTTCAAAGACAAAGACACCGGCGCAGTCATGCACGCCGGCGACAAGGACAAGTTTTACTACCTGGTCATGCCGATCGATATTTAGCCCGAGCCACAAAACATGAGCCCCGACCGGAAGGTCGGCGCATACACACAGGTTGCATTGCGGGCACGCAAGTTGCCAGCCGCGTTCTGGCACGGGCACGGACACACGCTAAGCTAGGGGGCATGAGCACGGGACCCAATGACCCCTGCCACTGCGGCAGCGGCAAAAAATACAAGAAGTGCCACATGCGCGCCGACATGGACGGCACGCCGCGCGTACAGGCGCCGCAGGCAACGGTGCGCCGCGACCCGCTGATTCTCAATGAGACCGAGCGCGAACAGATGCGCGCCGCCTGCCGCTTTAATGCGCAACTGATGGACCAGGTCCGCGAGATCATCAAGCCCGGCATCACCACCCAGGACATCGACGATTTCGTCAGCCAGTACACACTCAGCCACGGGCACACCTGCGCAACGCTGGGCTATCGCGGCTACACGCGTAACTGCTGCACGAGCATTAACGACATCGTCTGCCACGGTATCCCGAGCGACAAAGTCGTGCTGAAGGAAGGCGACATTGTCAACGTGGACCTGACGACCATCGTGGACGGCTTCTTCGGCGACCAGAGCGAGACGTTCTTCGTCGGCGAAGTCAGCGAAGCCGCCGTGCGCCTGACCCAGTGCAGTTTCGACGGCATGTGGGACGCCATCGATGCCCTGACACCGAGTTGCCGCGTGATCGAAATCGGGCGCGCCATAAAAAAACGCGCCAGCCGGGATGGTTTCAGCGTCGTCGAGGTCTTCCAGGGGCACGGCATCGGGCGCAAGTTCCACCAGAGCCCGGCCATCCCGCACTTCCCCGACCGCTACCACGGCACGGCCGTGCTGCGCCCCGGCATGTGCTTCACCATCGAGCCCATGATCAACGAGGGCACCAAGAACTGCTGGGTCAGCAAGGAAGATGGCTGGACGTCATTCACCAGCGACGGGAAGCTGTCCGCCCAGTTCGAGCACACGATCCTGATGACCGAGGCCGGCCCCGAGGTCATGACCCTCACCAAACACGGCCCGCAAAAGGGGCACAAGTTCAAAAGCCCCGCGAACGTGGCGTAGCTGCTACAGGCACTCAAGCTCCGCGGAACTGTCGGGCAGCGGGTAGCCCTTGTTCAGGTCGCCCAAATCCTGCTCGGTAAGCTGGATGTCGACCGCGGCGGCGTTCTGTTTGATGCGCTGATGGTTGCCCGACTTCGGAATCGTGATGAAACCCTTGCGCCGGATGCACCAGGCCAGCGCGATCTGCTCGGGCGTGACCTTATGGCGCGCGGCGACTTCCTTCAGTTGCTGCTTGTGTGTCAGGCGCAGCTGGTCCAGCGGCGAGTAAGCCATCACCATTACGCCGTTCTGCCGGCACCAGTCGCGCATCTCGTGCTCGATGCCGCGCCGCTGCAGGTTGTAGAGCACCTGGTTGGTGACGTTCTCGCCGACGGCAATGCGCTCGCACTCGTGCAGGTCTGCCATGCGGAAGTTGCTGACGCCCCAGTAACGGATCTTGCCGGCCTCGCGCAATTCCTGAAACGCGGCGATGGTGTCCGCCAGCGGATGCTCGCCGGGCCAGTGCAGCAGGTACAGGTCGATCGTGTCCGTGCCCATGCGCTTAAGGCTGCGCTCGCAGGCTTCCACCGTGCCCGCCCGCGACGCGTTGTCGGGCAAGACTTTGCTGACCAGAAACACCTCGTCGCGCCGACCGGCAATGGCCTCACCGACCACTTCCTCGGCGCCGCCGTCGGCGTACATCTCGGCCGTGTCGATCAGGTTCATGCCGTAGTCAAGCCCGCGCTGCAGCGCCGCGGCCTCGTCCGCCCTGGAAGCCTTCGACTCTCCCATCTTCCAGGTGCCCTGCCCGATCAGGGGCAGCGGCTCCGCGATTCTTCCGAACGATGTCAGTCGCATGGCTTCAGTCCTCCACCCACCCGGCCAGCAGGTAAGCCGCGAACAGCACGGCAACCAGCAGCAGCATGCCCCGCATGACAACACCAAAAATGAACTCCGTCGTCCCGAGTTCGGCCATAAGGGTATCAAATCCGTAGACGACCCCCAGCCCGACCAGCAGGCCGCCGAAAAGCAGGCACAGGGAAGCGACACACAAGATGATGCCTCGCATGGCGCGGGCGTACTTGTTGGGCTCTGGGCGGGCATTGGCGTACGCCTCGCGCCACAGGCGACTCAAGCGTTCTTGTTGTGCATCCCACCAGCGCATGTGTTCAGTATAGCGCAGCGCCGCAATGCCTGCTGCTACAACCGTTTTGCCCGGTTGGAATCACTTGAGTATGCGGAACAGGTTCGAGAAGTCGTCCGTCCAGGCGGGTTGGTCGTATTCCGTCGCATCGGGTTCAAAGCCGTGCCGCGCCAGGTTGCTCGACAGCACCGCCCAGCGGCTGTGCAGCGTGCCTTCTGCGGGGTCGCCGTCGTCGTCCACGAACGCCCACTGCCAGTTGTTCGCGCGGGCCGCGCCGGCCACAACCGGGCGCAGGTCAAGGTTGTGATTGGTGATGTTGACGCAGACCACCGCGTTGCCCGCCAGGTGGCGCGCGTAGATTTCAAATGCCTCCAGGGTCAGCAGGTGTACCGGCACCGCGCCGCTGCTGAAGGCGTCGAGAATCAGCACATCGAACTGCTGCTCCGCCTCGTCGCGCAGCAGCAGGCGCCCGTCGCCGGTGATGATTTCGATTTCCGCGGCGGAGTCTTCCAGGTAGCTGAAATGTCCGCGCGCGAGCTGCACGACGTCGGCATCGAGCTCATAGAACCGGTACACGTCACCCTCGCGCCCGTAGACGGCCATGGTTCCCGCGCCCAGCCCCACAATGCCGACCCGGCGCGGCGGCGCGGCGCGACCCAGCACACGGCCGACACCCGAGCCCGCCCCGAAGTAGGTGGTCGCCCGGCCCGCGCGTTCGTCCGTGAACTGCATGCCGTGGTTGGTGGTGCCGTGGACAAGCGTCCGCACGCCGTTGTCCTCGGCCACGCGGGTCACGCCGAAAAACGAGCGGCGCGACTCCAGCGTGAAGCGCAGTTCGCCGCGCATCCCCGTCGCGTACACGTCAATCCAGAGCAACAGCAGAAGCGCGATGCCCGCCCAGGCCCAGCGCGGCTTCAGCCCGCGCAGGCGGCTTGACGGGTCAAGGGCTAGCGCGCCCAGCACCGCCGTCACGCACAGCACCTGCCCGATCTCGTACTCCCAGTATATCGGAAAGACGCGCGGGGCGATCACGCCGACGCACAGGCCGCCCAGCGCCCCGCCTCCGGCTATCGCCAGGTAGAAGCCCGTCAGGCGCGTCGTGTCGGGGCGCAGGCGGTACAGCTCGCCGTGCAGGACCAGGCAGACGGTCAGCAGCGCCGCCGCAAACATCACGACACGCGCGACCGGGCCGATCTCAACGCCGCCGGAAGCGGCAACGCTGAACAGCACCACCGCCAGCGCCATGCCCGGCAGCAGCAGCCCGCGCCGGTACCAGCGCCGCCCGGAAAACCCGATCACGAAACTCAGCAGGTACAGCCCAAGCGGCAGCACCCACAGAAACGGCGTCGGCGCGATGTTCAGCGTCATGCGGTTGGTCACCGCCATCAGCATCCACACGCCGCAGCCCGCGAGCGCAACCCACAGGACGCGCGTCAAACCCCCCGGCGGATCGCCCCGGGGCGCGCCCGCGACGGAGCCGCCAGGGCGCCACGCGACAAACAGGGTGGCAAGGGCGAACAGCGCGTAGCCCGCGGACCAGCCCCAGGCCTGCGCGCCAAGCCCGATCCACGGTTCCAGCAGAAACGGATTTCCCAGCAGCGCGAACAGCGAGCCCAGGTTCGAAACCGCATACAGGCGATACACCCGCGGGGTACGTGACGCGTCACCGAGCCAGAACTGCAACAGCGGGGAAGTGGCGGCGAGCATCACGAACGGCAGCCCGATTGTGCCCAGCAGCAGCCACAGAATTTCCAGCGTCGGCGCGTCGCCGGGCACGGATGCGCGCGGGATGATCGGCAGGAACGCCAGCCCGGCCAGCACCAGCAGCCCGTGTACCATGCCCTGCACGCGCGGGCGCGCCAGCCTTGTCAGCACGTGGGCGTAGGCATATCCGGCCAGCAGGGCGACCTGGAAAAACAGCAGCGCGACCGTCCAGACGCCCGGCGCGCCGCCGTAGCGCGGCAGAATGTAGCGCCCAAGCAGGGGCTGCACGGCGAACAGCAGAAACGCCGCCAGCAGGATATTGACCGCGTGCGCGTACATGGAGAAAGGTTAGCGGCGGTGTGGTCGGGCGCTACTCACAGTCGGCGGTTGAACGTGAAGACGCGGTGCCCGATTTCGATTTTGTCGCCGAACTTCAGTGTTACGGGCCCGCTGATTTTGGCGTCATTGACTTTGGTGCCGTTGGCGCTGCCGTCGTCGCGGATCACGAAGGCCGTGGGCTCGCGCGTGATGGTCGCGTGGCGGCGCGAGGTTTTGCTGTCGCCGCGGATGACCAGGTTGCATTCGCGCCCGCGCCCGATGTGAAATTCGTCGGCAACGATGGCGTGGAAGGCGGTCTCGCCCCTTTCGTCAAGCTCTTCCAGCCCGACCTGCACGCTGCCCGTGCGCGTCGGGTCAAGATGGGGCCCCGATTCCGGAGCCGCTTCGTCGGAAGAAAAGTCGTCCGTCGGGCCGCCGCGCCGCGCTGTCATAGCTGCTCCACCCGGCGTCGGAACACGTAGAGTGTCTTGCCGATCTCGACTTTGTCGCCGACGCGCAATTCGTGCCCGCCGGAGATTCTGGTCCCGTTCACCAGCACGCCGTTGCTGCTGCCGAGATCCTCAACCACGAAGCGCACGCCCTGGCGGGTAATGGACGCGTGCTTGCGCGACACGCTGGTGTCGTCGGTAATCTGGATGTGGCAGGACTTGTCACGACCGATAAGAAACAGGTCACCCAGCAACGGGTGAACGGACGCATCCCGCCCGTCAACGACTCGCACCAGTGTCGCGAGTGCCGGTGACTGCTGTGTCGAATCACCGGTTTCCTGCGTTGGCTTGGCGACTCGATCGGTGCCGAAGTCCTGGTTGCCTCTGCGTGCCATGGTGGGTTCCTATCAGCAATCAATTCTACACACTGATACCGCTCCGCGCCAAGGCGTACGATTTATGCAATTGCGCCGATCCTGTGCGAATCACGTTGAGCCCGGTTTCATCAGGTTGCGAAGCAGACGCGCCAGAGCGTCCCTTTCTGCCTGCGGCCTGAAGGCGGGTTTCAGCGCCTTGCAACGGCGTTGCAGTTCGCGGCGGAAGCCGGCGTCGCGCTCGAACCGCTCCATCAGACCGGCCAGCGCGGCGGTGTCCCCGAACTCAAAATAGCCCGGATAGTCGTCGCCCAGCAGGCCCCTTGACCCGTCAATATTACTGGACAGCACCGGCGTGTCGCACACGCAGGCCTCGCCAATCACGTTGGCGCCGCCTTCCATGCGACTGGTCAGAACCAGCGCGTGGCTGCGCGCGATCAGGCGCATCACCTTCGCGTGCGGCAACTCACCGATGTAGCGGTAGCGCGGGTTGGCCGCTTCCTCTTTGCCGACCTCGTCCCGGTAGCGGTTGTCCAGTATCCCGCCGGCCTGCGCAATACGGATGCGCGAGTCCGCCGGCAGCAGGCGGGCCGCGGCAGCCGCGCGCAAAGGGTCTTTCTCGGGGCGCAGGTGCCCGACAACGCACATGTCCAGCGCGCGCTTTGATTTCCCCGGCAGCGGCTTCGGTGCACGCGTGCTTTGCGGGATGGCGCGGGCCTTGCCGCGATGCCGCGCGGGAAGTTGATGGATCGCCAGTGCCTGTAGCGTGACGATGGCGTCCGCCGCGTCCAGCGATTGCCGCGCGACCGCGTCTTCGTGAATATCCCGGTAGACATCCGTGCCGGTCAGCACCAGCACCAGCGGCGCGCTGCCGTTTACGGCCCGGATTGCCTTCGCCATTCGGCGCGCGTGCAGCGCGAAAATCACGTCGCGCTTTGCGCCGCTGTACCCGGTCGTGACCGTGACAGTGTGCTTGAGCGCGCGCAGAAGCCCGGCGTATCGGTCGGCCGTGATGCGGTTGCCGAGCCGGCTGTGCCGTGGTGCGGGCGTGATGATCTCAATGTTCATGTGCGCGCGCAGGTCCGGAAACCGGCGAACACATCGCGCCGCCAGGGTTGAAAAAAGTTGCGCCAGGTGTTCCAGATCATGTTCGCGGGGCAGGCCATTGCTCCGCCCTTCAGCACCTTGCGCTCATGGAACCAGGGCTCGGAATATTCCTTGTAAAAGCCGCGCTTGAAGCCGGGGAAGCCGGCAAACGTGTCGCTGGTCCACTCCCAGACGTTGCCGAGCATCTGACGGCAGCCGAACACGCTGTCGCCCTCAGGCAGGGCGGCGACGTCGCAGGTGTCCATGGCGTACCAGTTCAGGTTGGCGCGCCGCGGCGTGCTCGCGTCATCACCCCAGGGGTAGCGACGTTTGTATGCGCTCAGGTCTTTGGCGTCACTCGCGCTGGCGGCCGCTTCCCACTCGGCCTCGCTGGGCAGTCTTCGCCTGGCCCAGTTGCAGTACGCCTCGGCCTCGAACCAGCTCACGTGGATCACCGGCCTGTGCGCTTCCAGGTCGCGCCAATTGTCGAACACGCGCCGCTGCCAGGTGTCGCCTTCGCGCCGCCAGTAGATCGGGTGTTCGGCGCTTTCACTTTCACGCCACTTCCAGCCTTCGTCGCTCCAGAGTTCGCGATTGCCGTAGCCGCCGTCGTCAACGAATGCCGCAAACTCGGATTGCGTGACCGGAGCTTTGGCGATTCTGTAAGGCTCCAGCTTTACGGTCTGCGGCGGGACTTCGTTGTCGAAGGCGAATTCGCCGTCGCGCGTCGCGCCCAGCACGAAATCGCCGCCCGGCACCTCGGCGTCACCGGGCAGCGCGCCCGCGGACTCGTACTCGCCGTGCTGTACGTTCAGCTTTGGCGCGGGGTAGCCGACGTTCTGGCGCATCCAGGTGAAGGCCTCGGCGTGCATCCCGGCGTGGTGCACGCTCAGCCAGGCGCGATACCAGGGCTCGGGCGCGAGCTCGTTTTCGTCCAGCCAGCGCAGGGTGTTGTCCGTGACCCGGTTGACGTATTCCAGAATCGCCGCGCGATCCGGCAGCGGCAGCTCCCAGCGCGTGTCGTGAAACACGGCAATCGAATCCCATAGCGCGTCGGCGTCGTCGCGCAGCATGGGCTGATTGCCGAAGTCGCGCAGGATGAACTTTTCGAAAAACCACGCGACGTGCCCGATTTCCCAGTTGAATGGGTTCAGGATCTGCCGCTCAGGCACGATCAGTTCGTCGTCGGACAGGTCGGCGATGACTTCGAGGACGCGGCTGGTCGCGTCCCGGATTGCAGGCTTCAACTCATCGAGCCGACTGCTCATGGACGTAGTCTACAAGCGCCTTCACGTTGTCCACGGGGGTTTTGGGCAGGATGCCGTGCCCCAGGTTGAAGATGTGCCCGTCGCGCCCGCCCGCAGCGTCCAGCACTTCCTGGGCCTTCGACAGCACAACTTCGCGCGGCGCGAACAGGGACACCGGGTCCATGTTGCCCTGCACGGCCTTTGCGCCGATCTCCCAGCCGCGTTGCAACGGCGTGTGCCAGTCGATGCCAATCACGTCGGGTGCGGCTTGCATCATCTGCTCAAGCAGCGTCGCCGTGCCGGTGCCGAAGTAGATTACCGGCACGGAAGAGGCATCTGGCTCCCGCAGGGTGCCTGACACCTTTTCGCTATCCCCGCCAGTAAAGGGGTCAGGCTCCGGAACGGTGCCTGACCCCTTTACTTCCCTGATAATCCGCTGCACGTGCGGGAAGACGTACTCGTGGTAGTCGAGCGGGCTCAGGCAGCCGACCCAGGAGTCGAAAATCTGGATCGCTTGCACGCCCCACTCGATCTGCGCGCGCAGGTACTCGATGATCTGCCCGGACAGCTTTTCCATCAGCACGCCCCAGGCGCCGGGGTCGCCGAGCATGATCTTCTTGGCCTCAATGTAATTGCGTGAGCCGCCGCCTTCGATCGCATAGGCGGCCAGTGTGAACGGCGCGCCCGCGAAGCCGATCAGCGGAATGTCAGGCGGAAGTTCGCGTCGGATGATCTTGATGGCGTCGCCGACGAAGGGCATCGACTCGCGCGGGTCGGGAGTATTCAGCGCGTCAATGTCCGCGCCGCTGCGCACCGGGTTGCCGATCTGCGGCCCGATGCCCTCCGGGTAATCGAGCTGCAAACCCATCGGCTCCAGGATCGGCAGCAGGTCGGCGAACAAAATGGCCGCGTCCACGCCCAGAATGCGCTGCGCGTCCAGGGTTACCTTGGCCGCAAGCTCGGGAGTCTTGCATAGCCCAAGGAAAGTCGTCTGCGCCCGAACGTCGCGGTACTCCTGCATATACCGCCCAGCCTGCCGCATGAGCCAGACCGGCGTGCAATCAACCGCCTCACCCCGGCAGGCTTTCAGAAAACGAGAGTTGTGTAGTCGTTCGTCCATAGCTGCACATTACACAAATCAAAGCCCATCGCGTAAGCGATGGAGCCCCAACGAATAGGGCGCGAATAGCGGCATCCGCTCCACCGCTAACGCGGCGGGCTGTGATCACCTGTCCCGCATCTCAGGCTCAAGATCGATGCCTAAACCATCGGCAAGTCGGTTCAGGTGATTAAAATAGCCGATGATCTGGGCGGCGCTTACTACTTGTTCTTCGGTCCAGCCTGCTTGCTTCAGCCCTTCAATGTCTTCGCGCCGACATTCAGCGGGCGTCAGTGTGAGCTTCTCGGCCCACTCGCACAGGGCCTTGTGCTGGGCTTCCAGCTTGCTTGTGCGGAAGTCTTCTTTCACTTGCTCGGCCAGTTCGGCGTCACGCGCCATGGTTGCCAGGTCTTCGGCGTGGGCGAGCGTTCAGTAGACGCAGCCGTTGATCTTGCTGACGACCGTGGCCAGCAGCTCGCGCTCCCAGCGGCGCAGGGGGCCCTTGCCGTGCATCACGTTGGCGTAAAACACCATCGTTGCGTCCAGCGCCTCGGGCGTGAGGGACTGAATCCGCAGGATGTTGAACACCTTGCCCGCCCGCGCCAGCCCACGGTCGTAATGCTCTTTCACGAGCCCGTCCGCGTCTTCCGGTTCAACCTGCCGCACGTAAGTCATCACACCATTACCCTTACGACCACCTGCCCGGCTACCGTTACCAGAATGCTGGCGACGGCGAAAGCGGCCGCATAGCTGACGGCGGGCTCGTTGCTGTCCGCCGCGCGCTTTACCGCATTCAGTGCCGCGCTGCTGGTCATGCCGCCGCACAGGCTGCCCCAGACATCGACGGCGCGCATCTTGAACAGCAGCTTGCCCAGGCCCAGTGCCGCGACGGCCGGCAGCACCGTCACGATGATGCCGGCAACGGCCACGCGCCACACGGGGAAGTCCAGCCCGGCGATCAGCGCCTGTCCCGCCACGATGCCCGTTTCGCCGACAAACAGCAGCACTCCGAGCTCGCGCACGAGCTGGCGGGCGGCGCGCGGTACGTTCACGCTGATGCCGGTGAACTGGCGCCCCCAGCTAAGCAGCACCCCCATGATCAGCAGCCCGCCGGCGGCGCCCAGGCTGAAATCCCAGCCGAAGGGGCGCAGGTGAAACTGGCCGATCAGCAGCCCGAGTACAATGCCGCCGGCGTAAATCGCGATGTCGGTGGTGTGCGTGCCGGGCTCAAAGCGCCCGAGCTCTTTGGCGACGGCGCGCACGGCGTCGCGCTGCCCGATGATTTCGACGACGTCGTGGCGCATCAGCACGACGTCGCCGCCGGGCTCAAGCACTTCGCGCCCGCGCTCGATTTTGCCGATCAGGCAGCGGTAGCGCCCCAGCAGGTCAAGGTCCTTGAGTGATTTGCCGTGCGCGCCCTTCGCGATCACCTGCACGCGGCGTGGCGCGGGCATACGGTGGCGCAGTTCGGCGTCATAGACTTCGCTGCCCACGAGCGCCGCGAAGTCCTGCAGCTCGTCAAGCCGACCCACGACCAGCAAATGATCGCCGAGTTGCAGCTCCGAATTCGCGTCGGCCACCATCACCTCGTCGCCGCGGTGAATGCGCGAAATAAAGCAGCCGGTGCGGTTTGTCAGGTTCAGGGTCTTCAGCGCCTGCGCACAGATGCTTTCTTTCTCGACGGTAAAGGCGCGGGTGAGCTCCGGTGCGCCCTTGCGGTGGATGCGCGTTTTGCCGCTGTCGTCGGTCTGCTCGTCCTCGCTGAGCATTCCTTTGCTGAGGTCCGTCTTCGTGATGTAGGGCAGGGACTGAATCATCAGCACCAGCCCCACCAGCCCGATCGGGTAGGTCAGCGCGAACGCCACAGACAGATGCGCGGCGTCCATGGCTTCTTCAGAGGCCGCGGCGAAAGTCGCCGCGCTGGTCAAGCCGCCGGCCAGCACGCCCGCCGTTGTTGACGCGTCAAGGCCCAGCAGGCTGCCCGCCACGATCGCCAGCACGACCGCGACGACAACCACGGTTGAGCCCACGGCCACGTACTTCCAGCCAAGCGACGTGCGCAGCGATGTAATGAACTGCGGCCCGGCGTCAAAGCCCACCGAGTAAATAAACAGCGCGAACCCGAAGTAGCCAACAGTCAAAGCCGGCACCTGCCCGCCGTACAGCGTCTCCAGGGACAACCCCGCGTAGCCCGTCAGCAGCGCGACCGCCAGTGTCCCGCCCGCCGGGCCCAGCGAAAACCCCCGCCAGTTCAGGCGACCCAGCAGGTAGCCGAACGTCACGACAAGCATCAGCCCGGCCAGGGGCGCCTGCGACAACATTTCCAGCACGGCATTCATCACGTCAGCGCCACGGCAAGTTGGCCGGCCAGAGTAATCAGCACGCTCGCCACCGCATAGGTCGCCGCGTAGCCCACCACGGCGTCACTGTTGCCCGCCTGCCGGTTCACGGCTTCCAGGCTGGTGGTGCTGGTCATGCCGCCGCACAGCCCGCCCCAGGCGTCGATCGGCTTCAGGCGCAGCACCTTGCCCGCGAACAGCAGCGTGCCCAGCACGGTCAGCGTCGTACACGCGAAGCCGGTCACGAGAACGGCCCACGGCGATATGTCGAGACCGGCCTGCAGCGCCGCGCCGCCGCGCACCCCGGCCTCGGAGACGAACAGCAATATGCCAAGGTCACGCACAAGCTGGCGGGCGGGCTTCGGCACGTTCGCGGAAAAACGCCCCACGCGACGGAAGCGCCCCAGCAGCAGCCCGACCAGCAGCAGCCCGCCCGCGGCGCCCATGGACAGCCCGACGCCCCCGAGCTCAATGCGCAGGTGCCCAAGCAGCAGCCCGGCAAGAATGCCCAGCGCGTAGATCGCGATGTTGGTTTCGTATTCGGGCTGCTCCAGAAACCCGATGCGCGTGGCGGCGTCGCGTATGCGCGCCTGTCGCCCCACCACTTCCAGCACGTCGAAGCGCTGCAACTCGAGCGACCCCACGGGCTCCAGGTACTGGTGCTCGCGCTCCACCCGCACCACCAGGCACTTGTCGCGACCCAGCAGGTCGAGCTCAGACAGCGTTCGGCCAATCGCGGCCTTGTTCGCCACCAGGATCCGCCGCGGCGACGGCACGCTGTTGCGCAGCACCGTGTCGTACTTTTCGGGCCCGATCAACGCCTCCAGTTTCTCAAGCGCAACCAGCTTGCCGCTTGCCATCACGATGTCGCCCAGCTTCAGCACCATCTCGGGGCCGGGCAGCAGCACCTCGTCGCCGCGCCGGACGCGCGTCACCACGCACCCCGTAGTCGCCGGCAGGCGCAAGTCACGCAGGCTTTTGCCGTCCGATTCCGGGTTCTCAACCAGGTACGATCGCGCGCGTGCCAGCGTGCTTTCGCGCAGGCTTACTTCGCCGCCGTCACCCTCGGTCGTGTCTTCCGTGCCGGCCGCGAGCGGGCGACGCACCAGCCGCGGCAGAACGGCAACCATCAGCAGCAGCCCAAGCTGCCCCCAGGGATAGGCCAGCGCGTACGCGACAGACAGGCGCCCGATTTCCGGTGCGGCCTCGGACGCCGCGACCAGCGCTGGCGTGGATGTCATCGCGCCCGCAAGCGCGCCCGCCGCGGAAGACGACTCCAGCCCGAACAGGTACGCGCCGCCGACGGCCGTCCCCAGCGCCAGCACGTTGGTGACGGCAGCCAGCGAGACGAACTTCAGCCCGCTGCCCGCGAGCGCCGAAAAAAACCGCGGGCCGGCCTCAAAGCCGATGGCGTATATGAACAACGCGAAGCCGAAGCTGCCGATGGTCATGCGCGGCAGGTTGCCGTTGTCGGCGCCGTACAGCGCGTCGAAATTCATGCCCAGATAGCCCAGCACCAGCGCCATCAGCAGCACGCCCCCGGAAGGGCTTAGCCCGATGCCGCGCCACTCCAGGCGCCCGACCAGCCAGCCGAGCGCGACCACCAGCATGATGCCGCCCAGCGGGATGTCGTTCAGGTACTCAATGAGTGTGCGCAACACCAGGTCACCTCGCGTGGGGTGCGAGGATAGTGTGCAGGCGCCAAAGTCCTAGTAGTCCGATGCGCGGCTCGATTTCCAGCTGTCGCCGTATCCCAGCGCGGCGTCGCGCGCGGTGGCCGCCGTCGTGCGGCGCTTGCGCAGGCGGTAATGAATCGCGAACAGGAACGTCCAGCCGATGAACGCGTAGGCGAACATGGTCAGGATCAAACCCCAGGGCGTTGTGCCGTCGAAATCCATGCACTCAGGGTAGCACGCGAGGCGGCAGCGGCAAATCGGCCGCGTTTTCTGAAATCCACAAGCCGTGGCACTGGCGCGCCCCACACCACCACAACGGGCTGCACGCGACAAAATATGACGCGGTACGAAAACGCGCCTTTCGCCGCTGGCTGTCGCACGTGCCCGTACATTTCTCCTGTTGCCATGGTTGTTCTCCTCAAAGGGGGCGGGGCGGTCCCGCCCCCCGGAGAAACCAGGCAAGTGGCCCAGAGCCCCGGCTGAAAGGCCGGGGGCGCACTGAAGGGAGCAGAACCATGTCGAAGAAGAAGAACGAGTCCAGGATCCTGTCCATCGATTCTGAAAAGGAGAAGGCCCTGCAGAATGCCCTCACCGGCATCGCCCGCCAGTTCGGCGAAGGCTCCATCATGCGCATGAGCGAGCAGAGCCGAAAAAACATCGACGTCATCCCGACCGGCAGCCTGGCCGTCGACGTCGCCCTTGGCGTCGGGGGTTTGCCGCGCGGGCGCATCGTTGAAATCTACGGCCCCGAATCCAGCGGCAAGACCACACTGGCGCTACAGGCGATTGCCAACGCGCAAAAACTCGGCGGCACGGCCGTGCTGATCGACGCCGAGCACGCCTTTGACCCGCAGTACGGTCGCAAACTCGGCATCGACATGGAGCGCCTGTACGTCAGCCAGCCGGACTACGGCGAGCAGGCCCTGGACATCGCCGAATCGCTGATTCATTCCAACGCCGTGGACATCATCGTGGTGGACAGCGTCGCGGCGCTGGTGCCCAAGGCCGAGCTCGAGGGCGAAATGGGCGACCAGCAGATGGGGCTGCTGGCGCGGATGATGAGCAAGGCGCTGCGCAAGTTGACGGCCGCGAGCAACCGCTCGCGCACGTGTCTGGTGATGATCAACCAGGTGCGTGAGAAAATCGGCGTGATGTTCGGCAACCCGGAAACCACGACGGGCGGGCGCGCGCTGAAGTTTTTTGCCAGCCAGCGGATTGAGGTTCGGCGCACCGCGCAGATTAAGGAAGGCGAAGAAAGCGTCGGCGTGGGGGCGCGGGTGACGGTGGTGAAGAACAAGCTGGCGCCGCCGTTCAAGCGCTGCGAGGTCGAGATCTATTTTGGCAAGGGCATCAGTTACCTGAACGACCTGCTGAACTTTGCCGTGCATCTCGGGATCATGCAGCGCAGCGGCAACTGGCACAGCTACGGCGAGGTGAAGTTAGGCAACGGCAAGGCCAACGCGCTTGAGTTCCTGCGCGACAAGGCGAACATTGAGGTCTACCGGAAGCTCGAAGCGGAAGTGAAAGCGGCGCTGTTCCCCCCGCCCGAGGAAGCAATCGAGGTTGAAGCAGCGTAACCAAGGGCCCCGGGAACCCCCACCCGGGGCCGATTTTACAGGACGCAGTCATAGCACAAGTTTCGCACCGCACGCACCGATTCATCCACGGAGGATGAATCATGAAGAAGTTGATCGCCTGCCTCGCCAGCGGGGTCTGCCTGGCAACGGCCGCCGCGTGGCACGGGCTACAGAGCGAAAAGTCGGTAACATCGCCACCCGTCGTCGTCGCGGCGGAAGCCACGATGGAAGCGCCAGGCACGACGCAATGGGCAGAGTTCCTGCCGCTGCCCTTTCCAACAGGCTACGGCGGCACTGCTGATGTTCGAGGTCAGTCGACGGAGGGCGAGGGCACTGCGCAAGCATCGAGTCCGAAACCGGTTCAGTGGGGTCGGGTTGCGGACGAGTCGGAATTTCCGGCCGTGGTTTCGAGATTGTCCCGCGCGGTCGCCTACGGCAGCAGTCTGCGCCACATTCACGAACTTGCCGGTGAGCCTGACCAGGACTGGGCTGCGCGCGAAGATGGGAGTGTGTGGCTGGCGTGGCAGACTCGATTCCAGACGAATCCTGACCGGATGACCCCCTTGTTCATGCAGGCGCTGGATACAGCGACCGGTATCCCGAAGCAGAACCTGATCTTTCAACTCGCGCTGACCCTGCCCGACGAGGTCGCGTTCCCGAAACTGCGCGAGATACAGGACGGCACGAACCCCGCCGATACCGAGGATGCCCTTTGTGCCCTCGCCTTTCGTGGCGACCCTGGCGCTGTACGCACCTTCGAGCTGCTCGCGGCAAACAAAGACGAAGCAGACTGCAACATTCTCTGCGACGGGCCGAAAGCGCACGACGAACTGGCCCGTCAAGGCAAACGCGAGATCCTGCGGAGCTATCGTTGCATTGAGCTGCTCGATTTCCGGCCGTACTTTCATCTCCATGCATGGAGCTACATGCGCGGCGACAAGGCCGTCTTCAGTTGGGCGGACGAGAAGGCCCAGCGGACAACCAGTCAGCGCCGAGCGTTGGCGAAGACTCTGTTGCCACACTGGCTGAATCGCTACTCAGGGCACCCCGGCAGCGACGACATGGCCTGGCGCCTGTCCCGCACGTGTGAAGACGACGGCGAGTACGTTGAAGCCGCGCGCTGGGCTTCGCGTTGTGCGACGTTTCCTGACCAGGACATGACAGCCCATGGAGTCGCCCAGCTGATCGAGCTAGCCGAGTGCAGGCTGGAGCGCTGGCAGCTGGCAGCGCTTCTCGATGGCCCGGACTGGCAGCGCAATCGTCAACTGGTTGAGTACATCGAGCTGCGCCGCCTGGCGGTCGAGGATGGTTTTCAGGCCGCACTCGACGCCGCGGAGTTCATCGCGGCGACGGAGCCGGATAGCCTGCTGGCTGGGTGTTTCCGGTCACGCTGGGCGTGCGACCCGCCGCGCGGTCTCACCAGCGGCGTTGATGCACTTGCCAAGGCCGACGCCCTGTTCAGCGTGTACGGTGAGATGCCCAGGTCGCAGTACTACCTGAACCCGGTGAACTATTGGGCCGGAAGCTGGGAGCACATGACCAGCTACGTCGGCGCCACACCCAAAGACCGACGTCTGAATCCGCCGGCCGACGCGGTGCAGTTGCCGACAAGTCGCCTGACCGCGCAGTTCCGAACATGGGCAACGCTGGCTGATTTGCAGGAGAGACGTGATGCTCTTGAGGGCGATGCCCGTGCGGACATGGAGTACAAGATCGCGGCCGTCTACTACCACGAGCGCGACGCGATCTTCCCGGTGTATGCGGCCAATCGAGTCAACAGCGGCGTCCCTAATGGCGTCGGTCGGGAAGGCGAACGGCTCACGACCAACTTCGCTTCACTGCGCCGCGCGGCCGACCTGTTCGAGAAACTGGCTGCCGATTGGCCCAACTGGCAGGCGCGCGACAAGGCGATCTACAGCGCGGCGTTGGCGTGGATCAAACTGGTGGATTATCGACCGGTGCCGGCCGGCGCGGTTGGCATTCGCAACGGCGTTTCGCTGTTCGAACAGCTCGTCAGTGAACATCCCGACAGCACACTAAGCGATGACGCCTATCGTGCGGCCGCATATTGGCGCCGGGTTCACTCTCATGCATGGAACAAAGAATGAGGCAGCGCTCCACAAGGAGCCTTTCAGCCTCGATGTGACGAGTGGCATCTTGCGGACGATGCCTTCCCCCATAGCTACAAAACTGAACGCCCGATTCAGGAGAGCTTGTCACCAGCGAGTGTCACCCACGCGGCAGGATCCCGACCGGCGCGGCAGGATAGATTTCCCAACCCGGAATTACGGACCGGCCGGGTCGGGCTCGCCGAGCTCGATCAGACGCGTGCGGGCATTCGCCGCCAGGTCCCCTTCGCCCTGCATGGCGTCGTAGGTCTTGCGATAATTCAGCACCGCGTTGGCGCGGTCGTCCTCGCGGTCGTAGCTCACCGCCAGGTAGTACAGCCCGACCGGCGAGCCCGGCACAAGTTTCAGCGCATTCTGCAACCGCGCCTGCGCAACCCCATTCTGCTCGTTCTTGATCGCAATCAGCCCGCCCATGAAGTTCGGCCAGAATGCGCTGCCATCAAGGTCAAGCGCCCTGCGCGCGGCTGTCTCGGCGCTTGCGTAGTCGCCCAGATAGAACTGCGCCTGCGCCACGTTGACGTGCAGAATGGAATGCCCCGCCTGCATGGCCGCGGCGCGCCTGTACAAATCGAGGGCCTCGCGATACTTCGCCTCGGCGCCGGCCGCGTCGCCCCCGTTGTGTGCCTCAAAGCCCGCGCTCATGATGGCGTCGCCCTGGTCGGCCAGATCGTAGGCGGGCTGGGCCGCGCGCATGTCCACCATGGCGGTGGTGAATTGGCCCCCGTTTCGTGCGTATCGCCCGTCGTTATCGGCGTTCGGGTATTCCTTGTTCAGTTGCTCGGTCAGATATTTCACGCGGTTGCCCGGGTCCGGGTGAGTGCTCAAGAACTCCGGTGGGCCGCCGCCGGCCGCGTCGGTGACTTCCTTCAGCATCTGCATCACGCCGATTACGCCGGCCGGGTGGTAGCCCGCCCGCGCGGCGAAGCGCATCCCGAAGTGGTCCGACTCTTCTTCGTCGGCGCGCCCGTAGCTCATGCTCAGCAACTGTACGGCGACAATGCCGACCACGGCCACGCCCTGGGTTTCCTCGAAGGCGCTCAACAGCGCCAGCGGCAGGAGCATCAGCGTCTGCTCGCTCATGCGCTCGACACCGTGGCGCGCGAACACGTGCGTCACTTCGTGTCCAAGCAGCCCCGCGAGCTCCGCTTCGTCGTCGATCTGGTTCAGAATCCCGCGCGTCACGAACACGTGCCCGCCCGGTAGCGCGAAGGCGTTGATCATGCTGGTGTTGACCACATAGAATTGAAAGTCCCAGTCCGGGAACTCTGCTTCCTCTTTAAGGCGTGTGCGGCCGGCCTTGACGACCGCCTGCCCGATGCCGTCCACGTACTGCTGGGTCTGCATGTCCGGGTACAGCCCGCCGAGCTCCGCAATAATGGGTTGGACGTTTTCGTCGCCCATGGCCTTTTCGTCTTCGTAGCTGTACAGGTTGATGGTGTTCTTGCCGGTAAGCGGATCCACCTGGCAGGCCGCGAGCAGTGCGGTGCAGGCGATCAGAATCAGCAGTGCGGGGCGTGCGATGTTCATGGTCTTCTCCTGGTGCCGGTTTAACAGGCGCGAAAGCGGTTTCACAGTGCAACGCCGAATCGTCGCGCTAGAATTTCCGCGGAGGAAATCATGAGACTCGCACTGCTGATCGCGCTGTTCGCGGCGCCGTTGATGGCGCAGGACGTGACCGACCCGGAAACCCAGCCCAAGGAATTCGGCGCCGTCCACTGGTACCGCAACCTCGACACCGGCATCGAGCAGGCCAAAGCGAGCGGCAAGCCGATCTTCCTGCAGTTCCAGGAAGAGCCCGGCTGAGCGACCTGCGTAAAATATGCGACGCAGGTTCTGCGAAACGAAGTGCTGGTGGCCGCCCTGGAGAACATCTTCGTGCCGGTCATGATCAAGAACAACAACGGCAACGCCCACGAGCAGGCCGTGCTGAAAGAATTCAAAGAGCCCGCCTGGAACAACCCGGTGGCGCGCATCATTGACGCCGAAAAGAAGGACGTGATCCCGCGCATCAACGGCGTGTACACCGCGCCTGGCGTGGCGGGCAAGATGCTCGAGGCGCTCGACGCCGCCGGCGTGGAGCTTGGCGACGACGCGCGGGCAATTCTGAAGCAGGTCGCCGACGGGCGCGAGCCTTCCGCCAACGAAGTCGCCAGGTTCCGCGATGCCGTCAGCAGCAAACTGAGCCGCGAGTTGCACAAGTCGCTTTCGGGCGCCGTGAAAGACTACGAAGACGGCAAATTCGGCAAGGCCGCCGAGAGCGCGGCCAGAATCCTCGACGACGAGAAGGCGGAGGCGCAGGCGAAGGACGACGCGGGGTATCTGGTCGGGCTTGTGGACGCCAGGTTCAACGCGTTGAGATTCGCGGCCGAAGCGATGAAGGGCCGGCGCGAGTACTTGAAGTTATTTGCTGCAATCGACGAAGCCGAGGGCGCCTTCAAGGGCTACCCGGGCGCGGACAAGTTCTTTGACGAGTACAAGACGCTCGCCAAGGACAAGGAAGTGAAAGCAGAAGTGAAGGCGCTGGAGAAACTGGCAAAGCTGGAAGATGACCTGCGCGAAGCGAGGACCGACTCCGAAAAAGAATCCGTCCGCAAGCAGCTCGAAAGTTTTGCCGAGAAGAACCAGGGCACTAAGGCAGCCGAGAAAGCGGCCGAATTGCTGAAGGGCTAGACGGTGTCTGCAAATCAAAGCGCCCCGAAGGGGCAGCCTAAGGTAGCCGGGCGCGTAAGCGCCCGGTTTGAATTTGTCGAAGCAATGGCGCCCGAAGGGCCGCCTTGTCGGATGAGGCGCCCATTGGGCGGCCCTCTTCGATTGTTCTCGAATCCCGCGGGGGCTAACGCCCCCGGCTATCTTAGATGAGCCCTTCGGGCCAATTACTTGCTAACACGAATCGCCCTACGCGCGGCACCCCGATTAATCTTTCTTCTCGGCTGTCTGCTCGCTGTTTGAGGTCACGATCACGCTGGCGCCCTTGCCCTCGATGTGCGCGCCTTCGATGCGGTGCAGGCCGGCGGCGTCCCTGGCAAACTTCACGCCATCCAGCAGCTCCAGAATGTCGGCCGGCACGCCTGTCTTCAGTTCTTCGACGCTGCCGCTTTCGTAACTCCTGCGCACCGCGCCGCCCTTCACGTCCACGCTGATCGTCACGCCGTCCGTGCGCACCACGATCACCCGCTTTACGCCGCCGTCTTTCAGCTCGATGCGCGCGCTGTCGTTGATGCCCGTCAAAGGCTGCACCACGATCTGGATGTCCTGGTCAACGTCAAAACCCGGCCCCGACAGGAAGGTCTGCCGCAGCTCCGTCGCCCGGGGGTCGCCACTCTTCGGCAGGTTTTCGATGCGCTTGCGGAAGGCCTCCAGGCGCGGCTCCAGCTCAAGCAGGAACGCGTAGACTTCGCCGGCTTCCGGATTCTCAGACGAGTTCCAGAACGCCCGCACGGGCAGCGCCTTGCCGCCCTCGGTGTAAACTTTGAAATCTTCCCGCGTCCACTCCACCTTGTCGCCACCCTTCAAGGGCAGCTTGTTGTACTTCGCCATCGCGGGCCACAGCACGACATCGCCGGCGTTCACGGACGCCTTGACCCGGCTGGATTGCGCCCATGAGCGCACTTTCACGCCCTCGGGCAGCTCGCTTGCAATCGTGAAGCGCGCCTGCGGCATCGCGTAAAAACCCGCCTCGCCGCTGCGCACGAACATGTTGGCCGTCATGTCGCTGGTGTCGATCTCGCCGTTGCCACGCAGGAATTGCAGCATCGGCTGGCTCGACTCGCCATCGCGCCCCAGGCGGAATACGCAGCCCGGCTCGATCTTCGCCCGCGAGCCGTTGTCGAGCGTCAGCACCAGTTGCCCCTCCTGCCCCGCCATCACCCACTCGTCTTCAGGCAGCGCCTCGGCCGGCTTCCATTCACCCTGCCTGTCGCTGACGTAGACCACGCCGCCGCTGACTTCGGCCGGCGCGCGCAGTTCGTCGGCGACCGGCACGATCTCGGGCTCGTTGGTCGGCCTCAGGATGAAGAACAGCCCGACCGCGACGGCCAGCATGGCGGCGACTTCGGCAACCAGCACCCAACGCGGCAGACGAAGCAGGCGCCCGCGCGGCTTTGCGTCTTCGATGGTACCCAGCATCTTCAACGTCGATTCCAGCGCCTTGGCCTCGGCGGCGCCGGAGCGCGCGTCGCGCACAATGCTGTCACGCACGGCGGCTTGTTCGTCGCGATAGCTGTCGTAGACCGCGCGGCAGTCGTCGCACTCACTGACGTGCGTGAGCAGGCTTTCGCGCTCAGTGCCCTCGATCAGCCCGTAGGCGAGCGCCGTCAGGTCATGGGGTTCGGGGTGCTGCATCGGTCTGGCTCCGTCGTACTTCTGTCAAAGGTCAAAAGTCCAAGGTCGAAGACAGCATTGGCTGTTGGACGCTTGGGCTCTTGTACTTCTCCTAGCGGGCCAGCTTCGCCCGCAGCCCTTCCAGTGCGCGATGAACAGTCACGCGCACGGCCGTTTCCTTCATGTTTTCGAGGTCGGCGATTTCCGCGCTTGTGAGCTGCCCGAAAAACCGCAACTCAAGAATGCGCCGGGCGCGATCGGGCATTCTTTCCAGTTCGCGCCGCACGAGCTCGAGGTTTTCCTCGTGTGCCAGCCTTTCCAGCGCGACTTCCGTGGCGCTGCGGTCGCCCTCCGGGTCCGGCATGTCGGCCACGGTCGTGTGTTTCCTGCGCGTGCGGGCAATCTCGACGCAGACGTTATGCGCAATGCCGAACAGCCATTTGCGCGCGTCGCGGCTCGGGTCGTAGCTGCCGAAGTACTTGTAGGCGCGCATGAAGGTTTCCTGCAGGGCGTCGTCGGCCTCGGAATCATTGCCCAGACGGCGCCGGCAATAGCCGAACAAGGGCCCGTGATGCAACACGGCCAACCGGCTGACTTCGCCCCGCCTGTCATTTTCCGAACCCATCAAACCCCCGGTACTACTTACAATACGGGCCAGCCCATGACGCCGTTACGCACATTTTGCCTGTTTGCCGGTGCTTCGGCGGAACTGTAGCCCGGGGCGGCATAAGCCGCTCATTTCAAAATAATCGGATCGGCCCCGCATAAGGCTTTCCGGTCAGCGGACACTCGATCAAGACAAATTCGAGCGACGGTTTTGCGACATCGAACGGAGTAAGTAAGGGGGAAAGGCAAACCCCGAAACCCGGGACGCAGAACTCGCATG